>NZ_JBHSPR010000086.1:0-8082 GCF_042658085.1 Plantactinospora solaniradicis | reverse complement strand
AGAACCAACCGCAGCGGCGGGCTCGGACCCACACCGAGCCCGCCACGCGACCCAAAACCCAGATCACCCCACCACCCGAAAAGAACCCCCACCCCGCCGATCACACTGCCCGTTCCCCGTCCCCCTCGTCATCGCGCTACCCCTTCAGAGATCCCTGGAGCAGGGCTTTGATGAACTGACGTTGGAAGATCAGGAACACGATGAGGGTCGGGGTGAGGATGAGCAGCGAGCCGGCACACAGCAGCACCAGGTCGGTGCCCCACTGCCCCTGGAAGGCGCCGAGGGCGCCGGCCATCGTGCGTTTGGTGGCGTCATCGACGAGCACGATGGCGAGCAGGAACTGGTTCCAGGTCCACAGGAACAGCAAGATGGTCAGCGAGGCGATGGCCGGCCGGGCCAACGGGACCTGAACGCGCCAGAACAGCTGCCAGGTCGTGCTGCCGTCGACGCGAGCGGCGTCGGACAGCTCGGTCGGCACGTTGGCGAAGTGGGCCCGCATCCAGAACACCGCGAACGGCATGTACAGCCCGATGAGCGGCAGGACTATCGCCCAACGGGTGTTGAGCAGACCGAGGTCGCGCATCTGGTAGTAGATCGGGGTGACTATCGCCTCGAACGGCAGCGTCAGACCGAGTAGGAGCAGCCCGAAGGCGATCCCGCCCCCGGGAACGCGCAGGTGACCGAGTCCGAAGCCGGCCATGGTGGCGATGACCACGGAGACCGGCACGACGCCCAGCACGATCAGCAGGCTGGAGCGGAGCAATGCGCCCATGTTGGCGACCGTGAAGGCGTCGACGAAGTTTCCCCATTGCGGGTCCGATGGCCAGGACAGCCCGGTCGGGACCGTACCGCGAGGCTGCAGGGCCGCGGAGAGCATGCTCACGAACGGCAGTAGCGTGATGAGGACCAGCGCGACCAGGAAGACCCGACCGGTCAGTTGTTCACGTCGGCTCAGGTTCATCCCTTGTCCTCCCGGGTCAGCCGCTGGATCGGCAGCACACACACCAGGACCAGCAGCATGAGGACGACGGCCAGCGCCGAGGCGAGCCCGACCTGACGCTGAGCGAACGCCAGGCGGTAGATCTCCAGGCCCGGCACGGTGGTTTGCACGCCGGGGCCGCCGCTGGTGGAGATGTAGACGATGTCGAAGCTGGCCAGGGCGGCGATCACGGTCACGGTGAGGCAGATACCGATCTCCTGGCGCAGGCTGGGCAGGGTAACCGCGAAGAACTCGCGTACCGACCCGGCGCCATCGAGCCGGGCCGCCTCGTACAGCGCGGGGTCGATCTTGCTCATCCCGGTCACCAGCAGGATCGTGCACAGGCCGAGCAGAACCCAGGCACCGATCACCCCGACGGACGGGAGTGCGGTGTCGAACTCGCCAAGCCACGCCCGGGTGAGCCCGCCCAGGCCGACCGCCCTGAGCACCTGGTTGACCAGTCCGTTCGAGGACAACAGCCAGCTCCACGCGATGCCGGCTGCGACCAGGGGGATCACCTGCGGCAGGAACAGGATGGTCCGCACGGCAGTGCCGAACGGTCCGGCGGTGATCCGGCGGACGAGGCTGGCCACCAGCAACCCGAGCCCGACCGGGATGAGGCTGAAGAAGATGATCAGAACGAGCGCGTTCGAGATGATCTTCAACAGGTCGCTGTCCGTGAACACCGTCACGTAGTTGTCCAGGCCCGCCCATCGGGCCAGTCCGATCCCGTTCCAGTCGTAGAACGAGTACTGGACGGTGAGAACGAGGGGGCGAAGGACGAAGACGGCGTACATGAGCAGGGCGGGCAGCACGTAGAGCCAGCCACTCCACCGGGCCGCGCGGGCCCACCTGCGTTGGTGGGCCCGCGCGGACGGGGGGTGTTCCAGGCGGGCGGGCCGTGCCGAGGCCCCGTCCCGCCTGCTCGGTGCGCTGCCGGAGGCAGACGTCATCGGGACAGTTCCTTCTGGTACTCGGCCTGGACCGCCTTGACGTAGCCCTCCGGCGTCTGTTGACCGGCGATCAGCTTCTGCATCTCGGGGGTGATCGCCGAAGCAAAGATCCCGCCGGTGGCGTTCGCGGTGAAGTCCACTGCTCCGTTCTCTGCTCCGAGCTGCTGCGACGCCTTGAGCGTCTCGGCCAGGACGGTTCCCTCGCCGGCAGCGGAGACGGCCAGATCCGAGGGGCCACCGGGGTGGGACCCGCCGACCTGCACCGAGACCTCCCGGGCCTTCGCGTTCGTGTGCAGCCAGTTGAGGAAGAAGGCGGCGGCGTCCGGGTGCTTGGCCTTCGCACCGACTCCGAAGGTGTTGGGCGCGGACATCGCGACGTGCTTGCCGCCGGCAGACTCGGTGGGAAAGAGGAAGAAGCCCACGTTGCCGGGCATCGACTTGTCGAGGTTGCTCGACTCCCAGTCGCCGTTGAACATGAACAGGCCATTGCCCTTCTGGAACTCACCCATCATGGCGGTGTAGTCCAGGGCATTCGCGTCCTTCGGGAAGTACCCGGCCTGCGCCCATTTCTGGATGGTCTGGGTGGCCCTCAGCGCGGCCGGGGTGTCGAACGTGGCACCCGGCTTCTGGAAAACCCAGTCCGCCACCTGGGCGGGGTCACCGAACTGGTTCTGCAGCGCCTGATGGGGGAAGTTGATCCCGGCGGTGTTCTTGTTGAACTGCATGATCGGCTGCAGGTTGGCGGCTTTGGCCTTGGCCAGCAGTTCCTCGAACTCGGCGACGGTGGCCGGCGGCTGAGTCATGCCGGCCTGCCTGGCCAGTGTCTTGTTGTAGAAGACGCCCGTCACGCTGTAGCCCAGCCCCATTCCAAACAGCGAGCCGGCACCGCGCGGGCGTCCACCGTCGGCGACGCGGAGCTGCACCAGTTGCGAGGCGGGGAAACGATCCCACCCGTACGCGCTGAAGTACGGGTCGAGGTTCTTCAGCAACCCGTCCTTGACCAGGTCAACCATCGTGGGCAGTCGGATGATGTCCGGCGCGTTGTCCGAGGCCAGAACGCGCGGGGCGTTCTCCACGATCACCGCGAACTGGTCCTCGCGGATGTTGAACTTCACCTGCGGGTACTGCTTGGTGAACTCGTCGGCCAGCGCCTTCGCCAGCGGAAAACCGGTCTCGGCGTACATCTCCAGAGTGATCGGGTCAGCGCCGAGTTCTGTGCTGACCGCCGCGCTGGAATCCGCGCTCGGCTGGTTCTCCGAACCAGGTGTACTACATGCGGTGATTGCTATCGCGACAGTCAGTAGCGGCGCGAGTATCGCCAACCCGCGTCGCCCGGAGCGCCTCGTTGAAAAGCTGCGCACTTTTGTGACTCCTCGACTTCTTCGCGCACTCCACCAGACCCGTCCGGCACGGCGGCTCCGTCACAGATCCGCCGTGACCGCCCGATCCCGGCCGCGACGCGTACGTCGCGACCCGGAACCCCGAGCCCAGGGCGTGCGCTATCTCAACAGGTCTCCTCGTGCGGGCGTCGGGGCCACCCTCCGAGGGGTAAACTTGCTCGCTAAACTGATTTAGCAGAGCATGCGTCCGTCGCGCAGCGGTGTCAAGAACAAGTTGGCAACGACGCGGAAACGGCTGGTTCACGGGACATCTGTCCGCCGCGCTGGCCACCACCGGCGCTGGGCCGCGTCGGCTGTCGCATCATGTGGGGACGGCGGCGACTCGGTTGGACCGCCTTGATTCGGAGGACTGATGGGCCGCAACAGAGCAACGCTGGCGGATGTCGCGCGCCGGGCCGGGCTGTCCAAGACCGCCGCGTCGATGGTGCTGAACGGGCGGGAGGGGACCCGCCTGTCTCCCGAGGCCCACCAGCGCGTCTTCGCGGCCGCCGAGGAACTCGGCTACCGACCCAACGTCGCCGCGCGGAGTCTGCGTACCCGCAAGACGGCCACCATCGCGTTCGTCTCCGACATCGTCGCCACCACCCGGTTCGCCGGTGACCTCATCCGCGGCGCGCTGGACGCCGCCCGCGAACGTGACCACGTGCTGCTGATCACGGAGACACAGGGCGACGCGGCGTTCGAGCAGTACGCGATCGAGGCGATGCTCGACCGCCAGGTCGACGGGGTCATCTACGCGGCGATGGCGACCCGGCGACTGACGGTACCGCCCGCTATCCTGGCCGGCCCGGTCACGCTGCTCAACGCCATCAGCTCGGAGAGCCTGCCCTGCGTGCTACCTGATGACGAGCGGGCCGGCCGGACCGTCACCACCGCCCTGATCGAGCAGGGCCACCGCGACCGAATCGCGCTCATCGGCCGCAACCGGCTCAAGGAACGCGACCCGGAGGTCTCCCTCGCCCCACCGGCGCGGCTGCGCGGCATCCGGGACACGCTCTCCGCCAGCGGCGCCGCCCTGTACGCCGAGGCGTTCTGCAGCGACTGGCTGCCCGAGCATGGCTACGCCGCCATGCGCACGCTGCTGCGCAAGCCGGATCGACCCAGTGCGGTCATCTGCATGAACGACCGACTGGCCTTCGGCGCCTACCAGGCGCTCGGCGAGGCCGGGCTGGCAGTTCCCGACGACATCTCCCTGGTCTCGTTCGACGACGACCCCATCGCCGCCTGGCTACGCCCCGGTCTGTCCACCGCCGCCCTGCCACACGAACAGATGGGACGCCGCGCGGTCGAACTTCTCCTCGACGGCGGCGTCACCGAACCAACCCTCGTCCCCATGCCGCTGCGCCGACGCAAATCCATCGCCGCACCCGCCGTATAACAGTCACGTCCTTCGACACCCACGGGTCCCGGGACCGTGGCTCTCGAAACCCGACGTCCTGCTAAACCGATTTATCTGGTAGCTTTCCGGCCATGTTACGTCTGCCAGACCACTGGGTATGGGACAGCTGGTACGCACAGGACGACGACGGTCTGCGGCACGTGTTCTTCCTGCGTGCCTCCCGCGCCCTGCTCGATCCGCACCGCCGGCACCTGCATGCCGCCATCGGCCACGCCGTCTCCACCGACCTGCGCTCATGGCGCCTGGTCGCCGACGCGCTCGTTCCCGCCGACACGCCGGGCTGGGACGACCTGGCCACCTGGACCGGCAGCACCCTCCGCGGCCCGGACGGTCGCTGGTACATGTTCTACACCGGGGTCAGTCGCGCCGAGAACGGGCTGGTGCAACGCATCGGCCTGGCCGTCTCCGACGACCTGACCACCTGGCACCGGCACGGCACCGACCCCCTCGTGGAAGCCGACCCGACCTGGTACGAACTACTGGACCGCGACATGTGGTACGAGCAGGCCTGGCGTGATCCGTGGGTCTTCCCCGACCCCGCCGGCGATGGCTGGCACATGCTCGTCACCGCCCGCGCCAACCACGGGCCGTCGGCCGAACGCGGCGTCATCGGGTACGCCACCTCCGAGGATCTGGTCAACTGGACCGTCCGGCCACCGCTGTCCGCCCCGGCCGGATTCGGCCACCTCGAGGTGCCCCAGGTCGCGGTCGTCGACGGACAGCCCCTCCTGTTGTTCTGCACCAACGCCGCCGCGTCGCCACAGCGCGCCGATCATCGCGTCTGGGTCGCGACCGGGCCGACGATCCACGGGCCCTGGGACATCCCATCCGCGCAGCCGTTCCCGTACCCGAACCTGTACGCGCCCCGCCTGGTACCCGCTCTCGACGGGCACTGGGCGCTCATCGGCTTCCTCGACGAGGTCGACGGCGAGTTCGTCGGCGAACTGACCGACCCGATCCCCGTCCGCTACCGCCCCGGCGCCGGGCTGGTCATGGCCGGGCTGACCGAAGCGTCCCCGCCTGTCCGGATGGCCCACTCCGACAGCGGCGTGTGACCGCCGGTAGCCCCTGCCGAGACGTAACCACCCGAGCAGAGAGAGGCGTCGTGAGCGCGTCGGCCATCACGATCATCGGCGAAGCAGTCATCGACCTCGTCGAGGGGCCAGACGGTCAGTTCGCCGCTCACCCCGGCGGTAGTCCGTTGAACGTCGCCGTCGGGCTCGCCCGGCTCGGCATGCCGGCCAGGCTGCTCGCCCGGCTCTCCGCCGCCCCGCTCGGCCGCCGGCTGCGCGAGTACGCCGAAGCCAACGGCGTCGACCTCAGCCACGCCGTCACCGCCACCGAGCCGGCGACTCTCTCGGTCGTGTCACTGGCCGCCGACGGCACCGCCGCCTACGACTTCTACGTCGACGGCACCGCCGACTGGCAATGGCAGCCAGCGGAGTTGGCTCCCGCACTCGACCACCATGGCATCCTGCACGCCGGCTCCCTGGCGGCGTTCCTGACCCCTGGGGCCGAACACGTGGGCGATACGCTGCGCGCGGCCCAGGAACGCGGCATGGTGGTCAGCCTTGACCCGAACATCCGACCCGGCCTGGTCGGCACTCGCGCCCAAGCCCGGGCGACGGTTGAGCAGCTCGTGAGCTACGCCCACGTGGTCAAGGCCAGCGACGAGGACATCGCCTGGCTCTATCCGGACGAACGGGTTGGTGACGTCCTCCAACACTGGCGCGGTCTCGGCGCGGTGCTCACGATCGCGACTCTCGGACCCGAGGGAGCGGTCGCCGCCACCGGTGCCGGCGTGCTGCGGGAGGCGGCGCCGGTGGTGGAGGTCGTCGACACCATCGGCGCCGGGGACGCGTTCACCGCCGGCCTGCTCGCAGAGTTGTACCGATTCGGATCAGGGCCGGCCTGGCACGAACACGACATCGCCGGCGCCATGCGATTCGCCGTCGAAACAGCCGCCATCACCTGCACCCGGGCTGGCGCGGACCCACCGCACCGAGGCCAACTGCCTGGCCGCACGATCCCCTGATCCAGAAAGCACCCGTGCCCGGCGCCCGTGCCTTCGGGTGCATCGCGACCGTACGGCGCCGGCATCGATAACAGAAAATTGCTGTTAGATTTTTCGGGTGACCGATCCGATGTTCTTCGGCGGAAAGTGTTATCAGTCACCGCCGTGCGGGTCGGATTATCCGGAGTGTGTCCTCGTCGGTCGTTGGGCCGCTCTCCCGGTTAACGCATTGACGTTCACCCCTTGAATACCTCGTAACAGTCTGGCAATATGCCGTACATCCGCCTGAGCGGCTCTCCCGTGTCTCACTTGATGTCCGTGAGACCTTGCAGCCGTTCATGTGAGCGTTAACATCGTTCGGTTCCCGCACTACGGGAGGACAGATCAGAGCATCACTGGTGCGTTGGCGACGAGCCTGGCCGGGCAATCCATCCGTCCACGCCGTCACGTCGAAGTGACGGACGGCGTAACCGGCCACCCCCGCACCTTTTACTGTGCCGTCCCGGGAATGCGAGGAACGCCACTACTCCACGCGTGGCGCACGGCGCCTCGGGTGGTTCGGGCAAAGGAGAAAGACTATGGATGTCGTGGCGCAGGCGCCACCAGTCACGCCGGTTCCAGGGCCGGCCTGCCAGGGTACGGTTCGCGTCCCGCGACGTCGCTGGCGGTCCGCGCTCGTCGTCACCGTGGTGGCCGCCCTCGTCGCTACCGCTGCGGTCGCGTTCGGTTCGGCGCCGGCATCGGCGGCGACGGTCGACACGAGCGCGTGGTACGTGTTGATCAACCGCAACAGTGGCAAGGCCTTGGACGTGTACAACCTGGCCACGAATGACGGTGCGCGGATCGTTCAGTGGGCACGGAACAACGGCAACCAGCAGCAGTGGCAGTTCGTGGACTCGGGCGGTGGCTACTACCGGTTGCGGTCGCGGCTGTCGGGCAAGGTGCTGGACGTCTACAACCTGTCGACCGCCAACGGTGCCAGCATCGTGCAGTGGGCCGACGGCAACGGGACCAACCAGCAGTTCCGGTTGAGCGACTCCGACGGTGGCTACGTCCGGTTGATCAACCGGAACAGCAACAAGGTGGTGGAGGTCCAGGGCGCCTCGACCGCTGACGGCGGAAACATCGTGCAGTACGACGACTGGAACGGCAACAACCAGCAGTGGCAACTCGTCCGCGTCGACGGCGGGAGTAACCCCACCACGCCGCCGCCGACGGGCACGTGTGATCTTCCGTCGACGTACCGCTGGTCATCGACGGGCTCGCTGGCGAACCCGAGGTCGGGGTGGGTCTCGCTCAAGGACTTCACCTACGCCCCCTACAACGGCAGGCATCTC
>NZ_JBHSPR010000085.1:75622-329574 GCF_042658085.1 Plantactinospora solaniradicis | reverse complement strand
AGCCGAAACCCACCACCCGGGGCCACCATCCACCCCCAGCGTTTCCGCCGGGCGCTTGTATTACGTTAGCTGACCGTTTTCACGTCGTCAAACCGAATTAACCGGCAGACATCCGTTCCATTCGATCAAGCCATTTCCTCAATCAGGGCGCAGCCAATCGGCTGACCCGATCCAGGATTCCGGCAGACCGGCCGCTCGTGAAGTCACCCACGCGCTCGCCCGGCTCACTGCCAGTTGTTCACTCTACTCGGTCAGGTCCGCAACTCCAAATCGCTCTGTCCGAGCCATCCGGGTCGCCCCGCCCGCCAGGTCAGACCGGGTGGTCACCCACCGTTCGACCTTGAGCTTCGCCTGCGGTTCCGGCCTCTGCGCGTTTCGCGCCGTTCGTCCGTTCCCCCGCTGGCAGAGAGAAAATTACGCGGCCGGGGCGGGCGACGTCAAATCCACCGAGGGCATTCCGCGTCACATCATTGACCGGGAACCAGCTCCACACCGGCAAAGGTGCGCTTGCCACGGCGCAGCACCAGGAACCGGCCGTGCAGCAGAGCATCCGGCGCGACGGCAGCCTCCGGATCGGTGACCCGCTCGTTGTTGACGTACGCGCCGCCCTCGCCGATCGCGCGTCGTGCCTCGTTGAGACTGCTCACCAATCCCGCCTCCCGGAACATCTGGGCCACCGGAGGCAGCGTTTCCAGCCGGACGAGGCCGGCCTCCCCCAACGCCGCCCGCAGGGTCTCCGGGGCCAGTTCGTCGAGGGCGCCCCGGCCGAACAGGGCCTGACTCGCCGCCACCGCCTGCCGGGCCTCCTCGGCGCCGTGCACCAGGGCGGTCAGTTCCTCCGCGAGCGCCCGCTGGGCGATCCGGGCCGCCGGTCGCTCCGCCGTCGCCTTCTCCAACTCCTCGATCTCCTGGTGCGACCGGAAGCTGAAGTACCGCAGGTACTGACCCACGTCGCGGTCGTCGGTGTTGACCCAGAACTGGTAGAAGGCGTACGGGCTGGTCATCGTCGGGTCGAGCCAGACCGCCCCGCCCTCGGTCTTGCCGAACTTGGTGCCGTCCGCCTTGGTGACCAGTGGTGTGACGAAGGCGTGTACCGGCCCGGCGCCGCGCCGGCGTACGTAGTCGACGCCGGCGGTGATGTTCCCCCACTGGTCCGAGCCGCCGAACTGCAGCGTGCAGCCGTGCCGCCGGTGCAGCTCGAAGAAGTCGTTGGCCTGTAGCAACTGGTAGCTGAACTCGGTGTAGCTGATTCCGCTGTCCAGCCGGGCCTTGACCACCTCACGGGCGAGCATCCGGTTGACCGGGAAGTGCTTGCCGACGTCCCGGAGAAACTCGACCACCGACATCACGCCGATCCAGTCCAGGTTGTTGACCGGCCGGGCGGCGTTCTCCCCCTCGTACGAGACGAAGGGGGCGAGCTGCTCGCGGATCCGGTCGACCCAGTTGGCGACCACCTCCGGGGTGTTCAGGATCCGCTCGCCCCGCTCGTTGGGGTCACCGATCAGCCCGGTCGCACCGCCGACCAGGAGCAGCGGGCGGTGCCCGGCGAGCTGTAGCCGGCGGGCAGTCACGATCTGCAGCAGGTTACCGATGTGCAGGCTCGGCGCGGTGGGGTCGAACCCGACGTAGAAGGTCACCGGACCGGAGCCCAGATGCTCCTGCAGCTCGGCGACGTCGGTGGAGTCGAAGAGAAGACCCCGCCACCGCAGGTCGTCGAGCGGGGACTCCCGGCCGGCGGGCACGACGGGGGGAAGGTTGCTGTCGGTCACGCTGCAGATTGTCCACCATGCCGGCTCTGTGGCCGTACCCGGTTTCCTGGGCGGCGCCCGCTGGTGGGAACGGGCCTCCGGGCGGTACGGGCCGTTGACGGGACACGACGGCCGAAGGCACGCTACCCGCGCCAGGTCGTCACAAACCCCTCGAGTCCGGAGGCACCCTCATGACGGTCCCGAGCCAGACCCGCCATCCCGAACCGGTCCGGGACGCCGCCGCCGACCTGGTCCACCTGCGCCGGGCCGGGGTCAGTCTGCTGCTGGACGGCAGCGACTCCGGGGTGCCGGTGGTGCTGCACTGGGGTGCCGACCTCGGGCCGCTGACCGGCCCGGAACTGCTCGACCTGGCCACCGCGCTGCGCCGGCCGGTCCGGCACGGCTCGCCCGACGGGCGGGGAGTCGGCATCCTCCCCGAGCACACCCACGCCTGGTTCGGTCTGCCCGGCCTGTCCGGCCACCGGTCCGGTCGGGACTGGTCGCCCCGGTTCCAGCGGACCGAACTGCGCGTGGTGGACGGGCCCGACGGCGTACCGACCGGCGTCGTCGCGACGGCCCGGGACGACGACGCCGCCCTGGATCTGGTCATCGAGCTGGAACTCGATCCGGGCGGCCTGGTTCGGCTGCGCGCCGATCTCGCCAATCCGGCCCACGCGGACCCGTACCAGCTGGACGGGCTGGCGCTGGGCCTGCCGGTACCGCCACAGGCGGCCGAACTGCTCGACCTCACGGGTCGGTGGTGCCGCGAGCGCGCGCCGCAGCGGCACCCGTTCACCGTCGGCACCCGGCTGCGGGAGAGTCGCCGGGGCAAACCGGGCCTGGACGCCACCCTGCTGCTGGTCGCCGGTACGGCGGACTTCGGCTTCCGGTCCGGCGAGGTCTGGGGCCTCCACCTCGGGTGGAGCGGTAACCACCGGATCCACGCCGAGCGGACTCCCGAGGGCGAGGCGCTGCTCGGCGCCGGTGAGCTGCTCCTGCCCGGCGAGATCGTGCTGGCACCGGGTGAGCACTACCGGACGCCCTGGGTGTACGGCTCGTACGGGCGCGGTCTGGACGAGATGTCGGCCCGCTTCCACGCCCACCTGCGCCGGTCGGTGACGGCGCAGCGACGGGCCCGGCCGGTCGTGGTGAACACCTGGGAGGCCGTCTACTTCGACCATGATCTCGCTCGGCTGACGGCGCTCGCGGACGCCGCCGCCCGGATCGGGGCCGAGCGGTTCGTCCTGGACGACGGCTGGTTCCGGGGCCGCCGCAACGACCGGGCCGGTCTGGGCGACTGGTACGTCGACCCGGACGTCTGGCCCGACGGGCTGCACCCGTTGGTCGCACACGTACGCGGGCTGGGCCTGGAGTTCGGGCTCTGGGTCGAGCCGGAGATGATCAACCCCGACTCGGACCTGGCCCGGGCCCATCCGGACTGGATGCTCGGCACCGGCGGGCGGCTGCCCCGCGAGGCCCGCTGGCAGCAGGTGCTCGACCTGACCCAGCCGGACGCCTACCACCACATCCTCGACCGGCTCGACACGCTGGTTCGGGAGTACGGCATCGCGTACCTGAAGTGGGACCACAACCGGGACCTGCTCGACGCCGGAACGCAGCCGTCCGGCCGGGCCCGGGTGCACGCGCAGACCCTGGCGGCCTACCGACTGCTCGACACGCTGCGGGAACGCCATCCACGGCTGCAGATCGAGTCGTGTTCCTCCGGAGGCGGCCGGGTCGACCTCGGAATCCTGGAGCGGACCGACCGGATCTGGGGCAGCGACTGCATCGACGCCCTGGAACGGCAGTCCATCCAGCGCTGGACGCAGTTGCTGCTGCCGCCGGAGCTGATCGGGGCGCACGTCGGTGCCGCCCGGGCGCACACCACCGGCCGGACCCACGGCCTCACCTTCCGGGCCGGCACCGCCTTCTTCGGCAGCTTCGGGATCGAGTGGGACCTGACCTCGGCCACCCCGGAGGAGCAGCGGGAGCTGGCCTGGTGGGTGACGCTGTACAAGCGGCACCGGGACCTGGTCCACGGCGGCACGGTGGTCCGGGCCGATCATCCGGATCCGGCCCTGTGGGTGCACGGGGTGGTCGCGCCGGACCGGGCCGAGGCGATCATGGCGATCGTCGCCACCGCGACCGGCACGACGGCCAACCCCGGCCCGGTACGCCTGCCGGGTCTGGACCCCGACCGTCGGTACCTGGTCCGCGCGCTGGCGCCGGACGTCGCCGAGAAGGTCCTGCCCGCCCCGCCGCCCTGGGTCACCGGGCCCGGGGTACGGCTGTCCGGGCGTACCCTCGGCGCCGCCGGACTCCAGGCGCCGCCGCTGCATCCCGAACAGCTCCTGCTGGTCCACCTCGATGGTCGGTGAGCCGGACCGGGCGGAACCCGCAACCCACGGTCAGGGGTTCGGCACCGAGACCAGCCCGGTCCGGTAGGCGACGATCACCAATTGGGCCCGGTCCCGGGCGTGCAGCTTGCCGAGCAGGCGGCCCACGTGCGTCTTCACCGTGGCCGGGCTGAGTCGCAGGTGACCGGCGATCTCGGCGTTGGACAGGCCGCGTCCGATCAGGACGAGCACCTCCCGCTCCCGCTCGGTCACCCCGACCAGGTCGCGGGCCACCGGCCGGTCCGGCTCCGGCAACCGGGCGAACTCGGCGATCAGCCGTCGGGTCACGCTCGGGGCGAGCAGGCCCTCACCGGCGGCCACCACCCGGATCGCCGTCAGCAGGTCCTCCGGCGGGGCGTCCTTGAGCAGGAATCCACTGGCTCCGGCCCGCAGCGCCGCGTAGACGTACTCGTCGAGGTCGAAGGTGGTGAGGATGAGCACCCGGACCTGCGCGGCGGCGGGCGACGCGGCGATCCGCCGGGTCGCCTCGATGCCGTCCATCTGCGGCATCCGGACGTCCATCAGCACCACGTCGGGGCGCTCCCGTTCGGCCAGTTCCACCGCTGCCGCGCCGGTGCCGGCCTCACCGACCACGGTCAGCCCCGGTGTCGTCTCGACCAGTACCCGGAAACTGCCCCGGAGCAGCGCCTGGTCGTCGGCGATGAGCACCCGTACGGGCCGGTCCGTCACCAGTCCGCTCCGAGGATGTCGCCCGGTGCCGGCCGACCGACGGCCAGCGACGGGGCGTCGGGCAGCGACGGACCGGCAAGAGGTGAAGGATTGGCGGGCCGCGACGGACCGGCGGCCGGCGACGGGCCGGCAAGCGGCGATGACTCGACGGGCGGGTCGACGGGCGTCGGGGCCGGGGCGTCCGGCGGCCGGCAGGGCAGCTCGGCGCAGATCCGGAAGCCGCCGTCGGGCAACGGGCCGGAGGCGAACGTTCCGCCGTACAGGTTGACCCGTTCCCGCATGCCGATCAGCCCCTGTCCCCGTGGGTCGGCCGGCCGGACGGGCCGACCGGGATCGTTCGTCACCTCGACCCGTACGGCGGCCACGGTCGCGGTCACCGTCACCCGGCACCGGGTCGGTCCGGCGTGCTTGACCACGTTGGTCAGCGCCTCCTGGACGATCCGGTAGACCGACCGGCCGACGTCCTCCGGCGGCTCCGGCACGCCGGCCAGGTCCAGCGCCAGTGCCGCGTCCGTACCGGCCTGGGTGGCCCGCTGGACCAGGTCGGGCAGGTCGGCGAGGCCGGGAGCGGGTCCGAACTCGACCAGCCCGGCCGGCGCGCCGGCCCGGAGCACGCCGAGGGTACGCCGCAGCTCCGTCAGCGCGCCCCGGCTGGTCGCCTCGATGTCCCGCAGCGCCTCCCGTAGTTCCTGCGGACGGGACTCGGCGACGTGGTTGGCGATCGCCGCCTTGACCGTGATCACGCTCATGCTGTGCGCCACGATGTCGTGCAGTTCCCGGGCCAGCCGCAGCCGCTCCTCGGTCGTCGCCCGCTCGGCGAGCTGGGTCGCCGCCTGCGCCGCCATCCGCTCGGCGTACGCCCGGCGTTCCCGGACCACCCGGCCGAGGGTCCACGCGGCGCCGAGTACCAGGCCGGCGAAGCCCAGTCCGGGAGCGTCGTCGGTCCCTCCGGTCGACCGGGGTAACGCCACCAGTAGTGCGCCGGTCAGCACCAGCAGCAGGGCCGGGACCGACCGGCGGAGCGGCTCGGCGACCGCCACCTGGTAGAGCGCGAAGGCGATGGCGAGGAAGACGGCCGGGGATGCGTAGATCGGCACCACCGAGACCAGCACCGACGACAGCGCGCCGGCCGAGACCACCGCCAGCACCGGCAGCGGCCACCGCCGTCGTACCGCGATCGGCAGCGAGGCGGCGACGGTGAAGAGCACGGTGAGCCAGGCCGGCTCGTGGAACAGCTCGTTCGGGCTGTCGCTGACCGTGGGCGGGTCCGCAGCGGCGTACCCGACGACGAGCAGCAGGCCGATCGCGGGCAGCACGTCGAGCGCTATCAGGTCGACGCCACGCAACCGGCGGGTGAGCAGCGGACGCACGTCGGCGGCGGTCATCCGTCGACGGTAGCCGCCCGGCGGAGGCGACACGTCAACCCGGCGACGGTCATCCTCCGGGCTGACGCGGCGGGCGGCCGGTGGACGGCGTACCCCGCAGGACGGGGTCGGAAGTGACGGTTCCGCTCCGATGTGCCGGGCCGGTGAGATGACGGACCTTGTACGGCATGGCAGAACGAGAGAACGACGCGGAACCGGGCCAGGCCGTCGCGCTCCGCGAGGTCGACCGGGCGTACGGCTCCGGTGCGCGGCGGGTGAACGCGCTGGACGGGGTGACCCTCGACTTCGGACGGGGCACCTTCAGCGCGGTGATGGGTCCGTCCGGCTCCGGCAAGTCGACCCTGTTGCACTGCGCCGCCGGGCTGGACCGGCCGACCGCCGGCACGATCAGGATCGACGGAACCGAACTCGGCGCGCTCAACGAGACCGCGCTGACCCTGTTACGTCGGGAGCGGGTCGGATTCGTCTTCCAGTCGTACAACCTGGTGCCGGCGCTGACGGCGGAGCAGAACGTCTCGCTGCCGCTGCGCCTGGCCGGTCGTCGGCCTGATCCGGCACAACTGCACGCGGCGCTGGCCGAGGTCGGCCTGGCCGGACGGGCCCGCCACCGGCCCGACGAACTCTCCGGTGGCGAGCAGCAGCGGGTGGCGATCGCCCGGGCCCTGATCAGTCGACCGGCCGTACTCTTCGCCGACGAGCCGACCGGCGCGTTGGACACCAGGACCTCCCGGGACATCCTCCGGCTGCTGCGCAACCTCGTCGACCAGCACCGCCAGACAGTGGTCATGGTGACGCACGATCCGGTCGCGGCGGCGTACGCCGACCGGGTGGTCCTGCTGGCCGACGGCCGGGTGGTGGACGAACTCGACGGCGAGCTGACCGCGGAGTCGATCGCCGCCCGGATGACCCGGCTGGAGTTGGCATGCTGACCGGTGCCGCGTTGCGGGCCCGCTGGACCGGCCTGCTCGGCCCGTTCGTCGCACTCTGCCTCGGCGTGGCGCTGATGTCGATGACGGCGCTGATCCTGGTCTCGGCGAGGCCCCAGGTGCCGGACCGGTACGCCGGCACGGAGGTGCTGGTGGCCGGTCCCGCCGTCGCGGAGGTGTCCGGAGCGTTTCCCGAACGCCGTCCCTGGTCAGCGGAGCGGACGACCGAGCTGGTCGACCGCCTCGCCGCTATTCCCGGGGTGCGGGCGGCGGTGCCGGACCGCTCGTTCTACGCCCAGGCGGTGCGCGACGGCCGACCGGTCGGCGAGCCCGCGCTCTCCGACCCGCAGGGACACGGCTGGTCGAGTGCCGCGCTGGCGCCGTACCGGCTGGTCGCGGGGAGCCCACCCGTCCGGGCCGACGAGGTGGTCCTCGACCGCGCCCTGGCACTCGCCCCGGGTGCCACGGTCACCCTGCTGACCGCGACCGGACCGACCCGGTACACCGTCTCCGGCACCGTCGACGGCCCCGGTTTCTTCGTCGCCGACAGCGCCGCGGTACCGCTGGCCGGTGGGGTCCGGGTGATCGGTCTGGTGACGGGGCAGGACGCCGATCCGGCGGCGGTACGGGCGGCGGCGTCGGCGATCGTCGGCCGGGACGGCAGCGTGCTGAGCGGCGACGCCCGGGCGGAACTCGAACCTCGGCGCGACGCCCGGACGCGGTGGATCGGCATGCAGGTGCTGACCGCGATGACGGCACTGGCCGGGTTCGTTTCGATCTTCGTCGTGGCGTCCACGTTCGCCTTCGCGGTGGCCCAGCGGCGCCGGGAGTTCGGCCTGCTGCGTACCGTCGGCGCCACCCCGCGCCAACTCCGGCGGATGATGTACGCCGAGGCGCTGGTGGTCGGCGCCGTGGCGGCGGCCGTCGGGGCGTTGCTCGGCGCGGCCTGTGCTCCGGCGTTCGGCAACCTGTTGATCGACGCCGAATTCCAGCCGGCCGCGTTCCGGGTCCGGATCGAACCCTGGCCGCCGGCCGCCGCGTTCGGGGTGGGACTTGTCGTCGCCCTGCTCGGGGTCTGGTCGGCCTCCCGCCGCGCCGGCCGGGTACGTCCGCTGGAGGCGCTCCGCGAGGCGGCCGTGGATCGCCGTCCGATGACCTGGTCGCGCTGGATCGGCGGTATCGCCGCCACGACCGGCGGGCTGCTGCTGACCGTGGTGCTGAGCCGTGCCGGGGCCGCCGACATCGTGGCCCGCGCGCTGTACGCGGCGATGGCGCTGACCCTGGGCCTGACCCTGCTCGCGCCGGTGCTGATCCCGCCGCTGACCTACGCCCTCACCTGGCCACTGGACCGGTTGCGCGGGGCGACCGGGATGCTGGTCCGGCACAACGCGCTGACGGCGGTCCGGCGTACCGCGTCGACCTCGGCACCGATGCTGCTCACGGTGGGTTTCGCGGTGCTGATCGCCGGCTCGGTAGCCACCTCGTCCGGCGCGTACGCGAGCCGGGACGCCGCCGCCGTCCGGGCGGGTACGGTGCTCGTTCCGGCGGGTACGCCGGGCCTGTCCGACGCGGCGGTGGCCACCGCTGGCGGAACAGCGCTCCTGCCCACCACCGTCTACGCCGACGATGCCGGTGCCGGCGCCAGCGCCCCCGGCGGCGTCCCGATCAGGGCCGCCGGGGTCGACCCGGCCGGCTTCGCCCGGGTGAACGGCCGGCTCAGCGTGCTCTCCGGTGCCTTCGACGCGTTGCGCGACCCGGACGCCGCGGTCGTCTCCGCCGGACTGGCCGACCGGCTCGGGTGGGCGGCCGGCGGATCCGCCGTGCTCGGTCACCCGGACGGCAGCAGCGGAACGGTCCGGTTGGTGGCGGTGGTCGCCGACGGCTCGATCCCGGTCGAGATGCTGTTCACCCGGGAGGCGGTCCGGGCCCGTGATCCGTCCGCGCTCACCGAGGCGGTCTTCCGCACCGGCCCGGCGGCCGGGTCCGGCGACGGCGGTTCACCGGAGGGGACCGACGATGGCCGCGCTCTCCCGGCCGAACTCGGTGCCCGGCTGGTCAGCGTGGCCGACTACGCGGAGGGTCGGGCCGCCGAGGAGGACAGGCTCGTCTGGATCGCCACGCTCATCCTGATCGGGGTCTCGGCGGGCTACACCGCGGTCGCGCTGGCGAACACGCTGCTGATGGCGACCGCGCACCGGACCCGGGAACTTCTGCTGCTGCTCCGCTCGGGTGCCACCGTCCGTCAGGTGCTGGCCTCGGTCGCCGCCGAATCGGCGCTGGTGGTAGTGATCGGCACGACGGTCGGTCTGGTGGTTCCGGCCGTCGCGCTGCTGGCCATCCGTTCCGCGCTGAGCGAGCAGGTCGGCGTACCGGTCGATCTGGTGATCCCCTGGCCGACGATGGGGGTGGTGGTGGGCGGTTGCCTGGTCCTGGCGCTCGTTGCCAGCGTTCTGCCGGCTCGGATGGCGCTACGGGCCGGTCCGGGCGGCGGAATCGTGCACCGGGCGGAGTGACGGGTAGCCGATGTCGGTCCGGCGGCCGCGACCACCTCGGTGGCGGGCCGCCGGACCGGTTCGATCAGCCCCTACTGCCCCGTCTCGGGCTTGATCCCCAGGACGTCGACGACGAACCGGAGCGGACCGGCCGGCCTGCTGCTGTCGGCGGGCTTCTCCCCGTAGGCGAGTTCGGCCGGGATGTCGAGCTGGACCCGGCTGCCGACCTTGATCCCCACCAGGCCCTGATCCCAGCCGGGAATCACGGCGCCGACGCCGATCTGGGTCTGGAGCGGTTCGCCCTGGTCCCAGGAGGCGCCGAACTCCTTGCCGGTCTGGAACGACACCCCGACGTAGTTCACCGCGATGGTCTGCCCCCGCTGCACGGCGGGACCGGTCCCCTGGATCAGCGGGGTGACGACGAGCTTCGACGGCTTGCCGCCGTCCGCCTTGACGGCGGGCCGCTCGGCGAGCCGGGGGTCGAAGTCGCCCTGCGGCCGGGCCTGCGGTGACGCCGGGTTCTCGGACGGTGCGGCCGGGCTCGGCGCGTCGCCGGCCGGGGCGGTCGGCTCCGGCGTGCCGGCGGGTTGCTCGGGCGCGGTGGTCTGCTCGCTCGACGCCGGGGCGGCGGTGCTCTCCGCCGGGCGGTCGAGGACGTCGGGAAGGACGATGAGGGCGGCGAAACCCAACCCGACCAGTACGACTCCGGCGATCCCGCCGGCCAGTCGCTGCCGGCGGACCCGGGTCGCGGAGGCTCGGGCGGCGGCCGCCTCCGCGGCGGCCCGTCGCTCCTGTTTGGTCGGACGCCGCTGGCTCGTCGACCCCGGCTGCTCTGGGCTCTGGACCCGATCACTCATCTGATCTTGCACTCCTCGGTGGAAAACGGAGTAGGCGGGACGGCGGTGGCCCGTCGGAGGGCTTCGCACACCGTACCCGCGTGGGCTGTGCCGGGCTTCGCACGGTCTCCGGCGGAGCTATCCGGTCAACTCCCGGACCAGTCCCAGGGTCTCCTCGACGCCACCCGTGACGTCCGGCACCGGATAACGCACCGCCCGCACCGTACGCCCCGCGTCGACCACCAGGGTCAGCCGCTTGAGTCGCACCGTTCCGCCGGCCCGGAAGGTCGGCAGCCGCAGCGCGGTGGCCAGTTCGAGTTCCGCGTCGGAGAGCAGCGGAAACTGGATCCGCTCCGCGGCGGCGAAGGCGGCCTGCTCGTCGGGGCGCTGCGTACTCACCCCCCGGACCGCCGCGCCGAGCCGGGTGAACTCGTCGAGCCGGTCCCGGTAGGTGCAGGACTCCAGGGTGCAGCCGGCGGCGCCGGGAATGCCGGCGGCCCCGGGCATCCGGGTGCCGGGATAGCAGTAGAGCACCGTCAGCGGGGTCGCGGCGATCGGCTCGAGACTGGCGAGTTCCGGAATCCGGGTGCCGACCAGCGACTGCACCCGCCGCACCTCGGCCGTACCGGGCGCGGCGGTGGCGGTGGTCGTGCCGTCGCCGAGCAACCACCGGTCGCCCCAGTCCTGCAACGCGACCAGGATCGGCAGGGCACCGCGACCACGCGGGGTCAGCCGGTACTCGTACCGGGGTGGCCGGTCGGAGTACCGGCGGCGCTCCAGCACCCCGTCGTCGACGAGTCGCAGCAACCGCTCGGTGAGTACCTTGCGGGAGACCCCGAGTTCGGCCCGCAGTTCCTCGAACCGGTGCAGGCCCCGGGCCACGTCCCGGAGCACGAGCAGGCTCCACCAGTCGCCGATCGCCTCGGCGGCGTGGGCGACGGCGCACTCGGGGTCGCTCAGCCCGGTTCTGCGTCTCATGCCGGCCACTCTATAGTGAGTTTCGAAAAGAGACTTACTGCGCCGACATCGCCCACCCGAGGGCCGGAGGAGCACGATGCGCGACATCCCCCGGGTCGTCTGGACCCTGGCCGCCGGTCGGTTCGTCAACGCCGCCGGCTCCTTCGTCGCGTTCTACCTGTTCCTCTACCTCACCGGTCCGCGCGGGCTGCCGGTCGGACAGGCCGGACTGATCAGCGGCGCGCTGGGCGCCGGCATGCTGCTCGGCAACTTCACCGGCGGCTGGTTCGGCGACCGGTTCGGCCATCGCCGTACCCTGCTGGTCGCCTCGGCGGTCGCCGGGCTGGGCACGCTGGCGATCCCCTGGCTGCCGGTGATCGCGTTGGCGGTGACCATGCCGGTGGTCGGCTACGCCGGGGCCGCCTCCGGGGTGTCCCAGGGTGCCCTGGTCGCCCTGGCCGTGCCGGCCGGCGAGCGGCGGCGTTCGGTGGCGATCACCCGGGCCGCCTTCAACGCCGGCTGCGTGATCGGACCGCCGGTCGGCGCGCTGCTCTCGACGTACAGCTTCAGTTGGCTCTTCGTCCTCGACGGCGCGCTCACCCTGCTGGTCCGGGCGGTGACCGCGCGGCTGCTGCCGGCCGATCCGGCCCGGCCGTCGCGGCAGGGCACCGGACTACCGGATCTGTGGCGCGCGGTCCGCGCCGACCGCGGCCTGCTGGTGCTGTTGCCGGCCGTCGTGGTCGTGGACGTCGTGTACCGGCAGCTCTACTCGACCCTGCCGGTCTACCTGCGCGACCACGGCCAACCGGTCGGGTTGTACGCCGGCCTCATCGCACTCGGCTCCGGCATGATCCTCTGCCTGGAGATCCCGGCGACGATGATGCTCCGCCGACGCTCCGCGCTCGGGCTGATCGGTACGGGGTACTGCCTGGTCGGGCTCGGCTTCGGGCTGTTCTCCCTCGGCACCGTGGCCTGGCTGGCGGTCGCCGCGATGATCGTGCTCACCTGTGGGGAGATCCTCTACAAGACCACGGCAACGGCTCATGTCCTCGATGCCGCGCCGCCGGCACTCGTCGGGCAGTACCAGGGGCTCTACATGGGGGCCGCGACCAGTGGCACCATCCTCGCCCCGCCGGTCGGAGCCCTGGTCTACACCGTCGCGCCCGGTCTGCTCTGGCCACTCTGCGCGGTCGCGGCGATCACCGCCGGGCTGGTCGCCTTCGGTTCGGGCCGCCGATCCGGAACCGGAACCGCGACGCCTCCCGCCGACCGGGCCGGGACCACCCCGGACGGCTCGCCGGACCGGACCGCGGCCACTGCCGCGGTGACCGGTCCGGCCACGTGATCCGGTGACGGCTACCCGAGCGGAGCGGACGGCTCCGGCTTGCCGGCGAGGCGCTGGTGGTCCCGGATGATGTCGGCGTAACGCAGTCCGCTGGCCTTCATCGTCCGGGTCTGGGTGGCGTAGTCCACGTGCACCAGGCCGAACCGCTTGTCGTATCCGTACGACCACTCGAAGTTGTCCAGCAGGGACCAGTAGAAGTAGCCGTCGATCGGCACTCCCCGGGCGGCGGCCGCCGCGCAGGCCTGGATGTGCTCCTCCAGGTACGCGGTCCGCTCCTTGTCCTCGATCCCGCCCTCCGGGGTGACCTGGTCGGCCCAGGCCGATCCGCTCTCGGTGACGAGGATCCGGTTCGGGGCGTACCGGTCGGTCACCGAGACGAGCAACTCCTCCAGACCGGTCGGGTACGCCTCCCAGTCCATCGCGGTCTGCACCGAGCCGGGCACCGGGATCTGCCGCGCGTACGGCACCGGCCCCTCCGGGTCGTCCACGATGACCTGCCGGAAGTAGTAGTTCAGCCCGAGGAAGTCGGTGGGGGTGGCGATGCACTCGAGGTCGCCGGGGCGGACCGGCGGCTCGATGCCGTACGTTTCGATCATGTCGGCCGGGTAGCCCCGCCCGTACAGCGGGTCCAGCCACCAGCGGTTGATGTGCCCGTCGGCCCGGACCGCGGCGGCGATGTCCTCGGGGCGGTCGCTGCCGGGCTCGCAGGGGCTGGGGTTGAGCACGATGCCGACCGAGGCCGGCCGGGCCGCCGAGGCCCGGATCGCCGCCGTGGCGAGACCGTGCCCGAGCAGGGTGTGGTGCGAGGTGGCGATGGCACGGCCCAGGTCCTGGTCGCCCGGTGCCATCCGGCCCTCCAGGTGCCCGATCCAGGAGACGCAGAGCGGTTCGTTCACCGTCACCCAGTCGGTGACCCGGTCACCCAGCGCGGCGGCGACCACGGTGGCGTAGTCGGCGAACGCCTCGGCGGTGGACCGCTCCGGCCAGCCGCCCCGGTCCTGCAACGCCTGCGGCAGGTCCCAGTGGTAGAGCGTGACCAGCGGCCGGATGTCGGCCTCCAGCAGCGCGTCGACCAGCCGGTCGTAGAAGGCCAGCCCGGCCGCGTTCACCTGGCCGACGCCGTCCGGGATGATCCTCGGCCAGGCCACCGAGAACCGGTACGCGTCGACGCCGAGCCGGCGCATCAGCGCCACATCCTCCGGCCAACGGTGGTAGTGGTCGCAGGCGACGTCACCGGTGTCGCCGTTGTCGATGGCCCCGGGTACCCGGCTGAAGGTGTCCCAGATGGACGGCCGGCGACCATCCGCGCTGACTGCGCCCTCGATCTGGTACGCCGCCGTGGCGACGCCCCAGGTGAAGTTGGGCGACAACTTGGACAGGTCCGGCACTGGTCGACTCCTTTGACACATTGAGCTATGGCGCTGACTCGTTGCGCGGTCGCCGCTGGTCGTCGGAGGGTGACCGCTCACTTTTCGTTGACGACGACCGCGCTCCCCGATCCGACAATCGGCGCGGCACCCGACCTACACGGCGGGTCCTACTTGACCGCGCCGGCGGTCAGGCCGGCGACGAAGTAGCGCTGCAGGGCCAGGAAGCCGACCACCACCGGGATGCTCACCACCACCGACGCGGCCATGGCCTGGTTCCAGTAGACGTTGTACTGGGTCGCGTAACCCTGGAGGCCGACGGCCAGGGTCCGGCTGTTCTCGTCGGTCATCACCGAGGCGAACAGCACCTCGCCCCAGGCGGTCATGAAGGCGTACACCGTGACCGCGACGATTCCCGGCACGGCGGTGGGCAGGATGACCTGGAACAGGGTGCGCATCGGTCCGGCACCGTCGACCTGGGCCGCCTCGTCGAGGCCGCGCGGGATCGAGTCGAAGTAGCCGACCAGCATCCAGATCGAGAACGGCAGCGAGAAGGTGAGGTAGGTGATGATCAGTCCGAGCCGGGTGGCGTAGAGCTCGATCCCGGTGGCGTTGCCCAGGTTGACGTAGATGAGGAACAGCGGCAGCAGGAAGAGGATGCCGGGGAACATCTGCGTCGAGAGCACGGTGACCGAGAAGATCTGCCGGCCCCGGAACCGGTACCGGCTGATCGCGAACGCGGCGAAGATCGCGATGGACACCGAGACCACCGCCGCGACGCTGGCCACCATCAGGCTGTTCACCAGGTACCGGCCGAGCGGAACCGTCCGCCACATGTCCAGGAACGGCTGGATCGTCGGTCGGCTCGGCAACCAGGTGAAGGCGCCCTGCACGTCGCGCAGCGGCTTGAGCGCCGAGCTGAGCATCACGTACAGCGGGGTGATGGTGAACAGGGTCAGCAGGCTGAGCACGATCCGCCGGGCCCAGCGTTCGCCGGAGGTCTCACGCATGCTCTCTCCTCCGGTTGGTGACGAGCAGGTACACGGCGGTGACGACGAGCAGGAAGAGCAGCAGTGCCACGGACATCGCCGAGCCGAGCCCGAAGTTCCAGGTGACGAAGGAACTCTCGTAGATGTGGATCGAGATCAGGTCGGCCTGCTTCGGGGCGGAGCCGCCGAACAGCACGTACGGGGTGTTGAAGTCGTTGAAGGTCCAGAGGAAGAGGACCAGCAGCAGCACCTGGTTGACCGGCCGGAGCATCGGCAGCGTCACGTCGCGCAGCCGCCGCCAGAACCCGGCTCCGTCGATCGCCGCGGCCTCGTACAGCTCGCCCGGGATGTTCTGCATTCCGGCCATCAGGCAGAGGAAGGCGAACGGCCAGGACCGCCAGAGCGACACCACGAGCAGGGCGACGAAGCTGTTGTCCCCGATCAGCCAGAACGGCCGGTCACCGCTGATCAGCCCGAACTGGTCGAGGACCTGGTTCACCAGGCCGGTGTCCCGCTGGAACATGAAGGTCCAGGTGATCACCGCCGTGTAGACCGGCAGGGCGTACGGGGTGAGGAACAGCGTCCGCAGCAGCGCCCTGCCCCGGAACGGCCGTTGCAGGAACACCGCCGCGGCCATCCCGAACACCCAGGAGAGCCCGACCGAGGCCACCGTGTAGAGCACGGTCACCCAGAAGGAGTGCAGCAGGTCCTTGCCGGTCGCCGAGCTGAAGTCGAACGTGACGCGGTAGTTCTCCAGGCCGGCGAAGGGTGCGGTGGACCAGTCCCGGATGTGGAACTGGGTGAGTTCGAGCAGGCTCATCCAGACCCCGACGAGCATCGGAATCACGTGGACGCCGAGTTCGAGCACGATCGCCGGAACGAGCAACAGGTACGGCAGGTACGACCGTCCCGGTCCGCGGCGCTTCGGTCGTTCCGGCGCCCCGTTCTCGGCTGGTCGCCCGGCGGGCCGTACGGGGCCGGGTGCGGTGGTGGTGGCCATCGGATCCTCTCAAGGTGGACCGTGGAGGGGGCGGCGCTCCCCCTCCACGGTCACCAAACGGCGTCGCGGCTCAGCTGCCCATCTTCTGTTGCGCCACGCCGAGCTTCTCCTTGACCGATGCCTCGGTGACGGGCTTGCCGCCCGCGGCGTCGGCGAAGAGTTCCTTCATCGCGGTACCGACCAGCGTCTCGAACTGGCTCTCCTCGGCCACCTGCGGCAGCGGGGCCGCGGTGGTGCCGAGCACCTCACCCAGCACCTTCTGCTCGGGTGCCTGGAACGCCGCGTCGGCGCTCGCCGGCTTGACCGAGGGCAACGAGCCGTAGGTGCGGTTCAGGATGATCTGCTCCGCGTCGCTGGTCATGAACTTGACGAACTCCAGCGCACCGTCCTTGTTCTCGGTGTGCTTGAAGATCGCCATGTTGATTCCGGCGACCATGCTGTTGATCCGCTTGCCGCCGGCCGGCGGGGTGGCCGGGAACGGCACCGGGGCGATGCCCCACTCGTCCGGGCTCATGCCCTGGGCCTTGAAGTTCGAACCCGCGGCCTGCCAGAGCAGCATTCCCGCCTTGCGGTTGGCGAAGTCGGCGACCGACTGGTTCT
The DNA here is from genome assembly GCF_042658085.1 of Plantactinospora solaniradicis. Taxonomy (NCBI): domain Bacteria; kingdom Bacillati; phylum Actinomycetota; class Actinomycetes; order Micromonosporales; family Micromonosporaceae; genus Plantactinospora; species Plantactinospora solaniradicis. The sequence goes on along the minus strand of NZ_JBHSPR010000085.1, from coordinate 312,843 downwards.
GCGCGTACTCGGCGTTGCTGGGGTTGACGATCTTGTCAACCGCCATCAGGTCGATGTACCGCTTGACGGCGGCGATGTTCTGCGGGGTGTCGAAGGTCGGCTTGCCGGCCGAGTCGAACCACTCGCCGCCCCACTGCTGGCCGAAGGTGAAGGCGTGGTGGGCGTTCTCCGACGGGTTGGCGGCCTCGAGGGCCAGCCCCCACTGGTTGCCCTTGGTCAGCTTCTTGCCGACCTCGACCACCTCCTCCCAGGTGGCGGGCGGGGCGGTGATGCCGGCGTCACTGAACATCTTCTTGTTGTAGTAGAGCGCGTACGCCAGGCTGTAGAGCGGCACCGCGGCCGGCGGCTTGCCCGGGGCACCCGCGGCGGCGAGCGCGGCCGGCACGAACCGGTCCTTGCCACCCACGGCGTTCAGGGTCTCGTCGTCGAACGGGATCAGCGCGCCGGTCGCCTGGAGCGAGGCCGACCAGGTGTTGCCGATGTTCACCACGTCCGGGCCCTTGCCCGAGGTGGCGGCGGCGAGCAGCCGGTTGAGCAGGTCCGACCAGGGCACCACCTCGACGTTGACCTTGATGCCGGTCTGCTGCTCGAACTTGTCCAGTTCGGGCTTGAGGGTCTGATTGTCGAACTCGATGCTGGCGCCCTGGTTGCTGGCCCAGTAGGTGAGCGTCTTGGCTTCGCCCTCGGACGAGCCGCCCGAGTCACCGCAGGCGGTGAGGGAGGCGGTCGTGAGCAGGGCTGCGGCAACCAAAGCGAGGTGTCTCTTCGACACGGCTTGCCCTTCTGCGTCGGCCGGCGGCCGGGAGACCCGACGGTGGTGAGCACCGGAGCGGGGGTCTCGGGGCGGACCGGGAGGTGATGGAGCGGTACGGCGCGATCACGGACGGCGGGTGGAGCGGCCGCCGCCGAAGGGGTTCCATCAAGGCTTAATTTACGTCGTTATTAAAGTGTGTGGTGGCTCGGCAGTCAAGGACGGGCCGTACAGTGACTCCCGGCAAGCCGGGTTTATCGAGGTGGTGGGTGGACCTGGAACGGACGACGAACCGGATCGTGCGGCAGCGCAACCGGTCCGCCCTGCTGTCGAAGCTGTTTCTCGAGGGTCCGTTGACCCGGCAGGATCTCTCCCGCAGCACCGGCCTGAGCCAACCGGCGGTCAGCAACGTGGTCGGCGACCTCATCGGGTCGGGGCTGGTGGTCGAGGCCGGCGCTGTGGAGTCCGACGGCGGGCGGCCGAGCATGATGCTGCGGGTCGCACCCCGGTACGCACTGGTGGCCGGGGTCGACGTCGGGGAGACCCGGGTCCGGGTGGAACTCTTCGACCTCGCGATGACCATGCTGGCCAGCGCCGACTATCCGATCGACGAGGCGGGCCCGGAGCCGGCGACCGTGGTCCGGCACATCCTGACCGGGCTGGCCGCCGTGACCGAGCGGGCCGAGGTGTCCCGGTCGGACATCCTCGGCATCGGCATCGGCGTCTCCGGGGTGGTGGTGCAGGGCGGCGAGGCGATCGTGCACGCCCAGACCCTCGGGTGGCACGGCGTACCGCTGGAGCGGCTGGTCCGGGCCGAGGTCGACCTGCCGGTGCACATCGACAACGGCGCCAAGACGCTGGGCCAGGCCGAGATGTGGTTCGGTGCCGGACGGGGCAGCCGGCACGCCGTCTTCGCACTGGTCGGCTCCGGGGTCGGCGCGGCGGTGGTGACCAACGGGGTGATGTACCGCGGGGTGTCCAGCAGCGCCGGCGAGTGGGGCCACACCACCCTGATGTACGACGGACGCGCCTGCCGGTGCGGCGCCCGGGGCTGCCTGGAGGCGTACGTCGGCGCCGAGGGCATCATCGACCGTTACCGGGAGGCCCGGCGCGGGCACGCCGTACCCGGCGTCGACGAGGAGTCCCAGATCAACGGGCTGATCGAGGCGGCCACCCGGTCCGCGACCGCGCGGCGGGTACTGGACGAGACCGCCGGCTACCTCGGCGCCGGAGTGGCGAACCTGATCAACCTGTTCAACCCGGAACGGGTGGTGCTGGGCGGCTGGGCCGGGGTGGCGCTCGGCGCCCACCTGCTGCCGGCGATCCGGGCGGCGGCGGCCGGGCAGGCGTTGCACCAGCCGTACGAGCAGGCCGCGATCGAACTGGGCCAGCTCGGTGTCGACGCGGTGGCGCTGGGCGCGGCCACCCTGCCGGTGGCGCGACTACTGGCGGCCGGCGGCGTCCGGAACTGAGCACCGCCCCCGGCTCCGCCGCCCGGGGCGGGCGCCGATCATCGGCGGATCCCGCGTCTTCCGGCATTCGGGATAAATTACGTCGTAATAAATTGATGTCTTGACGTCGATGGAACGTGGGCGCAACACTCGTGGTCCTGTGAGAGCGCTCTCCAACCGTCCACCCCCGACCGGGCGATGCGCCCCGCCGGTGGCGATTTTCGGCAGGTCGACACCGGACAGCACCGCACCGCACCGACGGCACCCCACCCTCCGACGTCCGCCCCCGCTGCACCCCGCGAGGCGGCGTCGACACCTCCGCACGGACAGGCAGGATCATGATTTTTCAGCGTTTTCCATCTCGGGCCCGCCCTGGCCGCCGAGCCAGGACCCGGCCGCTCGCCGGGTTACTCGCGGCATCGCTGCTGCTCGCCCTGACCCCGTTCGCCGGCCCCGTGCCGGCCGCGAACGCCGCACCGGCGCTGATCTCGCAGGGCAAACCGGCCACGGCGTCGTCCACGGAGAACGGCGGAACCCCGGCCTCGGCGGCGGTCGACGGCGACAACGGCACCCGCTGGTCCAGTGCGTTCAGTGATCCACAGTGGCTCCAGGTCGACCTCGGCGCCAGCGCCACGATCAGCCAGGTCGTGCTGCGCTGGGAGGCCGCCTACGGTAGGGCGTTCCAGATCCAGGTGTCGGAGAACGCCAGCACCTGGACCAACGTCTACTCCACCACCACCGCCACCGGCGGCAACCAGACCCTGACCGTCTCCGGCACCGGCCGGTACGTCCGGATGTACGGCACCGCCCGCGCCACCGGCTACGGCTACTCGCTCTGGGAGTTCCAGGTCATCGGCGAGTTCGGCGGCGGCGGCCCCGGGCCCGGGGATCCGGTCGAGCCGACCGACCCGCGCAACCCCAACCTCGGCCCGAACACCTTCGTCTTCGACCCGTCGACGCCGACCTCCACGATCCAGAGCCGGCTGAACACGATCTTCACCCAGCAGGAGACGGCGCAGTTCGCGCCGAACCGGTACGCCGTGCTGTTCAAGCCGGGCAACTACACCGCCGACGTCAACCTCGGCTTCTTCACCCAGGTCGCCGGCCTCGGGTTCTCCCCCGACGACGTGAACCTCAACGGGCACGTCCGGGCCGAGGCGTTCTGGATGGGCGGCAACGCCACCCAGAACTTCTGGCGTTCCGCCGAGAACCTCTCGGTGACCCTGCCCGCCGGGGTGACCGTGGAACGCTGGGCGGTGTCGCAGGCCGCGCCGTACCGGCGGATGCACCTGCGTGGCGCGCAGAACCAGATCCAGCTCTGGAACGGCGGTGACGGCTGGTCCAGCGGCGGCCTGATGGCCGACACCAAGATCGACGGCACGGTGGTCTCCGGTTCCCAGCAGCAGTGGTTCTCCCGGAACAGCGAGTTCGGCCAGTGGAACGGCTCGGTCTGGAACATGGTGTTCACCGGGGTGACCGGGGCACCGCCGCCGAACTTCCCGAACCCGTCGCACACCGTGGTCGGCCAGACCCCGGTGGTCCGGGAGAAGCCGTTCCTCTACGTCGACGGCACCGGCGAGTACCGGGTCTTCGTGCCGGCGATCCGCAACAACACCCAGGGCACGAGCTGGTACGGCAAGACTCCCGCCGGATCGTCGATCTCGCTCAGCCAGTTCTACGTGGTACGCCCCGGCGCCACGGCGGCGACCATCAACGCGGCGCTGGCCCAGGGCAAGAACCTGCTCTTCACGCCCGGCCTCTACCGGATCAACGAGACGATCCGGGTCACCCGGCCGGACACCGTCGTCCTCGGCCTCGGCCTGGCGACGTTGGAACCGCAGAACGGCATCACCGCGATGACCGTGGCCGACGTCGACGGTGTCAAGGTCGCCGGCATCATGTTCGAGGCCGGTACCACCAACTCGTCGGTGCTGATGGAGGTCGGCCCGACCGGCTCGTCGGCGAGCCACGCGGCCAACCCGACCTCGCTGCACGACGTCTTCTTCCGGATCGGTGGCGCGGTCGCCGGCAAGGCCACCACCAGCCTGCGGATCAACAGCCACAACGTGATCGGTGACCACATGTGGCTGTGGCGGGCCGACCACGGCAACTCCGGCACCTACGGGTGGAATATCAACACCGCCGACACCGGTCTCGTGGTCAACGGCAACAACGTCACCATGTACGGCCTCTTCGTCGAGCACTACCAGAAGACCGAGGTGATCTGGAACGGCAACGGCGGACGGACCTACTTCTTCCAGAACGAGAAGCCGTACGACCCGCCGAACCAGGCGGCCTTCATGAACGGGGCCACCCGGGGCTATCCCGCGTACAAGGTGGCGGACTCGGTGACCAGCCACGAGGCGTGGGGGCTGGGCAGCTACTGCTACTTCAACGTGAATCCGGCGGTGGTGAACGAACGCTCCTTCGAGGTGCCGGTCACCTCGGGAGTGCGGTTCCACAACATGGTGACGGTCTCGCTGGGCGGGGTCGGCACGATCAACCGGATCATCAACAACACCGGCGGTACGGCCAACACCGCCAACCAGGTGCAGTACCTGACCAACTTCCCGTGATCGACGCCTGACCACCGGAGATCGGGTAGTCCCCGACGGGTCGTACCCGATCTCCGTCGCCCGCGCCGTGGCTTCCCGCCACGGCGCGGGCCCTGGTCCGGAGCCGGGGCGCCGATCCCACCGTCCCAGGTCGAGGCGGGTGGGCCGTCAGGAGAGCGGACTCCCCTGGTGGAGCCACGTCACCAGGTCGGGATCGGCCAGGTCCCGGACCCGCAGCTCGTAGTGGCGCAGGTCCTTGGCGTCGAGCAGGTCCCGCCACTGGCCGTTCGACCCCCGGTTGAAGAACCGGCTGGGGTCGCGCCAGGCATCGATCTCCGGCGCCAGTTCCTTCGCCCGGCTCTTCATCTGGTCGAACCCGGCCGCACGGACGAGTTCCGGCCAGCGCTCCTCGGGGATCTCGATACCGAGCTGGGTGGCCAGCCCCCGCATCGTGCCGTCGAGATCCGCCTTCATCGCGGCGTAGTGCAGCAACACGACGTTGGGCTGGTGTCGCGCCCGCCAGAAGCTGTCGAGCAGCCGGAGCATCGCCGGCAGGCCGACCACGACGTCCTCGTCGTTGTAGATCCAGCCCCAGAACCGGTGCCGGGCCGATCCGGGACCCTCGGGCATTGGCGCCGCCCGGCCGCCCGGGCTGGCCTCGGCGACGTCACCCCGGGCGACGGCGGCGGCCCGGACCGCCGTCGCGGCATCCGGGTCGGTGTTCTTGACATGGTTGTCGAACGAGATGGCCGTGTCCCGTGGATCGCGTCCCACGCAGATGTAGGTGACCCGGTCGTCGTGGGGCAGACCGTCGAACGGAGTGTGCGTCTTCATGAACCGGCGGTGCCGCTGGGCCGCCAGCTCGGCCAGCAGGTCGTCGTGCGGCCGGAACAGCGCGTCGGGCCACACGGACATCTCGTCCAGGGGGCGGGGGAACTCGGTCGACTGGAAGATCAGCAGCGCGCAGATCATCTGGGTCCACGTCGTACCGCACTTCGGCGGGGTGGAGATGACGATGTCCCCGTCCCGGAACGCGAAGCCGTCCCATCGGGAACTGTCCATCAGATCGTTGCGATATCGAACTGTCGACTGTCGCACGAAGCCCTCCCCGCGCTCGGCGCCGGTACCGCACGCCGAACCCCGCTGCGCGACGCGCCCCGACCGATGATTGACCAACCCAAATGTAGGGCGTTTCACCACCGACCATCCGCGCATGACCAACTGACCAGCCTCACCGCTGGGCGGCACCGCCCCGGCCGGCAGACGTCCGGGCCCTGGCGACGTGCCGCCGATAGGCACTGACCGACGGATCGCCGGCGATCCAGAACCGCCACGGCAGGTCGTGCGCGCCGGTCACCCCGACCCGTGGACCGGCGGCGACCGCCTCCGGTGGGACCGGCGTGGCCGGCGGGCGCAGCCGTACCGGCCCGTCACCGAGGAGGTAGCGGCCGTAGACGGCGCCGTCCAGGCCGAGCGCCGCGCAGAGCCGCGCGGGTCCGCGCGCCAGGTCCACGTCCCGGCGTACGGCGGTGCGCCGGCGCCGTGCGACGTCGAGCCCGTCCACCACCTCACCGGCCCGGAGCAGTACCGCCGACGCCTCGCCCTCCGGCCCGGTGACCACGTTGACGCACCAGTGCATGCCGTAGGTGAAGTACGCGTAGGCGTGCCCGGCCGGACCGAACATCACCGAGTTGCGCGGGGTACGCCCCCGGTGCGCGTGCGACGCCGGGTCCCCGCCGCTGCCGGCGTACGCCTCCACCTCGGTGATCCGGACGGTGACGCCGCCCGCGGACAGGGTGCTGCCGAGCATCCCGCGCGCAGCCGGCAGCACCGGCCCGGCGAGCAGTGCGGCGAAGTCGACGGCCGGGGTCATCCGCCGTCCTCCGGCGCCGCCACGTGCAGGTTCTCCGCCACCCGGCGCAGCAGGGTGACCAACTGGGCGCGCTCCGCCTCGGTCAGCCCGTCCAACGCCCGCCCGGCGGCCTGGTCGAGCAGGTCGGGGAGCTCGTCGCGGAGCGCCCGGCCCCGATCGGTCAGCCCGATCCGGACGACCCGGCGGTCACTCTCGTCCGGGGTACGGGCGAGCAGGCCGGCCGCCTCCATCCGCTGGGTCGTCCGGGTGATGGTCGGCACCTCGACGCCGATCCGCCGGGCAAGTTCGCCGGGGGTCTGCCGGTCCTGCCGCCAGAGCTCCTCAAGGAGGAAGTTCTGCCCGACGTGCAGCCCGAGTCGGCGCATCCCGTCGGCGAACCCGCCCTTCATGCCCCGCGAGACCAGGGCGAACACGTTCCGGAACTCCCGCTCGTGCATGCCGAGACCCTATCGGGAGCCGTCGGGGATTGACTTCGTTAGCCGGCTAGGTAATTATTTAGCCGGCTAACGAAAGGTGGGGACATGGATCTCGGTTTGGACGGCAGGCGCGTACTGGTCACGGGCGCGTCCAGCAACATCGGTCGCGCCACCGCCGTGGCGTTCGGCGCCGAGGGCGCCGTCGTGGCGGTCGGCTACCACCGCAACGAGGCCGGCGCCCGGCACACGGCGACGCTGGTCGAGCGGGCCGGCGGCAAGGCGGTGGTGGTGCCGTTCGACCTCGGCGACGAGGCCGCCGTCGACCGGGGCGCCGCGCAGACCCACCGCGAACTGGGCGGGGTGGACGTACTGGTCAACAACGCGGTCGCGTTTCCCGGTTTCCCCGCCCCGGGCGAGGTCTTCGAGACCGCCCCGGCGGCCCGGATGCGTGAGTCGCTGGCCGCCAACCTGCTCGGCCACTACCGGCTCTCCCAGGCCGTGGTGGGCTCGATGCGGGCCAACGGGTGGGGCCGGATCGTGCACGTGTCGAGCGGGCTGGTCGAGGACGGGCTGCCCGGCAGCTCCGCCTACGTGACGCCGAAGGCGGGACTGCACGGGCTGACCCGGACGATGTCGCGGGAACTGGCCCCCGCCGGCATCCTGACCAACCTGGTGATGGCCGGGTTCGTGGTCGGCGAGCGACAGCTACCGGAGGCGCTGCTCCAGCAGGTCTCGGCGGCCGCCGCCACCGGGCGGACCACCGAGGCGGTCGAGGTCGCCAACCTCGTCGTCTTCCTCTGCTCGACGGCGAACGGGCACGTCACCGGCGAACTGGTCCGGGCGGACGGGCACTTCCTGACCCCGGCCTGACCACCCGCGCCCCGGTCCGTCGGCGCTAACCGGCGACCCGGTCCGGCAGGTCGGCGGTGAGGTACCGGCGGGACAGGGCGACGAAACCTTCGGGGTCGTCGGCGTAGCAGCGCACCTCGTGCACGGGTTCGTCGGCACCCTTCGGCACCGGCACGGTCGTCGGCCGCCGCAGCACGATGTCCACGCTGGTCTGGCTGGCGGCGCCGATGTTCAGCACGATGGTGGCTCCGCTCCGGTCCACCTGGACGGCCCGACTCGACTCCAGCGAGCGGTACCGCTTCCGGACCGTCTCGACGGCGTCCCACGGCAGGGTCACGTCGATCGACGCGGCGTTGCGGATCCGGATCCCGGCGTCGCCGATGACGTGCGGGTGCACCCGCAGGCTCGCCAGCAGGCCGATCATCCACAACAGACCGTAGACGCCCAACGCGGCGGCGATGATCCTGGCCGTCTTCCAGGGCAGGATCAGGTCGAGGATCGGAATCTCGATCGCCGACACGACGATGAAGACGATCAGAAGCGGGGTCACCACGCCCGCGTAGCTGAACGCCACCGTGCCCTCCGGCGCCACCGGCCGGCGCAGGATCCAGCGGTACAGGCTGCGCCACATGGTCAACTCGTACACGACGGCCTTGCGCAGCAGCGGCATCACCCGGCTAGGGACATTCGCTGGGCCGGTGGTCGTCACTGGTCTCCTCCCCGAGGGTCGTTCGAACGGCTGGCCTCGCGCAGCCGGGTCAGGATCTCGCCGAGCGCGCCGCTGAAGCAGTCGAGCCGCTCCTCCGGCATCTCGGCGAAGAGCAGACGGGCGAACTCCTGCTGGCCGAGTTCCATCTCCTCGACCGTCCGCACACCCCGATCGGTGAACGTGACGAGCGTCGCCCTGCGGTCCGTCGGATGCGGCTCGCGGGTCACGAATCCGGTCGCCTCCAGCCCGTCGACGAGACCGGTGACGGTGCGGGCGCTGACCTTCAACGCGTCGGCGAGATCCCGCTGGGTGCTCGGTCCGCGGCGGCGCAGTTCCCAGAGCAGGTGGGTACGCGAGACGGTCAGGCCGTCCTGGGCCAGGCTCCGGGTCATGTCGTCGTTGATCAGCACGGCGAGTTCGAGTATCTGGTCGAGCGCGGCGTAGTGCTTGTGGGTAACCATCTGCCGTCCTCATAGTGAGTCAGGCTCACTATTATGCCACGCCCCGGCGGTCGACGACGAACGGGATGATCTCCGAGGCGGGGCCCTCTAACCGAGCCGGGACATGCGCGACCGATGATTCATGATGCTCAATTGCTCACTCGCTCGCGATCTCGGCTCTCGGCCTTGCAGGTTGCCATAGGCGACGCAAAGGTAACTTTCAGTCGCCCAATTGGAGGACCCCGACATGTATGTCACCGCGGCCGCGATCGCCGGGATGATGCTGGGTTTCATCGCCGGACTCTGCGCGTATCGAACATCCCGCCGCTGGTGTGCGATCTGTGGCGGTGGCCTGAGCTGCCCCGCCTGTGCCGACATGGGCGTACGCCGCAACACCGCGGCCCGGCGGTTCCGATGACGACCCATCCACCGGCGTTACCGAACGTGCCACTGCCCGGTACGGTCCTCGAACTCGCCAAGGAGGACTGGCGGTACGGCGGCCACACCCTTCTCCTGCTGGTCGAGTTCGTCCGTCTCGACCTGTCGGTGTACTACGACAACCAGTGGGTCTGGATCACCGGTCAGCAGCTCACCCGGGACGGCGCCCCGATGGGCCACCTCGACGCGCTCGTCCGGGTCTCCGCCCTGCCGTCCACCGATCCGGACACCGGCGCTCCGCCGACCGCCTCTGCGGACGCCCCTTCACTGCCGGCCGCTTGCCCGACGACCGCGCCGCGACAACGAGTCCAGAATGACGGCCGCCAGCAGCACCGCCGCAGTGATCATGAAGCGAACGGCCGAGTTGAGTTGCAGCAGGAACATGCCGGAGGTGATCGACCCGAGCACCAGGCTGCCCAGTAGCGCGCCGTAGGTCGACCCGCGACCGCCGAACAGGCTCACCCCGCCGACCACGGCGGCCGCGATGGCGATCAGCAACGTGTCGCTGGCCCCGGTGGACTGGCTCGCGGAGAAGCCCCGGGAGGCGGTCAGGATGCCACCGAAGGCGGTCAGCGCGGAGGTCAGCGCGAAGACCGAGATCCGGATCAGCGACACGTTGATTCCGGCCCGCCGGGCGGCCTCGACGTTGCCGCCGACGGCGAAGATGCCGCGACCGTAGCGGGTGCGCCGGAGCATCAGGTCCACCAGCACGACCAGGCCGACGAAGATGAGCAGCGCGACCGGCACCCCCTGCCAGGCGTTGAGCACCGCGACCGTGGCGGCGACCAGCACCGCCAGCCCGGCGACCCGGAGCAGCGATCCGACCGGTTTGCGGATGGGCAGCCCGGCCGCCCGGCGGCGCTGGCTGTCGACCAGCACCGCGACCGCGTACAGCCCGACCGCGATCGCGCCGACCACCCAGCCCAGCGGCGCACTCAGGTTGGTGTGCGTGAGTTCGCCGATCGGCCCGGTGTACGGCAGGTTGATGGTCCCCTCCGGGCTCAGCAGGTAGAGCTGCAACCCCTGCCAACCGATGTTGCCGGCGAGGGTCACCACGAAGGCCGGTACGCCGAGCCGGGCGAAGACGCTGCCGTGCAGGACGCCGATCAGGACACCGAGGACGACCACGGCGATGATCGCCGCCACGTCTCCCCAGCCGTTGCGGACGGTCAGCACCGCCAGCGTCGCGGCGCCCACCCCCGCCACCGAACCCACCGACAGGTCGATCTCGCCGAGCAGCAGCACCAGGACGACGCCGACGCTGATCGTCCCGGTCGCGGCGATCTGCAACGCCAGGTTGGACAGGTTCTGCGGGGTGAGGAACGCGTCGTTGAGGGACTGGAAGACCGCCCAGATGACGATCAGACCGATGATCACCGGCCAGGCGCCGAGTTCGCCGGTACGGAGCCGACGGCGGGCCGCCGCCAGGGGATTGAGCCGGGACGGCCCCGGGGACTGGATGCCGTCCCCGGCGGGTGGTTCCGGACTGGTCGTCGCGGTGCTCACGGCGTACCCCCGATCTGGCTGTCAGGTCGCCCCGGTGCGGCGCCGCGCGGGCCGGCTCGCCCGGCACGCCCACTCATGCCGGCTGGTCCTCGTCCGGCGAGCGCGGCGCGGTCGCGGTGCCCTCCTCGACCCGGGCCCGGCGCCGGGTGACCGCGTTGTCCAGCGCCCCGGTGATCGCCTGGACGATCTCCTCCTGGCTGGTCCGGTCGGGATCGAAGACGCCGGCGTTGCGCCCCAGCCGGAGCACCACCACCCGGTCGGCGACGGCCCGGACGTCGGCCAGCTGGTGGCTGATCAGCAGCACGCCGAGGCCCCGGCCCCGGAGCCGCTCGATCAGGTCGAGTACCTCCGCCGTCTGCGCCACGCCGAGTGCCGCGGTCGGCTCGTCCAGCAGGACCACCTTCGGCTCGCCGAGCAGCGACCGGGCGATCGCCACGGACTGGCGCTGCCCGCCGGAGAGACCGGCGGCCGGCACCCGGACCGAGGGAAGCCGCACGGAGAGGCTGGTGAGCAGTTCCCGGGACCGCCGTTCCATGGCGATCTCGTCCAGCACCCCGACCCGGGTGAGCTCGCGCCCCAGGAAGAGGTTCGCCACCACGTCGAGGTTGTCGCAGAGCGCCAGGTCCTGGTAGACGGTGGCGATCCCCAGCCCGGTGGCGTCGGAGGGCTTGTCGATACGCACCGGCCGGCCCTCCCAGCGGACCTCGCCGTTGTCGGCCGGGTTCACCCCGGCGATCACCTTGATCAGGGTCGACTTCCCGGCGCCGTTGTCACCGACCAGGGCGACCACCTCACCGGTGTTCACCTCCAGGGAGACGTCGGAGAGGGCCTGGACCGCACCGAACCGCTTGGAGATGCCCGACATCGCGAGTACCGGCGTACCGGCCACGGCTGCTCGACCCCCGTCCGGACTCAGGAGATACCGGCCTGGGTGCACGCCTGGGCGAACTGGGCGGTGCAGATCTGCTGCGGCGTGTAGAAACTCTCCTTGATCACCGTGTCCTTGATGTTGTCCCGGGTCACCGCGACGGGATTGAGCAGCACCGAGGTGACGTCCCGGGTCCCGTTGTTGCGTTGCGTGGTGTCCTGCCCGGTGAAGTCCTTGCCGGTGGCGGCGGCGATGGCCATCTCCGCGGCGATGTTCGCCTCCGGCCGGATCGACTTGAAGACGGTCATGAACTGGTCGCCGGCCAGGATCCGCTGTATCCCGGCGAGTTCGGCGTCCTGGCCGGTCACCGGCGGCAGCGGCGTGTTGAAGCCACTGCCCCGCATCGAGGCGATGATGCCGCCGGCCATGCCGTCGTTGGCGGAGTACACCCCGATGATCTTGTCCCGGCCCAGCGCCGTGGTCGCCTGGTCCATCTCCTGCTGCGCCCGGTCCGGCGACCAGTCCGGGGTGTCGAACTCCTGTCCGATGTTGACCTTGCCGTCCAGTACGGAGTGTGCGCCGGCCTTGAAGTCGGCCGCGTTCGCGTCCGTCGGGGAGCCGTTGATCATCACGATCTGACCGCGCTTCGGATCACCTCCGGAACTGATGCTGTCGAGCAGGGACTGCCCCTGGATCTGCCCGACCCGGCGGTTGTCGAACGAGACGTAGAAGGTCACCGGGCCGGTGGCCAGCCGGTCGTACGCCACGACCGGCACGCCCTGCGACTGGGCGTTGTTGACGATCGCGCCCGCCGCCTTCACGTCGACCGCGTCCAGGATGAGCACCTTCACGCCCTGGGTGAGCATCGACTCGGCCTGGGACTGCTGCTTGGCCGCGTCCTGGTCGGCGTTTTGGAAGAGCACCTGGCACTTGGCACAGAGCTCGTTCAGCTTCTGCGTGATGAAGGGACGGTCGAAGGTCTCGTACCGGGTGGTCTTCGATTCGGGCAGCAGCAGGCCGATCTTGAAGCCGTTCGCGACGTTCTCCTTGCCGGTCTTGGTACCACCGCCGGCCTCGCCACCGTTGTCACCGCAGCCGACCAGCGCGAGACCGACCACCAGGCCGACCACCAGCAGGCCACGAATCCCCCGCCGCCCCCGAAGTCCGCCCCACCGAGGCCGATACCTGGTCGTCACGTCCGCCTCCTGGTCTGCCCGGTCCCCGATCAGGCTCCCCACGGCCGCCCGGGTACGGCCGCCGCGCGCCGTGCCACACCGGTTGGCCCCGCCGAGGGCCACCGATGGGTCGCCTGCAACTGCCCGCGCCGGCTACCCGCTCACGACCGGGGCAAACGCCGGCCGTCGGGGACGCCGACGGGCCAGCGGTCGGGTCAGGACGGTTCCGCCTGCTCGCCCGTGGGTTCCGCGGTTGCCGCGTCGTAGTGCGCGAGCACGCCCCGGGCGGCCGCGAGCGCGGTGTCGGCCTCGGGCGTCGTCGGGGTGGCGAGATCGACCACGGTACGCAGGCGCACGTCCACCGCGTCGGCCAGGCGGCGCCATCGGGTGGGGCGCCCGGTCTCCGGGTCGAGCACCGTCCCGGAGTCGTGATCGCGCAGCACGCCGCGCAGCGCGTCGTCCAGCTCCCGCACGGCGGCGTCGTACGCCTCGGCGTCGCCGGCCGACGCGGTAAGCCCGGTGGTCTGGTCCCGCACCATCCGCAGCACGATGACCAGGTCGTCGGCGTGCCCCGACACCCACCGCCGGATCCGGTAGATCCGACCGAGATCCGGCCAACGCTTCCGGGCCGCCTGCCGGGTGCTGCCGATGGACTCCCCCAGGTCGGCCAGGCTCGCGCCCAGCCAGGCCGCGTCGGCGGCGTCCTCGGTCGCACAGTCCGCGACCACGTCGGCCAGCAACGCCTGCGCGGCCCGTCCGGCCCGGACCCGGCGCAGCACGTCGGCCCGGCGGGACCGCTCGTCGTCGACGTCGCCCGGCTTCGGCCCGCCCTCGGCTACGCCGAACGCCGGGTGCTCGGCCAGCGTTTCCGTGATCCGCCGCACCGCGTCCGTGGCGAGCCCGACGAGCTGGGCGTACTCCCGCTCGGACAGCTGGGCGGGGGAAGGGTCCGACCCTGGTACACGCAGCATGCTCCACACTCCTGACAACCTGAGGTTTACAGGCCGAAGTCTAGCAGTGTAAACCTCAGGTTTACACCTTCCCGGACGACAAACACTTAAGGAATCACTTGACTATTTGCGCCGCAGCCCAGATAGTTAGGTACATGCTTAACCAAGGACAGTCGTTGGACCGGGTGTTCCAGGCCCTGGCGGACCAGACCCGCCGGGACATGGTCGAACGGCTGGTCCGTGGGCCGGCGGCGGTCAGCGAACTGGCCCGGCCGTTCGCGATGTCCCTTCCGGCCGTCCTGCAACACCTCCAGGTGCTCGAGACATGCGGCCTGGTCCGATCCCAGAAGGTCGGCCGGGTCCGCACCTGTCAGATCGAGCCCGAGGTGCTGCGGATGGCCGAGGGCTGGCTCGGCCGGCAACGCACCACGTGGGAGCAGCGACTCGACCGGCTCGACGACTACCTGACCGAGAGTTCCGACCAACCAGAACAAGGGAGCAAATCATGACCGACCAGTCCGTCACACACGCCACATTCAGCCTGGAACGCAGCTACCCCGTCCCGCCCGCCCGGGTCTTCGCCGCCTGGGCCGACCCCGACGCGAAGGCCCGATGGTTCGCCGGTCCCGGCTCGGAGGGACACGAACTCGACTTCCGGATCGGCGGCCGGGAGGTCAACCGGGGCCGCCACGAGGACGGCGGGACGCTGACATTCGAATCGGTGTACCACGACATCGTTCCGAACGAGCGGATCGTCTACGCCTCCGCGCTGCACGCCGGGCAGACCCTGGCGACCGTGTCGCTCACGACGGTCGAGTTCGTCCCCGCCGGTGACGGCGGCACCCGACTACACCTCACCGAGCAGGCCACCTTCCTCGACGGCCACGAGCAGCCGCAGTGGCGGGAACAGGGCACCCGCGAGTGGCTCGCCGCCCTGGACGCGGAACTACTGCGCCCGAACGGGCCCGAGTAGGCGACGATCCGATGACCGGGAGCGGTAACGCCCGCCGATGGCGCGTACTCGCGCTGCTGGGCACGGCGTTCTTCATGACCATCCTGGACGGCACGAGCCTGCTCACCGCGCTGCCGTCGATCGAACGGGACCTGTCCGCCGACGGCGCCGCCACCGGATGGATCGTGACGGCGTACGCGCTGGCCTTCAGCGGACCGCTGCTGCTGTGTGGGCGTGCCGGGGACCTGCTGGGCCGCCGGCGGATGTTCCTGACCGGAATGCTGCTGCGGGTGCTGGCCTCGCTGTGCTGCGGACTCGCACCCACCACCGAGATCCTGATCACCGCCCGGGCACTCCAGGGAATCTCGGCGGCGATCATCGCCCCGGCCGCGCTGTCCATGGTGATGAACGCCTTCCCCGAGGGGGCCGAGCGGAACCGGGCGCTCGGCATCTGGGGCGGGATCGGTGGGTTCGGCGCCACCGCAGGCCTGCTGCTCGGCGGCCTCGTCACCGACACCCTCGGTTGGCAGTGGGTGTTCTGGGTCAACGTCCCGGTCGGGATCATCGTGCTGATCCTCGCCCCGGCCCTGCTGTCCGAGAGCCACGATCCGACCCGGGCCCGCTCGTTCGACATCCCGGGCGCGCTGACGATCACCCTGGCGCTCGTCCTCCTCGTCTGGGCGATCACCGGCGTGCCCACCGCCGGTTGGACGGGCGGACAGACCCTCGGGCTCCTGGCCGCCGGGGCGGCGCTGGTCGCCCTGTTCGTCCTGGTCGAGAAGCGGTCGACGGCCCCCGCTGCTGCCGCTCCGGCTGCTTCGCTCGCGCACCCTCGTCGGCGGCAACCTGCTGATCCTCGTCGCCGGCATGGCGGTCGACGGCATGCTCCTCACGCTCACGGCCCACCTCCAACTGGTACTCGGCTGGTCGGCGGGACAGTTCGGCCTCGTCGGCGCGGTGATGACCGTGGCCGCGATCGCCGGTGCGCTCGGCGGCCAGCGCGCCGCCACCAGGCTCGGCGTACGTCCGGTCGCCGCCATCGGAACCACCCTGCTCGGCTGTGCCTGCCTGCTGCTCACCCGGATACCGGTGCCCGGCTCGCCGGAACTCGTGCTGGCCGCGCTGCTCGTCTTCGGTGCGGGGATGGGCGCGGCGGTCGTCTGCGCCCAGATCGCCGCGCTCGCCGGCGTCGCCGAGCGGGACTCCGGACTCGCGGCGGGCCTGGTCGACACCGCCTTCGCCATCGGCACCGCCCTCGGCGTCGCCATCTGCGCCAGCGTCACCGTCGCCCGGGCGGCCACGGTCGACGGACCGGTACCGCTCGCCCTCACCTCCGGGCAACGGGCCGCGTTCGGCGTGGCCGGTCTCTTCGCCGCGCTCGGGCTGGTCGTCGCGTTCACGCTGCTCGGCGGGCGCACCAACCGACGGACCCGGTGGAGCCGGGACGACCGCCCCGGCTCCACCGCGCCGATCAGTGCGTTCCGAGCGAACTGAAGAAGCGGCGCAGGTCTCCGCTCAACAGGTCGGGCTCCTCCAGCGGCATGAAGTGCCCGCCGACCCCGGGCAGGTTCCACTCCCGGATGTCGGTACAGGCCCGCTCGGCCAGCTCTCGCGGAAAACCGACCATTCCGGGCTCGGTGCTGAGCGTGACCGCCGCCGGCACGGTGATCTCGGGACGGGGGCGGTTGTGCGCGAAATCGACGTACTGCCGGAACGACGAGCCGATCGCTCCGGTCGCCCAGTACAGGGTGACGATCGTGAGCAGGGTGTCCCGGTCGAACCGGCTCTCCAGGTCACCGGAACAGTCGCTCCAGTCCCGGTACTTGTCCAGCAGCCAACCGGCGAGACCCGCCGGCGAGTCGACCAGGGCCGCCGCGATGGTGTCCGGGCGGGTACCCATGATCGCGCTGTACCCGCCGTCGGTCTCGTCGTACCGCTGCTCGGCGTCGAGGAACGCCTGCTCGGCGGGGGCCAGCGGGGCCGTGTCGAAACTGGCCGGGAAGGGCGGATGGATCAGGTGGATCCCGATGACGTGCTCCGGATAGCACGCCCCGAGCCAGCCCGTGACGGCACCGCCGATGTCACCACCGAACGCGCCGTACCGCCGGTAGCCCAGCACCTCGGTCATCAGCAGGTGCAGCGTCCGGGCCATCGACTCCCGGGTTGCCGGTCCGGCCGGCGGGTCGGAGTAGAGGAAGCCGGGCAGGGACGGCACCACCACGTCGAAGGCGTCGGCGGGGTCGCCGCCGTACCGGCCGGGGTCGGTCAGCCGGTCGGCCAGCGGCAACATCTCGACGAAGCTGCTCGGCCAGCCGTGGCTGAGGAGCAGCGGCGGTGGCGCCGGCGTACCGGCCGGGCGTGCGCCGGGAATCCGCAGGAAGTGCAGCCGGCGACCGTCGATCTCGGCGAGATGGTGCGGATGGGCGTTGAGTTCGGCCTCCCGCGACCGCCAGTCGAACCCGTCGGCCCAGTAGGCCACCAGGTCCCGCAGGTAGTCGGGGTCGGCGCCGGTCCGCCACGGCTGGTCGCCGCTGCGGTCCGTGAATCGGGTACGGCGGAGCCGGCCGAGCAGGTCGTCGAGAACCGCGTCGGAAATCTCGATGCGGAACGGGGAAGACGTCATTGTTCCTCCGAGCTGGAGGGCGCTCGTCCCCGAGCCGGAGTCGGCGGAACGTGCCGAGGTCAGCGGGTACGGGTGGCCGAGGAGAACGCCCGGACGAAACGATGGGTGTTCATCGGGCTCACCTCCTCTCGGCGCTGACGGGACGTACCCTGCCACGGCCCCGGGTTCCGGTGCAACCCGGCGCCCCGCCGTCAGCCCTCGGTGAAGTACGCGTACGGGGCCACCGAGACGCCCTCCGACACCGACCGCTCGTCGTCCTCGTCCGCCTCCGGGTCGAGGTCGACCGCCGACCGCGAGTCCATCGACCAGACCGCGAACCCGGCGTGGAATTCGTACCCGATGTCGGACGGGGTGCTGGTGTACCCCTTCGCGGTCAGGTCCGCGACCACGTCGTCGAGGAACCGGAAGGTCAACTGGACCCCGTCGAAGAAGACCTCCTCCGCACCGTCCCCGGAGTACGCGATCTCGACGAGTTCGACGGTGTCCTCCGGGGTGTAGGAGATCACCAGTCCAGGGGTGGTGTCGTAGACGGCCTTGGCGCCACCCGGCCCGTGCACCGGGGACCCGATCCGGGCCTCGACCTCCGCCCGGGTCTCGCCGATCCTGGCCGTCGCGACGCCTACTCCGGGAATGATGTCCACGATGGGCATGATGCCATCGCCGGCGTAACCGGGGTCGCCCGGGCCGTACCCCGGGGTCGCCCCGCCCTACGCTCAGTCCGTCGACATCGGTTTGATCCAGCGGGACCACTCGGCCTGCCGCCGGTAACCATGGGACTCCCAGGCCCGATGCGCTGTGTGGTTGTCGTCGAGCACCATCGCGTCGATCCGGGTGCCGCCGAGGCGCCGGCACCGGTCCTCGGCGGCCTCGATCAGGGCCCCGGCGATGCCCTGCCGGCGGTGCTCCGGGGCCACGGCGAGCCGGTAGAGGTGGCAGCGCCAGCCGTCCCATCCCGCGACGACCGTGCCGACCAGTTCCGGACCGGACCAGGCGGAGATCAGCGCGTCCGGGTCGCGGGCGAGCAGCACCTCGACCGCCCCGGCGGTGTCGGTCGGGCGGTGGGCGTTCTCGGCGGCGCTGCGCCACAACTCCAGCACGGCCGGGATCTCCGCGACCGTCGCCGGCCGGAGGACCAGCTCCCGCTGCCGGCTCAACGCGGCACCACCTGTTCGGTCGCCCACTCCCGCCAGCCGTCGAGCTGGTCGGTGGCGGAGACGAGCTGGTCGGCGACCGGACCCGGCCCGGTCGAGCCGGGGGTGGTCCGGGCGGCCAGCGCGGAGCGGACCGAGAGCACGTTCCGGACGCTCGGGTCGAGATGCTCACTGACCAGCCGCAGGTCTTCGTCGGAGACCTCGTGGAGTTCACACTCCCGGGCCACGCAGAGCGCGACCAGCCGGCCGGTCACCTCGTGCGCCTCCCGGAACGGCACGCCCCGCCGGACCAGCCAGTCGGCGACCTCGGTGGCCAGCGAGAAGCCCACCGGCGCGGCCGCGGCGAGCCGGTCCACCCTGACCGTCATCGTGGAGATCATCCCGGCCAGCGCCGGGAGCACCAGGTCCAGGGTGTCCATCGCGTCGAACGCGGGTTCCTTGTCCTCCTGCATGTCCCGGTCGTACGCCAGCGGCAGACCCTTGAGCATGGTCAGTACGGTGACCAGCCCGCCGATCAGCCGACCGGACTTGCCCCGGGCCAGCTCGGCGATGTCCGCGTTCTTCTTCTGCGGCATGATCGACGATCCGGTGGCGAACGAGTCGTCCAGCTCCACCCAGCCGAACTCCTGCGAGGTCCACATCACCACCTCCTCGCCGAGCCGGGACAGGTGCACCCCGAGCAGCGCGGTGACGAAGAGGAACTCGGCCACGAAGTCACGGTCGCCGACCGCGTCCATCGAGTTCGCGAACGACGTCCGGAAGCCGAGCTCCTTGGAGACCGCCACCGGGTCCAGCGGCAGGCCGGAGCCGGCGAGCGCCCCCGCGCCGAGCGGGCTGACCGCGGCCCGGTGGTCCCAGTCGCGCAGCCGCTCCAGGTCCCGCAGCAGCGGTTGGACGTGCGCCAGCAGCCAGTGCCCGAAGGAGACCGGCTGGGCGTGCTGCACGTGGGTCATTCCCGGAGCCGGCGTCTCGATGTTCCGGGCCGCCTGCTCGACCAGCGCGTCGGCCAGCCCGACGATCCGGGCGGCCAGCCCCCGGGCATGATCACGCAGGTAGAGCCGCAGGTCGGTGGCGACCTGGTCGTTGCGGGACCGGCCCGCCCGCAGCTTGCCGCCGAGCGTACCGAGGCGTTCCAGCAGGCCACGCTCCAGCGCGGTGTGCACGTCCTCGTCCTCGACGGTGGGGCGGAAGGTGCCGGTCAGCACCGCCGCCTCCAGGTCGTCCAGGGCGGCCAGCATCCGGCCCAGCTCGTCCGGGTCGAGCAGGCCGGCGGAGGCCAGCACCCGGGCGTGCGCCCGGGAGCCGGCCAGGTCGTACGGGGCGAGCCGCCAGTCGAACTGGACGCTGACCGACAACCGGGCCAACGCCTCCGCCGGACCGCCGGCGAACCGGCCGCCCCACAGACTCGTACGGTTGGTGCCGGCGCTGTTCTCGGTCAAGCCCTTGTCGTCCACGCCGACCATTCTGAAGGTCACTTGTCGGAGCCGCCCAACCGGGCGTCCCGAGCCGACGCGAGCTTGCTCGGCAGGCCCCACAACTGCACGAAGCCCTTGGCCAGCGACTGGTCGAAGGTGTCCCCGGTGTCGTAGGTGGCCAGGCCGAAGTCGTAGAGACTGGCCTCGGAGCGCCGACCGGTGACCACGGCACGGCCGCCGTGCAGGGCGAGCCGGACCTCACCGGAGACGTGCCGCTGGGTGTCGTCGATGAACGCGTCCAGCGCGCCCCGCAGCGGCGAGAACCAGAGCCCGTCGTAGACCAGCTCACCCCAGCGCTGGTCGACGCCCTTCTTGAACCGGGCCACGTCCCGCTCGACGGTCACGTTCTCCAGCTCCTGGTGGGCGGTGATCAACGCGATCGCGCCCGGCGCCTCGTACACCTCGCGGCTCTTGATCCCGACCAGCCGGTCCTCGACCATGTCGAGGCGACCCACGCCCTGGGCGCCGGCCCGCCGGTTGAGTTCCACGATCGCCTGGTACGGGGTGACGGTCTCGCCGTCGATCGCCACCGGTACCCCGGCGTCGAAGGTGATCACCACGTGGTCCGGGTCGCGCGGCTCCGCCGGGTTCGCGGTGTACGCGTAGACGTCCTCGATCGGGGCGTTCCAGATGTCCTCCAGGAAGCCGGTCTCCACGGCCCGGCCCCACAGGTTCTGGTCGATCGAGTACGGCGACTTGTGCGTGACGTCGATCGGCAGGCCCTTCTCCTCGGCGTACGCGATCGCCTTGTCCCGGGTCCAGGCGAAGTCCCGGGCCGGCGCGATCACCTTCAGGTCCGGGGCGAGGGCGCCGAGGCCGGCCTCGAACCGCACCTGGTCGTTGCCCTTGCCGGTGCAGCCGTGCGACACGATCGTGCCGCCGTACTTCTTCGCCGCCGCGACCAGGTGCTTGACGATCAGCGGCCGGGACAGCGCCGAGACCAGCGGGTAGCGGTCCATGTAGAGCGCGTTGGCCCGCATCGCCGGTACGCAGTAGTCGGCGGCGAACTCCTCGCGGGCGTCGATCACCTCCGACTCGGCGGCGCCGCAGTCCAGCGCCCGCTGGCGGATCGCGGCCAGGTCCTCGCCGCCCTGCCCGACGTCGATCGCCACCGCGATCACCTCGGCGCCGGTCTGCTCGGCCAGATATGGAATGGCGACCGAGGTGTCCAGTCCCCCGGAGTACGCCAGTACGACCCGCTCAGTCATGGTGTGGTGCTCCCTTCAGCAAGTTCTTCCCGGCCGGCCCAGGAGGAGAGCTTCTCCCCCAGCGCCGCGCCGCCGGTGGCCTCGCGGGCCACGACGAGAATGGTGTCGTCGCCGGCGATGGTGCCGACGACCTCCGGCAGCCCCGCCCGGTCCAGCGCGCTGGCCAGGTACTGGGCGGCACCGGGTGGGGTACGCAGCACGGCGATGTTGCCGCTGGAGTCGACCCCGTTGAGCAGTTCACGAAGCAACCGGAGCAGCCGGGCCGGCGCCTGCTCGGCGTCCCGCAGCGGCCGCATGCCGTCCTCCGGAATGAGATACACGGCCGGGCCGTCCCCGCCGCGCACCTTGACCGCACCCAACTCGTCCAGGTCCCGGGAGAGCGTGGCCTGGGTGACCTGCACGCCGCTCTCGGCGAGCAGGTCGGCGAGTTCGGTCTGCGAGCGGATCTCGCGTTCCCGGATCAGATCGACGATCCGACCGTGCCGCGCCGCCCGGGTCAACGGACCGGTCACGGCGTCTCCTCGCTTCGCTCGTCGTCGCCGTGACGTGGCGACCTGAGCAGACCGATGCCCTCGCTCCGCTCGGTCATGATGCCCCGGTCGGTGAGCCGGGCTCCGCCGCGTGCTGGTCGAGCAGCCAGCCGAGGAGCGCCTTCTGGGCGTGCAGTCGGTTCTCCGCCTGGTCGAAGACGACGCTCTGCGGGCCGTCCAGCACCTCGTCGGTGATCTCCTCGCCCCGGTGGGCGGGCAGGCAGTGCAGCACGACGGCGTCCGGTCGTGCCCCGGCCAGCAGGGTCTTGTTGACCTGGTAGGGCTGGAACGCCGTGAGCCGGTCCCGGCCGTCGTCCTCCTGCCCCATCGAGGTCCAGGTGTCGGTCGCGACCACGTCGACTCCGGCCACCGCCTCCACCGGATCCCGCAGGACCCGGACCGAGCCGCCGGTGCCGGCGGCGATCTCGGCGGCCCGCTCGACCACCGCCGGGGACGGATCGTGCCCGGCCGGGCCGGCGACCCGGACGTGCATTCCGGCGGTCGCCCCGGCCAGCAGGTACGAGTGCGCCATGTTGTTGGCCGCGTCGCCGACGTACCCCAGGGACCGACCGGCCGTGCCGCCGCAGTGCTCCCGGATCGTCAGCAGGTCGGCCAGGAGCTGGCAGGGATGGAACCCGTCGGTCAGCCCGTTCACCACCGGCACGCCCGCACCCTCGGCCAGCTCGGTCATCCGGTCGTCGCCGAAGGTACGCAGCACGATGGCGGAGACGTAGCGCGACAGCACCCGGGCGGCGTCTACCAGCGACTCACCCCGGCCGAAGTGCGTCAGTTGGGTGTCCACCACGATCGGGTGGCCGCCCAGTTCGGCGATGCCGACGTCGAAGGAGAGCCGGGTACGCAGGCTCGGCTTGTCGAACAGCACCGCGACGGCACGTGGCCCGGCGAGCGGACGGAGGGCGAACCGGTCGGCCTTCATCCGGGCGGCGAGGTCGAGCACCGCCGACTGCTCGGCGGGGCTGAGGTCGTCGTCCCGGAGAAAATGCCGGGTCATCAGCGCACACTCCCACCGGGGTTCGCGGCGTCCAGGGCCGCCGGCAGGGCGGCGAGGAACGCGTCGGCCTGCTCGAGGCTCAGGATCAGCGGCGGCGCCAGCCGGATCGTGGCCGGCTGCACCGGGTTGGTCAGGAAGCCCGCGTCCCGGAGCACACCGGCGGTCGCGGCGGCACCGGGTGCCCGCAGCACGATGCCGAGCAGCAGTCCCGCGCCCCGGACCTCGGCCACCAGCGGGTGACCGAGGGCCTCCACCCCGTGCCGGATCCTCTCGCCGACCCGCTTGACGTGGTCGAGCAGGCCCTCGTTGGCGATGGTCGAGATGACGGCGAGGGCGGCGGCGCAGCTCACCGGGTTGCCGCCGAAGGTGGTGCCGTGCGCGCCCGGACCGAGCAGGTCGGCCGCCGCGCCGAAGGCCAGGCAGGCGCCGATCGGCAGCCCGCCGCCCAGCCCCTTGGCCAGGGTGATCACGTCGGGCTCGATGCCGTCGGCCTGGTGCGCGAACCAGTGCCCGGTCCGGCCGATCCCGGTCTGCACCTCGTCCAGCACCAGCAGTGCGCCGTGCGCGCCGGTGATCTGGCGGGCCGCCGCCAGGTAGCCGGGCGGCGGTACGACCACCCCGTTCTCGCCCTGGATCGGTTCCAGGATCACCATCGCGGTCTCGTCGGTCACGGCGGCGGCCAGCGCGTCGGCGTCCCCGTACGGGACGTGGTCGACCTCGCCCGGCAGTGGGCGGAACGGGTCGGCCTTGGCCGGCTGTCCGGTGAGCGCCAGGGCGCCCATGGTCCGGCCGTGGAACCCGCCGACGGTGGCCACCACCCGGGTACGTCCGGTGAGCCGGGACAGCTTGAAGGCGGCCTCGTTGACCTCCGCCCCGGAGTTGGCGAAGAACACCCGGCCGGGTCGCCCGGCCAGGGCCAGCAGCAACTCGGCCAGCGCCACCGGCGGCTCGGCGACGAACAGGTTGGAGACGTGCCCGAGGGTGGCGACCTGTCGGGACACCGCCTCGACCACCGCCGGATGGGCGTGCCCGAGCGCGTTGACCGCGATGCCGCCGACCAGGTCGACGTACTCCCGGCCGGCCTCGTCGACGACGACCGCGCCGGACCCACGGACCAGGGCCAGCGGCGGGGTGCCGTAGTTGTCCATCATGGACTGCGTCCAGCGGTCGACCAGCGTGGTCACGCCGTCACCGCCCCGGGCTCGGGAACCACCATCGTGCCGAATCCTTCCGACGTGAAAACTTCCAGCAGGGTCGAGTGCGCGACCCGTCCGTCCACCACGTGTGCCGCCGGCACGCCGCCGCGCACCGCGCGCAGGCACGCCTCCATCTTCGGCACCATCCCGGACTCCAGGCTGGGCAGCAGTGCGGCGAGCTGTTCGGTGCTGACCTCGGAGACCAGGCTCTCGGTGTCCGGCCAGTCCGCGTAGAGACCGGGTACGTCGGTGAGCACCACGAGCTTGCGGGCCCGCAGCGCGATGGCCAGCGCGGCGGCGGCGGTGTCGGCGTTGAGGTTGTGCAGCACGCCGTCGACGTCCGGCGCCACGGTGGAGATCACCGGAATCCGGCCGGCGGAGATCAGGTCGGCGACCGCGGACGCGTTCACCTGATCCACGTCACCGACCTGCCCGATGTCCACGGCCTCGCCGTCCACGTACGCGGGCCGGCGTACCGCGGTGAACAGCCGGGCGTCCTCGCCGGAGAGCCCCACCGCGTACGGGCCGTGTTCGTTGATCAGGCCGACGAGTTCCCGGCCGACCTGCCCGACCAGCACCATCCGGACCACGTCCATCGCCTCGGGCGTGGTCACCCGCAGCCCGCCCTTGAACTCGCTGGCGATGCCGAGCCGGCGCAGCATCGCCGAGATCTGCGGCCCGCCGCCGTGCACGACGACCGGCTTGAGCCCGGCGTAGCGCAGGAACACCATGTCGGCGGCGAAGGCCCGTTGCAGTTCCGGATCGATCATCGCGTTGCCGCCGTACTTCACCACGACGGTGGAGCCGGAGAAACGGGCCAGCCACGGCAGCGCCTCGATGAGGGTGGCCGCCTTCCGCTGCGCCTCGGTCAGGTCGCGGGTCAGCATCATGTGGAGTACGCCGAGTTCTCGTGCACGTAGGCGTGCGACAGGTCGTTGGTCCAGATGGTGGCCTCGTCCGGGCCGGAGTGCAGGTCGATCCGGATGGTCACCTCGCGGCCCGTGAGGTCCACCTTGGACCGGTCCTCGGCCGCCGCACCGGACCGGCAGACCCAGATCCCGTTGACCGCCACGTCGATCCGGTCCGGATCGAAGGCCGCGCTCGTGGTGCCGACCGCGGCGAGGATCCGGCCCCAGTTCGGGTCGTTGCCGAACAGCGCGGTCTTGACCAGGTTGTTCCGGGCCACCGCGCGGCCCACCAGAACCGCGTCGTCCTCGTCGGCGGCCCCGACCACCTCGATGGCGACCTCCTTGGTGGCCCCCTCCGCGTCCGCGATCAGTTGCCGGGCCAGGTCCCGGCACGCCTGCGTGACGGCGGCGGTCAGTTCGGCCTGGGTCGGTGCGATCCCGGACGCCCCGCTTGCCAGCAGCAGCACGGTGTCGTTGGTGGAGAGGCAGCCGTCCGAGTCGACCCGGTCGAAGCTGACCCGGCAGGCCGCCCGGAGCGCCTCGTCGAGTACGGCCGGTCCGGCGATCGCGTCGGTGGTGACCACGCTGAGCATGGTGGCGAGCGCGGGCGCGAGCATGCCGGAACCCTTGGCCATCCCACCGACCGTCCAGCCGGTCCCGGCGACCACGGTCGTCTTCGGCCTGGTGTCGGTGGTCATGATCGCCTCGGCCGCCGCCGGGCCACCGTCGGCGGCCAGCCCGGCCACCGCCGCGTCCACGCCGGGCAGCAGCCGGTCCATCGGCAACCGCTCGCCGATCAGGCCGGTGGAGCAGATCGCCACCTCACCGGCGCCGATCGACGGGAACCGGGCCTGCGTACCGCCGGCGTCCGGCGCCGCCGCGACGGCGGAACCGGAGAGTGCCGACGCGGCGTGCTCGGCCGTGGCGTGGGTGTCCTGGAAGCCGGGGGCACCGGTGCACGCGTTCGCGCCGCCCGAGTTGAGCACCACGGCGCGGACCAGACCGCCCCGGAGTACCTGCTGGCTCCAGAGCACGGGCGCGGCCTTGACCCGGTTCGCGGTGAAGACCCCCGCCGCGGCGGCGTCCGGCCCGTCGTTGACGACCAGCGCCACGTCCCGGGCGCCACTGGACTTGAGCCCGGCGGCGACCCCGGACGCCCGGAAACCCCTGGGCGCGGTGACACTCATCTCGACGCTCCCTCGTTCACGGTGCGACTCCGTACCCGGACAGTCCGGTGGTCTCCGGCAGGCCGAGCATCAGGTTCGCGCACTGCACCGCCTGGCCGGCGGCGCCCTTACCCAGGTTGTCGATGGCGCTGACCACGATCAGCCGGCCCGAGTCGACGTCGACCGTCGCCTGGAGGTGGCAGGAGTTGCTGCCGAGCGTGGCGGCGGTGTGCGGCCAGGCGCCCTCCGGCAGGACGTGCACGAACGGCGCGTCCGCGTACGCATCGGTCAGCACCGATCGCGGGTCGGCCGGAACGCCGTCGACGGGCAGCGCGGTGACGGTGGCCAGGATGCCCCGGGGCATGGGGGCCAGCACCGGCGTGAACGACAGCCCGGTCGCCCCGGTGGCCTGCTTGATCTCCGGCACGTGCTGGTGGGCGCCGACCTTGTACGGCGACAGGTCCCCCATCACCTCGCTGCCGAGCAGGTGCGGCTTGGCCGACCGGCCGGCTCCGGAGGTGCCGGAGGCGGCGACCACCACGACGTCGTCGGGCTCGGCGGCTCCGGCCGCGATCAGCGGGGCCAGGGCGAGTGTGGTGGCCACCGCGTAACAGCCGGTGGCGGCGACCCGGGTCGCACCAGCGATCATCGCCCGCTGGCCGGGCAGCTCCGGCAGGCCGTAGGTCCAGGCGCCGGCGTGGTCTCCGCCGTAGTAGCGGCCCCAGGCGGCGGCGTCGGTCAGCCGGTGGTCCGCACCCAGGTCCACCACCCGGACCCCGTCCGGCAGGGTCGCGGCCAGGGCCGCCGACTCGCCGTGCGGCAGGGCCAGGAAGACCAGGTCCGCGTCGGCCAGCACCGCCGGGTCGGTCCGGCCGAGCACCAGGTCGAGGCCGACGAGCTGCGGATGTACGGCCGCGACCGGCAGACCCGCCTGGCTGTGTGCGGTCGCCGCGACGAGGTCGAACTCGGGGTGCCCGCCGATCAGCCGGAGCAGTTCACCGCCCGCGTAGCCGCTCGCTCCGGCGACCGCCACTCGAATTCCCATGCCAACCTCCGCATTTCTATGCAGAGGAGAGTAGCAGCGGTCCCCGGAATGCTGCAAGTCTATGCGGCCGACTGAATGATCAAGCGTCGTCGCGCCCGCCCGTACGACGTCACCGGTCCACTAGGAGGAGCCCGATCGCGCAACGGACCGCGGCCGGAAACGCCCGATCAGGCCGAAAGACGCCACACGCCGAGCCGGTCCGGGGCCGTCCGGCAGACCAGGCTGGCCGGACCGGCCCGGCAGTCCACCACCCCGGCCGGCAGGGCGCCGAGAATCCGCAGCGCCGAACCCTCGGCCACGGCCAGCAGCGACTGGCCCCGGTACGCGTCCGGCCTCAGCAGGATGTCCGGGGACCAGACGATGGAGTGCCATCCGGGCGGACGCGCCCGGGTCCAGCGCTCGGTCCCGCTGGCCGGGTCCAGGGCCATCACCCGAGTCTCGCCGTCCAGACAGGCCAGGCCCTGACAGTCCCGGACCGCCTCGCCGGGCTCACCGCCCGGATGGGTCCACCGTTGGGTCAGGCCCGGCAGGTCGTACCCGGTGACGGAGAAGCCCCGCCCGGCCGGGTGCCGAAGCACCAGCCGGTCGGCGATCACCCGTGGGTTGCTCTGCGCGTAGTCCGCCGGCGGCAGTCGGCCGCTGCTGACCAGGTCGCCCGTCCCGAGGTCCCGCAGCTCGGCCGTGACGTTGTCGTGCAGGATCAGCACCCGGGCCGGATCACCGGGCACCGGCTGCACGACGGCGGTCGACGACAGCGGCAACCGCCACCGGACGATTCCGGTGCCGAGGTCCACCGCCTCGACGTCACCCTCCAACCGGCGTCCCGCGCCGGAGACGCTGCGCACCTCCGAGACCCCCAGCCCGAGGGAACTTCCCGGCACCCGCAGCACCCGCCCCGGCCGGCTCCACCACACCTCTCCGGTACGGGCGGAGCGGGCGGTGGTCACCGTACGCCGGCCCACCGAGTCGAGTTCACCGATCAGGATGGCGTCACCGACCAGCTCGGCGTGGTGCCGGCTGGCCGTGGCGGCCGACACCGTCCAGCGCCGGGTCCCGCTCGGCAGGTCGTACGCGGTGAGGCTGTTCGGCCGCCCCGCCGGCCCCGCCGAGACCAGCAGGACGTCGCCCGCGACGAAGAACGTGCTGCCGGCCGGTACGGCGAGGTTGCCGCCCGGCCGCAGCCCGCCGTGCGGTGGATCCGCGGCGGTTACCCCGAACAGCACCAGCAGGACCACCAGCAGCCCTGCCGACCAGCGCGCCGAGATCCGGCGGGACTCGGACGAAGGTGGCGTTTCGACGTCCGGCAGGCCGCGCTCGGTGCCGAGGTCGATGAGCACCGTCGCGCGGCTCTCCACCTGGTCTCCCGATCCGCCGGCCCCATCCCGGGGACGAGCCAACCGAGCGTAGCCCGTCCGGTGGCGCCGTTACGAGCGCCAGCGGACGGAACTCCGAGGGTCGTAGCCTAGGCAGATCCTCCGGCATCGATCCGGAAGACGCCCCGCGGCTCAGGCGCCGCGCAGTACCGCGCCGAACCGACGGGCCGCCTCGGCCACCGCCGCGTCCCGGGCCGCCACCGCCTCGTCACCGGTCAGGGTCCGGTCCGGAGCCCGGAAGACCAACTTGTACGCCAGCGACTTGCGCCCCTCGCCCACCTGCGCCGACGCGTAGACGTCGAACAGCCGGATCGACTCCAGCAGGTCACCGGCGCCCTCGGCCAGGGCCCGGCGCACCTCGTCGGCGGGCACCTCGGCGTCCACCACCAGCGCCACGTCGATCAGCGCGGGCGGGTAGCCCGGGATCCGGGGTGCCGGCGCCACCGGGGCGGACGGCAGCGCATCCAGGTCGAGTTCCAGGGCGCTGGTCCGGGGCGGCAGTTCCAGGGCGGCCAACGCCGCCGGGTGCAGCTCACCGGCGTACCCGATCGACACGTCGTCGACGAGGAACTCCGCGCACCGGCCCGGGTGCCAGGGCGCCCGCTGGGTCTGCCGAACCACGGTCCGGTCGTCCGGTATCCCGGCGGCGGCCAGCACGATCCGGCCCGCCTCCACCGCGTCCGCCCAACCCGCCGGCCGCCCCTCGCCCCACCAGCCGGCCGGTTCCACCTCACCGGCGAGCATCACGGCGACCCGCCACGGCTGGTGCGGCAGTACCGCGTCGGCGGCCCGGAACTCCTCGTCGCTCGGCCGGTGCTCGACGCCCATCGCGGGCGGCGGTCCGGTCCGGGGACGCGGCTCGAACACCAGGCCGATCTCGTACAGGGCGACGTCGCGGTGCCCCCGGCCGATGTTGCGGCGCAGCGTGCCGAGCAGGCTGCCGAGCAGCGTGGTCCGCATCAGCGGTTCGGTGTCCGACAACGGGTTGGTCAGCCGAACGGCGTTCCGACGCGGGTCCTCGGCCGGCAGGCCGAGTCGGTCGAAGAGGTCCGGCGACACGAAGGGCGGGGACAGCACCTCCACGTAGCCGTTCTCGGCCAGCGCCCGGCTCACCGACCGCCGCCGCCGCTGATCCTCGGTCAGCCCCCGCCCGGCGGGCGCGACCGGCAGCACCGACGGAACCCGGTCGTAGCCGTCCAGCCGGACGACCTCCTCGACCAGGTCCGCCGGATCGGTGAGGTCCGGCCGCCAACTCGGCGGGGTGACCACCAGGGTGTCCGGTCCGCTCGCGTGCCGGCCGCCGACCTGGGTGGGGCTGGCGGCGGTACGCGCGTCGCCGACCGCCACCGCGCAGCCGATTCGCTC
Organism: Plantactinospora solaniradicis; assembly: GCF_042658085.1. Taxonomy (NCBI): domain Bacteria; kingdom Bacillati; phylum Actinomycetota; class Actinomycetes; order Micromonosporales; family Micromonosporaceae; genus Plantactinospora; species Plantactinospora solaniradicis. Next base: position 282,858 of record NZ_JBHSPR010000085.1, on the reverse strand, counting down.
CAGCAGGGCGACCGTCCGGCCCGGCTCGTACGGCACACCGGCCCGCCGGGCGGGCAGGTCCGCGTCGATGACGATCCGGGTCGGCGGCGTGACGTGGTCGATGTCCAGCACCTCGGCGCCGACGGTGCCACCGCCGTACGTGGTCAGCAGCGCCACCGCCCGTTCGAGGGCGACCAGCGGAAGCGCCGGATCGACGCCCCGCTCCCAGCGCTTGGCGGCCTCGCTGAACAGCCGGTGCCGACGGGCCGTCCGCCCGACCACCACCGGGTCCCAGTGCGCCGCCTCGAAGAGCACGTTGGTGGTGCTGGCGACGACCTCGCTGGTCTCGCCACCCATCACCGCCGCCAGCGAGATCGGCACTCCGTCGGCACCGGCCGTCGACGCCGACCCGCCACCCGTTGCCGACCCGGCACCGGCCGTCGGCGCGGGCAATCCGGCGTCGCAGATCACCATGTCCTCCGGGTCGAGCGCGCGGTCCACCCCGTCCAGCGTGGTCAGCCGCTCCCCCGGCACCGCCCGGCGGACCACCAGCTCGCCGCGGAGCGCGTCGAGGTCGAAGGCGTGCATCGGCTGGCCGAGTTCCAGCATCAGGTAGTTGGTGATGTCGACCGCGAGCGAGATGCTCCGGATGCCGGCGACGGTCAGCCGCTGCCGCATCCACTGTGGCGACTCGGCGAGCGGGTCGATGCCGCGCACCACCCGGGCCGCGAACCGGTCGCAGCCGACGGTGTCGACGACCCGGACCGGGTACGTCGGCTCGGCCGTCGCCCCGGTCGCGGGTGCCAGGGCCGGGTCGTGGAACGGCACCTCGAAGGCGTGCGACAGCTCCCGGGCCAGCCCCCGTACGGACATCTCGTAGCCACGGTCCGGAGTGATCTCCACCTCGACGACCACGTCGTCGAGCCCGACCACCGGCCGCGCGTCGTCACCGGGCTTGGCCGGTACGTCCTCGGGCAGCACCAGGATGCCCTCGTGGTCGTCGCCGATCCCCAGTTCGCGGACCGAGCAGATCATGCCGTTGGAGTTGCGCCCGTACGTCTTCCGGGCCCCGATGGCGAACCCGCCGGGCAGTACGCCGCCGGGCAGGATCACCACCACCCGGTCGCCGGGGGCGAAGTTGGTGGCCCCGCAGACGATCTCCTGCGGCTCGCCGGTGCCGTTCGCGGCGCCGACGTCGACCCGGCAGAACCGGATCGGCTTCTTGAACCCGGTCAGTTCCTCGATCTCGAGGACCTCGCCGACCACCAGCGAGCCGGTGACGGTGCTCCGCAGGTCCACGACGGACTCGACCTCGATGCCGAGGCCGACCAGGGCCCGGTCGAGGTCCTCCGGGCTCAGGTCGGCGGGCAGCTCGACGTGCTCACGCAGCCAGGAAACAGGAATTCGCATGACTCAGACCACCGCATCCGTTGCGTCGTTTGACATCCCGCTCACACCTCGACCCCGAACGCGCGGGTGAACCGCACGTCGCCCTCGGCCATGTCCCGCATGTCGCTGATTCCGTGCCGGAACATCAGCGTGCGCTCGATGCCCATCCCGAAGGCGAATCCGGAGTAGACGTCCGGGTCGATCCCGCAGGCCCGCAGCACCCTGGGGTTGACCATGCCGCAGCCACCCCACTCGACCCAGCGGGGTCCGTCGCGGTGCTGGGCGAACCAGACGTCGAACTCGCCCGACGGTTCGGTGAACGGGAAGTAGTGCGGACGCCACCGGGTACGCGCCTCGGCCCCGAACATCGCCTTGGCCAGGTGGTCCAGGGTGCCCCGCAGGTGCGCCATGGTGATCCCCTCGTCCACCACCAGGCCCTCCAACTGGTGGAAGACCGGGCTGTGCGTGGCGTCCAGCTCGTCGGTCCGGTATACCCGGCCGGGGCAGACGATGTAGATCGGTGGCTTGCGGGCCAGCATGGTCCGGGCCTGCACCGGCGAGGTGTGGGTCCGCAGCACCAGCCCGGGGATGTCCACGTAGAAGGTGTCCATGGTGCCCCGGGCCGGATGATCCGGCGGAATGTTCAACGCGTCGAAGTTGGTCCACTCCAACTCCATCTCGGGGCCCTCGGCGATCTCGTACCCCATCCCGACGAAGAGGTCCTCGATCCGCTCCGAGAGGGTGCTGATCGGGTGCCGGGCGCCGCGCGGCCGACGGTCGTAGGGCAGGGTGACGTCCACCCGCTCCTCGGCGAGCATCCGCTCGGCCTGCGCCGCCTGCACGACGGCGAGCCGTTCGGCGTAGGCGGACTCGATCGACCGGCGGGCCTCGTTGACCCGCTTGCCGGCGTCGGACTTGGCGGCCGGCGGCAGGGCGCCGATCTCCCGGCGGGCCAGCGAGACCGGCGCGCGGTCGCCGAGGTGCTGGCGGCGCAGTTCGGCGAGCGCGTCGGGATCGGTCGTGGCCTCGAACGCGGTCGCCGCGTCGGCCACCGCCGACGCCAGCGCGCCCGGATCGAGCAGGGCGACCTGCTTCGGGTCGTACGGGTCGTTGCGATACGTCATGACGTGCAGCTACTCCCTCTGCGTCGCGGGCGGGTGTCCCGCTGCCTCCGCGTCGAATGTCCCGCTGCGCCGCGTGGGATGCCCTCCGCCACCACGCCGGACGCACGGGTCGGATCGCTCGCGCGCGATGCGGCGACCCGGCGTACGCGGTCGGTGTGCACCGGAGGCACCGGCGACGCCGCGGACAGGTCAGTGGGCGGCCCTCACGGGCGGCCACCAGAGTCTACGGACGGGCGGCTGTGCCGCAGCCCGCCGGTCGGAGGTACGCAGGGAGGACGAGTCAGCCCTGCCGCCCGCCGACGACGGCGGGCTGGCTAAACGAGTGGCGTCGTGCGTTCCGCACGTCCGACCCACCGGACTCGGTCATCAGGTCGACATCTCCCCGATCGGTAACTGCTTCCCCTGCCATCATGCGCGTTCCGCAGTGGAAACGCCGGGCCCGGCTCGCAGGGCTCTGGCCGAAGCGTACAGGCAGACTGCCGCGGCGGCAGCCAGGTTAAGGCTCTCGGCGCGGCCGTGCAGCGGCACCCGGACCCGGGCGTCGGCGGCCTCGGCCAGCTCCGGCGGCAGCCCGTGCGCCTCCGAGCCGAACAGCCAGGCGGTCGGCCGGGCCAGGCCACCCGCGTCGGTCAACTCGTCCAGGTCGGTTTCGCCGTACCCGGAGGCGGCCAGCACGGTGAGTCCGGCGGCCCGCAGTCGCGCCACCACCCCGGCCGGCTCGGCGGCCCGGACCAGGTCCAGGTGGAACAGGCTGCCGGCGGAGGAGCGCACGCACTTGCCGTTGTACGGGTCGACGGCGTCCCCGGCGAAGACGACCGCGCCGGCCCCGGCGGCATCGGCGGTCCGCAGCACCGTGCCCGCGTTGCCCGGGTCCCGGATCTCGGCCAGCACGGCGACCAGCCGGGGAGCCCGGTCCAGTGCGGCGTCGATCGGCACGTCGAGCCGGTGGCAGACGGCGACGATTCCCTGCGGGGCGACCGTCTCGGTCAGCGCGGCGAGGGCGTCGTCGGTGAGTGCGGAGACCGGCACTCCGCCGTCGGTGGCGGCGGTGACCAGGTCGGCGTACCGGTCAAGGGCGGCCGGGGTGCCGAAGAGTTCGGCGACCACGCCGGACCGGGCCAGCGCCTCCCGGACGGCCTGCGGTCCCTCGGCGAGGAACCGGCCGGTGATGTCCCGGTCCCGGCGTCGGTGCAGCCGGCGGGCCGCGACGACCCTCGGGGTACGTGGGGTGAACAGTGGCTGCTCCGGTGTGCGGACATGGTCGAGGCGTCCCACCTGCGGGTTGACCGGCATGCGGGACGCCTCGATCGGATGTCGCGGGGTCAGGCGGCCTGGGCCGACGCGCCACCGGTGCCCTCGGCCGCCACGGCGGCACGGGCGACCTCGACGATGGCCGCGAAGGCCGTCGCGTCGTTCACCGCGAGGTCGGCCAGGATCTTGCGGTCGACCTCGACCCCGGCCAGCTTCAAGCCCTGGATGAGCCGGTTGTAGGTCATCCCGTTGGCGCGGGCACCCGCGTTGATCCGGGTGATCCACAGCTGCCGGAAGTCGCCCTTGCGGTCCCGCCGGTCCCGGTAGGCGTACTGCATCGAGTGCAGCACCTGCTCCTTGGCCTTGCGGTAGAGCCGGGACCGCTGGCCGCGGTAGCCACTGGCGGTTTCCAGCAGCGTACGGCGCTTCTTCTGGGCGTTCACAGCCCGCTTGACGCGTGCCATCTCAACTACTCCTTCGGGTCAAGAGGCGCGCGTCAGCGGGCCAGCAACTTCTTGATTCGCTTGAAATCGGCCTTGGCCACCTCGACGGTGCCGCTGAGCCGGCGGGTCCGGGTGCTGGACTTCTTCTCCAGGTTGTGGCGAAGTCCGGCCTGCTGGGCAACGATCTTGCCCTTGCCGGTCACCTTGACCCGCTTGCCCATCCCGGTGTGGCTCTTCATCTTCGGCATCTTGGTGCGTCTCTCCCCTGTTACTCGCCGGCAGACCCGGCGGGTTCGGCCGCGGTGGGCGATGCCCCGGCGACCGGCTGCGCCTCGGCGGCACTGGCCTCCCGCTCGCGCGCTGAGCCCGTCCTCGCCGCCGTGGCGGCCGTGGCGGACGCCTTGACTGCTCGGTGCGGAGCCAGAACCATGATCATGTTACGGCCGTCCTGCTTCGGAGCGGCCTCGACGTATCCCAGTTCCGAGATCTCCGATTCGAGTCGGCGCAGGAGCCGGTAGCCCAGCTCCGGTCGGCTCTGCTCACGACCACGGAACATGATCGTCACCTTGACCTTGTCGCCCGCCTTGAGGAACCGCACCACGTGACCCTTCTTGGTCTCGTAGTCGTGCGGATCGATCTTCGGTCGGAGCTTCATCTCCTTGATGACGGTCTGTTGCTGGTTTCGCCTGGCTTCGCGCGCCTTGAGTGCACTCTCGTACTTGTACTTACCGAAGTCCATGAGCTTGCACACCGGCGGGCGCGCCATGGGCGCAACCTCGACCAGGTCCAGGTCGACGTCCGCGGCCAGCTGAAGGGCGCGCTCCAGTGGGACGATGCCCACCTGCTCACCCTCAGGGCCGACCAGTCGGACCTCACGTGCCCGGATCTGCTCGTTCACGCGTGGCTCGACGCTGATGGGGCCTCCTCGTGGTGATCCTCACCGACCCCGCGTCAGCAGTGGCCGGTCCTACGTCTTCGACCCAAAGCAGAAAGCCCCGGCGCATGCCGGGGCCCGCTCGACCGGTCAGATGGCACGATCCAGTGGATCGTGCACCCGCTCCGGCATAGCCGGGGCGGTGACCGGACCCGGCCACCAGATGACGGCGACTCGGGTGGGAGCAGGCGCTCCGCTTCTTTGACCGTCACACTTACCCAACCGTGCGCGTGTGACAGTGGTCGACCGCTAAAGACTAGCAGGTCAGCCCGCAGGACGCCAAAACGGGCACGCCGGTTTCGGACCCGGTGGACCCCACGGTCACCCGCCGGACTGCTGCTCCTGGGCAGCCTGCGGCTGCGGCTGCGGCTGCTGTGCGACGTGTGGCGGCCGCGGTTGCTGCTGAGCGACCTGTGGCGGCTGCTGCTGGTGGGCCGCGGCGTGCAGCACCCGCAGCCCGCGTACCCCGTCCACCGCCAGTTCCCGGTCCACGGCCTGGAGGGCGAGGACCGGCACCAGGTCGTCGTCGTGCAGCTCCAGGTTGGCCCAGGCGGAGCCCCGGTCGAAGCGCACCGCGCGGACCACCGCCCAGGGCAGGTCGTAGGAGCCGATCACGTTGCGTACCCGGACCCCCCGGGCATCCGCCTCCACCCGGGGCCGGGTGAAGAGGAGCACCAGCAGACCGCTGAGCACACCCAGCCCGACCATGGCGAGCTGGTCGCCGCGCTGGAAGGTCGCCGCACCCGCACCGGTCGAGCCGTGCAGGCCGATGCTCAACAGGGTGAACATCACGAACAGCGCGGGCGACAGGATCCAGCAGACCACCCGGATGCGCCGCGGACGTACCCGTACGGCGGCGGGGTCGAGGACCACGGCGGTGTCGGTCACGCCGCCCAGTCTGCCACCCGCCAATCCACCCAGGCACGGCGACCTGCTCTGCAAGGAAGGGCCCCTTCTTATCGCTTTCTGTAGAAGAAGGGTCCCCTTTTAACAGGTCGCCCGTCGACGACTCAGGTGGCGGCAGGGGTGATCCGGGTCGCCCGGCCGGACACGATCACCGCGAGCAGGGTCATCACGGCGCCGACCAGCACCGCCACGCTCGCCCCCGGCCCACCCGGGCGCAGGTCCAGGAGCAACGCCCCACCGAGCTGCCCGGCGACCAGGGCCAGGCCGGTACGCAGCAGGCCCACCGAACGGATGCCGAGCAGGACCACGACCGTGATGCCCACCCCGAGCGGACCACCGACGTAGAGGTACCACTGCGCCGGCCAGTCCGTGGAGCCGAGCCGGGCGAAGACGCCCACGGCGGCGGCCACTCCGGCCATCCCCACGCTGCTGACCGCGAAGTTGATCGCCGTGGCGGCGGCCGGATTGCCGACCGAGGAGACCCGGCCGTTCAGCGCGCCCTGGACGGCGATGACCACGCCACAGGCGACGCCGAGCAGCACCAGCCCCACCGCCAGGTCGCCGACCGGCCGACCGAACTGGGCCAGCGCCACCGCGCCGACCCCGAGCACCGCGCCGGCCAACCGTGGTCCGGTCAGCCCCATCCGGCCGGCCGGGGCGAGCCGGGTCCGGTCGACGACGAGTCCGCCCGCGCTGCTGCCGGCCACCTGGGCGATGGTGTAGACGGCGACCCCGAGCACCGGTACGACGTACGTGGCGGCGACGATGAAGAACGCGCCGCAGAGCCCGCCGAGGTACGTCCACCACGGCAGCCTGGTCCGGAACACCACCCCGAGCCCGGTACGCATCGACGGCAACGCGACCAGCCCGAGCAGCACCAGCGCCATGCCCCCGGCGTTGTTGACCAGGGCCCCGATGATCGGATGCCCGGTCCGCTCGCCCATCTCGGCATTGGCCAGGCTCTGCGCCGCCGATCCGACCCCGCCGACCACGGTCAGCCCGATCGCCGCCCACCCCGGCAGTACCTTCACCGGGACACCCGGCAGCCTTCCCACAGCGACACCCCGTCCGAACGCGCCGCCGGGCGGGCCGCCGTTCGACCGGCTCCACGCAGCGCCGGTTCAGCTTCACAGCCGGCGGGCGCGGCTGTCAGTGATCGTGACCAGGATCGCTCCTGGTGGGCACGGGTCGCGAGCGCGCCCGGCTCCCACCGGGCTCTCTGCGGCGGCTATCGGTGCCGTCGGCGCAGATGGGCGATCAGGCCGCCCTGTTCGAAGTTGACCACTTCCCAGCCCCGGGTCTCGAGGAACTCCGCCGCCGTCAGCACCTTGTCGACCTCGTTCGGGATCTGCGCGCCGAACGAGAAGGCCGCGCCCATGGCTCCGCCCGTCGAGGGTTGCACGTAGATGTAGCGGAACGGGTACCCGTCCAGGTTGACGCGACCGGAGAGGATGTCGTCGGCGTGGAAACGTCGCGTGGGACGCGGCGGCAGGGGCGGCTGGGTCACGGGGCGAGAGTATCCAACCGGGACACCACTGGCCCGCCCCGCGTCAACCATCCATGAAGAGCGTCGCGATCATCACGAGCGACACCGCCGTGCCGACGAGCCCGAGGACCAACCCGGCGGTGGCGTTCGGCGACTGGCGCCGGCCACCGCGTCGCGGCCACCCCAGGATGATCGCCGGGATGCCGAGGAGCAGTCCCGCCCCGAGACAGATGGACATCGGAAGCGACACGAGGCCGAGCGCGAGGGCGGCGACCGACCTGCCGTGGCCATCGTCCGTCGCCCCGCCCGGCGGGGTGGGCGAGCCCGCCCAGGGCGACCCGGCAGTCCAACCGGGCCGGGGCTGCCAGCCGGGCTGACTCGTCCGTGCCGGCTGACCCGTCCAGCCCGGCTGGCTCGACCACGTCGGGGACTCGTCCAGCCAACCGGAAGGCTGGACGGGTCGCGCCTGCGCCGGGGCCGGCGCGCCCGGCGCGAAGTGCCCCCGGGGATCCCACCGGAACTGGCTCGGCAGGTCGACCAACGGCCGTACGAGGTCTCCGACGGTTCTGGCCGTGTGCACGGACGTCATCCGCTCCTCGTACTCGGAGAGGTCGAGGTAGCCCTGTTCGAGCGCCTGGGAGAGCAACTCGAGCACCGTGTTGCGCTGTGCCGTACCGACCCGCTCGTCCATCACCACCGCGCGGGCTCCTCCCTGTTCCCAATCTGGTCGCCAGAACAAGTCAAGCTAACGCGAGTCGGTCAAGGGAGCCGGACCGGCAGATCTCCGGGTTCCGACGTCAGTGCCGGGTGAGCAGGTTCCGGCGCTCGACGTCGATGGCGGCGAGCCGGACACGCGCCTGGGCCGCCCGCCTCGTCAGTCGGTCGCGCACCTCACCCACCCGCTGGATCGCCTGTTCGACGTTCTGCTGGGCGTTCCTGATCCGGTCCCGTACCGAGAGATCGGTGAAGATGTTGTCGAACCAGACGTCGACGAACCGGGTCGTTCCGCCGATCGCCAACCGTGGTCCGCCCAGCGGCACATCGGAGACGTCCGCCAACTCGGTACGCAGCGCGGCGAGGCACTGGTCGGCGTGCGCCGCCGCTCGGGCCGCGTCGTCGAGCCGGGAGTGTTTGATCATGCTGCCGACCACACCGCCGCCGAAGAAGGTGTCGTACGTCGACCAGCTCGACGCGCTGCCGAGCTTGCTGCGTACCAGGTGCAGGGCCTGTGCCGCCGCGCCCGCGGCGCGGAGTGCCTCGTCTGTCTCGCGCGCCTCGGCGGTGAGCCGTCCCCGCTCGCCGGCCAGCTCCAGCAGTGGCGCCTGCCGAGGGTCGCCGGACTCCCGCAGGCGCCGCTCCTGCTCGTCCAGTACGGCGGCGAGAGCCTCCGGTGCGCCGTCCAGCTCCGCCAGCCGGGACCCCACGGCGGCGTGCTCCCGGCGCATCGACGCCAGCCGCGCCTCGGCCTCGGCCAGCCGGTAACGGGCGGCGTCCGCCTCGGCCCGCTCCCGGGCCAACGCGTCGTTACGGTCGCCGCGGAGTGCGACCAGCACTCTGGTCAGGGAGAGGCTCTCCAGCCGTTCGACGTCCCGCTGTTCCCGGGTGAGGCTGGCAGTCAACTCGTCGAGTTGCCTGGTGGCCGCTCCGATCCGACCGAGCAGGTCTTCGCCCCGTGCGATGGTCACCTCCCGCTCGCGTACCGCCTCGGACGCCGCCGCCAGCCGTTGTTCGATATCGTCAGCCACTCCTCCATTGCACTACGCCGTCGCCAACCCGGCCGCGCCGAAACCGGCCGGGCGGCGACAATGATCCGGTGACGAGACGTAACGCCCGCCGGACGGCGGCCGAGGGTGCCACCCGGCCGTGCCCGTGCGGCTCCGCACAGGCGTACGGGGACTGCTGCGGCGCGCTGCACGAGGGGCGGGCCGTCGCGGCGACCGCCGAGGCGCTGATGCGCTCGCGATTCAGCGCGTACGCCGTCGGCGACACCGCCTACCTGCTGCGGACCTGGCACTCCAGTACGCTGCCGCCTCGGCTGACGCTCGACCCGGGGCAGCGCTGGACCCGGCTCGAGATTCTCGACACCGAGCGGGGCGGGATGTTCGACACCGTGGGCGTCGTCGAGTTCCGGGCCCACTACCGGCAGTCGGGGCGCCCCGGTGACGTACACGAACGCAGTCGCTTCGCCCGGCAGGACGGGCAGTGGGTCTACCTCGACGCGGTCTGAGCCTGCGCCGGATCGCCGTCCAGACCACCCGCACCGCTGCGGCACGACTCGCGGCCGGGCAGAGGCTCACGGGCGAAGCTTCGCCCGCCGCGGGCCGCTGCGGAAGGTCCCACTCGTCTCATCTGGAAGGCAACGGACAGCGGGCGTCCCCGGCGCACGCGACCAGGTCGTCGCAACCGGCCGCGAGCGCCCGGCGCAGTGTGTCCCGGATGCCCACCAGGTCGAAGATCTTCTGTTCCACCTCGGCGAGCTTGGCCCGCGCCCCGGACTGGATCCCGTGGCCGGAAACCGGACCGCCCCCGGGGTTCGGGCGACGTGCGGCGGCGAGCAACGCCACGACCTCGGCCAGGCTGAACCCGAGCCGTTGCGCTGTCTTGATCGCCCGCAACAGCGTCACCGTCTCCGGTGGATAGAGCCGATGTCCGCCCAGCGTACGGACCGGCTCGGGGATCAGACCTCGGCGCTCGTAGTACCGCAGCGTCTGCTGGTTGACGCCAGCCGCCGCCGCGAGCTGACCCGAGCGCAGGCCGTCGGCCACGCCCCCGTCAGCCACGGTTCCCGCCGGTGAGGGCTCGCGCGGTCAGTGCGTCGAGGACGCGTACCCGCTCGGTCGGGACCGTCACGTCGCACCGCAACCGGTGGTCGGCCATGCTCAGCGTGAAGGCGAAGAAGGAGCAGCAGCCGGATTCCCGGACCATCAGATCCGCCACCCGGGCCGCCACCTCCGGATCCGGGGCGAGTTCCAGGCGCAACCGCGAGGGCGCGGCGCGGTGCACCGACCGGACCGCCGTCGCGAAGAGCTCGTCGAACTCCGCGAGCCGCACCGGCTGTTCCACGGTCGGCAGGGTGCACGACGCCGGCACCCGGTCTGTCGACGTACCGTCGGGTTCTGCCATCCTCCGACGGTAAGCCTGTACCTGGGTACCGGATGCAAGCCCGATCGCGGCACGGCGGGAAACGGGATGCCGACCGCGAGCCGGCGGTCGTACGGTGCTCGGATGTGGGCACCGTTCGTACCAGGCTTGCGGCTGTGTCGGCTGCTCTACACCGAGGCGGTACGCCCGCTGCTGGTCGAGGCGTACCCAGGGCTGCGGTACGCGGCCGGGCGGCTCGGAGAAGGCTCGGAGGTGCTCGGCTTCGACACCGAACGGTCCGTCGACCATGACTGGGGACCCCGCCTCGAACTGTTCCTGACCAGCGACGACCTCGCCCGGCACGGCGAGGAGATCTCGGCGATGCTGACGGACCGGCTGCCGAAGCAGGTCGCGGGCTGGCCGACCCACTTCGAGCCGGCGGCCGGACGCGCCCGGGTGCTGGCGCAGACGAACGGGCCGGTGGCACACCGGGTACGGGTCACGGAGGTGGGCGCCTGGTGCGACGGGTACCTGGGCTTCGATCCCCGGCGAACTGTCAGCACACTGGACTGGCTGGCCACGCCTTCACAGCGACTTGCCGAGGTCACCGGCGGCGCCGTGTTCCACGACGGCATCGGGGAGTTGACCGCGCTGCGTGACCGCCTCCGGTGGTACCCGGACGATGTCTGGCGCTACCTGCTCGCCTGCCAGTGGATGCGGATCGCCGAGGAGGAGCCCTTCGTGGGCCGTACCGCCGAGGCCGGTGCCGAGTTGGGCAGCCGGGTGGTGACGGCGCGACTGGCCCGGGACGTGATGCGACTCTGCCTGCTGCTGGGTCGGACGTACCCGCCGTACAGCAAGTGGCTGGGCAGCGCCTTCGGCGCACTGTCGGACGCGGCCGGCGTCGCGGCGGCACTGGACGAGGCGTTGACCGGGGACGGTACCGCGCGGCAGGCGGCACTCTGCACCGCGTACGAGACGGTTGGCGGGTGGCAGAACCGGCTCGGCCTGGCCGAGACGGTCGACGCGACGCGTCGCCGGTTCCACGACCGGCCGTACCAGATCATCGACGCCGGACGGTTCGCCGCCGCCCTGCTGGCCCGGATCGACGATCCCGAGATCGCCGGGTTGCCGCCGGTCGGCGGCATCGACCAGTACGTGGACAGCACCGCCGCGCTGTGCCAACCGACGCTGACCCGGGCTCTGATCTCCGCCGCCTGGCGGTCCGGGGCCGGGACGGCCGACAGTCAGGAGCCACGTCCGCCCCGGGCACCTTGATCGGCGTTCGCTCGGCGACCCGCCCGGCGTCCCCCACCAGCCGGGCCTCGCCCGGTCCGCCACGTTCCCCGAGATCGAGGTCGGGATTCGGTACCGTGCTGACCCATGACCGTCGTCAGGCTCCGAGCACAGCGCAGGATCGTCGGCCTCGCCCTCGGGCTCGTCGGCCTGGCGGTCGCCGTCGCGGGCTGCGACGGCCAGGATCCGTCCGACACCTCGACCGCGTCGCCTACGCCGGCCACGGCGGCGACCAGCACCGCACCCCCGGCGACCGCACCGAGCGCCACGCCCGCCTCGACGGACGGCTGCCCGGTCGATCCGATGACCCTCTTCGCGGCGCTCGAAGCCAACAAGGAGCTGAGCGCCGCCGTCGATGCGCGGGTCAGCGGCGTACGGAACGTGGCCTGCCATCGCGGGTACGCGACGGCGGTCACCGTCGTTCCGCCGGAACTCGCCGATCCGGCCCTCATCGCGTTCAGGTACGACCAGGGCACCGCCACCTGGAAGGCGCTGGTCGCCGGGACGGACGGCATTTGCGCCGACCTGGTGCCCGCAGACATCATTCCCAAGTTGTCGGGATGTGTCGGTTCATAATCCCGAATGGGTCGATCCCCGTTGCCGTACGCCGGCGAGCGGCGTCTTCGACGTACACGTGATGTGACGCTGGATCGGCTCCCCGACCAATGCCGAAGCGCGCGCCGGTAACGGAATCCGAGGACTCCGGTAACCGGAGGATCGTGCGGCCCTTGCCGTACCGAATACCATCATCTCCGCCGTACGCGGCTCCTGCACTGCCCGGCTCGGTGCGGCACGCATCGACGAGCCGGAACATGATTCGGTAGGCTCGCCCAGTTATCTGAAAAGTTCCGGAAGGTCTTCGGGCGCCGCTGGAAGCCACTTTTCCCGCCGAACCGGTCCGGCCTTCGACGCACGGCACAAATCGTGCAGGAGGTGATAGCCGTGGTCGATGGCCCCACCATCGGCGTGCTTACCATGTCTGTCGGATGCGACTATTTCGGCAGCATCCTGGGTGGAATCGCGCGGACGACGGCGGCTGCGGGCGGCCGGATGGTAGCGATCCAGACCCTGGGTGCGGGGACCTTCGACTTCGACCCGCCCGAGCCTCCGGATTTCCGACATCCCGTCGCGTGGGACCACGTGTCCGCGTTCGTCGTCATCCTCAACTCCGCGTCGCTGGAGTACCTGGAGGCGATCCAACGCGCCGGCAAACCGGTCATCATGATCAGCGACGAGATGCCCGGGCTGTCGTGTCCCGTCGTCCTGCCGGACAATCGGACCGGTGTCAGGGAGGCGGTCCTCCACCTGGTCGGACACGGCCATCGGGACATCGCCTTCGCCGGATACCTGGAATTGCGGGATCTCCGCGAGCGCTACGAGGCGTATCGCGACGCCCTCCTCGAATGCGGCATAACGCCGCGCGCCGATCTTCACTTCGATACCAGTGACAATCGGGAGAGCGGAGGCGAGCGCGCCGCGCGGGCGATGATGGCCGCCGGGCTGCCCTCGACGGCGGTGCTGGCCGGAAATGATCTCAATGCGATCGGATTGATGCGGACCCTGCTCGCCGCCGGGATCGACGTACCGCGCGAGCAGGCGATAGTCGGCTTCGACGACATGAACGGGGTCGTTTACCTCACCCCGAGCCTGTCCACCGTCCGGCAGAGTTTCGAGAATCTGGGCCAGATCGCCGCACGACTGGCGCTGCGGGCCGTCGCCGGGGACGAACCCGAGGCCCGCACCTGGTACGTACCCACATCGTTCCGGCCCCGCGAGTCGTGCGGTTGCCCCGACACGCTGACGCCGGGGCCGCTCTCGGCAGCCTCGGCGCCCGACATGTCGTCCACCGAGCATCTGGTTACCCAACTCACCGCGGTCCTGACGCCGGAGCCGGCCGATCCGACCGCTCGGGCCACGATCGCGGGTGCCGGTGACCTGGTCACGGCCGCACTCACGTCGGCGGCCGACGGTACGCCGGGGCCGAATCCCCTCGAACTCCGACAGGCACTGGTCAGGATGCAGAGGCTGAACCAGCGGCACCCGGAGAGTGCCGTCCAGGTGATGCAGCGCATCCGGCAGTTCGGGCTGCGCCTGGCGCAGCGGCTCGGCAGCGACGACCAAGCCGGAGCCGAACGGGTCCGGGCCGGAACCGAGGACATCGTCATGTCGCTGGCGCAGAGCCGGTCGCGGGTCCGGACGATCGAGGAGAACGAGTTCCTGACCACCCTCAAGATGCTCTACACCGTCAGCAAGAACCTCCTACGCAGCCACGAGCGGGACCCCCGGGGACTGGCCTGGATCCAGGACACCGACGCCCGCGGCGGCTGCCTCGGACTGTGGTCACACTCCACCGGCAGCGGCACCGACGCGGTCACAGACACGAACGCCGACGCCGAACGGATGCTCGACGTCGTCACGATGTTCGAGCGCGACCGTGGAGTGGTGCCGATCCCCGCCGGGCCGGTGTCGCCGCGGTCGTTTCCGCCCGCCGAACTGGTCGAACTCGCGGACCTGGACGCCGACCAGATGGTGTACGTGGCGCCACTGAAGATCGGTACGAGTGACTGGGGAATGCTCGCCCTCGTCGGCCCCATCGAGGCTGACCTGGAGACCGGCCGGGAGATGATGAACCAGTGGGCGGCGCTGCTGACGATCGCCCTCGACCACGCGGCGGTGCTGAAGTCCCTGCGCGAGCAGGAGGACCTGCTGCGGCACGCGGCACTCTACGATCCGCTGACCGGGCTGGCCAACCGGGCGCTGTTCCTGAAGAGGCTCGAGGAGGCCGTCGGTGCCCACGCGCGGCATCCGGACCGCCACTACTCGGTGCTGCTGCTGGATCTCGACGGCTTCAAGCTGGTCAACGACAGCCTGGGGCACCTGGCCGGGGACCGGCTGCTCGTCCAGGTCGCCGAGCGGATCCGCGCAAACACCTGGGCGGCCGACGTCACGGCGCGGTTCGGCGGGGACGAGTTCGCCATCCTGCTCAGCCACCTAGCCGAGGACGAGGGCCCGGTCGCGGTCGCGGAGCGGATCCGCGCCGCGCTGGACGTCCCGTTCCGGCTCGGCGAGGAGGAGTTCGTCGTCTCCGCCAGCATCGGTATCTCGCGCAGCACGACCGGATACCAGCATGCCGAGGACGTGATCCGGGACGCCGACACCGCGATGTATTCGGCGAAGTGGCGGCGCAAGGGCTCGCACGCCGTGTTCGACATCGCCATGCACGAGCAGGTCGTCGGTCGGCTGCGGACCGAGGCGGAGCTGCGCCGGGCCCTGGAGACCGGGGCCTTCGAGCTGTACTACCAGCCGATCGTACGGCTGGACGACGGCCTCACCGGCGCGTTCGAGGCACTGGTGCGCTGGCGGCATCCCGTCCGAGGGCTGGTGGCACCCAACGACTTCCTGCCGATCGCGGAGGAGAGCGGGCTCATGCCGCCGATCGGCCGCTGGGTCCTAACCGAGGCGTGCCGGCAGATCAGTGCCTGGCGGGCGTGCGGGCTCGGCCCGGACGGACTGCGGATGAGCGTCAACGTGTCCAATCGACAGTTCTGGCACACCCGGCTCCTCGAGGACGTCGAGGAGAGCCTGCGCGCGGCGAGCCTGGATCCGGCGGCCCTCATCATCGAGATCACCGAGGGCGTCATCGTGCACGACGTGCAGGCGGCCCGGACGAAGCTGGCGGCGCTGCACGAGATGGGCGTACAGCTCCACATCGACGACTTCGGCACCGGCTACTCGTCACTACAGGCCCTGCACCATCTGACCATCGACGCCTTCAAGATTGACCGCTCGTTCGTGGCGCCGTTGGCGACCGATGGGAAGAGCCGGGAGTTGGTGCGCTCGATCGTGTCGATGGGCATCAACCTCGGGCTGGAACTGGTGGCGGAGGGCATCGAGACCACCGCGCAGCGGGACCAGCTGCGGTTCTACGGCTGTCACCACGGTCAGGGCTATCTCTTCTCCGGGCCGGTCTCCGGAACGGACGCCGAGGCGATCCTCCGGAGCGGAACTCGGGCCGGCGCTGGGCGGATGGCGGTTCGAGCCGCCCGGTGACCGCGCCCTCGTGATCGGCCACCGGCCGACCCGACCGAGAGCACCATGCTCAGGATATCGACTATTGTCGCTTGATATGTTTCGATCGACTCTGCGAAACATTTCAACGCCCACCACCACCGGCGGCCCACCCCGCCATGGACCGAGGAGTCCCCCATGCCCCGTCCACGTCACGTACCGAGACGCCTGTGCGTCGCGCTCGCGACCGTCGCCCTGGCCGTCGCCGCCGGCGCCGTCGCCATCACCGTCGCGGCACCACCGGTGGCCGCCGCGCCCTGCAACGGCTACGTGGGACTGACCTACGACGACGGTCCCAACGCCGGCACCACGAACGCGCTGCTCAACGCGCTCACCTCGGCCGGTGCACGGGCCACGTTCTTCAACATCGGGCAGAAGGCACAGCAGAATCAGGCGCTGGTCCGGGCGCAGCAGTCGGCGGGGATGTGGATCGGGAACCACAGTTGGACCCACCCGCACCTGACCCAGATGAGCGCCGCGCAGATCACCTCGGAACTCAGCCAGACCCAGCAGGCCATCCAGCAGGCCACGGGCAGCGCACCCCGGCTGTTCCGGCCCCCGTACGGCGAGACCAACGCGACGCTGCGGTCGGTCGAAGCCCAACTCGGCCTCACCGAGGTGCTGTGGAGTGTGGACTCCCAGGACTGGAACGGCGCCAGCACCAGCCAGATCGTCCAGGCCGCGTCCACGCTCCAGAACGGCGGCGTGATCCTGATGCACGACGGCTACCAGACCACCATCAACGCGATACCGCAGATCGTCGCCAACCTCAACAGCCGTGGCCTGTGCCCCGGGATGATCTCCCCGACCACCGGCCGGGCCGTCGCGCCCGACGGCACGCAGCCGACCAACCCGCCCACCAACCCACCGACCAACCCGCCCACGAACCCGCCGACCAACCCGCCGACGCAGGGGCCGGGCGGTTGCTCCGCCTCGGTGTCACTGAACTCCTGGACCGGTGGCTTCGTTGCCACGGTACGGGTGACGGCCGGTTCGTCCGGCACCAACGGCTGGACGGTGAGCATGACCCTGCCGTCCGGCGCCGCGATCACGAACTCCTGGAACACTCAACGCAGCGGCAGCAGCGGCGCCGTCACGTTCACCAACGTGAGCTTCAACGGCCGGATCGCCGCCGGACAGTCGACCGAGTTCGGCTTCCAGGGCACCGGCAGCGGATCGGGCCTGACGCCGTCCTGCTCGGCCACCTGATCCAGCCAGCACGCGATGCCGGTGCGGAGGGCGGTCGGTCCTCCGCACCGGCAACGGGACCCGACGGTCCCGCTCGGGGCGCGTCAGGCGATGAACCGCATCTCCGGGAAGGCCGGGTTCGGGCCGTCCAGCAGGTTTCCCCGGTGGCGCAGGTGCAGGTCGAAGAACGCGAGCGGGTACGCCTGCTGGATCCGCACCCCCCGGGCCGGGTCGAGGGTGCCGACCCAGCCGGCGAGTTCCTCGTCGCTCATCCCGATGATCCTCGCGAGTTGCGGGACCACCCACTGGTGGTCGATGTACGACCCGTGGGCCGCGCCGTCGGCGTGCAGATTGAGCCGCCACCCGTGCAACTGCGCCCAGAACTGCTCGACGCTCGGCATGGCGGCCCGGGTGGACTCCGCGGTCATCAGCATGAACGGCCGGTCGAGTTCGCTGACCGGTGGATTCGACTCCATCGGGCCGTCGAAGCTGAGTCCGGCCCGGACGCGCCGGTCCTGGCTCATGACGAGGGCGGTCGCGGTCGCGCCCTTCGACCAGCCGAACATGCCGATGCGACGCAGGTCGAGCGCGGCGCCCAGGCCGGCGGGCAGCGGACGGCGCTCGGCGTCAGGGTTGCGGCCGGCGGCGAGGTCCTCGATGCGGTCGAGGACGAACCGGATGTCGTGGGAGGAGTCCCATGGTGTGAACGACAGATCGCCGGGGACGGTGAGCCGGCCGTCGGGGAACTCGCTGAACCCGTCGTACGTGTGGTCCACCGTGACCACGACGTAGCCGTGGCTGGCGAGTTCCTGGACCACGATGGTGGCCTCGGCACGGTGGTCGTCGTTGCCGTGCGAGTACACCAGCACCGGCAGCCGTCCGGACGTCCGGAGTGCCGGAGCCCCCTGGTGGCCGGCCGTGAGGGGCGCCGCCGCTGCGTCGGCGTCGAATCCGACGGACTCGAGCAGCGCGCGCATCGGCGCGGCGGGCATCCACGGCGCCACCGGATGACGCCGGGCGTCCCAGGTGGCGGGATACCAGACGCTGACCATGAGTTCGCGGTAGCGCCCCGGGCCGGCGACCGGATCCGGGCGGGATTTGTCGACGAGGTGCAGCGACACGGTGCCGATCCGGTGCGGCCCGGTGGGTCGGGGCAGCGTGAGCCGTGTCGGGCCGGGCGTGGCCGACGCCGGGGCCGCCGACGCGCGGCCGGCACCGCCGAGCGGTACGGCGACTCCGGTGGCGAGCGCGGCGGCGAGCAGGTGTCGGCGGGTCAGTGCGGTGGTCATCGGTCCTCCGGGATGTCGGTCGTCTCGACGCGGGCGATGAGCTGCTTGAGCCGTGCGATCTCCTTGGCGAGCGCGGCGTTGCCCGCCGAGGTGAGGGTGATCCAGGTCCGGCCGCGCCGCCCGGCGTAGCCCTTCTCGACCTCGACCAGACCGGCCGTCTCCAGCACGCCCAGGTGCTGGGAGAGGTTGCCGGCGGTCAACTGCAACTGGGTACGCAGGAATCCGAACTCCACCCGGCGGGCCTCGTGCGCGATGGTGAGGATGCCGAGCCGGACCCGCTGGTGCACCACGTCGTCGAGCCCGGTGACCGGATGCGGGGATTCGGTTTCGTCCGGCGCCGCGGGGGTGTCGACGGGTCCGGTCACCGGGGCCGCCGCGACCGTTGCGCCAGTGCGAAGCCGGCACTGCCCAGCAGCAGCACGCCGCCGCTGATGACCAGCATCGGTGCGAACCCCCACTGGGGTCCCCAGTGGTCTCCCCAGCCGAAGTTCATCGGCACCACCACTACCACCAGGTAGCCGAGGGTGAACAGCAGCAGTGCGCGGTGGCGTTCCAACCAGGCCAGCACCAGCAGCGCCAGCCCGATCGAGCCGGTGAAGTCGGTCAGGCGGAACAGTGCCTGGACGACCCAGGGCAGAGGTTGCGGGTGCGGGTGCGCGGCGTCCAGCGGCGGGAGGTTGGGGGCCACCACCAACACATGCAGGAGGGTGAACAGGACGAGCAGCGCGATGCCCACGATGGCGTACGGCGCCACCCGGGTGCCCAGTCCCCGGGCCCGGGCGACCCGCAGGTACCCGACGGCGATCACCACGTATCCCAGCACCAGTGCCGTCCACCAGTAGATGGTCGCGGTCGCGAACCACACATCGCACGCCTCACCGCCGTCCACCGGCCGGCAGTTGCTGACGACTGTGCGGCCGAACCGGAAGGCGGGGATCGCGCCGAGGGTCACCAGGCCCAGCACCAGCAGCGGCAACCACGTCACCCGCTGGGCAAGCCGAACCCGGTGCGCGAGGTCGCGCGCCTCGGTCAGCAGCCGGCGGGGGTCACCGCCGACAGGAACCGTTTCGGAAGTCATGGCAACAGGTTTCCATAACAAACCTATTGGCGCCAGTACCAAATTTGCCGCCTACCGCCGGCCCGTCTTCGGCGGGGCCGGAGCCGGCCGGTCACGCTTCCGAGGGCGTAGATCATCGGAACCGACGTAGCCGATATGGTGCAGAGTGGAATGATCAAGATGCGCCACACGGCGCCCGGTGGCCGGGCAGGAGCTGTCGATGCTGGGACGAGACCTTGACGGAGCGCAGGAGTGGGTCCGCTCCTGGACGGCCCAGGTGTCCACACGCGCGGCGGCGGCCACCGAACTCTCGGACCGGGTCGCCACCGTCACCGCCTCGGCGACCGGCGCGGACGGAGCCGTACGGGTGACCGTCGCCTCGTCCGGGGTGCTGACCGCCCTGGAACTCGACGACCGGGTGCAGCGATTGACCGCAGCGGCGTTGGCCAGGGTCATCATGGCGACGATCGCCAAGGCACAGTCCAGACTGGCCGGCGAACTGACACCGGTGGTACGCGAGACGGTGGGCGTGGAGTCCGAGACCGGGCAGGCGGTGCTGGAGTCGTACGTCCGGCGGTTTCCGGAACCGCCGGACCCGGCGGACGAAGCCGGCGACGATGACTATCGTCGGGACGTGCCCCGTGGCCGGTGACGACGAGATGCGGGTGCCGGTGGCGGCGGTGCAACGGCACGCTGGATCGGCGGACACCGCCGCGGACGGGATCGAGACCGGCCGCGCCGCCGCAGCACACGTGCAGATGGGCGCGGAGGCATACGGCCAGATCTGTGCGTTCCTGCCCGGCCTGATCAACCCACTGGCCGACCGGACGGTGGCGGCACTCGGCGAGTTGGCCTCGGGTCTGCACGAGACCGCGACCCGGCTGCGCACCGTCGCCAGTGCGGCAGAATCGACGGACACCGCGAGCGCGCAGCGGGTGGCCGCGAGCGGTCGGCACATCGAGCTGCCGCTGTGACCGACGTGGCAGGCA
Organism: Plantactinospora solaniradicis; assembly: GCF_042658085.1. Taxonomy (NCBI): domain Bacteria; kingdom Bacillati; phylum Actinomycetota; class Actinomycetes; order Micromonosporales; family Micromonosporaceae; genus Plantactinospora; species Plantactinospora solaniradicis. The sequence goes on along the minus strand of NZ_JBHSPR010000085.1, from coordinate 262,378 downwards.
ATCCGCTGGTCGCGGCCCGCCAGGACTCGACCGAGTGGTACACCGGGCTGGGCCTTGTCGAGAGCGTCGCCGACACGGTCGCGGGAATCGAGTCGGGTAGCTGGATCGACGCCACCATCGGCGGCGTCTCCGCCGGCCTGGACGCCCTCGGCGCGGTGCTGGATCCGCTGGGCTCGCTGGTGAGCTGGGGCGTGGCGTGGTTGCTGGACCACGTCAAGCCGTTGTCGGACGCGCTGGACTGGCTCGCCGGTGACCCGGACCAGATCACCGCGTTCGCACAGACCTGGCGGAACGTGGCGGCCAACTCTGCCGACGTGGCCGCCGAGTTCCAGGCGGCGCTCGCGACCGAGATCAGCGAGTGGGGTGGGGCCTCGGCGGAGGCGTACCGGTCGTACGCGGCCACGCAGCTACAGGCGATGGACGGCATCGGTCGCGGAGCCGGCGGGGTCGGCACGCTGGTCGAGGCGGCCGGGCTGCTGGTGGCGCTGGTCCGGGAGATGGTCCGGGACCTGATCGCCGACTTCGTCTCGGTGCTGGCGGTACGCCTGCCGATGTGGCTCGCCGAGGCCGGCCTGACGCTGGGTGTGGCGACCCCGCTGGTGGTGGCTCAGGTCGGCAGTCTGGTGGCGAAGTGGGTGGCCCGGATCGGCAAGGTCATCACCGCGCTGATCACCAGCCTGCGCCGGCTCGCACCGATGCTCTCCCGGCTCGGCGACCTGATCGACGAACTCTCCGACCTGGTGCGCCGGCTCGGCAAGCGCGGCGGTACGGACTCGGCGACGCCCCCCGTACTGCACTCACGGTCCGGGGCGGTGTCCAACCGGCAGGTCATGGACGAGGGCCTCGGGCTGCCGCGCGACCGGGAGACGATCGAGCGGTACGCCGAGTTGGCCGGCGTCGACCTGCGCGGGGTGAACATCGAGGTCATCGAGACCCCGGACGACATCGCCTACCTGGACTTCATGGGGGCGATCGCGCGTACCGACGCGGACGGGGTCCAGCTCGGCCCCGCCGCCTTCGTCGACGAGGAAACCCTGGTCCGGACACTCGGCCATGAGAGCATCCACGTCGAGCAGTACCGCGAGGGGCGGGTTACCAGCAATACCGGCCCGCTGGAGGACGAGGCGTACGCGTCCGAGGACCGGTTCGTGGAGGAATGGCGGAGGAACACCCAGTGAGCGACCAGGAACGGGCGGAGCTGCGAGTGGAGTTCGTCCACCGCCTCGCCAGCCGTAACCTTCTGATGCTGTCCGGGCGACGCGCCGGAGGGCACCTCGCGGTCGGGGACGCGGTGACGATCCGGACGCCGGCCGGGGAGACCATCCGGACCACCATCAGGACGATCGAGCTGCACGGGCGACCCGGCATGACGACGGTGGGCGTCGAGTCGGGTGCCGGCGAGGTTTCGGCCGGTTCCGTCCTCTACACCTCCTGAGCCCAGCCACCGGTTCTGCCATATGCGTAGTGGCCTCGGCCGCTGGCACAATGGCCGATCCTGCCACTGGATCCGGATGGAGCGCCAGGGATGACGACCGACGAGCGAGTGATGCCGGACGAGAAGACCGTACCGTTGCTGCCCTGCGTGTCGGCCGAGGAAACCCTCGCGTTCTGGCGTGCGCTCGGGTTCGAGGTGACGTGGGAGCAGCGGAAGCCCTATCTGTATCTGGCGTTCCGGTGGAGCGGGTTCGAGTTGCACTACGGATCCGCGTCACCCGGCCTCGATCCGTCGTTGGAGAACACCGGTGGTTGCCTGGTGATGGTCGGAGCGGTTGGCCCGTACCACGCGGCGTTCGTGGCGGCAATGCGGAAGTCGTACGGGAAGGTGCTCGGCAAGGGGTTGCCCCGGATCACGCGCTACCGGCCCGGCGCGTCCCGGTTCACCATCGTCGACCCGTCCGGGAACTCGATCACCTTCATCCAGCGCGACGAACCGGAGGAACTGGAGTACGGCGGCTCGAAGCGGCTGACGGGACTGGCCAAGGTCCTGGACAACGCGCGGATCCTGCGTGAGTTCAAGAGCGACGACCTGGCCGCGTTCAGGGCGCTCAATTCCGGGCTGCGCCGGCACGGAGCCACGGCCTCCGCCGTCGAACGAGCCATGGCGCTCGCCGCGCTGATCGAGTTGTCGATCGCGTTGGACGAGCCCGACCGGGTACCCGAGTGGGGTTCCCGGCTCCGGGAGATTCCACTGATCGCTCCGGAACGGCAGCAGGTGGAACGGGCCGTTGCCGACCCTGGACTGCTTTCGCGGTGGCTGCCCGACGCGACGTGACGTGAATATTGCGTAAATCGGCGCCAATTCTCTTGAATCGACCTTCGCATTGAGATATGTCTCTATAGATATGTCTCACTCGTAAGGGGGTCTACGATGAGCACCGTTCGACGCGCCGTGGGCGCGTCCGCGCTGGCCATGGCATGTGTGGTGGCGCTCGCACCGGTGGTCCACGCACCACCGGCGAGTGCCCGGGATGGCGCACGATGGGCGATGGGTGGGCACGACATCAGCAACACCCGGTCGAACCCGACCGAGCAGCTTCTCGACCCGTCGACGGTGGGCGGGTTGGAGGTCGACTGGACCGTCACCACGAGCGGCGACGTCTCCGCGACGCCCGCCGTCGTCGACGGCGCCGTCTACTTCCCCGACTGGGGTGGGACGTTCTGGAAGGTCGACGCGGAGTCCGGCGAGGTGATCTGGTCCCGCTCGGTCCCCGAGTACACCGGCATCGCGGGCACCTTCGCCCGGACCAGCCCGGTCGTGGCGGGCGACACCGTCTACATCGGCACCCAGGCCGGTGGCCGGCTGCTGGCGATCGACACCGAGACCGGTGACCTGCGCTGGAACACCGCGATGGACCCGCACCCGGACGCGATACTCACCTCGTCGCCGGCCATCTACGAGGGTGTCATCTACCAGGGCGTCTCCTCGCTGGAGTTCCTCCAGGCCGGCGACCCGGCGTACGACTGCTGCACGTTCCGAGGCAGCCTGGTGGCGGTCGACGCGGCCACCGGGGAGGTGTTGTGGAAGAGCTACACCCTGCCGGAACAGGAGGGCCCGGGCGGCGACATCTTCAGTGGTGCGTCGGTCTGGGGCAGCACTCCCACCATCGACCCGGAGAGCAACACCGTCTTCGTCGGCACCGGCCAGAACTACTCGATCCCGCAGACCGCGCAGGAATGTCAGAGCAACGGCGGCACACCGCAGGAGTGTCTGCCACCGTGGAACGCCAAGGACTCGATTCTCGCGATGGACCGGACGACCGGTGAGATCAAGTGGTCGACCGGGCCGTCCCGCTTCGACGCCTGGAACCTGGCATGCATACCCGGCTTCCCGCCGAACAACTGCCCGAACCCCGGCCCCGACCACGACACCAGCGACGGCACCCACCTGTTCACCATCCCCGGCCCGGACGGACAGCCCCGCCGTGCGGTCGGCGCCGGTCAGAAGAGTGGCGAGTTCTGGATGCTCGACGCCGCGACCGGAGAGATCATCTGGAGTGCCTCGGTCGGGCCGGGCTCGGTACTGGGCGGCATCGAGTGGGGCACCGCCAACGACGGCGAACGGATTTTCTTCGCCGAGACCGACTACGACCGGGAGCCGTACGAGCTGCCCAACGGCGAGACGATCGACTACAGCTCCTTCGGGGCGCTGGACGCGGCGACCGGGGAGATCGTCTGGCAGGTACCCGAGCCGCACGGCGGCCTGGCGGTGGGCCCCGCGACCACGGCCAACGGCGTGGTCTACTACGGCTCCCTGAACGGCTACATGTACGCGCTGGACGCCACCAATGGTGCACTGCTGTGGCAGTACCAGGGCGCGGGCGCGTCGAACGCCGGACCGGCCATCGTCGACGGCACGCTGTACTGGGGCAACGGCTACCAACGACTCGGTCCCACCAGCACCACCTTCTACGCCTTCTCACTCCCCGCCGGCCCGACCACGCCGCCCACCACTCCCCCCACGACGTGACCCGGCACCCCACCGACAACGCCACCCACCACTGCGCCGACGACACCACGAGAGGCGCGTAGCCGACAGTCGGGATCCGCCCGGCGCGGGGAAGATCGCTGCGCCCGGCGGGTCCCGCTGCCCGCTCGCCGACGACCCGTGCGCCACGCGGTCGGGACCCGATTGCCGCGATAAGAGGTCGCGCAGACGGGCGTGCGTTTCAGGGACGGCGGTTGGGAGTTCGTCCCATCGATGGGCCGTCCATCTTCGGACCCTCGTAGTGGCTTCGCGCCGCCGTTTCGGCGGGTCGGCCGGGATTCGAGCTGGGTCGGCTCCCTCGTTCACCCTGAGCTTAATCACCGTCAGCGTAAGTGCCGTGCCAGTCGTGGGCCGCTCGCTAGCGTCGTCACATGGATCATCTCACCCAGGTCGCCCCTAGGGTCTGGCAGCTGGCTTTCCTGGTCGGACACGTCCACTTCGTGCGCCTGCCGGACGGTTACGCTCTAATCGACACCGCCGTACCGGGATCCGCCCCCACGATCCTCGATGCCCTGGCGCGGCTTGGTGGCGGCTCGCGGGACCTGCGGCAGATAGTGCTGACTCACTCCCACATCGACCACATGGGCTCTGCTGCGGATCTCGTCGAGGCCACCGGCGCCCGGGTCCTGGCCGGAGCCGTGGACGCCCCGTTCATCCGTGGCGCGGCGCCCGAACCCCAGCCGGTATACACCGCACCGGAACGCGCTCTCCACGAGCAGATCATGGCAGGCTTCTCCGAAGCGGACGTCCGGCCTCTGCAACATCTGTCGGTGGATGTGGACCTGCACGACGGCGACACCATCGATGGCTGGGACGAGCCCGTCCACGTACTGCACGTACCCGGACACACGCCGGGAAGCATCGCGTTGCACCTCCCCTCCAGCGGCGTGCTGTTCCCAGGCGACATCGTCGCTACCGCGCAGGGCCGGGTGATCCTCGGCCCGTTCAACGTGGACAGAGCTCAGGCGATTGCCTCCTTCCGGCGGATGGCCTCGCTGGAAGTGGAAGCGCTGTGTGTCCCGCACGGCCCGCCGGTGTCGAAGGGCGCGGGCGAGGTGCTGCGGGCGGCGGCTCCGGAGAATGACTGGCTGTGAGTGGAGCGCAGGTCGGGGCGAACAATTCGGTTGCGGCGAATGACCCGATTCGTCGACGATGACGGCGATGGGCGCGATCAAGATGCACGCCGACGAGGTCAGCACCGATGCCACGCTCGTGCGCCGCCTGCTGATCGGACAGTTCCCACGTTGGGCCGACCTGAGGATCGATCAGGTCGCGTCGTACGGGACCGACCACGACATCTACCGGCTCGGGGCCGACCTGGTCGTCCGCTTGCCACGCATCGGGTGGGCCACCGGGCAGGCGGCGAAGGAGACGGAGTGGCTGCCGAGGCTCGCCCCGCACCTGCCGCTCGCACTTCCGGTACCGGTCGCGATGGGGCACCCCGCCGAGGGCTATCCCTTCGACTGGTCCGTGTGGACGTGGTTGCCCGGCGAGAACGCCAACGGAACGATCGGCGATCTGGAGCAGGCTGCCGTCGATCTCGCCGCGTTCGTGACCGCACTGCACCGGATCGACACGACCGGCGCACATCCGCGACCTCCACACGGTCGGGGTGGCCCACTCCGGGAAGGTGACGAGCAGGTCCGCCGATCGATCGCGCGGCTCGGCGACCGGATCGACGGCGCTGCCGCCCTCCGCTCGTGGCAGGAGTCGCTCGACGCCCCGGCGTGGGACGGTCCGGAGGTCTGGGTGCACGGCGACCTGCTGCCGGGCAACCTGCTCGTCGTCGACGGCCGACTGTCGGCGGTCATCGACTTCGGTGGCCTCAACGTGGGCGACCCCGCGTGTGACCTACAGCCCGCCTGGAACGTGTTCACCGGCGACAGTCGTCGGCGATACCGCGCCGAACTCGAGGTCGACGACGCGTCCTGGTTGCGCGGCCGTGGCTGGGCGCTCTGCCAGGCCGTGTCGGCGCTGCCGTACTACTGGGACACCAACCCGGGAATGATCCGTCAGGCCACACACGCGCTGGCGCAGGTCCTCGCCGACAGCTCCCGCTGAGCGTGCCCCGGTGCCGCTTGCCGGCGTTCAGGAGAAGCGCTCGATCGTGACGGGGATCAGCCCTTGGCAACGCATCACCGTCGTGAGCTCCCGCATCAACGGCCCGATGGCGTCACCGCAACTGGAGGCCAGGTTGGCGGTCAGGTCGATACACCAGGCGACACCGGCCCCGATCCGGCGAAGCTCCCAGGTGAAGACATCGTCGCCGAGACGGCGGGAGGCGGTACCGGCGACCCGAGTGTGTGGATGAACAGAGCCGTCGGTGATCCTCATCCCCCAGGCCGCCTCCAGATGGGCCAGGCGATCCGTGGTCAACTCGTTGGCGAACAAGATCCGGTAGACCCGCGTGTCGCGGAACCCGGTGGCGACCTGGCCGAGGCCCAGCCGCAGCGGAGCCGCCGTCGCCAGCGGCTCGCCAGCGCCGAAGTAGCTCCGCAACGTCTCCTCGTCGGGCAGTTCACCGCCACCGAGCCGGCGGTAGATGGTCTCTGCGTCCTGTCGGGAGATCGGCCCCACGTGGCTGCGGGCTGCCGCGTCGACCCGCATCCCCCGGCTGACGGCCGACGAGTCCCGCCAGCGACGATCTCCCGGAGTCCAGCCGGTGCTGTCGAGGCGAACCGCCGAGAAATTCTCGTCGAGGACGAACTCCTCGACGACGATCCCCGCTGGCTCGGTGGAGGATTCGCCGTCCGGCCTGCGGGAGCGGATCAGGTAGTAGTCCAGTGATGGCGGTGGGAGGCGGATGGCGCGGACCATCGCCGGCTCGGTAGGGACGCACACCACCTCGAGTCCCCCGTCCCGGTCGGCGGACCCGCCCCACCCGCCGTGCAGCGTCGTCACGCCGACGATTGTCGACCACGAACGCGTTCTCGATGCGTCTGGCTCGCCAGAGATACGGGCCTCACCGGATCGTCCGCCAACTGGACCTAACGCGACCGGCAGTACGTCGTCGCTGAGCCTCTCCGTTACCGCTCAGCGGCCGGTGCCGTGGGACCTGTCGGGCGGCTCTGCGAGCAGATCGTCGAGCTGCCCCTCGGTCTGCTCCACCAGCTCCTGACGCTGCGTCTCGTCCAGCGTTCCGTAGTGTGACCAGAACCGGCCGAAGGCATCACCCAGATCGGAGCCGTACGCGTCGGACGTGGCGGCGACGCGTAGATCCTGCTGTCCGCTGAGCACGTTCTCCGCCATCTCCTGAAGCGGGCTCGCTGGCCCCTCGGCGAGTTTGGTGAGGCTGGCCCGTAGTAGCTTGGCGATCCGTGGGTCGTCGCCGGTGATCTCGTAGACGCTGTCGTGCATGGCTAGTGCACCCCCACGGAGTCGGGGACCATCGGATGGCGGTAGGAGGTGTATCCGGACATGTTCGGGATCGTCACATCCCGCAGACGGGTGATCTGCGCCTCGATCACCCCGAGCGCAAACTGCACGAGTCCGTAAAGGGTCTGTATTGCCATGGTGGCCTGCGCCCACAGCTTCAAGATGTTGGCCACCTCGACGGCGGCCACCCCATAGCCGATGACCGCTCTCACCAGGATCATGCCGGCGAGGCCCATCGCGGCGAAGACCAGCGCGGCGACGAGCAGGCGACGGGCGAGCACGGTTTGGTCGCCCACCAGATAGGTGGAGATACCGAAGGCCCCGCCGACGACACTCAACGACATCGGGACCAGCGTCGTGGGCGTGACGTCGCCCGAAAATATCAGGAACCCTGAGACAACCGCGAAGAAGATCGGGACGTTCGCGAGGGCGTTGCGGAACAGACGGAAGGAACTATCCCGCAGTGCCGCGACTTCCTGCTCATATCGCTCGAGCGGGTCGCGTCCTGACTTCGAGGCTCGTCGCCATACGTTACGCCGCAGTTGCCCTGGGCTCATGGCAGGCACGATAGCAACGTCGGGATCACCGGCCCACCCGTCACAGCCTGGATGGGTTGGCGCTGAATGAGTCAGGATCGAAGGACATGATCAGGAGGATCACCGGGGAGAGATGCGACATGACTGAGCTGGCCGGCGCCCGGTGGCGCAAGAACACCCGCAGCGGCGACAACGGCGGCAATTGCGTCGAGGTCGCCGACAACCTGCCGGACGTCGTCGGCGTACGCGCCAGCAAGGACCCCGGCGGCCCCGTACTGACTCTCGCCCCGGGCCCCTGGGCCGCGTTCGTCACCGGCGCCTCTTCCCGATGACCAACCCACACCTGAGCGCCTTCGGCTACCGGGCGTTTGTCCTCTGAGTCTGTCGGCTCCGGCCGGGGACCCGGGGGTGCGGCTCTCCCGCCTGGGGGGCGCGTACCGGCCCCCTAAGGTCCCCGACCGGACAATGTCTACAGCGGACGGTAGACGGAAATGTGGTTTCTGCTGTCGGCGCCAAACGGCTGCCGGTGCCAGTCGGCGTACCGCTCGGCGAGCCGGAGACCGGCCTGGGCGGCCATCTGGTCGATCTGCTCGGGCCAGGAGTACCGCATGCCGAACGGTTTCAGGTGCACGCCCCGGCTATCGAAGGTGATCGTCTGGCGGATGAACGTCTGCGCCTCCCGGTCGTACCGGTGCAGCCGGATGGTGGCCGAGTCCTCGGTCACCTTGCCCGTCTGGACCTGCTCGTCCCGGTCGAAGTCGGCCGGGTCCGGGACGAAGGCCTCGATGACGAACGCGCCGTCCGGAGCCAGCACCCTCGCGACGTTCCGGAAGCAGTCCACCTGCCGGTTGACGTCCACGAGGTTGAACAGCGTGTTGTACACCAGATAGATCAGGCGGAACGGCCCGGTGACCGGCACGTCCGCCATGTCACCGATCGCGACCGGGATCTGGTCGCCGCCCGGCTTCGCCCGAAGGTACGCCACCATCTCCTCGGAAGCCTCGACGCCTTCGACGACGAGACCGCGGGCGGCCAGGGGCACGGCGACCCGACCGGTGCCGATCGCGAGTTCCAGCACCCGACCGCCGTCGGCCAGCCCGGCGAGGAAGTCCACCGCCGGTTCCGGATCAGGGTTGACACCGGCGTCGTATCCGGTGGCCCACTGCCGGCCGAAGAGTCCGGGATCGTCGAGTATGGACATCAGGCGTCCTCCTCGCGGCCACGCGGCCCTACGGCCCACCCGGTGCCGGTCAGGTCCCGGCTACCGACGTCCACCTGCAGCATGATCCATGGGATCAACGTACTCATGAAGCCTCATATCCTCTGGGTAGGCGATGATTCCTTCCTGACTCGACATCGGCGTTCGCCTCATGGTTGTCTCCCCTCGATCCGCTTTCCTCGGTTGGATTCGCTCAGGACAACAGATGGTCGGTGGCGGCGGCAACCGCTTTACCCACGCCGTCGTCCAGGCCCCTCGGGTCGGGTGCGCCGATATTGCCGGTTTAACGTGTCGATCTGCGGGAACGGCCAGGCCATGACCTCAGCGGGTGGGACCGGGTCCGGCCTTCGGGTCGTGGTGGTCGGCGCGACCGGCAATGTCGGCACGAGCCTGATCGACACGCTGAGCAGGGATCCGGCGGTGGGCGCGATCGTGGGAGTGTCCCGGCGCTCCCCCCGCTGGCGGGCGCCGAAGACGGAGTGGGTCGCGGCCGACATCGTCGACGCGGATCTCGTCGAGCTGTTCGACGGAGCCGACGTCGTCGTACACCTGGCCTGGCTCTTCCAGCCCACCCACCGGCCCCTGACCACCTGGCGGGCCAACGTCATCGGCGGCCGGCGGGTCTTCGACGCGGTTGCCCGGGCCGGAGTGCCGGCGCTGGTGTACGCCTCCTCGGTGGGCGCGTACTCCCCGGGGCCGAAGGACCGTAGTGTCGACGAGAACTGGCCGACCGACGGCTGGCCCATCGCCGGTTACACCCGGGAGAAGGCGTACCTGGAACGCGCCCTGGACGCCTTCGAGCAGCAGCACCGCGAGATCCGGGTGGTACGACTGCGCCCCGGCTTCATCTTCAAGCACGAGGCCGCCAGCCAGCAGCGGCGCCTGTTCGCCGGCCCGCTGCTGCCAGGCCGACTGGTGCGGCCGGGACTCATACCCGTCGTACCCGATCTTCCCGGCCTGCGGTTCCAGGTCCTGCACACGGCGGACGCCGCCGAGGCCTACCGGCTGGCCGCCCTGCGCGACGTGCGCGGCGCGTTCAACATCGCCGCCGATCCGGTGGTGGACGCGCGGCTGTTGGCCGAGTGTCTGCACGCCCGGACGGTACGAATGCCCAGCGGTCCGGTACGGGCGGCCCTGGCTGCCGCCTGGCACCTGCACCTGGTACCGGCCGCACCTCACCTGCTCGACGCGGTGCTGCGGTTGCCGATCATGGACATCGGTCGGGCCGGGACCGAACTGGGATGGTCACCCCGACACAGCTCCCGGGAGGCCATCGAGTCGTTCCTGCACGGCCTACGTACGACCGGTGGGATGGCGACCGGGCCACTGGCGCCCCGGCTCGAGGGCGGGCGCCTGGCGGAGGCGGGGACCGGAATCGGACAGCGCCCCTGACCACCGCTGTCCCCCGGACGAGACGTGCGGGGCGAAAGGGGGCCTGTGCGGGACATCTTCCGTTCCCGGCCGGTGTTGACCGAGCAGACGCACCGGGCGACCCCGTTCGAGATCTTCTTCGATCTCGTGTTCATTTTCGCCCTCACCCGGATCATCGCCTTCATGGGGCAGCCGCCCACGTTCAGCATGATGGTGCGGGGACTGCTACTGCTGGTGTTGCTGTGGTTCTCCTGGGCTGCCTACACCTGGCTGGGTAATCAGGCCCGCGCCGACGTGGGTCTGGTCCGGTCCGGCACGCTGCTGGCGATGGCGGCCACCTTCGTGGCTGCCCTGGTGATCCCCGACGCCTGGCGAACCGGCGAAGGAGTCACGGACGCCCCACTGACTCTCGTACTGGCCTACATCGTGCTCCGAGGGGTGCAGCTCAGCCTCTTCTACTACTCGGCGGTCGAGGACCGTGCGCTGCGCGCCCGGCTGCGCCTGTTCGCGATCCCGATCACCCTCGCCTGGATACCGCTCGTCCTCGGCGCGTTGCTCGGCGGCGACACCCAGACCCTGCTCTGGGCGGTGGCGTTCCTCGTCGACATCGGCGGCCAGCGTGCCGCGTACACCGTCGGTGGAGGATGGCGGCTGCGGAGTCCGAGCCACTTCGCCGAACGGCACGGCCTCGTACTCATCATCGCGCTCGGCGAGTCCCTGATTTCCGTCGGAACCGGGGCCGGAACGGCGGTGACCCGCGGGCCGGTCCTGGTGGCGGCCCTGCTGGGCCTCACGACGACGGTGTGTCTGTGGTGGCTCTACTTCGAGCACCTCGGACCGGTCGTCGCCCGCGCACTGAGCCGGGCGTCGGGAGATCGGCGCGACCGGATAGCCAGCGACTCGTACGGGCTGGCCTATCTGCTGCTGATCGCCGGAATCATCTACCTCGCGCTCGGGGTCGAGCAGGTGGTGGCGCACGTGGCCCACGATCAGCCCCGCCATTTCGCTGGCGAGCCGTTGAGCTGGACCTCGACGATCGCACTGTACGGCGGCGCGGTCCTCTACCTCGCCGGTCGACCGCTGATCCTCTGGTTCGCCGTCCGATCCGCCCCGCCGCCGACGCAGCTCGCCGCCGTCGGGGTGGCCCTGCTCCTGCTGCCGGTGGGCCGGGTCCTGCCCGCCCTGGCCGCGCTGGGCCTGATCACCGCCCTGCTCGTCACGCTGGTCTGCTACGAGCGACTGGCCCACGGCGCCCGGACCGAGGCCACCGGCGGGACGGAGGCCGGCACGCCGTGAACATCAACACGGTGCCAGCTGTTGTTAGGCTCCGCGAGTGATGACGGAGTTCGACCTGAAGCTGGCTGACGGGCAGACGCTGCACGCGTACGACACGGGCGTGGATGGCATCGCTCACCGCCTCACCGTCTTCTGGCACCACGGCACGCCGAACATCGGCCCACCGCCCACTCCCCTGTTCCCCGCAGCCGACCGGCTCGGCATCCGCTGGGTGTCGTACGACCGGCCCGGCTACGGCGGCTCGACCCCGCAGCCGGGACGCAACCTGGCATCCTCTGCCGGGTACGTCGCCAGCCTCGCCGACGCGCTGGGCATCGACCGGTTCGCGGTCATGGGCCACTCCGGTGGTGGGTCACATGCCCTGGCCTGCGGGGCGCTGCTACCGGACCGCGTCATGGGCGTGGTCGACGTGGCCGGGCTGGCGCCGTTCGACGCCGACGGGCTCGACTGGTTCGCCGGCATGGCGGATTCCGGAAGGGCCTCGCTGCGGGCCGCCACCGAGGGACGGGCGGCGAAGGAACGGCACGAGGCGTCGGTCGGCGAGACCGATCCGGGATTCACCCCGGCCGACTGGGCCGCGCTCGCCGCGGACTGGTCATGGTTCGGCGACGTCGTCGGTCCGGCCATGGAGGGTGGGCCGGGAGGGCTGATCGACGACGACCTCGGCTACGTCGCGCCCTGGGGATGCGACCCCGCCCAGGTGGTCGCGCCGGTCCTGGTGCTGCACGGCGGTCAGGACCGGGTCGTACCCGGCTCGCACGGCGATTGGCTCGCCCGGCGTTGCCCCTCGGCGGAACTGCGGCTGTCTCCGGACGACGGGCACATCTCGGTCCTCAACTCCGGCGCGGCAGCCCTGGACTGGCTCGCCACGCACGCGAGGTAGGACCGGCCAGGGCGTCGTCAGCGCTCCGAGCCGGTCCCCCGTCCAGCGGACAGATCATCGGGTACGTCCGCGCCGGACCTCGAACAGGATGCACTCCTGACCTGCCGTGTCGGGGCGGGTTCCCACGCGTACCGCGCCGATCTTCTCGAGCGCGCGTTGGGAGCGCCGGTTCTCCGGACCGACGAGGAACACGACTCGTTCGACGAAGCGGAACGCGTGTTCCAGCATGAGCGCCTTGAGCACGCCGTTGGTCCGCCCACCCCAGTACGACCGGGCCAGGAACGTCCACCCGATCTCGACCTCGCCGAGTCGCTCGTCGTACCCGTGGAACCGTGACGATCCGATGACGTCACCATCGTCGGAGACGACCGCCAGGGCACCGCCGGACGCGAGGGACTCCGCGAAGAACTCTGTGAAGACGTCGCGGCGGTACCGGTCCCGGACGGGATGCTGGGCCCAGATCAGCGGATCTCGCGCGACCTCGTAGAGGGCATCGAAGTCCGCCGCGCGCAACGGCCTGGCGCCGACAGAATCCCCGAGCAGCACGGGCTGCGGATCGAACGGCATGACCGAGTGTACGAATCGGGTGCCCTAAGCATCCACCTCGGGAACGGCGTTCGGGGCAGCGTTCTCCCGGCTTCCCCGTGCGGGCGCCGCGCCGGTCAGGCCGGACCGAGCAGGTCCCATCGGTTGCCGGCGATGTCGAGGAACACGGCCACCCGCCCGTACGGCTCCGTGCGCGGCGTGGTCACGAAGTCGACCCCGGCCGCCGCCATCCGGTCGTACGCGGCGTCGAAATCGGCTACCCGGAGGAAGAACCCGACCCGACCGGCGACCTGGTTGCCGACGGCCGCGCTCTGCTGCTCGCCGTCGGCACGGGCGAGCAGAATCCCGGTCTCGGCGCCGGGCGGCCGGACCACGACCCACCGCTTCTGCCGCCCGTCGTTGGTCAGCGACGGCGAGTCCTCGACCAGGTCGAAGCCGAGGACCCGGGTGAAGAACTCGATCGCCGGGTCGTACTCCGCGACGACGACGGCAAATAGATCAACTCGCACCTTCGCAGCGTAGCCCGTCGCCAGAGCCGTCCCCGACGGGCGGACCGCCGGCATCGGCCCGGCCACGAGGACGAGCGTGTCCAGGACGGGCCGGTAGTCTTTAGCCTTTCCCGGCCCGGTCCGTGCCGGTGCGGACCCGTGCTGGAGTGTCCCGACCTGGAAGGACATAACCACCGGAAGGACGTACCGAGGAGCCGTTGCCTGATGAGCCGGGAGTCGATGGACGTCGCGGATGGGAACCGGACCCAGGACCTGCTGACGCTCGCGCGCCTGTCGGTCCGGCGCGACGCCGTCCGGGCCGTTCTCGATTGGCTCGGGCAGCGAACCGGCGGAGCCGTCTTCCTGATCGGTGCCGACGGAAGGGTTCTCGTCGGAACGGTAGGCCGGCGTCCACCCGATCCCAGTGTGCTGCGGGCCGCCACCACGGCCGTGTCACGATTGCGTGAGCGGGGTAGCGCCGCCGCCGTCCTCGATGCCACCGCCGACGCCGACGACGATTCGGCCACCATCCAGGTGATCTCGCTCGGCGACGCGGGCCCGGACCGTGCGGCTACGCCCCGCGCGGTGCTGTTCGAGGAGGAGACCCCGTACCTCGCGGTGGTCAGCACCCAGGCCCGGCCGCATGCCGATCTGCTCGCCGACGCCGCGCGGACGCTGTCCCTGTGCTGGCGGCTCGCGGAAGCGGACCGGAACCGGCAGCGGATCGTCGCCGCCGACGCGCACGGCCGGGAGGCCGTCCTCCATCTCCTGATGGTCGGCGATGTCCCACCGGCTCGACGGGTCGCCTCGGCGCTGCGTCCCGCACTGCCCGACGTGCTCCGGATCGGCGTCGTCGAGTGCGTCGGCCAGCAGCGGTACGAGGTCGCCGCGGAGATCGAACGTGCCCTCTCCGGTCGGGCCTGGGTCGTACCCTGTCCCGTCCGGTCGAACCATCTCATCGCACTGATGCCGTCCGAGCCGACCGGCCGGTCCGGCGGCCGAACCGATCCGGCGGACCGGCTCGGACAACGGATCACCGCCCGGGTGCCCCGCTGCCGCGTCGGGATGAGCGAGCAGGTCCCGCTGCACGACACCGCTACCGGGTACGAGCAGGCATTTCACGCGCTGGCCGTGGCGCGGGCCGCGCCGGAGGGATATGCGCGGTTCGACCGGCAGTCGGACCTCGCGCCACTCACCGGCGCCGACGGGTACGCCTGGGCACACGACCTGCTCCGCCCCTGCCTTTTCCACGTCCCGGCCCGCCGGGCCGATCCGGGCGCACCGGAACTGCTCGGCACGCTCAGTTCGTGGCTCACCTTCGACCGCGCGGCGAGCCGGCACCTCAAGATTCACCGCAACACCCTCGCCGGCCGGTTACGGCTGCTGAACAGCCTGCTGGGCCTGGACCTCTTCCGAATCCGGGACCAGTCGGCCGCCTGGCTGGCCCTGCGGCTGCGCGGCACGCAAGGCCCGGCCGCCGGCGCCGCTGCCGTCCCCGGCGGCACCACGGCAACCGCCGGCGCCACGGCAACGGCCGGCACCGCGACAACCGCCGGCACCACGGCAACCGCTGACGCGCTGGACCGTCTGCTCGCCGCCCCCGCCGTGACCACCTGGGCCCGGGTCCGGCTCCGACCGCTGGAGCGTGACGACCGGTCGGCCATGCTCGACACCGTCAGGATCTGGCTGGACGCGGAGACGAACCTCGCCGCCACCTCGGCAACGCTCGGCATCTCCCCCTCGGCCACCCGGAAACGGCTGTACCGGGCCGAACAGGCGCTGGGCCGTTCACTGCTGGACGTGCCGAGCGTCCGGCACGAACTGTGGCTTGCCATGCGTGCTCTCGGCATGCTGCGAGCCTGAACCTCCCGAGCCGCCTGGCGCCGCCTCGCAGGCGCGGGGGCCGCGGTTGGTCTTCTGCTGTCGTCATCGGGGAACCGCGGACGCCACGACTTCGACTTCGACCTCGCCGTCGCTGTGCAGGGGAACACCGGCGCGGCCGTCGCTGTGCAGATTGCTCCTCACCACCCGGTTCCGGTCCGCCGTACCGTGAGCGTGCGGCTCC
Source organism: Plantactinospora solaniradicis (assembly GCF_042658085.1). Taxonomy (NCBI): domain Bacteria; kingdom Bacillati; phylum Actinomycetota; class Actinomycetes; order Micromonosporales; family Micromonosporaceae; genus Plantactinospora; species Plantactinospora solaniradicis. Next base: position 246,614 of record NZ_JBHSPR010000085.1, on the reverse strand, counting down.
AGGGGGAACGGGGGGCGGCCACCGTCTGACGATCCTTCGCGTCCGGCGTCCGGGCGCGAAGGACAGACGGTGGCCGGGTCCCTGGTGAATCAGTCGTGGGGGCGGATCACAGCCGGCAGGCGTGCAGGTTGGTGACCAGGATCGCCCGGGCGCCGACATCGTACAACTCGTCCATGATCCGGTGTACGTCCTGACGCAGCACCAGGGCCTCGACCGCGACCCAGCCCTCCCGGTGCAGTGGCGAGATGGTCGGCGACTCGATCCCAGGGGTCAGTGCGGTCGCCTGGTCGAGCAGGTCGGCCCGGACGTCGTACGCCAGCATCACGTACCGGCGGGCGACCAGCACCCCGTGCAACCGGCGGACGAGTTGGTCCACCTGGCCGTTGGCCGGTGCCTCGCCCCGACGGATCAGCACCGCCGACGAGTGCAGGATCGGCTCACCGATGATCACCAGGCCCGCCTGGCGCAGCGTGGCACCGGTGGAGACGACGTCGGCGACCACGTCGGCGACGCCGAGGCGTACCGCGTTCTCGACCGCGCCGTCGAGCCGGATCACCGACGCGGTGGTCCCGTGTTCGGCCAGGTACCGCTCGACGACCCCCGGATACGCAGTCGCGATGCGCTGGCCGGCGATCTGGTCGACGGCCGACACGGTCTCCGGTCGGGCGGCGAACCGGAAGGTCGCCGCGCCGAAGTCGAGGTCGAGCATCTCCTCGGCCGGGCTCGCCGAGTCGACCAGCAGGTCCCGGCCCGTGATGCCGAGGTCGAGGTCGCCGGAGCCGACGTAGGTGGCGATGTCCCGGGGACGCAGGTAGAAGAATTCGACGTTGTTGGCGTCGTCACGGCAGATCAGGTCGCGGTCGTCGCCGCGCTGGCGGTAGCCGGCCTCACGCAGCATCTGGGCGGCCGGTCCGGACAGGGTGCCTTTGTTGGGAATGGCGATGCGCAGCATCGGAAGTGCTCCTCGCGGTCAGATGGGTCGGACTGACGGACGCGTCCACGGCGGCCGGGACGCGGCGGGGCACTACAGATGTCGGTAGACGTCCTTGAGTTCCAGACCGGTGGCGAGCATCAGCACCTGCGCCTGGTAGAGCAACTGGGAGATCTCCTCGGCGGCCCGTTCCGGCCCCTCGTGCTCGGCGGCCATCCACGCCTCGGCCGCCTCCTCGACGACCTTCTTCCCGATCGCGTGCACGCCGCGCTCCAGCGCGGCCACCGTCCCCGAGCCTGGGGTGCCGGCGGCGGCTTTCGCCTGCAGCTCGGCGAACAGCTCCTCGAACGTCTTCACGGAACCGGATTCTCGCAGCCGGCCGACGCCGACCCGGGCGCCGGGTCGGCGTACCGCCCATCAGGTGGACCGCCGGCCAGGTCAGCGGACCGTGATGATGTGGTCGTCGAGGTGCTGCTCGCGGCCGTCGGCCAGGGATATCGCGTACGCCGTCAGCGTGTACCTGCCCGGCGGCAGGGTGACGCTGTGCCGGTACTCACCCTGGGCCGGCCCGGCGATCGACAACGTGATCGTCTCCTCGCTCACCGTACGGCCGTCCCGCTGGATCCGGAGCTGTGCGGTCGCCTCCGGCAGGATCCCCGCGAGGTGCACCTGGAAGGTACGCCCGACGGCGTCCCCGTGCTGCGGCGCGATCAGCCACACCGGGGCGAGTACCTCCACCGCCGGCCCCCGGCGCAGCACCCCGGAGACGTCGACCCGGCCCCAGAGCCGGTCGACCGGCGTTCCGTCGAGCCGGAGCCGTACCCCGGACACTCCCGGCACGGCGGTGACGGTCCAGACCAGTTGCTGTACGGCCATCCGCGCCACGGCCTCGCCGACCTCGTTCCGGGCCGCCCCGGCCAGGTCGACGGTGGCGGTGCCGTCGCTGACCGACACCCCGCGCAGGTCGGTGCCGGTCGGCCAGGCGTTGAGGTAGTTCGGATCCATCCCGGTCGGCCCGTCCAGCAGGTTCCGCACCGCCGCCGTGATCCGGTCGGCGGCCGAGCCGTCCCGCAGCCAGAGCCGGTGGAACTCCCGATAGAGCCGGGGCCGGTCCGGGTCGCCGCCCTGGTAGTAGACGGCGAGGCTGGCCGTCGGCGCCGTACCGCTGGTGGTGCCGACCGAGGGCTCGGGCCCGCCGGGCGGGGTCGGGCCCGGCCGCACTTGCTGCGACGGCGCGGCCGGGCTGGTCGTCGGCTCCGCGCCGAGTACGCCGGCCGGTGACCCGGTCCGGCGGTCCGACGGTGTCGGCATGACGCTGCTGGCCAGGCCGACCCCCACCACGGCCACGGCCAGGGTGGCCACCGTGACGGCGCCGGCCGCGAGCGGCGACCAACCAGCCCAGCGGCGCCGGTCGGTCCCGCCCGCCGACCCGCCGACTCCGGTCCGGCGGGATGGAGGCCGCGGCCCGCTCAGGTCGGGTGAAGGCCGCGGGCCGGTCCGGTCGCGTGACCGGCCCATACCGGTCCACCAGCCTCGGCGCGTCGGGCCCGGGACGCCGGCCTGGATCCGGTGCTGGATCAGGGGCAACGCGCCCGGTGCCGGCTCGATCCGGTCGGCCTCGGCCGCGAGCACCCGGCGCAGCAGGTCCTCGTCCATCGGACCCCGCTCCTCGTCCCTCGACTGCCGGTATTCGTTCATCGCTGTGCCCCCAGGGTCTGCTTGAGCGCTGCCATCCCCCGGAAGGTGTGGCTCTTCACCGCACCCCGGCTGACTCCCATCAGCTCGGCGGTCTCGGCCTCGGACAGCTCGGCGTAGTACCGCAGCACGATCGCCTCCCGCTGCCGGGTCGGCAGTGCCCGCAGCGCGGCGATCACGGCGTCGTGCTGGAGCAGGTCGAGCGCGCCGGCCTCCGCACTGGGCGCGTCCGCCATCGGCTGGGTCGCAGCCAGGTGCGTCTGCACCACCCGTCGGTGCCGCAGCGCCGACCGGCACCGGTTGACCACACTGGTCCGCAGGTAGCCCAGGGCCTTGTCGGCGTCGCGCAGTCGGGACCATCGCCCGTGCAGCGCCACGTAGCCGTCCTGGACGATCTCCTCCGCCGCGCCCTGGTCGTGCAGCAGCAGCGTGGCGAGTCGTACCAGCGGTCGGTAGTGGGCGGTGAAGAGGCGGGTGACCGCCTCGTCCGCCGCCCATCCCCCGGGCACGGGTTGCGTCATGATCCTCCCGCCGGGCGGGTCGGAGACCAGGTGGGTTGTCACAAGAGAGTGACGCGCGACCTCCGGTTCCGGTTTACCGCCAATGCCCGGTCGGCACCACTCGACGGGCCGATACCCGACCAATATCCCTATCGGACCACTGGGAAAATCTATGGGCGGGCGTCGACGTGTGCCTATGCTGTCGGCCATGGCTAGCCGATCTCTGCCGGTCGCGCTCACGACCGCTACCGTTCTTCTCGCGGCCCTCGCCGGCTGCGCTCCCCAGGACCAACCCCCGCCGGGTCCGGCCCCGGCCGCCTGTACCAAGGCGGACATGAAGACCAAGACGCCGGGCAAGTTGACCATCGGCACGGACGATCCCGCGTACGAGCCGTGGTTCAGCGAGAACACGCCGGCGAACGGCAAGGGCTTCGAATCGGCGGTGGCGTACGAGGTGGCGAAACAGCTCGGATACGCCCGGGTCGACGTGCAGTGGGTCCGGGTCAAGTTCGACAACGCCATCGCCCCGGGGGCGAAGGAGTTCGACTTCGACATCAACCAGTTCTCCATCACCGACGAACGCAAGGTGGCCGTCGACTTCTCCTCGCCGTACTACCTGGTCCGGCAGGCCGTCGTCGCGGCCAAGGGCTCGAAGATCGCCGGCAAGTCGACCCTGGCCGACCTGAAGAACGCCAAGCTGGGTGCCCAGGTCGGCACCACCAGCTACCAGGCGATCACCGACCTGATCAAACCGACCGTCAAGGCCCAGGTCTACAACAGCAACGACGACGCGAAGAAGGCGCTGCAGAACGGCCAGCTCGACGGCATCGTTGTGGACCTGCCCACCGCCTTCTACATCACCTCGGCGGAGATCAAGGACGCCACCATCGTCGGCCAACTGCCCCAGGTGGGAGTGCCGGAAACCTTCGGCCTGCTGCTCGACAAGGACTCTCCGCTGAGCGGCTGCGTCAGCAACGCCGTCAACGCGCTGCGAGAGAGTGGAAAGCTCGTCGAGTTGGAGAAGACCTGGCTCGCCGACGTGGCGGGCGCCGCCGAACTCACGTGACACTTACCGATCACCAACCGTCCACGATCGCCCGGGAGCGGGCCGCCTACCGGAAACGGCAGACGGTCCGCTCGGTGCTGATCGCCGCGACCTCGACCGGGGTGCTCGGCACCCTGCTCGTGGTGGCAGTGACCGGCGCTCCGGGCTGGGAGCGGGTACGACAGTCCTTCCTCGATCCCCGGATCGCCCGCGCCGCCCTGCCCGACGTACTCACCGGGCTGTGGCTCAACGTCCAACTGCTGGTGTTCTGCGCCCTCGGCGCGCTCACCGTCGGCCTGCTGCTGGCGGTGCTGCGTACCCTGCGGGGCGCGGTCTTCTTCCCGGTCCGGGCGCTGGCCACCGGCTACACCTACACGTTCCGCGGGCTACCCGTGATCATCGTGCTGTACGTGCTCACCCTCGGCGTGCCCGGCCTGCGCCTGGAGGGCATGCCGTCGGTGCTGGTGCTCGGCGGGATCGCCCTGGTCCTCACCTTCGGCGCCTACCTGGCCGAGGTCTTCCGGGCCGGCATCGAGTCGGTGCACGCCAGTCAGCTCGCCGCCGCCCGGTCACTCGGCCTGACCTACCGGCAGACGATGCGGTACGTGGTGCTGCCCCAGGCCGTCCGCCGGGTCGCCCCGCCCCTGCTCAACGACATCGTCGCGCTCCAGAAGGACGTCGGGCTGGTCTCCCTGGCCGGACCGATCGACGCCGTACGGGCAGCCCAGATAGCCACTGCGGAGACCTTCAACTACACGCCGTACATTGTCGCGGGGGTGCTCTTCGTGCTGCTCGCCATCCCGCTGATCGCGGTCACCGACTGGGTGACCCTTCGCGCCGCCCGCCGCCAGGCGGCACGATGACGCCGAACGGGCCCGTGCTGAGCTGCCGCTCGCTGCGCAAGGTGTTCGGCGGGCACGTCGTACTCGACGATCTCGACCTCGACGTGGCCGAACACGAGGTGGTCGCGTTGATCGGCGCCTCCGGGTCGGGCAAGTCCACCCTGCTGCGCTGTGTCAACCTGCTGGAGGACCTCGACGACGGCACCATCCACCTGGACGGCGAGCACATCACCGACCCCCGGGCCTCCCCCGACCTGGTACGCCGGCGGATCGGTATCGTCTTCCAGGCGTACAACCTGTTTCCGCACCTCAGTGTGCTGGACAACATCACACTGGCGCCCCGGCGGGTGTACCGGCGGGACCGGGCCGAGGCCGAGTTCCAGGCCCGGGAACTGCTCGCCCGGGTGGGGCTGGCCGAGAAGGCCGGTGACTATCCCGACCGGCTCTCCGGCGGCCAGCAGCAGCGGGTGGCGATCGTCCGGGCACTGGTCAACTCACCCCGACTTCTCCTGCTCGACGAGGTCACCTCGGCGCTGGACCCGGAGTTGGTCGGCGAGGTGCTGACCATGATCCGGGACCTGAAGGCGGACGGCATGACCATGGTGCTGGCCACCCACGAGATGGGGTTCGCCCGCGAGGTCGCCGACCGGATCTGCTTCCTCGACGGTGGACGGGTGATCGAGGAGGGGCCGCCCGAACAGGTGCTGGGCGAACCGACCCAGCCCCGTACCCGGCAGTTCCTCCGCCGGATCATCGAGGCCGGCCGGCTCCAGGCGCCGACGGGCTGACTCGGCGGTCACCGCCGGGGTGGTGGTGGTAGAACTGCGAAATGGATCTCTCGACCGACCCGCTGGCGCGGCTCGACGAGGTCGCGTGGGGAACGTTGCACCACGCCTACGGGCCGGCCCACGACGTCCCGGACCAGTTGCGGGCACTCCGGGCGACGGACGAGCGGATCCGCCACAGGGCGCTGGGGCAACTCCTCGGCAACGTCTACCACCAGGGCACCCGGTGGTCGGCCAGCAGCCAGGTCGTGCCTTTCCTCGTGGCGCTGGCCGACGACCGGGAGACCCTGGACCGGGCGGGTGTCGTCACCCTGCTCCGCGCGCTGGTGATCGGCGCCCGGCGCGACGACGAACTCCCCTTCAACCCCCGGCGGGCGTTCGCCGGCGGCGACGGGATCAGCGAGGAGCAGGCGGACCTCGTGGCCCGACACCTGGATGCCGGGGACCTGTTCGCGCAGGAGTCGCTCGCCGACGTGGCCGACCTCGCACCGGTCCGTTGGGCGGCCGACGCCTTCCATGCCGGAGCGCGCCATACCGACAGCTACCTACGCTGGCTGGCCGACCCCCACAGCCGGCTGGCGGGGCTCGCGGCCGAACTGCTCGCCTGGTTCCCGCCGACCGAGCGCGTGGTGTCCGCGCTGGTCGCCGTGCCCGACGACGAGGCCCGCTCCGCCGCCCGGGCCAGCGCCAACCTGACCCTCGGGCACTGCCCCACCGAGGCGGTCCAGATCGACACCCGCCTCCGGGACCTGCTGCTGGCACCCGGCCCTGCCGTACGCGTCACCGCGGCGGTGGCGCTGGCGTACCGCAACGGCGAACTGCTGCCCGACCGCGCCCTGGACATCCTGGTCGACGCCCGGACGACGGATCCCGGCGTCGACCCGCCGGGGTGGGACCGGTCGTTGCGGGGCTTCGTGGCGCTCGCGTTGCAACGACTCGAGCTGGCCTGAGGCTCTCGGCGGCCACCACCCGGACCGGATTCCCACCCCACCCGACCGGATTCCCACCCCACCGGGACCGGAGTCCCACCCCACGCGGCCGGCATCAGCAGCGACGCCGCCGGCGTCCACAGGTCCCGCAGGTGGCTCAACGACGATGGTCGCCGAGCCACCGCCGCTGCTCCTCCGTCTCGGGCACCGGCACTCCCCTGGCCCCGCCGATGATGTCCCAGATCCGGTCGACCGGAACATCCAGCCGGGACAACAACGCCGCGACGAGCAGAGACGACCGGCCGATGCTCGCCCGACAGTGGACCGCGAGGTGCCGCCCCCGGGCAAGGTCGCCGGCCAGCACGTCGAGCAGCGGACGGATCGCGGCATGTTCCGGAACCCCCCGGTCGGTCACGGGATGGGCGTGGAAGTCGAGACCGGCGCGGGCGGCGGCGGCATCCTCGCCGGTCAACCCCAACTCCTCGCGTTCCGCAGAGGTCAGCAGGCAGACCAGGACGTCCACCCCGGAACGGCGTAGCCCGGCCATCTCGTCGTCGAGCCAGTCGTCCCCGCGCGGACGTGCCACGATGCTCAGCCGCACCGGTGGCGGCGCCGGAATCGGATAGACGGTGGGCCGCATCCACATCGGGCTGTCTCCTGTCGCTACGTGATCGACCACCCCCACGCTCGCCGAGTTTGGGAGGTAACGTCCGGTCGTGACCGACACCGATCGCGAACTCCTGCGTGCCACATTCGGCGAGGACGCCGAGCTCTACGACCACGCGCGGCCTGGCTATCCGGACCAGGTCTTCGAAGATCTGGTCCGGCTCGGTGGTCTGAGCCCGCGGTCCCGGGTGCTGGAGATCGGATGTGGCACCGGCCAGGCCAGCCGACCACTGGCCCGGCTCGGTGGCACCATCATCGCGGTGGAACTCAGCCCCGAGCTGGCAGCAGTGGCCCGACGTAATCTTCGAGAGTTCCGGAACGTGACCGTCGAGGTGTCCCCCTTCGAGCATTGGACACCACCGACCACCCCGTTCGACCTGGTAATTTCGGCGACCGCGTTCCATTGGATCGACCCGGCTATCCGCGTCGACAAAGCGGCGGACGTGCTCCGCCCGGGCGGAACACTCGCCGTGGTGCACACCGAACACGTCGCTGGTGGCACGGAGAACTTCTTCGCAGACGCGCAGGCGTGCTACGAGGCCTTCGACCCCAGGACGCCACCTGGGCTGCGCCTGACACCAGCCGCGGACATCCCGGACGATCCGATCGAGGTCGCGCCCTCCGCACGCTTCGGCCCGGCACGGTTCCGCCGCTACGAGTGGGAGCAGGGCTACACCACCGGCGAATACCTGGACCTTCTGATGACCTACTCCGGCCACCGTACGCTGCCTCGACCGGCAGGCGACGGTCTCCTCGCCTGCATCGCCAACCTGATCGACCGCGACCACGGCGGCCAGATCAGCAAGCGGTACCTGACCCGGCTGACCATGGCCGACAGGGCGGCCTGAGATCGACCGTCCGTCGGTGCGGGAACCGACGACCAGACTGCGATCCCCAGGGCGGACGACGACGGTCCCGCCGCGTCAGCGGCAGGACCGCCGGGTGCCGTGCCGTCGAGCCACACCGCGATCGGCTACGGTCGCGCGCCGATGTCGCGGATCGCCACGGCTGCCTCCAGTGCCGCGGTGGTGGCCGCCCAGCCCTTGTCCTCGGCCGAGTCGGCCAGGCCCGCCCGGTCCCGGGCCTGCTCCAGGTTGTTGACCGTGAGCACGCCGTGCGCGACCGGCGTCGAGGTGTCCAGTGCGACCCGGGTCAGCCCCTCGGTCACCGACTGGCACACGTAGTCGAAGTGCGCCGTGGCTCCCTTGATCACCACACCGAGCGCCACCACGGCGTCGCAGCGCCGGGCCAGCGCCTGGGCCACCACCGGCAGTTCCACCGAACCGGCGACCCGGACCACCAGCACGTCGTTCACGCCGCACGCCTTCGCCGCGTTCACCGCGCGGTCCAGCATGTGGTCGGTGAGTTCCCCGTGCCAGCGGGCGGCCACCACCCCGACCGTCAGCCCGGACGCATCCACCGTGGACACTCCCGGTTCCCCGAACCCCGCCATCGTCACGCCAACCTTTCCGTCATCTCAACCAGTTCCACCGGCGCGGCCGGTCCGTCCAGCTCGTCCAGCAGGTGGCCCATCCGGTCCCGCTTGGTCCGCAGGTAGTGCAGGTTCTCCGGGGTCGCCCCGACCGGCATCGCCTCCCGGCCGACCACGGTCAGCCCGTAGCCCTCCAGCCCGGCCCGCTTGGCCGGGTTGTTGGTCAGCAGCCGCATCGAGCGGACACCGAGGTCGTACAGGATCTGCGCGCCCGTGCCGTAGTCCCGCGCGTCGGCGGGCAGCCCGAGGTCCAGGTTCGCGTCGACGGTGTCCCGGCCGAGGTCCTGCAACTGGTACGCCCGCAGCTTGTGCACCAGACCGATGCCCCGCCCCTCGTGCCCACGCATGTAGAGGACCACGCCCCGCCCCTCGGCGGCGACCCGGGCGAGAGCGGCGTTCAGCTGTGGACCACAGTCGCAGCGCAGCGAGCCGAAGACGTCCCCGGTCAGGCACTCCGAGTGCACCCGGACCAGTACGTCCTGGCCGTCGCCGATGTCGCCGTAGACCAGGGCGATGTGCTCGGTCGAGTCGTAGTCGACGCGGTAGCCGACCGCCCGGAACAGCCCGTACTTCAGCGGCAGCCGCGCGTCGGCGGCCCGCTGGACCTGCTGCTCGGTGCGCCGCCGGTACGCGATCAGATCCGCGATGGTGATCAGGGTGAGTCCGTGGTCGGCGGAGAACTTCTCCAGATCGGGCAGGCGCATCATCGTGCCGTCGTCGTTGACCAGCTCGCAGAGCACCCCGGCCGGCCGGAGCCCGGCGAGCCGGGCGAGGTCGACGGCCGCCTCGGTGTGCCCGGGGCGCCGCAGCACCCCGCCGGGCTTGGCCCGCAGCGGTACGACGTGTCCCGGCCGGCTCAGGTCGGTCGGGTCGGTGGTCGGGTCGGCGAGCAGCCGGATGGTGTGCGCCCGGTCCGCCGCCGAGATGCCGGTGCTGACCCCTTCGCGCGCGTCCACCGTCACCGTGTACGCGGTGCCCCGCTTGTCCTGGTTGGTGTGGTACATCGGCGGCAGTTCGAGCCGGTCGCAGTCCTCCTCGGTCAGCGGCGCGCAGATGTAGCCGGAGGTGTAGCGGACCATGAACGCGAGCAGCTCGGGAGTGGCCAGATCGGCGGCGAAGATCAGGTCGCCCTCGTTCTCCCGGTCGGCGTCGTCCACCACGACCACCGGCCGACCGGCCGCGATGTCGGCCAGCGCCTGTTCGATGGTGCCGAAATCGATGGTGCCGAAGTCGGTTGTCATGCCACGGCCTCCAGTCCGTCGACCGGCAGCCGCCCGCCGGTCGTCAGCAGTCGTTCGACGTACTTGGCCAGCACGTCCACCTCCAGGTTCACCGGCTCGCCGATCCCCTTACGACCCAGCGTGGTGGCGGCGAGCGTGGTCGGGATCAGCCCGACCGAGAACAGCCCGTCGGCCAGCGCGGCGACGGTCAGCGACACCCCGTCGACGGTGATCGACCCCTTCTCCACCACGTACCGGGCGAGCGCCTCGGGGAGCGTGAACGTGACCGTCTCCCACTGCTCGGCCGGCTCCCGGCGGACGATCTCGGCGACGCCGTCGACGTGGCCCTGGACCAGGTGCCCGCCGAGCCGGCTGCCGAGCGTCGCGGCCCGCTCCAGGTTGACCGGATCACCGGGGCGCAGCGCGCCGAGCGACGTACGGCGGAAGGTCTCGCCCATCACGTCGGCGGTGAAGACGTCGCCGTCGGATTCCACGACCGTCAGGCAGACCCCGTTGACGGAGATCGAGTCGCCGTGCCGGGCGTCCGAGGTGACCAGCGGGCCACGGATCGCGACCAGCGCCGAGTCCCCGCCCGTCTCGACCCGCCGGACCAGCTCGCCCAGCTCCTCCACGATTCCGGTGAACATCTGTTCAGCCCTCCGTTTTCCGAGGAAACGCGGTGACCCGCAGATCGGGGCCGACCGGTGTGATATCCGTGAACTCCAGGTCGATGACCTCGGAGATGGTCCGTGGGCCGGCGTCGGACAGGGCCGCCGGGCCGGCACCGAGCAGCTTGGGCGCCAGGTAGCCGACCACCTTGTCCACCAGTCCGGCGGCCAGGAACGCGCCGGCCAGGGTGGGACCGCCCTCCAGCAGTGCCGCCCGCACCCCGCGCCGGTACAGCTCGGCCAGCAGCCGGGGCAGGTCGACCCGCCCGTCCGGGTCGGTGCCGACCTCGGCCGCGGTCGCCACCCAGGTCGGTGCCGCGCCGTCGCGGACCCGGGCGTCGACCGGGGTACGGCCGTCGCTGTCCACCACCACCCGCAGCGGCTGTCGGATGGCCAGGGTGCCGTTGCGCAGGTTGCGGGCGGTCAGTCTCGGATCGTCGGCCAGCACCGTGCCGACCCCGGCGATCACCGCGTCGACGGTGCCGCGCAGCGCGTGTACGTCGATCCGGGCCGCCTCGGAAGTGATCCACATGCTGGTGCCGTCGGCCGCCGCGATCCGCCCGTCCAGGGTCGCCGCGTACTTCCAGATCAGGTACGGCCGACCCCGTCGTACGGCGGTCAGCCAGGCCAGGTTGCCCGCCTCCGCCTCGGCGGCCCGGACCCCGATCTCGACCTCGACACCGGCCGCGCGCAGCGTCTCGACGCCGCCCGCCGCGACCGGGTTCGGATCGGGCACGCCGAGCACGACCCGGCGGACCCCGGCCTGGATCAGCGCACCACTGCACGGGCCGGTACGCCCGACATGGTCGCAGGGCTCCAGGGTGACCACCGCAGTGCCGCCCCGGGCCCGCTCACCGGCCTGGGCCAGCGCGACGATCTCGGCGTGCGGTCCGCCGGCGTACGCGTGGAAGCCCTCGCCGACGACCTCGCCCCGGGGGTCGAGCAGCACGCAGCCGACCAGTGGATTGGGACTCGTCGTGCCCAGACCGCGGGCCGCCAGCGCAATCGCGCGGCGCATCGCCTCGTCGGTGGAGACGCTCCCCATGCCGATCCCTGCCCTCTCCCTCGTCCGTCCTTCGCAGACGCGCGGGCGGGGCGGGAGGGGCACCGGCCGGGCGGCCGGGACGAGCGGAAGCGGAGCACGGAGACGGCAGAGCCGACCCCGGCGGGCCCGCGCGGTCGGCATGCAGACGCCGGCCGTCAGGCCTGTCCGTCCCGCGCGCTGTCTCCCATCCGGACTGTCTGAGCGTGGGCGGTGCCCGCACTCAACCGTCGGCCCTGGGTTCTCACCAGGTCCACCGGGCGGCTCTGAGCCGACCGGGTCGCGGGCTTACCGGGCTTTCGCCCGGATCACCGCCGGTTCGGAATTTCACCGAGTCCCGCCAGCGCGTGGTGGGTACCGGTCGAGTGTTGCACGGATTCGAGGGTCGAGTGCCAGTGAGGCGACCGACCTCACAGCGGAGTGACTGCGGTCACCCTCCCGGACGGCGCCGGTCCATCGCCACGTACGACCCGGGCTGGCTCTTGGCCACCGTCTTCATCTCCGAGGCCGCCGCGATCACTTCGAGCGGGTCGGTGAACCGCCGCTCGGGCACCGACAGGGAGACCCCGATGGAGAGGGTGACCAGATGGGCGCGTTGGACGTTGCCCCGGCGGTCCTTCAGCTCGACGTAGCCGCGCTTGGCGTCCTCCGGGTCGTACAGCTCGTCGGCGGTCTTCTCGAAGTCGACCACGGCCCGCTCGGTGAGTGGCCGTACCTGTTCGGGGGCGCAGACGATCACGAAGTCGTCGCCGCCGATGTGCCCGAGGAAGGCCGGGGGCAGGCCGACCGAGACCACCGCCCGGTGCAGGCTGCGGGCCAGGGCGCTGATGAACTCGTCGCCCCGGACGAAGCCGTACCGGTCGTTGACGCTCTTGAACCGGTCGATGTCGATGTAGCCGACCGCGTAGTCGACGCCGCTGCGTACCCGGTCGCCGATCTCCCGCCGGATCCGGGTGTTCCCGGGCAGCCCGGTCAGCGGGGAGACCTCGCGGAACTCCTTGTTGCGCCGCAGCGTCGAGCTGACCCGGGCGACGAGTTCGGCGGTGTCGAACGGCTTCACCAGGTAGTCGTCCGCACCGGCGGTGAGGCCGTGCACCTTGTCCACGGTCAGGCCCTTGGCGGTCAACATGATCACCGGCAGGGCGGAGGTCATCGGGTTGGCCCGGAGTCGGCGGGTCAGCTCCAGCCCGTCGACCCGGGGCATCCGCAGATCGACCACGGCCAGATCCGGACGCCGCCGCTCGATCAGCTCCAGCGCCTCCTGGCCGTCTCCGGCCTGCATGACCTCGAAACCGTGCAGCCGCAGGTTGAACGCCACGAACCGGACAATGTCCTCGTCGTCGTCCACCACCAGGATCAGGTCGGGCCGCTCCTCGACCCCATCAACGCTCATGCCCGCACTCCGCTTCGCTCCGCGCGGTCACGAGGCTCTCCAGCACTGAGCTGGCCGATTCGCTCGCGGTGCTCGCTCATGTCGGTGGCACGGCGCGTTCGGCCAGCCGCCGCAGCTGCGTCACCGCCGCGGCCGGATCCGCCGCCGCGTAGACCGCGGTGCCGGCGACGAACGCGTCCGCGCCCGCCACCGCCGCCTGCTCGATGGTGTCGGCCGCGATGCCGCCGTCGACCTCGATCCGCAGTTCGAGGTGGCCCGCGTCAGCGTGCTGGCGGGCGGTACGGACCTTGTCGAGCAGTTCGGGGATGAACCGCTGCCCCCCGAAGCCCGCCTTGATAGTCATGATCAGCAATGTATCGAAACTGGGTAACAGGTCAAGGTACGGTTCGATCGGAGTGTCCCGGTCGATCGCCAACCCGGCCTTGGCCCCGGCCGAGCGCAGGTCCTTCGCCAGCGAGACCGGGTTGTCGCACGCCTCGGCGTGGAAGGTCACGTTGTACGCCCCCGCGTCGGCGTAGCTGGGCGCCCAGCGCCGCGGATCCTCGATCATCAGGTGTACGTCGAACGGCAACGTGGTCACGGCCAACAGGCTCTGCACCACCGGCAGCCCGATGGTCAGGTTCGGCACGAAGTGGTTGTCCATCACATCGACGTGCAGCCAGTCCGCCGTCGACTCCACCGCGTGGACCTCGTCGGCGAGCCGGGCGAAGTCTGCGGCGAGAATACTGGGCGCGACGATCGGCGCTGGTACGGTCACCGCGCCAGTGTACGAATGCCGGTCACCCCGACCGTCGCCGGATGCGGATCCGGTCTCCCTCCGGTCCGATCTGCCCTCCCACCAGCCCCGGTCCGTTCCACCCCGACCCGGACCGGTCCACTCCCGACCCGGACCTGATGCACGCCCGGCCCGAAACCAATCCACGGCCAACCCGGAGCCAGTTCACGACCGGCTCGGGGTTTCCTCGGCGAAGAACCGGTCCGGGGTGATCGGCAGGTCGCGTACCCGCACGCCGGTGGCGTGATGGACGGCGTTGGCGATCGCGGCAGCCGTCCCCACGATGCCCAACTCGCCGATGCCCTTCGACCCCATAGGGTTGACGTACGGGTCGTCCTCCTCGACGAAGTGCACCTCGACCGAGCCGACGTCGGCGTTGGTGGCGATGTGGTACTCGGCGAGATCGTGGTTGACCACGTGCCCGAACCGCGGATCGACCACCGCCCGCTCGTGCAGTGCCATCGACAGTCCCATGGTCATTCCGCCGAGCAGTTGGGACCGGCCGGTCTTCGGGTTGATGATCCGCCCGGCGGCGAACACGCCGAGCAGCCGAGGCACCCGGACCTCCCCGGTCGCCTCGCACACCCGGACCTCGGCGAACTGGGCGCCGAAGGCGTACATGGCGAACCTGTCCCCGTGCGGGTTGGCCGGCATGTCCGCGCTCGCCTCGATCCCCTCGGCCGGCACCACGCCGCCATGCTCGTCGGCGAGCCGGGCGCGTAGCCGATGCGCCGCCTCGACCACCGTGCAACCCCACGAGGTCATCCCCGACGAGCCCCCGGCCGCCATCGCATGCGGCAGCAGGGTGTCGCCGATCCGCAACTCGATCCGCCCGACCGGAACGTCCAACGCGTCGGCCGCGATCTGGGTCAGCGTGGTCCAGGTGCCGGTGCCCAGGTCGGCGGCGCCGATCGACACCGTGTACCGGCCGTCCGGACCGAGCCGGATCATGGCCGACGAGCCGGGCAACCGGTAGACCGGGTACATCGAGGCGGCGACCCCGGTGCCGACCAGCCAGCCCGCACTCCGCCGGGCCCGGGGTGTCGGATCCCGCCTGTCCCAGCCGAACCGGCGGGCGCCCTCGCGCAGACAGGCCACCAGGTTACGGCTGGAGAACGGCAGGTCCCGCTCCGGATCCTCGGCCGGCTCGTTGGCGATCCGGAACTCGACCGGATCCTGTCCGCAGGCGATCGCCATCTCGTCCATCGCCGACTCGAGGGCGTACATCCCGGGGGTCTTGCCCGGCGCCCGCATGATCGTCGGAACCGGTACGTCGAGTGCGACCATCCGGTGCGTGCTACTCCGGTCGGCTGCCGCGTACATCACCCGGCTCGAAGACGCGGTCTGCTCGGCGAACTCCTTGATCCGCGCGGTCTGCTGCACGACGTCGTGGGCGACGGCGACGAGTCGTCCGTCGGCATCGGCACCGAGCCGGATCCGCTGGATGCTCGGGGTGCGGTAGCCGACCTGGGTGAACATCTGCTGCCGGGTCAGCGCGAGTTTCACCGCCCGGCCGGGGACGGCCATCGCGGCCAGTATCGCGAGCACGACGTCCGGATGGGCGTGCAGCTTGCCGCCGAACGCGCCGCCGACGTGCGGCGAGATCACCCGGATCCGCTCCGGGTCGAGCCCGAACAGGGTGGCGAGCGAGTCGCGCAGCCGGTGCACGCCCTGACTGGCCACGTAGAGGGTGAGGTGGTCATCGGCCCAGATCGCGATCGTCGAGTGCGGCTCGATCTGATTGTGCTGGTACCTGGGCGTCGTGTAGGTGGCGTCGAGGCGTACCGCTGCCGCCGCGAGGGCCCGCTCCGGGTCGCCCCGCACACTGTCGGTGGCGAACCCGCCGTTGAGCACCGTCGGGGCGTACCGGTCGGGGTGGTCGGCCCGTAGCTCGACGTCGTGCGGCCGGGCCTGGTAGTCGAACCGGACCAGGTCGGCGGCTCGGCGGGCGACCTCCGAGGTCTCCGCCACGACACCACCGACGAACTGCCCCCGGTACCGCACCTCGTCGTCCTGCAGGATCAGCAACTCCGGATCCTCCACCGAGGCGACCCGGGCCGCGTCCTGGTGGGTCAGCACCGCCAGCACCCCCGGCTCGGCCAGCGCGGCCGTGGTGTCCACTCCGACGATCCGTCCGACGGCGATCGTCGCCTGCACCGGATGCAGATAGGCGGGCCGTTCCACGGGATGCTCGAAGGCGTACCGGGCGGTGCCGGTGACCTTCTGCGGCCCGTCGAGCCGATCCAGCGGCGTGCCGATGGCCCGAGCCGGCATAGTCGTCGCGTCCCCGTCCACCAACCCAACCTAGATGTAAGGAAGGGCCCCTTCTTATCGTTTTCTGTAGAAGAAGGGGCCCTTCCTAACCGGTCAGGGGGTCAGCCTCGGCGGAGCATTGCCAGGAACATCGCGTCGGTGCCGTGGCGGTGGGGCCAGAGTTGGACCGTCGGGCCGTCGCCGAGGCCGGGCATGTCCGCCGGCAGCAGCGGGCGGGCGTCGACGAAGTCCACCGGTACGCCGGATCGCCGCGCCGCCTCACCGACCGAGACGTGCGTCTCCACGACGTGCGGCGAGCAGGTCACGTAGCCGACCACGCCACCGGGGCGGACCGCCCGCAGCGCGGCGCCGAGCAGTTCCCGCTGCAACCGGGTCAGCGCCGGCAGGTCGGAGGGCTGGCGGCGCCAGCGCGACTCCGGCCGCCGCCGCAGCGAGCCGAGCCCGGTGCACGGCGCGTCCACCAGCACCCGGTCGAAGGAGTCCGCCGGCAGGTCCGGATCGCTCCCGACGGTGCGGCCGTCGACGGTCAGCACGGTGACCGGCAGACCCCGGACCGCCTGGGACACCAACCGGGCCCGGTGCTCGGCGACCTCCACCGCGGTCAGCGTCGCGCCGCGCTGCGCGGCCAGCGCACCCAGCAGACCGGCCTTGCCACCCGGACCGGCGCACAGGTCGAGCCACCGCTCGTCGGTGCCGTCCAGTTCGGCGTTGACCAGCGCGGCGGCCACGAGTTGGGAACCCTCGTCCTGGACGTGCGCCCGCCCGTCGGCCAGCACCGCCAGCTCGCCGGGGGCGCCACCGGGCAGGTAGACCGCGTACGGCGAGAAGGCTCCCGGCGCGCCACCGACCTCGTCGGCGACCTCGGCCGCGTCCGCCCGGCCGGGCCGGACGCACAGGTGCACCGAGGGCCGGTGGTTGTCCTCGATCAGCAGCCGGGTGGTCTCTCCCAGATCCCCGCCGAGCGCCTCGGAGAACGCCCGCACGATCCACTGCGGATGGCTGTAGGTGAGTGACAGGTTCCCGATCGGGTCGATGTCGGCGGCCGGCGCCAGCTCCGCGAGCCAGGTGTCGGCGTCCTTACCAGCCACCTCCCGGAGCACGGCGTTGGCGAACCCGGTCGCGCCCGGCGCCACCGCACGGACCAGGTCGACGGTCGACGAGACCGCGGCGTGCGCCGGAACCCGGGTGTAGAGCAACTGGTAGGCACCGAGTCGCAACGCATCCCTGGGCTGCGGGTCGATCCGCGCGACGTCCCGGCCGGCGGCGGCGGTCAGGACCGCGTCCAGGGTGCCCCGCAGCCGCAGCGTGCCGTAGGTCAGTTCGGTGGCGAAGGCCGCGTCCCGGCCGTGCAGCCGCCGCTCCCGCAGGATGTCGGGCAGAACCAGATTCGCGTACGCGTCGTCGCGGTGCACCGCCTCGATCGCCTCGTACGCCACCTGCCGGGGCAGATCCACCGGCGGGCGCTCCCGGCGCGGTGGACGACCGGCGCGCTCCCGATCGGCGCCTCCCGGACCGCCACGCCCCCGGTCCGGGCGCCCCCGGTCCGGGCGACCTCGGTCCGGACGGCCCCGGTCGGCACCGCCCTGCCCACTTCCCCGGCCCCGGTCCGCGCCGCCCGGCGCACCGCTGCTGCCGTCGGCACTGCCCCGGTCCGCGCCGCCCGGCGCACCGCTGCTGCCGTCGGCACTGCCCCGGTCGGCACCGGCCCGCTCGCTGCCGTCGGCACTGCCCCGGTCGGCACCGGCCCGCTCGCTGCCGTCGATCTGCCCGCTACGCTCGCTCACTCGAACTGCTCCCCACCCGCTACCCGGACCCCGCGAGCCCAGTCCGGTGCCGGCATCGCCCGCTTACCAGCCGCTCGTACCTCTCCCAACGCCACCGGTCCGGTGGCGGTACCCGCCAGCACCCGTCCGCGCTCGACCAGAAGTTCGCCCGGCTTGAGGTCCGGCCCTTCGGTGAGCGGCTGGACCGGGCCGAGTTTGACCCGGGCACCACGGAACTCGGTCCAGGCGCCCGGCGCCGGGGTGGCGGCCCGGATCCGGCGGTCCACGGCGAAGGCCGGCTCCGCCCAGCGGACCTGGCCGTCCTCGACGGTCAGCTTCGGTGCCAGCGAAACCCCCTCGGCGGGCTGCGGCACCGCCCGCCCGGTCCCCGCATCGATCGCGTCCAGCACCGCGACCAGCAGCCCCGCGCCGGATACGGCGAGCCGCTCCAGCAGGTCGCCCGCGGTGTCGGCGGGCCGGATCTCCTCGGTCAGGGTGCCGAAGACCGGTCCGGTGTCCAGTCCCGCCTCCAGTTGGAAGACGCTGGCTCCGGTGAACTCGTCGCCGTGCAGCACCGCGTGCTGCACCGGTGCGGCGCCGCGCCAGGCCGGCAGCAGCGAGAAGTGCAGGTTGACCCAGCCGTGGGCGGGAATGTCCAACGCCACCGGCGGCACCAGCGCGCCGTAGGCGACCACCGGTACGCAGTCCGGGGCGAGTTGGCGCAACCGGTCGAGGAACTCCGGCTCCCGGGGCCGGGCCGGGGTCAGCACCTCGATGCCACGCTCGTCGGCCCAGGCGCCCACCGGTGACCGGGCCAGCCCTCGGCCCCGCCCGGCGGGGGCGTCCGGCCGGGTCACCACGGCGAGCAGTTCGTGCGACGACGCGGCGATGGCATCCAGCGCGGGCAGGGCAACGGCCGGCGTACCGGCGAAGATCAGACGCACCGGGCCGTCACCGACCCAGACCGAAGGGGTTGGTGGAGCGGTCGGATCCGAACCCGAGGCGGCTGGCCAGGGCCTGACGCCGGCCGGTCGGGGCGTCGTGCGGGCTGGTCTTGACCACCGGCGGGGCGTCCTGGTCGTACCAGTCCGCCTGCCGGATCGCCCGCATCGCCTCCTTGCGCGCCTCGGCGTCCAACCGGTCCAGGAAGAGCACCCCGTCGAGGTGGTCGGTCTCGTGCTGCACACACCGGGCCATCAGGCCGGTCCCGACGATCTGGAGCGGGTCGCCGTACTCGTTGAAGCCCTTGGCGACGACGTTCAGCCGACGCTTGGTGTCGAAGTAGAGCCCGGGGATCGACAGGCAGCCTTCCTGGCCGTCCTGCTCCTCGGCGTCCGGAAAGTCCAGTACGGGGTTCACCAGATGCCCGACCACGTCGTCGACGTCGAACGAGAACACCCGCAGGCCCACGCCGAGCTGCGGTGCGGCGAGGCCGGCACCGTTCTGCTCGCGCATCGTGTCGGTCAGGTCGGCGACGAGTCTGCGCAGCTCGGCGTCGAAGTCGACGACCGGTTCGGCCGGGGTGCGCAGCACCGGGTCCCCGAACAGACGGATGGGCTGGACGGTCACGCGGGACGGCTCCTTCACGGATGGGAGTGGCGGGTGCCGTACCAGTCTACGGTCGGGCCTGCGCTGCCGGTCGGCTGCCGAATGCCGGCGCGGGCCGGTGACGGCGATCACGGCCGGGCACCGGCTGACCTTCGGCGCGCGGGGCCGGGCGGGCCGGCCGGGCGAACCGGTCCGGCGAACCGGTCGAGCGCGCCTGCCCGGTTAGGGCTGGTTCCCCGGCTCGCCGGCCAGTACGGCGTCGGTGCGCTCCAGGATGTGCGCGGGCAGCGGCAACTGGGTGCCGTGCGCGGCGTCCCAGTCGTAGATCACGCTCAGCCCGACCTCGGCCCGGAAGAAGTCGATCGCGCTGAGCCCGCCGACCACCGGCTCGTCGCACTCGGCGACCAGTTGGCCGGGGACCAGCTTGAAGCCGTTCCGGAGTGCCGCGCTGAGCCGCCGGTGTCCGTCGACGACGAAGAACTGCTCACCCGTGTAGCCGATGCGCAGCGGCTCCAACGCCTCCTCGCCAGCCTCTCCGATCTGCTGGACGAAGTCCGACTCCCAGAGCCCCCGCAGCCCCTGGATCTCCTGCGACGGGAAGATCCTGGCCGGGTCGAGCAGCAGCAGTGGCGGCCTGTCGCGCAGGATCTCCTGCCCGAAGGAGCCCTCGTACGCGGCGATCACGTGCTCCACCACCTCGACGGCCGAGGCCTTGGTGGTGTCGCAGATCAGGTCGTAGTTGCGGAGTTTCGCCTTGTCGACGCCGTACCGGACGAGGAACCGGCTCCGCTCGCTCTCGCTGCGCTCGTGGAGCTTTGCCCTCGCCTCCTCGACCGAGGAGTAGCTCTCGGCCGGCCCGGACGGCCGGGCGAGCACCCGACGGGCCGCCTCGGTCGGCTCGGTGATCATGTGGATCTTCAGCGCGTCCTTGAAGAAGTGCCAGGCGAGACGGCTGTCGACGATCAACTGCTCACCGGAGTCCGCGATGTCCTGCTGGAGCTGGTCGACGTAGCCGTCGACCGCCTGATCCAGCTCGGCGTGCAGGTTGAGTTGCAGGGCGGTCATCTTCCGCTGCTGCGCCATCTCCCGATAGAGGTCTCCCACGCTGACCCGCCGTAGGCCGAGTCGCTTGGCGAGCTCGATGGAGACGGTGCTCTTGCCGCTACCAAGATCGCCATTGAGGACGATCGATTGACGACCGGTCACGCCCTACCCACCCCTGATCCCAGGTTTTTCAAGATCAATAGTTTGAACACCGAACCGGCGCGATCACTCACCGTCACACCACCCGAGTGGAGCATGAGGGGCGATGGTATCACCCGGATCCCGGCCGGCCAGTCGGACTCTTAGTACGTCCCCACATCGATACCCACTCCACAGCGTCGACGAAACAACACTCCGTGTAGATTTCCGGCCCGGAATCCGATCAGAAGATGTCATGCGGATCGATCTGGATCCGTACCGGCTGGGCGGCCTTGCGGGCGGTCCGGACCGCCGCCGCGGCGTGCAGGGCGGCGGCCATCGCGGCCGCCCGGGACCGGGGCACCCGGACCAGCATCCGCTCCTGCCCCTCGGTCGCCGGCACCGGACCCAGCAACTCCGCCCCGGCGGGCAGGCGCGCCGCCTCCAGCAGGTCCGCCACCGCCGCCGCCGTCCCGGTCAGGCTGGCCATCCGGGCGGCCGGCGGGAAGCCCAGTTCGCGGCGCTCGGCCAACTCCCGACCGGCGAACCAGGCCGGGTCCCAGCGCAGCAGCGCCTGCACCGGCGCCAGCGCCCCGTCGGCGACCACCACCACCCGACCGCCGGCCGAGGCGGGCCGGGCCAGTGCCGCCGCCGCCAGCCAGCGGCGCAGCGCCTCCTCGCCCGCCCGTAGGTCGGCCCGGGTGAGCAGCGCCCAGGAATCGAGCAGCAGCACGGCCCCGAAGCCACCCTCGGCGACCGGCTCCGCGCCGGGAGTCGAGATCACCAGGCCGGCGCCGCCCGGCACGGTGACGAGCACCTCCTCCCGACCCGACGTCCGCACCGGCACGCCGGGAAACGCCCGCCCCAGTTCCTCAGCCGTACGCCGGGCGCCGATCACGGCGGCCCGCAGTCGCCGGCCGCCACAGTGCGGACAGGCGTACCCGGCGGCCACCCGGGCGCACCATCGGCAGGTGGGGATCGAACCTGCCGAGCGCAGGGCGAGCGGACCGGCACAGTGCGGACAGCGGGCCGGGGCCCGACACTCGGCACAGGAGACCGAGGGCAGGTAGCCGCGCCGGGGCACCTGGACCAGTACCGGCGCGTCGGCCTTGAGCGCGGAGCGGGCCGCCTCCCAGGCCAGGCTGGGCAGGCGCGCCGTCGCCGCCCCCGGGTCCCGGGCCAACTGCGGGTCGTCACCGGTCGGCGTCACCTGCGGCGAACGAGCCCGCAGCGTCGCCCGATCGGCCACGATCTCCTTCGCCCAGCCGGTCTCCACCAGCAGCCGCGCCTCGGCGGTCCGGGCGTACCCGGCCACCAGCACCGCCGCCTCGCCGAACTGGGCCCGGGTGAGCAGCACCTCCCGGGCGTGTGGATAGGGCGCTCTGGGCTCGGCGTGCAGGTCGTCCCCGTCGTCCCAGATCGCCACCAGTCCGAGGTCGGCAACCGGGGCGAACATCGCGGCCCGGGTACCGATCACCACCGGCACCTGACCCCGGCGGGCGGCCAGGAAGGCGCGGTACCGCCGGGCCGGCCCGAGCGCCGCCGACAACGCGACATGCCGCCCGGCGCCGAGCCGGCCGGTCAGCGCCGCGTCGAGCCGTTCGAGATCGCGGGAGTCGGCCACCACGGCCACCACCCCGCGTCCGCTCCGTACCGTCGCCGCCGCCGCGTCCGCGAACCGGGCCGCCCAGTCCTCCCCCGGCAGCGCCGACCAGACCGCCCGAGGCGCCCGGCCGTCGGCGAGCGCCCGCAGGAACCCGGGCCCGGCCGGATAGCTCCGCCAGCCCGCGGCGTCCGCCGCGCCGTCATCCCCGTCGGCCACCCCCGGCGGTCCGGTGCCGTCCGTGGCCGCATCGGAGGCGGCACCGACCGCGTCGGCGGCACCGCCGTCCGTGGCCGCATCGGAAGCGGCGCCGACCGCGTCGGCGGCACCGCCATCCGTGCCGGCTCCGGTCGAGGCAGCCGGGACGGGCACCGGGGGCGGGACGGTGGCCGGGGCGGCAACCGGCGCCGGGGGCGGGACGACGGCCGGGACGGGCACCGGGGGCGGGACCGATTCGCGCTCGACCCGCGCATGCCGGGGCGGGACGGCCAGCCGCAGTACGTCGGCGAGGTTGCCGGCGTACCGGTCGGCCACCGCGCGGGCCAGTCGGGCGATCTCCGGGGTCAGCACCGGCTCGGGCGACACCAGCCGCTCCAGGTAACTCAGCCGGCCGTCGTGCGCGGACATCTCGGCCCGGTCCAGCAGCCATCCGTCGACCAACTGACCCGCGAAGCGCACCCGTACCCGGGTTCCGGCCTGGGCCTGTTCGGCCAGCTCGGCGGGGACCAGGTAGTCGAAGGGCCGGTCCAGGTGGGCCAGCGGCACATCCACGCAGACGCGAGCGACCGGCAACCCGGGAGCGGGCTGCCGGTCGCTGCGCTTGCTGGTGGTCAGGCTCCCGCGGCCGACTTGAGGTCGGCGGCGCGGTCGGTGTTCTCCCAGGTCAGATCGGGCAGCTCACGGCCGAAGTGGCCGTAGGCGGCGGTCTGCCGGTAGATCGGGCGGAGCAGGTCCAGGTCCCGGATGATCGCGGCCGGACGCAGGTCGAAGACCTCGGACACCGCCCGCTCGATCCGGTCCACCGGCACGTTCTCGGTGCCGAAGGTCTCGATGAACAGGCTCACCGGGTGGGCCTTGCCGATCGCGTACGCGACCTGGACCTCGCAGCGCTCGGCCAGTCCGGCGGCCACCACGTTCTTCGCCACCCAACGGGTCGCGTACGCCGCGGACCGGTCGACCTTGGACGGGTCCTTGCCGGAGAACGCCCCACCGCCGTGCCGGGCGTACCCGCCGTAGGTGTCGACGATGATCTTCCGCCCGGTCAGTCCGGCGTCGCCCATCGGGCCACCGATCTCGAACCGGCCGGTCGGGTTCACCAGCAGCCGGTAGCCGTCGATGTCGAGACCGAGTTCCTCCAGCTCCGGAGCGATGACGTGCTCGCGGACGTCCGGGGTGAGCAGCGACTCCAGCGAGATGTCGGCCGCGTGCTGCGACGACACCACGACCGTGTCCAGCCGGACCGGACGCAGGCCGTCGTACTCGATGGTGACCTGGGTCTTGCCGTCCGGGCGCAGGTACGGGATGGTCCCGTCCTTGCGGGCGGCCGACAGCCGGCGGGCCAGTCGGTGCGCCAGGGCGATCGGCAGCGGCATCAGCTCGGGCGTCTCCGAGCAGGCGAAGCCGAACATCATCCCCTGGTCGCCGGCGCCCTGGGCGTCCAGCGCGCTCTCCGACGAGCCGGACCGCAACTCGATGGCGCTGTCGACGCCCTGCGCGATGTCCGGCGACTGGGACCCGATCGACACGCTGACGCCACAGGAGGCCCCGTCGAAACCCTTCTTCGACGAGTCGTAGCCGATGCCGAGGATCGTCTCGCGAACGATCGCCGGGATGTCGGCGTACGCCTTCGTGGTCACCTCACCCGCGACATGCACCTGGCCGGTCGTGATGAGGGTTTCGACCGCGACCCGGCTGCGCGGGTCCTGGTCCAGCAGCGCGTCGAGGATACCGTCGCTGATCTGGTCAGCAATCTTGTCCGGGTGGCCTTCCGTGACCGACTCGGATGTGAACAAGCGGCGTACCACGGTGCTCCTAAGATCTCGAATACACGTTGCGCGGCAGTGTAGTCACCGCCGCCTGGTCTGAAGGCCAACACCCTTGGCGTCGTTTCGCTCATGACGAGCCGGTTAAGCGCGTTGTTACCAGATCCCACACACCGTCGGCGAGATCTTCCTTGGATTGCTCGGGAAACGCTGTCACCGAGCCGTCAGCGCCGAGCACGACGGCGGTGTTGGTGTCGGCCCCGAAGACCTTGTCCGGTCCGACCTCGTTCACGACGATCAGGTCGGCCTTCTTCCGGGCCAGCTTGCCCCGGGCGTTGGCTTCGGCGTCACTGGTCTCGGCGGCGAAGACGACCAGCACCTGGTCGGGGCGCCGACGCTCGCCCAGCTCGGCGGCGATGTCGGGGTTGGCCACGAGTTCGACGGTGAGCG
This sequence comes from Plantactinospora solaniradicis, assembly GCF_042658085.1. Lineage (NCBI taxonomy): Bacteria > Bacillati > Actinomycetota > Actinomycetes > Micromonosporales > Micromonosporaceae > Plantactinospora > Plantactinospora solaniradicis. The sequence goes on along the minus strand of NZ_JBHSPR010000085.1, from coordinate 221,829 downwards.
CCGCGCCGCGATCGGATTTCTTGATCTTGTCTGCGGCGTACGTCGCGGGCCGGAAGTCGGCGGGCGCCGCCGCCATCACCACGGCGTCGGCGGACCCGGCCGCCTCCAGGGTGGCCTTGCGCAGTTCCTCGGTGGTCGAGACCCGGACCACGTCCGCTCCGGCCGGATCGGGCAGCCCCACGTTGGCGGCGATCAGCGTCACCCGGGCGCCACGGGCCACGGCCGTCCGGGCGAAGGCGTAGCCCTGCTTGCCCGACGACCGGTTGCCGATGAACCGCACCGGGTCCAGCGGCTCCCTGGTCCCGCCGGCGGTGACCACGACCCGGCGACCGGTCAGGTCCCGGGATGCCCCGGTGCCGCGGGCGAGCACCCGGCGGGCCACCTCGAAGATCTCGGCCGGATCGGGAAGCCGGCCCTTCCCGGTGTCCGCCCCGGTCAGCCGACCGCTCGCCGGCTCCAGCACCAGGACCCCGCGCCGACGCAGCAGGGCGACGTTCTCCACGGTGGCGGGGTGCTCCCACATCTCGGTGTGCATGGCGGGCGCGAGCAGCACCGGGCAGCGGGCCGTCAGCAGCGTGTTGGTGAGCAGGTCGTCGGCGAGTCCGTGCGCCGCCTTGGCCAGCAGGTCGGCCGTGGCGGGCGCGACGACCACCAGGTCGGCGCCCTGCCCCAGCCGTACGTGCGGCACCTCGTGCACGTCGGCCCAGACGTCGTCGGCGACCGGTTGCCCGGAGAGCGCCGCCCAGGTCGGGGCGCCCACGAACCGGAGTGCGGAGGCGGTCGGCACCACCCGGACCCGATGGCCCGACTCTGTGAACAGGCGCAGCAGCTCACACGCCTTGTACGCGGCGATGCCTCCGCCGACCCCGAGTACGACCGCGGTCATCGGACGACGCCCGACCGGCCCTACGGCTGGTCGGTCGGCTCGGCGGTGAGCAGACCGGCGTTGATCTCCCGCATCGCGATCGAGAGCGGCTTCTCCTGCGGCGTGGTCTCCACCAGTGGGCCGACGTACTCCAGCAGGCCCTCGCCGAGCTGGCTGTAGTAGGCGTTGACCTGGCGGGCGCGCTTGGCGGCGAAGATCACCAGGGCGTACTTCGAGGTGGTCTTCTCGAGCAGCTCGTCGATCGGCGGGTTGGTGATGCCCTCGGGGTTGGCAATGGATCCCACGGAGATAAACCTCGGTGTCTCTCGACCGCGCCAGGCGGTCAGGTCGGAGTTGGCTCGGTTGGCGTCGGTCCATGGCGACGTCGACGTCAGGTCAGAACTCGATCAGGCTTCGGGTCTCGGTCAAGCTTCGGGTCGAGCAAGCTTCGGGTCGAGGCCGGATCAGGTCGGAGCTACATCAGGTCGGCGTCAGAAAGGACGAACCGAGCAAGCCTACCAGTTCATCCGCAGCACGCCCGGCCACGTCGTTGACGACCGTCGCGTCGAATTCGCGACCGGCCCGGTGGACGTCGGCCCCGGACGGGGCGAGGTACACCAGCCGGGCCTCGGGCATCGCCACCCGCACCTGTCGGGCACCCCGGAGGTCGATCGTCAGCAGCACCGGCAAACCGGCCGACAAACGGCTCCGTACCGGCTCGCGCGGCGTTCCGTAACGGTGAACGCCAATCTCCGACCACTCCAGCAACAGCCCGTCGTCGAGTAGTCGCGCGAATTCGCCCGCATCGACGAAACGGTAGTGCACACCGTCGATCTCGTACTTCCGACGGGGCCGGGTGGTCACCGGGACTGACAGCCACAGTCGTGGCGATCGGGCCCGGACAAGTTCGGTCACGCTGTCCTTGCCGGCCCCGGAAGGGCCGGCAAGGACCGTGAGACGAGCCGCAGTGCGGACATCGTCATGCGTACCCACTGCTTGTTTCTACACGGCGAGTGGAACTAGTTCGCCGCGAATTCTCCAAGCAGTGCCTTGCGCTGCTGCTCACCGAGGCCACGCAGGCGACGGCTGTCGGCGATCTTGAGCTTCTCCATGATCTGGGTCGCCCGGATCTTGCCGATTCCCGGCATGGCCTGAAGTACGGCCGATACCTTCAGCTTGCCGACGACATCGTCCGCCTCCGCCCGGTCGAGGACGGCGGCGAGGGTGGTCTTGCCCTGCTTAAGCTCTTCCTTGAGCTTGGCACGGGCCTTGCGGATCTCCGCGGCCTTTTCCAGCGCGGCTGCACGCTGCTCGGGGCTCAGTTGGGGGAGCGGCACCAGTTCTCCTCAGGTCCCTATCGCGACGGGCGGGACGCGCCGTCGCATCTGTGAAACGTGGTGTGCCTGGCAACCAAAGGGGTATGTGGTTCCCAGCGCCGGGAAAACTAGCGGTCAACGGAGCTTTCGGCAACGTGGGCACGCCATGATCATGTCAGCGTGACCACGAGATCACTGACCGCCAGCGGTCAGCGCGGCCCGACAATCGGCCAGAACCCGGTCCGTCGCGGCCCGCAGCGCGGCCGGGTCGGGACCGGCGCCGAGCACCTCCCGGGAGTACGACGGGAGCACCGCGCCGAGCTCGTTTCCGAAGACCGTGCGCAGGTCGGCGGCGCGACCACCCTGGGCGCCGAGCCCCGGAGCGAGCAGCGGACCGCCCACCCCGGAGAGGTCGTGCCCGGTCGGGCCGATGGTGGCGCCGACCACCAACCCGAAACTGCCGAGCGGCTCCGCACCCTTGTTGAGCTGCGAAATCTCGTCGATGATCGTCTGCGCCACGGTGCGCCCGTCCGCGCCACGGGCTCGCTGGACGCTCGCGCCCTCCGGGTTGGAGGTGAGCGCCAGCACGAACACGCCACCGCCGTGCTTGCGCGCCGCGTCGAACATCGGAGCGAGCGAGTTGACCCCCAGGAACGGGCTCGCGGTGACCGCGTCGACATACATGGGGCTGGATGGATCGAGATACGCGTCGGCGTACGCGGCGACGGTGGAGCCGATGTCGCCGCGCTTGACGTCAAGCAGGATGAGCGTCCCGGCGCCCCGTAACTGTCGGATAATTGACTCAAGTACGGCGAGTCCCCGAGCGCCGAACCGCTCGAAAAACGCGGACTGCGGCTTGACCACCGCGACCCGGTCACCGAGTGCATCGACTGCGATCTGGCTGAACCGGGTCAGCCCGTCGAGGTCGTCCGACAGGCCCCACCGGGTCAGCAGGGCGGGATGCGGATCGATGCCCACACACAGCGGACCACGCTCCGCCATCGCCCGGTGCAGCCGACTGCCGAAGGTCTCCATTCGCTCTCCTCTCCGCGCGCCACGACCACCTGTCGCGGCGTCTGGTCGACTCCCGTCGCGGCCCGAGGCACCCGGACCGCCCGTCGGCCCGCTCAGCCGGCCGCGGCGGCCGCGCCGATCGCCGTACAGATCCGGGCCAGGTCCTCGTCGTCGGTGACGTACGGCGGCATCGTGTAGACCAGGTTCCGGAACGGCCGCAGCCACACCCCGTGCGCCACGGCGGCGGCGGTCGCCGCGGCCAGGTCGACGTCGTGGTCGAGTTGCACCACCCCGATCGCCCCCAGTGCGCGGACGTCGGCGACCCCGGGAGCGCCCCGCAACGGCGCCAGACCGGCCGACAGGGCCCTCTCGACCCTCGCGACCTCCCCCGCCCAGTCTCCGGTCCGCAGCAGCCCGATGGAGGCGTTCGCGACCGCGCAGGCGACCGGGTTACCCATGAAGGTCGGACCGTGCGCGAGCACCCCGGTCACCGAGATGCCCTCCGCGACCTCCGGCGTACACAGCGTCGCGGCCAGGCTGAGGTAGCCGCCGGTGAGCGCCTTGCCGAGGCACATCACGTCCGGGGTGACCCCGGCGTGCTCGGCCGCGAAGAGCGCACCGGTCCGGCCGAAGCCGGTGGCGATCTCGTCGAAGATCAGCAGGATGCCGTGTCGCGCGGTCAGTTCCCGGAGCAGCCGCAGGTACTCCGGATTGTGCCAGCGCATGCCGCCGGTCCCCTGCACCACCGGTTCCACGATCACCGCGGCCAGTTCGTCGGCGTGCCGCTCCACCGCGTCGGCGAGCGCGGTCGCGTACGCCTCGTCGACGGGTGCGTCGAACCCGGACGGCGGCACGTCCGCGAAGACCTGCCGGGGCAGCACGTCGGTCCAGAGCGAGTGCATCCCGCCGTCCGGGTCGCAGACGCTCATCGGATGGAAGGTGTCGCCGTGGTAGCCGCCACGCCAGGTGGCCAGCCGGTGCCGCTGCGGGCGCCCCCGGCCGCGCTGGTACTGCAACGCCATCTTCACCGCGACCTCCACGGACACCGAGCCGGAGTCGCTGAGGAAGACGTGTTCCAGGCCGGGCGGGGTCAGTTCGACCAGGGTGCCGGCGAGCCGGACGGCGGGCTCGTGGGTCAGGCCGCCGAACATGACGTGGCTCATCCGGCCGAGCTGATCGGTGACCGCGGCGTCCAGCACCGGATGTCGGTACCCGTGGATCGCCGCCCACCACGACGACATGCCGTCCACCAGTTCCCGGCCGTCGGCGAGCCGCAGCCGGACCCCGGCGGCACTCTCCACCACGTACGGCGTCCTGGTGGCCGGCATCGGCGCGTACGGGTGCCAGACGTGTGCCCGGTCGAGCGCGACGATCTCCTCCGGCGTCACCGGCCCTCCTCCGACGTCGTCGACGGCTCCCCCGGGTACGCCGGAACCCGTCCCCGGGTCACCGCCGGGTCGCCCGGGCCGCCGCGCGGACCAGCCCCGGCCCGCCGTAGACGAACCCGGTGTAGAGCTGCACCAGGCTGGCCCCGGCGTCCAGCAGCGCCGTGGCGTCGGTCGGGTCGAGAATGCCGCCCACCCCGATCACCGGCAGTGCACCATCCGTCTCGGCGTGCACGAAGGAGACCACCCGGCGGGTGCGTTCGGTCAGCGGTCGGCCGGACAGTCCGCCGGCCTCGCCGGCCCGGGGCCGGTCGGCCGGGGCGAGGCCGTCCCGGCCGAGGGTCGTGTTGGTGGCGATGATCCCGGCCGCGCCCCGGTTCAGGCAGACCTCCAGCACCTCGGCAATGGCCGCCTCGGTCAGGTCCGGGGCGATCTTGACCAGGATCGGCTTCTCCCCGACCAGGGCGGCCAGCAGCGCGTCGAGGTGTTCCCGGTCCTGCAACGCGCGCAGGCCCGGGGTGTTCGGCGAGGAGACGTTCACCGCGAAGTAGTCGCCGTACGGGTGCAACATCCGGTAGGACGTCAGGTAGTCCTGCACCGCGTCGTCCAGCTCGGTGACCTTGGACTTGCCGAGCGAGATGCCCAGCGGCACCCCCAGGGGACGCTCCAGGGCCGCCAGCCGGGCCGCCAGCGCCGCCGCACCGGCGTTGTTGAAGCCCATCCGGTTGATCACCGCCGCGCTGTCCGGCAGCCGGAACAGCCTCGGCCGGGGGTTGCCCGGCTGTGCGTGCGCGGTGACCGTACCCACCTCGACGAAGCCGAAGCCCAGCGCCGGCCAGGCGGGCAACGCGGCGCCGTCCTTGTCCATCCCGGCGGCCAGGCCGACCGGGTTGGGAAAGTCGACCCCGAAGACCGTACGCGGAGCCGGCACGGCGTACCGGGCGCGCAGCACGGCCAGTGCGGCCGGTCGCCGGGAGAGCGCGGCCAGCCGCCGCAGGGTCCACTCGTGCGCCGTCTCGGCGTCCCCGCCGCCGAGCCGGAACAGCGCCGGCCGGACGATCCGGTCGAAGACCATCCCACCCGGCGGTCGGGCCGGCCCCGGCTCGGTCGTCGTGTCCGCGCTCACTCGTCCGCCCGCAGCGCCGCGTGCAGTTGCTGCAACGGACGGACCGACATGTCGCCGCGGATCAGCGCCTCGATGCCCATCACCGCCGCCGCCGCGCCCGGCACCGTGGTGATGCAGGGAATGTCGGCGCCGACCGCCGCACTGCGGATCTCGTACCCGTCGGACCGGGCGCTCGCCCCGGAACCCTGCGGCGTGTTGATCACCAGGGCCACCTCGCCCGCCGAGATCAACGCCACCGCGTCCGGAGAGTCGGCGCCCTCCTCGTAGTGCTTGCGGATCAGCTCGCAGGAGATCCCGTGTCGCCGCAGCACCTCACCGGTGCCCGTGGTGGCGACGATCTCGAACCCCAGGTCGGCGAGGCGCTTGACCGGGAAGATCATGCCGCGCTTGTCCCGGTTGGCCACCGACACGAAGACCTTCCCCCGGACCGGCAGCGATCCGTACGCCGCCGCCTGCGACTTGGCGAAGGCGTGCCCGAACGAGGTGTCGATGCCCATCACCTCGCCCGTCGACTTCATCTCCGGACCGAGCAGCGAGTCGATGCCCTTGCCGGTCGGCGTCCGGAACCGCTTGAACGGCAGCACCGCCTCCTTCACCGCGACCGGGGCGTCGGCCGGCATCTTGGTACCGTCGCCGGTCGGCGGAAGCAGCCGCTCGGCGCGTAGCTCCGCGATGGTCGCACCGAGCATGATCCGGGCGGCGGCCTTGGCCAGCGGCACGGCGGTCGCCTTGGAGACGAACGGCACGGTCCGGGACGCCCGGGGGTTCGCCTCCAGGACGTAGAGGGCGTCGTCCTTGAGCGCGTACTGGACGTTGAGCAGGCCGCGTACCCCGACCCCCCGGGCGATCTCCACGGTGTAGCGGCGTACCGCGTCCAGGTGGGAGCTGGCCAGGGTGATCGGCGGCAGCGCGCAGGACGAGTCGCCGGAGTGGATCCCCGCCTCCTCGATGTGCTCCATCACGCCACCGACGTAGACCTCGCCGTCGGCGTCGCAGAGCGCGTCCACGTCGATCTCGATCGCGTCGTCCAGGAACCGGTCGACCAGCACCGGATGGTCCGGCGAGATGTCGGTGGCCCGGGTGATGTACCCGCGCAGCGTCGGGTCGTCGTAGACGATCTCCATGCCCCGCCCGCCGAGCACGTACGACGGCCGGACCAGCACCGGGTACCCGATCTCCTCGGCGATCGCCCGCGCCTCGTCGTACGAGGTGGCGGTGCCGTGCGCCGGCGAGCGCAGCCCGGCCCGGTCCAGCAGCGCGCCGAACGCGCCCCGCTCCTCCGCGAGGTGGATCGACTCCGGGCTGGTGCCGACGATCGGCACTCCGGCGTCCTTGAGCCGCTGGGCCAGGCCGAGCGGGGTCTGCCCGCCGAGCTGGACGACCACGCCGATGACGCCCGGCCCACCGGCGGCCCGACCCGAGCTCTCCTCGGCGTGCCAGACCTCCAGGACGTCCTCGAAGGTGAGCGGCTCGAAGTAGAGCCGGTCGGCGGTGTCGTAGTCGGTGGAGACCGTCTCCGGGTTGCAGTTCACCATCACGGTCTCGTAGCCGACCTCGCGCAGGGCCATCACGGCGTGCACGCAGGAGTAGTCGAACTCGATGCCCTGGCCGATCCGGTTCGGCCCCGAGCCGAGGATCAGCACCTTGGGCCGGTCCGACGGGGTCACCTCGGTCTCGCCGTCTTCGGCCGTGTAACCCTCGTACGCCGAGTAGTGGTACGGCGTACCGGCGGCGAACTCGGCGGCGCAGGTGTCGACGGTCTTGTAGACCGGCCGCACCCCGAGCCGGTGTCGCAGGGTACGGACACCGTCCTCGGCGGCCAGTTCCGGCCGGAGCGCGGCGATCTGGCGGTCGGAGACCCCGGCCCGCTTGGCCCGGCGCAGCATCTCCTCGTCCAGTACGGCCGCGCCGACGATCTCCGCACGCAGCTCGATCAGGCCGGCGATCTGGTCCAGGAACCAGGGGTCGATCCCGCCGGAGGCCGCCGACACCTCGGCCACCGAGGCGCCGAGCCGCAGCGCCCGCTCGACGGTGTAGAGCCGCCCGTCGTGCGGAACGCGCAACGCGGCCAGCGTCGTCTCCAGCGTGGCGCCCTCCGGGTCCGGCACGGTCCAGAACCCGGCCTCCTTGGTCTCCATCGACCGCATCGCCTTGTTCAGCGCCTCGGGGAAGTTCCGGCCCAGGCTCATCGCCTCGCCGACCGACTTCATCGTGGTGGTCAGTTCCCGGTCGGCGGCCGGGAACTTCTCGAAGGCGAACCGGGGGATCTTGACCACCACGTAGTCGAGCGTCGGCTCGAACGCGGCCGGCGTCTTCAGGGTGATGTCGTTGGGGATCTCGTCCAGGGTGTAGCCGACGGCGAGCTTCGCGGCGATCTTCGCGATCGGGAAGCCGGTCGCCTTGGACGCCAGCGCCGAGGACCGGGAGACCCGGGGGTTCATCTCGATCACGACCAGCCGCCCGTCGTCCGGGTTGATCGCGAACTGGATGTTGCAGCCGCCGGTGTCCACCCCGACCTCGCGGAGCACCGCGATCCCGAGGTCGCGCAGCCGCTGGTACTCGCGGTCGGTCAGGGTCATCGCCGGAGCGACCGTGACGCTGTCCCCGGTGTGCACGCCCATCGGGTCGACGTTCTCGATCGAGCAGACCACCACGACGTTGTCGTGCCGGTCCCGCATCAGCTCCAGCTCGTACTCCTTCCAGCCGAGCACGCTCTCCTCGATCAGGACCTCGTGCACCGGGCTGGCCGCCAGGCCCGACCCGGCGATCCGGTCCAGGTCCTCGTCGGTGTGCGCCATGCCGGAACCCAGGCCACCCATCGTGAACGAGGGCCGGATCACCACCGGCAGGCCCAGCTCGGCGACGGTGGACCGGACCTCGTCCATCGAGTGGCAGACCCGGCTGCGCGGGGTCTCGCCGCCGGCCTTGGCGACGATCTCCTTGAACAGCTGCCGGTCCTCGCCCCGCCGGATCGCGTCGATGTCGGCGCCGATCAGCTCCACCCCGTACTTGGCGAGTACGCCGGACTCGTGCAGCGCCACCGCGGTGTTCAGTGCGGTCTGCCCACCGAGCGTCGGCAGCAGCGCGTCCGGCCGCTCCTTCGCGATGACCAGCTCGACGAACTCCGGGGTGATCGGCTCGACGTACGTGGCGTCGGCGAACTCCGGGTCGGTCATGATGGTCGCCGGGTTGGAGTTGACCAGGCTGACCCGCAGCCCCTCGGCGCGCAGCACCCGGCAGGCCTGGGTGCCGGAGTAGTCGAATTCGCAGGCCTGTCCGATGACGATCGGGCCGGAGCCGATCACCAGGACGTGCTTCAGGTCGGTCCGCCGGGGCATCAGGCGCCCTTCTTCTCGATAAGTTCCGCGCTCGGCTTGCCTCTTCGCTCCACAAGTTCCGCGAAGCGGTCGAACAGGTAGTCCGCGTCGTGCGGGCCGGCCGCCGCCTCCGGGTGGTACTGCACGGTGAACGCCGGCACGTCCCTGGCCCGCAGCCCCTCGACGACGTTGTCGTTCAGGCAGACGTGGCTGACCTCGACGGCGCCGAAGTCGGTGTCGATCACCTGGTTGAGCGGCGCGTCGACGGCGAAGCCGTGGTTGTGGCTGGTCACCTCGACCTTGCCGGTGCTCCGGTCCAGCACCGGCTGGTTGATGCCGCGGTGGCCGTACCCCAGCTTGTAGGTGCCGAAGCCGAGCGCGCGGCCGAGGATCTGGCTGCCGAAGCAGATGCCGAACAGCGGGACCTCCCGGCGCATCACCTCGCGGGCCAGCGCGACCGGGTGGTCGGCGGTGGCCGGGTCGCCGGGACCGGGCGAGAAGAAGACCGCGTCGGCGCCGGTGGCCAGCAGGTCGTCGATGCTCGACGACGCCGGCAGCACGTGGGTGGTGACACCCCGCGCCGCGAGCCGGCGCGGGACGTTGCGCTTGATGCCCAGGTCCAGCGCGGCGACGGTGAACCGGTGTACGCCCTCGGCCGCGACGGTGTACGGCTTCGCGGTGCTCACCTGCGCGGAGAGGTCGGCGCCCGTCATCCGGGGTGCCTCGCGCACCCGGGCCAGCAGGGCCGCCGGATCGTCGTCGAGGCTGGACACGCCGACCCGCATCGCGCCCCGGTCCCGCAGGTGCCGGGTCAGCGCCCGGGTGTCCACTCCGGAGATCCCGACCACGCCCTCGGTGGCCAGCCGGTCCTCCAGACCGCCGGTCGCGCGCCAGTTCGACCCGATCCGGGCCGGGTCGCGGACGACGTACCCGGCGACCCAGATCCGCCCGGACTCGTCGTCCTCGGTGTTGACCCCGGTGTTGCCGATGTGCGGCGCGGTCTGCACCACCACCTGACGGTGGTACGACGGATCGGTCAGCGTCTCCTGGTATCCGGTCATCCCGGTGTTGAAGACGGCCTCACCGAAGGTCTCCCCCACACTGCCGTACGCCTCGCCGCGGAAGGTCCGCCCGTCCTCCAGGACCAGGATCGCCGGTCGTCTCCGGTTCACTTCATTCCTCCGATCCGGACTGCGGGGCTCGCAAGCTCACTCCTCGCTCGCATCACCTCACCGCCTTTCCGTCCAGCACCGTCGGCTCGCCGGCCAGGAAGGTCGCGACGATCCGGCCGGGCAGGGTCATCCCGGCATACGGGGTGTTGCGGCTGCGGCTGGCCAGCTCACCGGGGTCCACCGTGCGGCGGGCCGCCGGATCCACCAGGGTCAGGTTGGCCGGTACGCCCGGTGCCGGGTCACGCCCGTGCTCGACCAGGCCGGCGATCCGGGCCGGTGTCCGGGACATCCGCTCGGCGATCAGGTCCCACCGCTCGCCGAGTACGGAGAGCAGCACCGACAGCGCCGTCTCCAGGCCGAGCATGCCCGGCCGGGCGTACGCCCACTCGCACTCCTTGTCCTCCAGCGCGTGCGGGGCGTGGTCGGTGGCGACCACGTCGATGATCCCCTCGATCAGGGCGTCCCGCAGCGCGGCGGCGTCGGCGGCGGTCCGCAGCGGCGGGTTGACCTTGAAGACCGGGTCGTAGCCGGCCCCGGTGGTCCCGGCACTGCCGGACGCCAGGTCCCCGAGAGCGGGGCTGACGAGTTCGCGCCGGCCGCCCACGATCTCGTCGGTGAGCAGCAGGTGGTGCGGGGTGACCTCGGCGGTGACCCGGACGCCCCGCGCCTTGGCGTGCCGGAGCACCTCGACGCTGCCGGCGGTGGAGAGGTGGCAGACGTGCAGCCGGCTGCCGACGTGCTCGGCGAGGAGCACGTCCCGGGCGATGATCGCCTCCTCGGCCACCGCCGGCCAGCCGGTCAGCCCCAGCCGCGTCGACACCTCGCCCTCGTGCATCTGGGCGCCCTCGGTCAGCCGGGGCTCCTCGGCGTGCTGGGCGATCACCCCGTCGAACGCCTTGACGTACTCCAGCGCCCGGCGCATCAGCCGGGGGTCCGCCACGCAGTGCCCGTCGTCCGAGAAGATCCGGACCCGGGCCGCGGAGTCGGCCATCGCGCCCAGCTCGGCCAGGCGCTCGCCGGCCAGCCCGACGGTGACCGCGCCGATCGGCTGCACGTCGACCAGGCCCGCCTCGCGGCCGAGCCGCCACACCTGCTCGACCACGCCCGCCGTGTCGGCGACCGGCGACGTGTTGGCCATCGCGCAGACCGCGGTGTAGCCGCCCAGTGCCGCCGCCCGGGAGCCCGACTCGACCGTCTCGGCGTCCTCCCGTCCCGGCTCACGCAGATGGGTGTGCAGGTCGACCAGGCCGGGCAGCGCGACCAGCCCGTCGGCGTCGACCACCGTCGCGCCCCGGGCGTCGAGGCCGGAGCCGGCCTGCGTCACCACGCCCCCGGCGACCAGCAGGTCGGTCGGCTCGCCACCGACCACCCGGGCCCCCCGGATGAGGTACGTCGGCGTGACCTGGTCACCCCCGACAGTTGACTTGCTCATCGGTTCATTCCCCCCAGCAGCAGGTACAGCACGGCCATCCGGACGGAAACGCCGTTGGTGACCTGTTCGACGATCGTGGATCGGGGCGAGTCGGCCACCTCGGGCGCGATCTCCATCCCCCGGTTCATCGGCCCGGGATGCATGACGATCGCGTGGTCCGGCAGGCGTCGCATCCGTGGTCCGTCCAGCCCGTACCGCCGGGCGTACTCCCGGGCGGACGGGAAGTAGGAGTCGGCCATCCGCTCCCGTTGCACCCGCAGCATCATCACCACGTCGGAGGTGGGCAGCACCGCGTCGAGGTCGTACGACACCTCGGTGCCGGGGGCCAGGGCCGCGCCGATGTCGACCGGGATCAGCGTGGGCGGCCCGACCAGGGTCACCTTGGCGCCGAGGGTGGCCAGCAGCAGCACGTTCGACCGGGCCACCCGGCTGTGCAGCACGTCGCCGACCACCGCGACCGACAGCCCGGCGACCCGACCCAGCCGGGACCGCATCGTGTACGCGTCGAGCAGCGCCTGCGTCGGGTGCTCGTGGGTGCCGTCACCGGCGTTCAGCACCGAGCCGTCGATCCAGTTGGCGAGCGTGTGCGGCGCACCGGAGGCCGGGTGCCGGATCACCACCGCGTCGGCGCCCATCGCCTGGAGGGTCAGCGCGGTGTCCTTCAGGCTCTCGCCCTTGGAGACGCTGGAGCCCTTGGCCGAAAAGTTGATCACGTCGGCGGAGAGCCGCTTGGCCGCCGCCTCGAAGGAGATCCGGGTCCGGGTGGAGTCCTCGTAGAAGAGGTTGACCACGGTACGGCCACGCAGCGCGGGGAGCTTCTTCACCTCGCGACCGGCCAGCCGGGCCATCTCGCCTGCGGTGTCCAGGATCAGCGTGGCGGTCGCGGCGTCCAGATCCGCCCCGCTGAGCAGGTGTTTCAGCACTACGCCGGCCCTCCGATCAGCTTGACCTCGTCGGCGCCGTCAGTCTCGGCGAGCGTCACCTTGACGCTCTCGGCGAGCGCCGTCGGGATGTTCTTTCCCACGTAGTCGGCCCGGATCGGCAGTTCGCGGTGGCCCCGGTCGACCAGCACGGCGAGCTGCACCGAACTCGGCCGCCCGATGTCGCTGAGCGCATCGAGGGCGGCCCGCACCGTACGGCCGGAGAAGAGGACGTCGTCGACCAGGATCACCCGCTTGCCGTCGATCCCCTCGGCCGGCACGTCCGTCGGCCCGATCGCCCGGACCGCGTGGCGGCGGAGATCGTCGCGGTAGAGAGTGATGTCGAGCACACCTACCGGTACGTCGATGTCCTCGAAGGCGCTGATCCGGGCCGCCAGTCGACGGGCCAGCGGGGCCCCTCGGGTGGGGATGCCGAGCAGCACGGTGCCGGCGGCGCCCTGGGTCTTTTCGAGAATCTGGTGCGCGATCCGGTCCACCACCCGGGCCAGTTCGGCGCTGGTAAGGATGACCTTCACGGACGGTGGTGAGACCGGCGGCGGTTGAGCAGCCTGCGGGTACGCCACGGCGGACCCCCTTCCCCGCCTCACGGGACGGGTCGTTAAAGGACGTCGGATTCCGGCGCTCGCCAGCAGACAGCGCGGGCCGGGGCTCTAGCCACGTTACCACTGGCCACAGGGCCGGCCGTGGCGGGTCGCTGACCGTCGGATCAGCGAGCCGAAACCGCCCTTGAGAACACGATCTTTGTAATAGGTAGGTAACTAGCACTTGACCACGTGTCGCAATCCCCGTACCGTCACGCTCCGTAGCGATCGCTGGGGAGATCCCCGACCAGCAATGGGAGTGCCGAATGCCCTCTGAATACGCCAAGTCGTTGGGCGCGCGTCTGCGCTCTATCCGTCAGCAGCAGGGTTTGTCCCTGCAGGGGGTGGAGGAAAAGTCAAACGGGCGGTGGAAAGCCGTCGTCGTCGGCTCGTACGAGCGGGGGGACCGCGCCGTCACGGTGTCGCGTCTCGCCGAGCTCGCCGACTTCTACCGGGTGCCCGTCTCGGAACTGCTGCCGGACGGCAGTGGTGTCCGGCACGAGCCGACGAACAAGATCGTGCTCGACCTTGAGCGGCTGTACGACGAGGCGTCCGAGGACCTCGCCTACGTCGCTCGCTATGCCCGAGCCATCCAGCAGCAGCGGGGTGACTACAACGGGCGGGTGCTGTCGATTCGCGCGGACGACCTGCGGGCGCTCGCCATCGTCTACGACTCGTCACCCTCCGGGCTGATCGAGCGGCTCACCGAACACGGCGTCCTCGTCGCCGACCCCCGGGCGCTCTTCGCGTCCTGATCCCCCACTGTCGGGGTCCGTGCCGAGCCGGCACGGGCCCCGTTGTGCCATTCCGGGCCCGCTGAGAGGGCGCCAGAGCCCACGAAGGGCCGGTCGGGTACCTGCGGTGGAGATCCAATACGCCCCGGCCCGTCGCTGACCGTTCAGCGGCCACCGACGCGGCACCGGCCCGGCGCGCCCGTCGTCCGGCGCGGCCACCCGTGGTCCGGCGCGGAAAGCCCCGGCGGTCCGGCCCGATGGTCCGCCGCCGCCCGCGACCCTCCGCTACCGCGCCCGCGCCACGTCGGCCGCACAGGCGGGGACGGACGGGACGGCACGGGACGGAGGGCCGCAGACCGGACGACAGGGCCGGAAACGGCGGCGGTGGACTACCGGGTGGCGTACTCGGCGATCCGGCCCAGAATGCCGTTGAGGAACCGTGGCGAGTCGTCGGTCGACATCTGCCGTGCCAGCTCGACCGCCTCGCTGATCGCCACCGCGTCGTCGATCTCGTCGACGTAGAGCAGCTCGTAGATGGCGATCCGGGCCAGGTTACGGTCGACCGCCGGCATCCGGTCGAGGGTCCAGCCCTCGGCGTAACTGTCGATCAGCTCGTCGATCCGGGCCTGGTTCGCCGCCACGCCCTCGATGAGGCCGATCGCGTACCCGAGGTGTTCCGGACGCGGCTGCTCCAACCGCTGGAGATAACCGGCCAGCACCTCGACCGGAGGGCGGGCCCGCATGTCCGCCTCGTAGAGAACGTCCAGGGCCCGCTTCCGCGCCTTGCGGCGGGCCGGCATCTGCTGTTTGGGGCCCTCCGCCATCAGGCGCGGCCGAGATAGCGGCCGTCGCGGGTGTCGACCTTGATCTTCTCACCGGTGGTGATGAAGAGCGGCACCTGGACCGTCGCGCCGGTCTCGACCGTCGCCGGCTTGTTGCCGCCGGTCGACCGGTCACCCTGCAGACCCGGCTCGGTGTAGGTGATCTCCAGCACCACGCTGGTCGGCAGCTCGACGTAGAGCGGCACACCCTCGTGGGTGGCGACGATCGCCTCCGCCTCGGGCAGCAGGTAGTTGGCCGCCTCGCCAACCGTGCCGCCGGGAACCGGAATCTGGTCGTACGTCTCCAGATCCATGAAGACGTAGTCCTCGCCGTCGGCGTACAGATACTGCATCGTGCGCTTGTCGACGGTGGCCGTGTCGACCTTGGTACCCGCGTTGAACGTCTTGTCGACGGACTTGCCAGACAGCACGTTCTTCAGCGTGGTGCGCACGAACGCACCGCCCTTACCGGGCTTGACGTGCTGGAACTCCACGACGGCCCACAGTTCGCCGTCGAGGTTGAGAACCAGACCGTTTTTGAGGTCGTTGGTGGTGGCCATTTCCTGCCTTGATCTTCAATTAGGCGGACGGAGATCCGGCAAGTCTACAAGGAGCGTCCAGTTGATCTTGTCTCGGTTCTCGCCGGCTCCTCGGACAGGCGCTGAGCCAGGTGGATCAGGGCCAGCCGATAGCCGTCGACACCGAGGCCACAGATCACCCCGGTGGCCACGGCGGAGACCACCGAGTGGTGCCGGAACTCCTCCCGGGTGTGGATGTTGGAGATGTGCACCTCGACCAGCGGCCCGCGCAGCATCGCGCAGGCGTCCCGGACCGCGTACGAGTAGTGCGACCAGGCAGCCGGATTCAGCACCACGGCCGCCCCCTCGTCGGCCGCCGCGTGCAGCCAGCCGAGCATCTCCGACTCGGCGTCGGTCTGCCGCACCTCGACGTCCAGCCCGCACTCCCGACCGACGGCCTGGCAACTCGCCACCAGGTCGGCGTAGCTGGTCAGGCCGTACACGTCGACCTGCCGGGTGCCGAGGCGGCCCAGGTTCGGCCCGTTGAGCACGTACACCCTCGGCCTGTCGGGCCCGGTCATTGCGCCACCTCCGCGTACGCGTCGCGGAGCAGGTCGTCGTCCGGGCCGTCGAGCACGCCGGTCCGGGCCAACCCGTCCAGCACCACGAAGCGCAGCCGGTTGCCCCGGGCCTTCTTGTCCACTCGCATCGCCGCCAGCAGTTCCGGCCAGGCGTCCGCCCGGTAGGAGGTCGGCAGCCCCAGCGTGGTCAGCAACGCCCGGTGCCGGGCCGCCGTCGCCTCGTCCAGCCGGCCGACCCGGCGGGCCAGCCCGGCGGCGTAGACCAGGCCGACCGAGATCGCGTGCCCGTGCCGCCAGCGGTAGCCCTCGACCTTCTCGATCGCGTGCCCGAGGGTGTGGCCGTAGTTGAGGATCTCCCGCTGCCCGGCCTCGCGCAGGTCGCCGGAGACCACGTCCGCCTTGACCTGGATTGCCCGTTCGACCAGCTCCCGGACCACCGGACCGGTCGGATCGACGGCCGCCGCCGGATCCGCCTCGATCAGGTCGAGGATCACCGGGTCGGCGATGAAGCCGCACTTCACCACCTCGGCGATGCCGGCCACCAGGTCGACCGGCGGCAGCGAGTCCAGCATCGCCAGGTCGCAGAGCACGCCCGCGGGTGGGTGGAAGGCGCCGACCAGGTTCTTTCCGGCCGCGGTGTTGATGCCGGTCTTGCCGCCGACAGCGGCATCCACCATGCCGAGCAGCGAGGTCGAGACCGGCACCCACCGCACCCCGCGCAACCAGCAGGCGGCCACGAAGCCGGCGAGGTCGGTGACGGCGCCGCCACCCACCCCGACCACCGCGTCGGTCCGGGTGAACCCCGCCGCGCCGAGCTGGTCCCAGCAGTTCGCGGCGATCTCGATGTTCTTGCCGGCCTCGGCGTCCGGAACCGCCACGGTCAACGGTCGGATCCCGGCGAGGCGCAGCCGCTCGGCCAGGTCGTCGGCCTGCGCCTTCAGGGGCGGGGCGTGCAGCACGGCGACGCGCTCGGCACCGTCGAGCAGCGGTGGCAACGCGGCCAGCAGCTCGCGGCCGACGAGTACGTCGTACGGTCGGTCGCCGCCGACCGGGATGCGGGTCAAGTCGTCCATCGGGTCAGAGCGTAGTAGCCCGCCCCGGCGTGCCCACGACCGATACCGTACGAGCCGTTCGACCAGTGACGATCTCCTCGGTTGACGGAGGCTCGGGTGAGTGGCGTCGAAGCAGGGTTGCTCCAGTTCGACGGGCTCGCCGCCCAGGTCCGACAGGTGCTGGACCGGCCGCCCGTCAACACCTCCGGCGGTCAACGCCGAACTCGTCGGGCCGAACGTGCGGATCAAGCGGGAGTGACCGGCCTCGGCGACCGCTCGGCGTAGCCGGCGAGCCGGGCGGCGTACCCGGTGACGGCGGCGCGCAGCTCCTCGGGGCGTACGACGGTGAACGGCCAGCCCAGGCCGGCGAGCATCTGGGCCATCCCGGTCAGGTCCTCGGCCCTGGCCCGCAGCAGGATGCCGTCGTCGGTGGCGGTCAGCTCGGCCATGCTCGGCGGCACGCGACGTCGGGCCTGCTCCAGATCGGCCTCCAGCAGCACCTCCACCTCCCATCGGTACGCCACTCCGGCCAGGGACCGGGTGACGTGTCCGACCGGGTCGAACCCGTCCGGCGCCGAAAACGTCCCGGTGCCGACGTCGACCGAAACGATCCGGTCGAGTCGGAAGGTACGGATCTCCCCGCGTAGGTGGTCGTGGCCGGTGACGTACCAGCGGCCGGAGTGGAACACCAGGCCGTACGGGTCGAGGTCGCGCAGTGACGGCTCACCGGTCCAGGAGCGGTAGCCGATGGTGACCCGGTGCCGGGAACGGGTGGCCGCGCCCAGGGCGAGCAGGGTCGCGGTGGCTGGCCTCGGGGTGTCCGGCCGGCGCCGCAGGCTGAATCCGAGGGTCTCCTGCACCGCGTCCAGCCGGTCGGCGAGTGGCGTGGGCAGCACCCGGCGGATCTTGGCCTGGGCGAGGCCGGTGGCCGGCGCGGCGGTGCCGAGGCCCAGTTGTTCGGCGGCGACCAGTCCGAGCACGACGGCGACCGCCTCGTCGTCGGTCAGCATCAGCGGCGGCAGCTTGTAGCCGGGCCGCAACCGGTATCCGCCGTACCGCCCCCGGGCGGCGAGCACCGGGATGCCGAGTTCGACCAGGGTGTTGGCGTACCGCCGGACGGTCCGCTCGTCGACGTCGAGCCGGGCGGCGAGGTCGGGACCGGTGAGCCGGTGATGGCTCTGGAGCAGTTCCAGCATGCCCAGCACCCGAGCGGCCGGATGTGCCACAGGTCACACTCCAAATCCGGGCGGAAGTGGTCCGGATTCGACCCTACCGTGAGGGCACAACGGCAGATCGAAGGAGATACAGATGGCGACGTTCGTTCTCGTCCCCGGTTTCTGGCTCGGCGCATGGGCCTGGCGCGAGGTGACCGACGGTTTGCGGGCGGCCGGACACGACGTGCACCCGCTGACCCTGACCGGGCTGGCCGAGCGGGCCCACCTCGCCGGCCCCGACGTCGACCTCGAGACCCACACCACCGACATCGTGCGGTTGATCGAGGTGGAGGACCTCCGCGACGTGGTGCTGGTCGGACACTCCGGCGGCGGGATGCCGGTCGAGCAGGCGGCGGACCGGATTCCCGAGCGGCTGGCCCGGGTGGTCTACCTGGACAGCGGGCCGCTGCCGGACGGCGTCGCGCAGTTCGACACCAACCCGCCGGAGGAGCAGGAGCGGCTCCGGACGCTGATCGGTGACGGCCACCTGGTGCCGCCACCGGCCTGGGATCCGGCCGAGGATCCGACCAACCTCGCCGGGCTGGACGACGAGATCCTGGACCTGCTCCGGCGCCGCGCCACCGGACAACCGCTGCGTACCGCCACCGACCCGGTACGGCTCTCCGGCTGCGGTACGGTCCCGACCGCGCTGATCGCCTGCACCTTCCCGGTGGAGCTGGTGCGGGACATGATCGAGCAGGGTAACCCGTTCTTCGCCGGGCTGACCGGCGCCGACCTCTACGGCCTGCCGACCGGGCACTGGCCGATGTTCAGCGAGCCGAAGGGCCTGACCGACCTGCTGGACCGGATCGGACGGAAGGTCCCGACCGACACGTCGCGGTGACCGGTTGGCGTGGTCCGGCCGGTCAGCCCTCGGGAGGACCGGCCGGTCGGCCGACGCGGTCGTTGGCGAGCCCGGCCAGGATCTCCTCGGCGACCTGCTCCGGGGTCCGGCCGTCGGTGACGACGGTCCAGCCGGCCACCTCGCTGTAGAGCGGGCGCCGCTGGTCGAGCAGGTGTTTCAGGGTGGCCCGGGGGTTGATCGCGAGCAGCGGGCGGCCGGTGCCCAGGCCGACCCGCTTGACCGCGTCCGTCAGCTCCACCGACAGGTAGATCACGCGATGTCCGGCCAGCGCCGCCCGGTTCTCCTCGGCCAGGATGGCGCCGCCGCCGAGCGCGAGCACTCCGTCGTGGGACGCCAGCGCCGCCGTCACGGCAGCCCGTTCCAGGGTACGGAAGTGCTCCTCGCCGTCGTCGACGAAGATTTCCGGAATCGGCTTGCCGGCCAGCGCCTCGACGTCGCTGTCGGTGTCCCGGAAGTCGACTCCGAGGCCGCTGGCCACCAGTAGTCCGGTGCTGGTCTTGCCCGCGCCCATCACGCCCACCAGCACGCACACCGGCGCCATCAGCGGATCACCAGGTTGTCCAGGTAACCGGCCAGGTTGCGGCGGATCTCGGGAACCGAGTCGCCGCCGAACTTCTCCATCGCCGCCTCGGCCAGCACCAACCCGACCATCGTCTCGGCGACCACCGCGGCGGCCGGCACCGCGCAGACGTCGGAACGCTGGTTGATCGCGGTCGCCGGCTCTCCGGTGGTCACGTCCACGGTGGACAGCGCGCGGTTCAGCGAGGAGATCGGCTTCATCGCGGCGCGTACCCGCAGCGGCTCGCCGGTGGTCATCCCGCCCTCCAGGCCGCCGGCCCGGTCGGTGACCCGGCGCACCCCGGTAGCGGTGGGGACGATCTCGTCGTGCGCCACCGAGCCCCGGGACCGGGCCTGTTGCCAGGCGTCGCCGATCTCCACTCCCTTGATCGCCTGGATGGACATCAGCGCGGCGGCGAGTCGGGCATCGAGCTTGCGGTCCCACTGGACGTGGCTGCCCAGGCCCGGCGGTACGCCGTAGGCGAGGACCTCGACGATTCCGCCGAGCGTGTCGGCGTCCGACTTCGCGGCGTCCACCTCGGCGACCATCCGGGCACTGGCCTCCGGATCCAAGCAGCGCAGCGGGTCGGCGTCGATCCGTTCGGCGTCCTCCGGGCGCGGCTGGAGGCCCGGCTTGGCGGCCACCGAACCGAGTTCCACGACGTGCGAGACGATCTCGATGCCGAACGCCTGTCGGAGCAGCGCCCGGGCGACGGTGCCGACCGCGACCCGGGCCGCGGTCTCCCGGGCGCTGGCCCGTTCCAGGATCGGCCGGGCGTCGGTGTGGCCGTACTTCTGCATGCCGGCCAGGTCGGCGTGCCCGGGACGGGGCCGGGTCAGTGGCGCGTTGCGGGCCTGGTTGGCCAGTTCCGCCGGGTCCACCGGATCGGCGGACATCACCGTGCGCCATTTCGGCCATTCGGAGTTGCCCACCCGGACCGCGACCGGACTGCCCAGGGTGACGCCGTGCCGGAGACCACCGATGATCTCCACCTCGTCCCGCTCGAAGGCCATCCGGGCGCCCCGGCCGTAACCGAGCCGTCGGCGACCCAACTCGCGGACGATCTCGTCGCTGGTCACCTCGACGCCGGCCGGCAACCCCTCGAGCAGCGCGACGAGGGCGGGACCATGGGACTCTCCTGCGGTCAACCAGCGCAACACGACCAACCCTCTCCTCGCCGCGGCCGGGCCGGCCGCCCGCCGGTCAAGTTTGGCACGGACCACGCCCGCCATACCGCACCGCCCGGACCATCCCGCTCTGCGGACGGCGCCCCCGTGGCGGGCTCGCAGGCCCGGATGCGTGGCCTCGACGGCTCAGGGCTGGCGCTCCGGTTCGCGGCGGGCGGTCCCGGCGCGCTGCTGGTCACCGCGCTCCTGGTCGGCGAGCACACCGGCCAGCCGGTGCAGGTGCGGAGCGGCCCGGAGGATGTCCCGCCGGGCCTGGTCGTCGAGCCGGTCGAGCGCGTCCAGCAGCAGGTCCCGGCGGTGTGCGCCGTACTCGTCGATCCGGCCACGCGCGGCCGGGGTCAACCGGAGCCGGACCACCCGCCGATTCTGCGGATCCCGGTCGCGCTCCAGCAGTCCGGCTCCGGCGAGATCGCCGACCAGCGTGCTGACGGTGTTGGCGGCGGTGTGGAGTCGTTCGGCGGCCTCCTTGACGCTGATCGCCGGCCAGCGCTCGACCAGCCGCAGCACCTCGACCTGGGCGTCGGACAACGGCGGTCGACCGGTACGGCGACTCGTGGAGCGGCGCAGCACCCGGTTCAGGTCGGCCAGGGCACTGCCGAGCGCGGCCGCCGCGTCGGCCGTCCCGTCGTCGGTCATCTCGTGCTCCCGCCGCCTCGTCACCACTGACGCCCGGTCGTGGCACGTCGCGGCGTCAGCTACTTCACATCGCAATAGCTCTGTTGGCAGAGCTATTGTGTCGTCTATCCCAAGACTAGGGGGAACTGGTGGGCACACCGCGCACAGCAGCACGGACCGGCCGGGCCGGGAGCGTCACGCTACTGCTGCTGCTCGGCACCCTCACCGCCGTGGGTCCACTCTCGCTGGACATGTACCTGCCGGCATTTCCCGACATGACCACGGATCTCGCCGCCACCCAGGCCGAGGTGCAACTCTCGCTCACCACCTTCCTGCTCGGCCTCGCCCTCGGGCAACTGGTCTCCGGACCACTCAGCGACCGGTGGGGCCGTCGCTGGCCGGTGTTGATCGGCGTCGCCGCGTACACGGTGTTCAGCCTGCTGTGCGCGTTCGCGCCGTCGGCCGAGTCGCTGGCCGCGCTCCGGCTGGCCCAGGGTGTCGCCAGCGGCACCGGTGTCGTCGTCGCCCGAGCCATCGTCCGGGATCTCTACTCGGGCGTGGCGGCGGCGAAGTACTTCTCCCGGTTGATCCTGATCTTCGGGGTCGCACCGGTCGCCGCGCCGGCCCTCGGCAACCTGGTGCTCCGGTTCGGTTCCTGGCAGGTCGTGTTCATCGCCCTGGCCGTGATCGGCGCGCTGCTGCTCGCGGCGGTCGCCTGGTGGCTGCCCGAGACGCTGCCCGCGCAGCGGCGCAACACCGCCGGACCGCGCGGTACGGCCCGCGCGATGTGGGCCCTGCTCACCGACCGGATCTACCTCGGCTACGTCCTCACCCAGGGACTGGCGTTCGCCGCCCTCTTCGCCTACATCTCCGGATCGTCGTTCGTGGTCCAGAACGTGTTCGCGCTGTCGGCCGGCTGGTTCACCCTGATCTTCGGGGTGAACGCCGCCGCGATGACGGCGGTCGGCCAACTCAACGCCCGGATGCTCGACCGGTTCAGCACCCGCCGGCTACTCGGCACCGCCCTCCTCGCCAGCCTGGTCGCCGCCGCCGTCCTGCTCGTCGGAGCGGTCGCGCACAACCTGCCGGCGGTGGTGGCCGCGCTCTTCGTCTTCGTCGCCTGCGTCGGCATGACACTGCCGAACGGCCTGGCGCTGGCCCTCGACCGCCACCCCGGGCACGCCGGCACCGCCGCCGCCGTGCTCGGCGCGCTTCAGCTGGCCATCGCGGCCGCCATCGCGCCGCTGACCGGACTCGGACCCGACGACAGCGCGACACCGATGGCGGCGGTGGTACTCGGCAGCACCGCGTTGTCGGTGCTGGTGGTCTTCACCATCGCCCGTGGGCGCACCCCGGCCGACCCGGAACCGACCCGCCGGCCGAGTCCCTCCGCGTCCGTTGTCTCCGGATAGTCGACGACTCAGCGTGCTTCCTGGGCCGCCGCCAGCGCGGAGCGCATCGCCGGCACCGGCGCGGCGACGCCGGTGAACTGCTCGAACTGCCCGACCGCCTGGGCCAGCAGCAGATCGAGGCCGGAGACGATCCGGCAGCCGGCCGCCGCCGCTCCCGCCGCGAGCGGAGTCGGCCACGGGTCGTACACGACGTCGAAGACCACGGTCTCGGGACGCCAGGAACCGGCCGCCTCGGCGAAACCGTCGGCGGCACCCCTCGGCACGGTGGAGATCACCACGTCCGCCCGACCCGGATCACCCGGATCGACCCAGTCCCGGATATCGAACCGCACGCCGAGCTTGTCGGCCAGTCGGGCCAGTTCCTCGCCGGCCGCCCGCCGTCGTACCAGGCAGGTGACCCGGCTGGTCTTCAACCGGAGGGCCGCGGCCAGCGCGGCCCGCGCCGTGCCACCCGCGCCGAGCAGCAGCACCTCGGCCCCTTCCGGCACCCCGGCACCGGTCAGCACGTCGACCATGCCGGGCACGTCGGTGTTGTCGGCGGCCCAGGAGCCGTCCGGACGACGTACCAGGGTGTTCGCGGCGCCGATCGCGGCGGCGACCGGGGAGACCACGGTGGCCACCGCGAGCCCCACCTCCTTGAGCGGCATGGTGAGGGACAGCCCGGCCCACTCCGGGCCGAGGTCGGCCACCCGCTGGGGCAGCTCGACCTCGGCGCATTCGATCGCGGAGTACGACCATCCGGTCAGCCCGGCCGCCGCGTAACCGGCGTTGTGGATCACCGGGGAGAGCGAGTGCGCGATGGGCTTGCCCAGCACCGCCGCCCGACGTGTCCGGGTCACCTCAGAGCACGCCGTTCTCTCGGGCCTCCTGGATGTTCCTTTCGTGTTCCTCGTTGGTGGTCGCGAACTTGGTGGTGCCGTTCTTGTCGACCGCCACGAAGAACAGCCAGGTGCCCTTGGGCGGATTCATCGCGCCCTCCAGGGCCTTCTGGCCCGGGCTGTTGATCGGGCCCGGCGGCAACCCTGCCTTGCCGTGCATCCGGTACGGGTTGTTCTTGTCGAAGAGCTCGGCGTCCGTCATCTGCCCGGACGTCTTGGTCTTCTTGCCGGTCAACTCCCAGTAGTAGTTGATGCCGACGTCGAACTCGAGGCAGCCGGTCAGCCCGTTGCCGTTCTTGCAGTAGTGGTTCCCGCTGTAGATCCGGTTGTAGGCCACCCGGGCGACCTTGCCGAGGTCGGCCGTCTTACCGGCCTCGGCCTGGGCCAGCGACGCCACGATCAGCGCCTCGTACGGGCTGATCTCGCGCTCCTTCTGCACCCGGTCGACGAAGTCGATGTCCTCGGCCACGGACATGAACCGGTCCACCATCAGCTTGAGGATCTGCTCCGCGGTCGCGTTCGGCGGCAGCTCGTAGGTGTCCGGGAACAGGAAACCCTCGATCGACTTCCTGACCGCCAGTTTGTCGTCGCGCTTGAACCAGAAGTCCGCGATGCCCAGCCCCTTCAGGTCCTTCGCGGCCTCCTGGAACTCCTTGACCGGGATCTTCGTGTCCTTCGACAGCAGTTTGTAGATCTGCGTCGAGGTGGCGCCCTCGGGGATGAGGAGGCCGTTCACGAGCTTGTTCTTCAGGTCCAGCAGCAGGCCCAGCGCCGCCTCGGCGTTCATCTGCTTGCGGACCTTGTACACGCCCGGCTGGATGTTCTGGCTGCGCGAGTTCGCCTGGGCCGCCTCGATGAAGGCCTTCGTGCTCTTCACGACACCGGCCGCGACCAGGGTGTTGGCGATCTCGGCGATGCTCTGCCCCTGCTCGATCTGGATCTGGGCCTCGCCGGTGCCGTTGCCGTCGTAGTCCGGGGTGACGAAGTAGCCCTGGACCCGGTCGAAGCCGTACCAGCCGACCCCACCCAGCACGCCGAGCAGCACGAACACCATCAGCAGCGCGGCGATCGTCCTACCGCGGCCACCGCGTTTTTTCTTCTTCTTGTTCAGCTTGCGCCGCGCTCCGGGCCGATGCCGTCCCTTCTCCGCACGCTCGTCGAACGCGAGCTCCAAGTCGTCGATCATCCTGTCCGCCTCCGCTGCCTGTCTAGCCAGCTCTGCAGAATCTCCACCGCGGCCGCCTGATCGACCACCGCCCGTTGGCGCCGCCCTCGGACGCCCCGCTCGGCCAGCCTACGAGAAGCCACGACGGTCGACATCCTCTCATCCACCAGATCCACCGGCACCGGAGCTATCGCCGCCGCGACCCGCTGGGCGTACGCCGTCGCGTTGTTCGCCGCGGGTCCGTGTCCCCCGGCGAGTGTCACCGGCAGACCGACCACGACCGTGACCACCTCGTGCAGTTCGACGAGCCGCGCAATTTCCGAGATATCGGTAGGAACGGCATCAATACCGGTCTTGAGGTCTCGGGCCAACGTGACCAGCGGGGTGGCGAGGATCCCATCCGGGTCGGAGACCGCCACGCCCACCCGCACCTGGCCGACGTCCACGCCGAGCCGTACGCCACGGGAAGGTTCGGTCATCCACATCCTCCGCTCAACCGGGTCACGGCCAGGGTCAGCCCGACCGGCGAGCCGTCGTGGCTGAAGATCCAATCACAACGGCCCGTCGGGGAGCAACCGGAGCGGAAAGTCACGCCTCGGCGAGCGCCTTCTCGACCGCGGCCAGCAGGCTCGGCGCCTCGCCGGCAGGCAGGCCGCCGCCCTGGGCCAGATCGGCGTTGCCGCCGCCCCGACCGGAGAGCGCGTCCTTGACCAGGGCAGCCGCCGAGACGCCCCGGCTCTTCGCCGCCGCGTTGATCGCGACCACGAGCGACGCCTTTCCGCCTGCGCGGGCGGCCACCGCGACCACCGCCGGGCGGGCCGGATCGATCTTGCCACGGATCTCCTGGGCGAGGGTACGGACGTCGTTGCCCGCCGCGCCCTCCGGCGCCTCGGTGCCGACGTACGCGACGCCCCGCAGGTCCCGGGCCGCGGCGGCGAGCGCCGCCGCACCGCCGAGCACCATCTGCGCCCGCAGCTTCTCCAGCTCGCGTTCGGCATCCCGCAACTGGGCGACGGTCTGCTCGACCCGGTCGGCCACCTGGTCGCCGGGGACCCGGTACAGCTCGGCCAGCCGGGACACCAGCAGGTGCTCCTTGGCCAGGAACTGGAACGCGTCCAGGCCGACCAGCGCCTCGACCCGGCGTACCCCCGAGCCGATCGACGACTCGGAGAGGATCTTGACCAGGCCGAGCTGCGCGGACCGGGCCACGTGGGTACCGCCACACAGCTCGCGGGCGTAGTCACCGACCTCGACGACCCGCACCTCCTCGCCGTACTTCTCGCCGAACAGCGCCATCGCGCCGATCCGACGCGCCTCCTCCTGCGAGGTGATGAAGGCGTGCACCTCCAGGTCGGCGAGGAGCACCTCGTTGATCTGCTGCTCGACGTCGTTCAACACGCTCGGCGACACCCCGGTCGCGGTGTTGAAGTCGAACCGCAGCCGGCCCGGGGCGTTCAACGAACCGGCCTGGGTCGCCGACTCCCCGAGGAAGTTCCGCATCGTCTGGTGCACCAGGTGGGTGGCGGTGTGCGCGCGGGAGATCGCCCGACGCCGGGTCACGTCGATCTCGGCCAGCCCGGCCTCGCCGGTGCGTACCTCGCCGCGTACCACCCGGGCCCGGTGCACGATCAGGCCCGGCACCGGCTGCTGGACGTCGAGCACCTCGACCTGGCCGCCGCCGACCGTGATCAGGCCGATATCGGGCTGCTGACCACCGCCCTCGGCGTAGAACGGGGTCACGTCGAGCACCAGCTCGACGGTCTCGCCCTCGCCGGCCACCTCGACCGGGCCACCACCGGCACCGAGCAGCGCCCGCACCGACGACTCCCGGGACACCTCGGTGTACCCGGTGAACTGCACCGGCCCGCCGGCATCCAGCACCGTCCGGTACGCGGACAGGTCCACGTGCCCGGTCTTGCGCGCCTGCGCGTCGGCCTTGGCCCGGGCCCGCTGGTCGGCCATCAACCGGCGGAAACCGTCCTGGTCGACCTGTAGGCCCTGCTCGGCCGCGATCTCCAGGGTCAGGTCGATCGGGAAGCCGTACGTGTCGTGCAACTGGAACGCCTTGTCCCCGGAGAGCCGGGCTCCCCCCGCCGACCTGGTCTCGGCGATCGCCGTGTCCAGGATCGTGGTACCGGCCCGCAGCGTGGAGAGGAAGGCGTCCTCCTCCGCGTACGCGTACGACGAGATCCGCTCGAACTCCGTCGCCAACTCCGGGTACGACGGGGACATGCAGTCCCGGGCCACCGGGAGCAACTCCGGCAACGCCCGGTCCTGCCAGCCCAGCAGCCGTACCGCCCGGATCGCCCGCCGCATGATCCGGCGCAACACGTAGCCCCGACCCTCGTTGGCCGGAGTCACCCCGTCACCGATCAGCATCAGCGCGGTCCGCACGTGGTCGGCGACCACCCGCAGCCGTACGTCGTCCGGATGCGACTCGCTCGCCGCGTGCCCGGAGTGCGCCCCGTACCGCTTCCCGGTCAGCTCCGCCGCCCGGTCCAGGATCGGCCGCACCTCGTCGATCTCGTACAGGTTGTCGACCCCCTGCAGGATCGACGCCATCCGCTCCAGGCCCATGCCGGTGTCGATGTTCTTCGCCGGCAGGTCACCCAGGATCGGGAAGTTCTCCTTGTCCGTGCCCGGACCCCGCTCGAACTGCATGAAGACGAGGTTCCAGAACTCCAGGTACCGGTCCTCGTCGACCGCCGGACCACCCTCGGCGCCGTACGCCGGGCCCCGGTCGTAGTAGATCTCCGAACACGGCCCGCACGGCCCCGGGATCCCCATCGACCAGAAGTTGTCCGCCTTGCCCCGCCGGACGATCCGCTCCGCCGGCACCCCGATCTTCCGCCAGATCGCCTCGGCCTCGTCGTCGTCCAGGTAGACCGTCGGCCAGATCCGCTCCGGATCCAGCCCGAAACCGCCCTCGGCCAGCGGCTTGGTGACCAGGTCCCAGGCCAGCGAGATCGCGCCGTCCTTGAAGTAGTCACCGAACGAGAAGTTGCCGTTCATCTGGAAGAACGTGCCGTGCCGGGAGGTCTTCCCCACCTCGTCGATGTCCGGGGTACGGATGCACTTCTGCACCGACACCGCCCGCCGGTACGGCGGCGTCTGCTGGCCGAGGAAGTACGGCACGAACTGCACCATGCCGGCGTTGACGAACAGCAGGTTCGGGTCGTCGATCGCCGGCAGCGGAGCGGACGGGACCACGGTGTGCCCGTTGGCCTCGAAGTGCGCCAGGTAGCGCCGCTTGACTTCCGCCGTTTTCATCTGGTGCCTTCCTCCGGAAACAACTCGCGGTCGCCGATCCGGGGGTCCTCGCGCAGTTCGGCGAACTCGTCGTCGAACGCCACGCCCTCGGCGAACGCCTCGTGGATCTGCTGCTCACGTTCGGCCATGCCGTCCCGAACATCGTCGGCGAACTCCCGCAGCGCCTGGACCAGGCCACCGGCGGACTCCGACAGCGAACTGGCGATGCCGCCCGGGGTGTACGCCTGTGCCGTGCGGGTCACCTTGCGGACGACCAGCGCACCGACGGCGAGCCCGATGCCCAACCAGAGCAGTCGCTTCATGGCCTCATCCTTCCTCGTACCACCGGTGCCGGGAGCGGCGGGTTCAGCGCTGGCCGCGCCGGCTGGCCCGGCGCTGCTGCTTGAGGGTGGTACGGACCTCGCGCTCCTGCTCGGCGTGCCGGCGTGCTGCCGCGGCCTTGCGGACGCCGTATCCGAACGCCGCCACCTTGACCAGGGGGTTCGCCGCGGCGGCGGAGACCACGGTGGCCAGGTTGGCGACGTTGGCGGTGACGTTCTGGGCGTGGCCGGTCATCGTATCGATCTTGGCGAGTTGGATGTTCACCCCGTCCAGCGAGGTGTGCACCTGTCCCAGCGCGGTGTTCACGTTCTCCACGGTGACGTTCATGTTGCTCAGCAGCGGCGCGCTCCGGTCGTTGAGGTCGTTGATCGCCCGGGTGGCCGCGTCGACGGTGCTACCCAGCCGCCAGATGGGCCTGGCCAGCACCAACACCAGCATCAGGAATGCCCCGGCCGCGACGAGCGCGGCGATCTGGCCGATCTCTCCAGCGTCCACCCGTGTCCTCCTCTATGCACCGTCTCGAATCGCGCGACCGTCTCACCCGGACACCCGGTGCCGCCGGCCGGCGGCCGACCCGGGGCATCCATCGGAGCACCAACGTCCAACCCTACCGTCGGTGACGACCGCCGGCCTCACGACGGGGTCGGTGTGGGCGTCAGGCCACCCAGCGGATCGTCGGTGAGGAGCGGATCCGGGTCCTCGCCGGTGAGCGACGGATCAGTGCTCGGTTGGGGACCGAACCGCTCGTCCGCGATGGCGTTCCGGACCTTGATCGAGACCAGCGATCCCTCGCAGTCCCCGGCGCCCCGGGCGGTCGCGTCCGGCGTCGCACCGGGAACGGGCTGGCCCGCCGGGGGTGCCTGACAAGCGGGCTGCCGCACCCACAGGTCGAGCGTCAACTCGTCCCGACGCCAGCACGTGTAGTGCCCCTCCACCTGCTGCTCGGGGCAGAACGCCACCTTCCACGGCTGCCAACCCTCACGACCCAGCGCGGTCTCGTAGACCTCCGCCGTCTCCTCCCACTTCCGGTCGGAGGAGACCGTCCGTTCCCGGAACCGGCACTCGATGAAGCACCACCGGCTGCCGCTCACCCCGTCGACGGGGTCGGTCGCCGCCCAGGCGGGCACCGCCAGCGCGTCGAGGGAGTTGAACACCGGGTCGCGGGTGGCGGCCCGGATCCCGAAGTACATCGGCAGCGCACCCAGCACCAGCAGGCTCGCCAGCAGCAGGGCGATGGCCTTCAGCCGCCGTTGCTCCCGGAGCTGACGGCGGATCTCGGCCCGCGCCCCCCGCACCGGTATTGCACCGGTCGAGGTCGGACCGGGCTCCTCGGTGCCCAGCGGCCGGTCCGGCAGCACGCCGACGGCCGACTCGCTGCGCGCGGGCGCGGCAGCGGACCGGATCGCGCCCTCGGGGCGTACGGGGCCGTCGGGGCGGAGCGGACCTTCCGGCCGCAGGGCCGGGCGTGCCGGACCGTCGGGCCGGAGCGGGCCGTCGGGGCGTACGGGGCCGTCGGGGCGGAGCGGGCCGTCGGGTCGTACGGGACCGTCGGGGCGGAGCGGGCCGTCGGGTCGTACGGGACCGTCGGGGCGTACGCCCGGGGCGGGCCGGACGGCGGCCGCGGCGGCCGCCGGGCGCGCGGACTCGCCCGGCACCGGCCGGGGAACCGTTCCCGGACCGACCGGAGGGACGCCGCCGGACGGTACCGAGACCGGCCCGGTCCGGGGCGGGGCCGCCGGAAGGCGGACGGGTGCGGCCGCCCGGCCCGAACCGACGGGACCAGCAGGTCCGCCGGGGCCACCCGGCACCCGGGCGGGACCGCCCGGACCGCCGGTTGCACCCGGCGCCCGGCCGGAGGGCCCATCGTCGACCCGCCCCGGTCCGGGTGCCCGGACGGCACCCCGGTCGGCGGGCTCGACGGGAGAGCGGGCACCCCGCAGGGCATCCCGCCCGGCCGGCTCGACGGGAGAGCGGGCACCCCGCAGGGCATCCCGCCCGGCCGGCTCGACCGGGGAGCGGCGAGCCGGTGTGACACCGGGCGGCCCGACGACACCGCTCGTCGGCAGCACGTCGTCGCGGGGGTCGACGCCAGCACGCGGAAGTCCACCAGCGGCGGCCGGACCGCCCACCACACCGCCGCCCCGGGGCCCGCCCGGAACCGGCGGAACCGACCGGCCCGGACCGCCGGGCGCCGGAATGTCGGCGTGGGCGCCACCACTCTGTGGTGACACGGCGCCGTGCCGGCCGGGTACGACCGGTGGCGGCCCACTGTGTCGTCCGCCGCCCGGCCCACCGTCGGCCGACGCCGGCCCGGACGCGGCGCCGGCCGGTCGGACCCGTGGAACCCGCCCCAGCGTCTGGGGGTCGTTGCTCGGTGGCGCCTCGTGCCGACCGCCCTCGCGTCCGGGGAGCGGGCGCTCGGCGTCCAGGCCGGGTGGCCCGGACGAGGGCCGGTCGACCGGCCTGCCGGGGCCGGTCGCCGGTGCGGGGCCGACCGGAACACCCGCCACCGGCGGGAACCCGGTCGGCCCGGCTCCGGAACCGGGAACGGGAGTTTCGTATCCGCCGGCCGGACTGGCCGACCGGGCGCTTCCCCGACCGGCCTTCCTGATCCAGTCCGCCGGCCGGGCCGGATGGCCCCCGGAGGGTCCGGCCGAACGGGCCGACGCCGCGTCGTGGTCCGCGCCGGTGACGGTGGAATGCGCCCCGGTGGCCTCGTGCGCCGCCGGACCGCCGGGGTACGGGGTCGCGCCGGGCCAGCGTGGGTCGCCGGGGCGTACCGGCTCGGCCGAGTCACGCTCGCCGCGCCCCTGGCGCCCGGATGCGGCCCCTCCGGTCGGCAGCGGCGGCGCGTTACCCGACGTGGGTACGACGAGGTCGCCGGTCGCCGACCCGGTGGGGGATCCGAACCGCCCGCCGGGGGCCGCCGGGCCACTGCCGAGCCCTGGTTCGCCCGCCGGTGGGACCGGAGTGCCGAAGTCGCCGGCCGGCGAGACCGGTGGGCGTCCGTGCCGACCGCCGACCGGGCCGGTGGCGTCTGGTGGCGCCGCCCGCCGCCCCACGGGCGGTTCTTCGGCCCGCGCTCCCGCCGCCCGCCGCCCCGTCGGTTCGAGCGGCGGAGCCCCGTGCCGAGGTCGGTGCGCGGCGGTGTCTTCGGGATCGTTGCCGCCCGGCTCACCCGGCCAGGGGCCGGCGCCGGAACGCGGCGTGGCCGGCTCACCCGACCACGGACCGGTACCCGGACGGGGGGTGGCCGGCTCACCCGGCCACGGACCGACACCGGGTCCGGTGCCGGTCGGCTCGACGCGCTCGGCCGGCGGACGCCGGTCCGAGGTCGGTCCGGTCCAGGCTCCCGGACGACCCAGCTCGGTCGCCGGATCGCTCGGTCGGCCGGGCCGGCCGAGCGGCGGGGCCGGCACGACCGGTGGCCGGTCCGGCGGTCCGGATGGCACCGCCGATGGTCGGGGTTCGCCGGGGCGGGGCGGCAGACCGGGCTCCGCGGAGTCCGCCGCGCGCCGGTCCGGTACCGGCGCTCCGGGCGGTGGTGGGGCGTCGCCACCCCGGCCCCGAACCGGCTCGGGCCCGACCGCCGGATCCGCTCCCGGTGACGCCGGCGGGGCGCCGGAGTCCGGTCCGAGTTCCGGCAACCGGTCGTAGGCGCTTGGCGGACGTACGGGTGGGTCGGCGGAGGTGCCGCCGGCCGGGCCGATGTCCGCCTGCTGCTCCTTGGCGGTACGCAGGTCGGCGATCCAGCCGAGTTCCTCGCCGCTGACCTCCGGCTCCTCGGGTACGGCGGCGGCCTCCGGCTTCCCCCGACCCCAGCGGCGGCCCTTGCCCCGTGGTTCCCGCCGCTCGTCGTGGCCGTCCTCGCCCCGCTCCGAACCGCGCGATCTCACTGGTCTTCCTCCCCCGCGGGTGCCCCGCCGCCGTCTGCCGTCACCTTGCCGTTCACGGCCCCTTCCGTCACCTTGCCCGCGTCGGCCCGCTCGCCGGCCGGCACGTCGACGCCTGTCGGACGTACCCCGTTCGCCGGACGTACGCCGTCGTCGAGCGCCGGGGCGGGCTGTCCGCGGACTATCCGGCGCAGCAGGGGCAGCCGGGTGCCGACCGCCCGCTCCGCGCCGTGTGCTCCCGGCTGGTAGTAGTCCACTCCGACCAGATCGTCCGGCGGATACTGCTGGGTCACCACGCCCCGCTGGTCGTCGTGCGGGTAGCGGTAGCCGGTGCCGTGTCCCAGTCCCCGGGAGCCGGGGTAGTGGGCGTCGCGCAGCGACCTGGGCACTGCTCCCCCACGCCCCGCGCGTACGTCCCCGATCGCCGCGCCGATCGCCGTGGTCGCCGAGTTGGACTTGGGCGCGGTGGCCATGTGGATCACCGCCTGGGCGAGGTTGAGCTGCGCCTCCGGCAGGCCCACGTACTCGACCGCGTGCGCGGCGGCGGTGGCCACGCTCAGCGCACCCGGATCGGCCATCCCGACGTCCTCGCTGGCGAAGATGACGATCCGGCGGGCGATGAACCGGGCATCCTCGCCCGCCACCAGCATCCGGGCCAGCCAGTGCAGTGCGGCATCCACATCGGAACCCCGCATGCTCTTGATGAACGCGCTGACCACGTCGTAGTGCGCGTCCCCGTCACGGTCGTAGCGGACCGCCGCCACGTCGACCGCCTGCTCCGCGGTGGGAAGGTCGATCACGGTGCCGCCCAGCGCCCGCGCCGAGCCGGCCGCCGCCTCGAGCGCGGTGAGCGCCTTGCGTACGTCACCGTTGGCGAGCCGGACCAGGTGGTCCTCGGCGTCCTGGGCGAGGCTCAACGCACCAGCCAACCCGCGCTCGTCGGTGACGGCGCGGCGCAGCAGTCCGCGTACCGCCTCGTCGTCCAGGGGTTGCAGGGTGAGCAGTACGCACCGGGAGAGCAGCGGCGAGATGACCGAGAAGTACGGATTCTCGGTGGTCGCCGCGAGCAGCGTCACCGTCCGGTCCTCGACCGCGGCCAGCAACGAATCCTGCTGGGTCTTGCTGAACCGGTGCACCTCGTCGATGAAGAGCACGGTGGGGCGGCCGCCGGCCCGGCGTTCGCGACGGGCCGTCTCGATCACCGCACGCACGTCCTTCACCCCGGCCGACAGTGCCGACATCGCCACGAAGCGCCGCTCGGTGGCGCCCGCCACCAGGTGCGCGATGGTGGTCTTGCCGCTGCCCGGCGGCCCCCACAGGATCACCGACATCGGCGACGTCCCGGTCACCAGTTGCCGCAGCGGTGCGCCCGGTGCGAGCAGATGGTCCTGACCGATCAACTCGTCGAGGCTGGTCGGACGCATCCGTACCGGCAGCGGTGAGTCCGCGGACGGTACGGTGAGGCCGTCGGCGCCGGTCCCGGCCGGCGCGGTACGCCCGCCAGCGGGATCGACGAGTGAGAATAGGCCGTCGGACTCCATCACGAAGACAGTACCGGCCCGGTTATCGGTGCCGGAAATGCACCGATAACTGGGCCGGTCGCGATCCGGCGCAAATCAGCCCCGACCTGGCCGGCGGCCCCGATACCACCGCCCGCCGCCACCCGCGGTGCCCGGGCCACGTCCCACCCCGGCGAGGTAGAGGGCGAGGCAGAGCAGACCGATCAGCACCAGAGTGGGGAAGTTGAACAGGTCAGGGGCACCAAGGTTCTCGTTGAACAGGTCCAGCAGCAGCGCGAAAGCGAAGACGCCGGCGGCGATGTAGGCGAGCATCAGTTCCTCCCGGTGGGGGTCCCAGTAGGTCGGCCAGGATGTACCCGACGGCGACCTCCGCCAATCCACCCCCGGGCACGTTGCCGAACAGATGTCGGCAACCCCGCCGGCGGCCGGCGCCGGTCGGCACTAGCCGCGGTTCGGACGCACCGACTCGCCCGGCCGATCCTGCGTGGCGCCCCGCTGGCGGACCAGGTCCGGTCGACCCGTCGGCGGCGCACCCGACCCCGGCGGCTCCGAGACGGGCTCGGCCCGCTCCGCACCGGTTCCGACCCGCTCCACACCGGGCTCGTCCTGCTCCGATCCTGGCCCGACCGGCTCCGGATCCGGCGCGGTCCGGTCCGACCCGGCTCCGGGCGCGCGTCGGGCCGCCCACCAGGCGGGCAGGTAGAGCGGGGCGGCGGCGGCCAGCACCACGGCGCCGACCAGCATCGCCGTGCTGACCGTCGTCGCCCCGGCCAGTGCGGTCAGCAGTACCCCGCCGAGCGCGCCGGCCGGCTGGGCCACCATCGAGTTGAGCGAGACGACACTGTTCCGGTACGGGCCGTCCACCTGCCGGTGCAGCAGTCCCATGTGCATCGGGTTGGACGCACCGTGCACCGCATAACAGAAGAGGTAGGCGGCGATGATCCCGGCCGGCCCCGCCAGCAGCGCCATCCCGACCACGGTTGCCCCCTGGAGAATCCGGAGCAGCGCGGCGCTCAGCGGCACGCCCAGCCACCGACTGGCGTACGCGATCACCGCCGCGCCGCCCGCGGAGGCGAGCCAGGCCGCCGAGGCGGTCGGACCGAGCAGCGCCGCTGCCCGATCCGGATCACCGAGCACCTCGGAGAGGCGTACCGGGAGCAGCACCTCGAAGGTGACCATGCCGAAGCCCCAGAACAACTCGACGGCGACCAGCGCGAGCACGATCCGGGACCGGCGCAGCAGCCCGAACGCGCCACCGATCACGCCCGGTACCGCCCGCAGTGAACCGCGCAGCGTGGCGACACCGCCGGCCGGACGTACCTCGACCAGCAGCAGGAGCAGGGCGATCAGGGCGACGATCTCGAGGGCGATCGCGACCACCAACGGCAGGGTGAGCGCGCTGACCGGGCCGATCGGGCCCAGCGCGACCAGGCCGCCGCTGGCCAGTGCCCCGGCGCCGATGCAGATGCCGAGAACCACTCCCCCGCCGCTGAGCCCCTGTTCGATGGGCGCGTCGGGGTCGGCGGCCAGTGCGGCGTCGACGTACCAGGACTCGAGGGGGCCGCTGTCCAGGGCCCGGAAGATCCCCTGGAGCACGAACGTCAGGAAGAACAGGCCGACCGAGTCGGCGACCAGGAACAGGGCCAGCGAGCCGAGATTGATCAGCGCGGCGGCGACCAGCACCGGCTTGCGGCCCAGCGCGTCGGCGAGACCGCCGGTCGGCAGTTCCAGGGCCAGCACCACCAGTCCCTGCGCGGCGACGACGAGGCCGATCTCGGGAAGACTGAGCCCTCGTTCCAGCAGCAGCAGGGTCATGACGGGGATCAGGAAGCCGGTCGGCAGCCACCGCAGTCCGTGCAGGACCAGATAGCGACGTCGTGCCTGGCGGGTGGTCAACGTGGTCACGGCTGTTCCTCCTCGTCGTCGTATCCGTCCAGGGGGATCGGCCCACCCACCGGGAAGCTGTGCAGGTAGATCAGCACCTGCTCGGCGCCGTCCTCGGGCTCGGCCACGGCCGGGCGGTCGATGACCGGGAGCGCGTGGCGGTAGCGGTTGATCACGGCCCACATCTCGTCGTTGAGCTGCCGCAACTGCGGCGGGGTCAGCCGGAGCACCGAATCGGAGAAACTGGCCGCGTCCCGCCACTCGACCGAGTAGTTGTGCTGCTCGCTGACCCAACGCTCGGCGAGGTCGGCATGGAGCCGCAGCGCGTGCCGGTGCAGCCAGTCGGCCGCGGCCAGGGCGTCCGGGTCGTCGTCGAAGTCGGTCCGGCGCCAGCTACTGATCTGGTGCGCCGCCTGCCACCAGCGCTGCCGGCCGGTGCCCTGGTCCGCCTCCACCACCAGGCCGGCCTGGGCGAGCTGGCGCAGGTGGTAGCTGGTGGCGCCGGTGTTGGTGTGCAGTGCCTGGGCGAGGCTGGTCGCGGTGGCCGGGCCCTGTCTGCGCAGCGCGATGAGGAGTCGGGAGCGGAGCGGGTGGGCCAGCACGCGGATCTGCGCGCTGTCCAGCCGCACCAGGGACGGGCTGTCGTCGGGATCCGACCGTTCACTCGTCATGGATGCACAATACTTGTGCATAATCTGTTTGCACAATAGTTGTGCATACTGCCGGGACGGAGATCCGGGCATGGAGTTCGCTGGGTCAGCGAGGACTCGGGGCCGGGCACGTGACCCGGCCGTGCGCCGGGCACGTGAACCCGACCGTGCGCCGATGGCGCAGTCAGCCCGCCGGAAACAGTTCGCTGACGCCGCGAAGCCGGGTCCTCAGCAGTTCCCCGGCCCGGGTGCTGTCGAGGCGCACCTCGGCCGGCACGGACAGCCCGGCCTCGACCACGCTGGAGATCTGGAGTCCGCCCAGGTCGAGGCGGTAGTGCCGGGCGACCAACCCGGCGAGTTCAACCCGGTCGACCGCCTCCG
Organism: Plantactinospora solaniradicis; assembly: GCF_042658085.1. Classification (NCBI taxonomy): domain Bacteria; kingdom Bacillati; phylum Actinomycetota; class Actinomycetes; order Micromonosporales; family Micromonosporaceae; genus Plantactinospora; species Plantactinospora solaniradicis. The sequence goes on along the minus strand of NZ_JBHSPR010000085.1, from coordinate 185,160 downwards.
GGCCGCCCAGGTTCAGCGGGCCGGCAAAGTCGGACCCGAGCAGTTCGAGCACCGCCTCGGCAAGGTCCACCACCGACACCGGACACCGGATCAGGTCCCGGAACACCGCCACCCCCGGCACCCCGGAGAGGGCGTCGAGGCAGAGCCGGACCTGCTTGCTGTGCGCGTCGCCGACGATCAACGAGCAGCGCAGCACCGCCGCCGCCGGGTGGACGAGTCGGACCGCCGTCTCCGCCGCCGCCTTCGCCGCACCGTACGGGTAGACCGGGCTCGGCGGCTCGTCGTCCAGGTACGGCTCCGGGCGCCCGCCGTGCAGCGCGTCACTGGACAGGTGCACCAGTCGGGCTCCCACGTCGGCGGCGGCCATCGCCACGTACGCGGCACCGTCGGCGGTGACCGCCCAGTCCCCGTACAGGTAGCTGGCACTGACCACCGCGCGTGGCCGGACCCGGTGGACCAGCGCACGTACCGCGAGCGGATCCCGGACGTCCAGCCGGCGCCAGTCCACACCGTCGACGACGCCGGCCGCCCGGTGGTACGTCCCGACCACCGGCCATCCGCCGTCCACCGCCCGGCGGCACACCTCGCCCCCGAGGTGGCCGCTGGCCCCGACCACGAGCAGCGTCACCGGCCCGACCTCGGCGACGACGAACCGGACACGGGTGCCACCGGCCTCGGGGCGAGCGCCGCCGAGCCCGGCGGGAGCGGCAGGCACCGCACGGACGTGCCGGCCGGGTCCGTGGACCCGACCGGCACACCGTCAGCAGGCGCCGTACTCATCTCGTCGCGACCGGCGACCCCGGTACCGCTCAACCTCCCGGGAAGGCATCCGGGTCGACATCGCTGGTACGCGCGTTGCCACCCGCCACCGGAGTCAACGTGATGGTCCAGATCGTGTACTGGCTGGAGGTGGTGGTGAACTTGAAGGTGTCCTCGAACCGCGAGAAGTTGCAGTCGCGGCTGAACGCCTTGGCCTTCGCGTCCCAGTCCTTGCCACTGGTCATGTAGATCCGGTACGTGCCGTCCTTGATGCTGGAGACCGTGAACTTCCCCTTGGCCCGGACGTACACGCTCACCGTCGGAGACTTGGCGCTGCCGAGAACCACGTTGATCACCGCATCGGTGCTGCCACCGTTCTCGATCTTGAGCTGTCCCTGACCGCTGCGGACCCGCTTCAGGAACGTGCCGTTCTTGGCCCGCCGGTTGGTGTCCGTGGCCTTCTTCGGCACGAACGAACCGACCTGGTACGGCTGTGCGGGATCCGCCGAGGCGAGCGCCTGCTGCGCGGACCGCACGTCCTCACTCGCCGCTTCCCGGCTGAGCCGGGCGAGCGCCGACGAGCCGAGGCAGACCTCGCCGGCACCGGCGGCCGAGCCCGTCTCCGCCACCGAGTCGCCCAGGCCCTCCAGCCCACGGAGCAGGTCGGCGTGCGCCGTCGCGGCGTTCGCCGGCGGAACCACCTTGGAGAGCGCCTCGATCTGCTGGTTGAGCGCGGTCTCGATGCCGTCCACCGCCGAGCCGACCGCCTTGGGGTTCTTCGCCCCACCGAGCTTGGTGAAGGCCGGCGCCACCGCCTTGTCGACCTCGGCCAGCAGGGCCTGGTACTCCTGGGCGCTGATCGGCTGGGCGGCGGCCGGCGTGTCGTTGCCGGAGCCGGAGGCGTTCTTTCCGGTCGGGTCGTCCGAACCGCGGCCGTTCATCCAGAGGAGCAGCGGCACGGCGAGCGCGATCAACAGCACCAGGGCGACCGCACCGCCCACGATGGCGAGAATCTTGCCCCGGCCGGACTTGGCCGGCGGCGCGGGTGGGAAGGCGCCGAACTGGGGCGGTCCCCCGAACTGGGGCGGCCCGCCGAAGTGGGGCGGTCCACTGAACGGGGCGGTCGGCGGCGCCGACGTCACCGGGGGCACCGGGCCCGCGCCGTACGGCGACGTGGGCGGGGCCGACGTCGGCGGCGGAGTCGCACCGAACGGCGTCGTGGGCGGCCCGCCGTACGGGTTCGGCGGCGGCGGCGCGCCGAACGGGGCGGTCGGGGGTGCCGACGTCACCGGCGGGACCGGACCCGCACCGTACGGCGACGTGGGCGGCAGCGGGCCCGCGCCGTACGGCGACGTGGGCGGGGCCGACGTCGGCGGCGGAGTCGCACCGAAGGGCGCGGCCCCGAACTGTGGTGGGATCGCACCGCCCCCGCCCGGCACGATTCGGACCTGCACGTAGGCGTCCCGGGGCGGCCCCCCGGGCATTGTCGCCGGTCCGATGCCGGGCAGTCGGAGGACGGTGCCATCGCTGAGTCCGGCCGGGAGACGCAGCGGCATGCTCTGTCCCGACCACGGCAGGACGACGGTCCGAACGATCTCGGACCCCGCCTCGCTCGGGTCTATGTCGATAATCAGATCAGGGTTGGGCGCCATGGTCCGAGTATGAGCATCCGAGGCAAGTCTTTTGACGGCCACCCCCGGCCGACCAGATGTCGGCCGGGGACGAGCCGGCACGAGTCGGTCAGGAGGGCTCGACCGGAGCGGCCACTCCCGCAGTCCCGCCCTGCGGCGCGGCAGCGGCCTTCGGCTTCGCATCGATGCCCGCCTCCGCCCGCTGCTGCGCCGTGATCGGGGTGGGCGCGCTGGTCAGCGGGTCGAATCCGCCCCGCGTCTTGGGGAACGCGATCACCTCGCGGATCGACTCGGCGCCGGCCAGCAGCATGCAGACCCGATCCCACCCGAACGCGATGCCGCCGTGCGGCGGCGGGCCGTACTTGAACGCCTCCAGGAGGAACCCGAACTTGTCGGTCGCCTCGTCCGGGGTGATGCCGAGCAGGTCGAAGACCCGACGCTGTACGTCCGCCCGGTGGATACGGATCGAGCCGCCGCCGATCTCGTTGCCGTTGCAGACGATGTCGTACGCGTACGCCAGCGCGCGGTCCGGAGCCTCCTCGAACCGGTCCACCCAGTCCGCGTTCGGCGAGGTGAACGGGTGGTGCACGGCGGTCCAGCCGCCCTCGTCCGTGCGCTCGAACATCGGCGCGTCGACCACCCAGCAGAACGCCCAGGCGCTCTCGTCGACCAGTCCCGCCCGCTTGGCGATCTCGATCCGGGCCGCGCCGAGCAACTCCTGCGCCTCCCGCCGCTCCGTACCCGCGGCGAAGAAGACCGCGTCACCCGGCTTGGCGCCGACGGCGTCGGCCAGCCCGGTGAGGTGCTCCGCGGAGAGGTTCTTGGCCACCGGTCCCCGGGCCTCGCCGGACTCGGCGTCCAGCACCACGTACGCCAGGCCACGGGCACCGCGCGCCTTGGCCCAGTCCTGCCAGCCGTCCAGCTCCTTGCGGGTCTGCCCGGCGCCGCCCGGCATCACCACCGCACCGACGTACCCACCGGCGTTGATCGCGCCGGCGAACACCCGGAACTCGGTGCCGCGCAGGTAGTCCGTCAGTTCGGTCAACTCGACCCCGTAACGGAGGTCCGGCTTGTCCGATCCGTAGCGGTCCATCGCGTCGTGCCAGGTGATCCTCGGGATCGGCTGGCTGATCTCGTGCCCGGCCAGCTCCCGCCAGAGCGTGCCGACGATCTCCTCGCCGAGGTCGATCACATCATCCTGCGTGACAAACGACATCTCGATGTCGAGCTGGGTGAACTCCGGCTGCCGGTCGGCCCGGAAGTCCTCGTCCCGGTAGCAACGGGCGATCTGGTAGTACCGCTCCATCCCACCGACCATCAGCAGTTGCTTGAACAACTGCGGGGACTGCGGCAGGGCGTACCAGGTTCCGGGCTGGAGGCGTACCGGGACCAGGAAGTCGCGCGCGCCCTCCGGCGTCGACCGGGTCAGGGTCGGGGTCTCGATCTCCAGGAAGTCACGCTCGTGCAGCACGCCCCGGGCGAGGTGGCTGGCCCGGGACCGCAGCCGCATCGCCCGGGCCGGACCGCCGCGACGCAGGTCGAGGTAGCGGTACTTGAGCCGTACGTCGTCGCCGGCCTCCACCTGGTCGTCCACCGGCAGTGGCAGCGGCGCCGCCTCGGAGAGGATCTCCAGTCGGCTGACCGTGACCTCGATCTCGCCGGTGGGCAGTTCCGGGTTGTCGTTGCCCTCGGGGCGCCGGGTCACCTCGCCGGTGACCTTGATGCAGAACTCGTTGCGCAGCGCGTGGGCCGAGTCCATGCCCTCCCGGAACACCACCTGCACCACGCCGGAGCCGTCCCGGAGGTCGACGAAGATGACGCCGCCGTGGTCCCGCCGACGGGCCACCCAGCCGGCGAGGGTCACCGTGGTGCCGGCGTGCGCCGCCCGCAGGGTGCCGGCGTCATGGGTACGGATCACGACAACTGTCTCCTCACAAGTAACCGGATGGTCCGGGCTGCTGCCCTGACATTCTGTCAGGACGGCCCGAACCGCCCGGCGCCCCACCCGGAGATCGCGGGTCCCCGGTCAACCCGCGCGTCGGGCCAGCCCTGGCCGGGTCCGGACGAAGGTGGCGGCGAGCAGGGTGGCGAGCGCCGCCGGGACGGCCACCACGAGAAGCAGCCGCCCCCAGGGCGTCTGCCAGTCCGCTCCGGCGTCGAACGCGACGTACCCGGCGGCCGGGCCGATACCGGCGAGCAGGCCGAGCGGTGCACCCAGGCCGACCACCACGGCGGCCTGCGCGGCCGTGATCCGGCGCCGGACCCCGGGTGCGGCCCCGACCGCGGTCATCGTGGACAGGTCGTCGCGCATCTCGGACCCGGCGAGTCCGACGGCGACCAGGCTCGCCGCCACGGTCACCACCGCGCTGACCACGGCGAGCACGTAGAACATGGTTCGGGGATCGGTGCCGGCCACCCGGACCGCGGCCGGCTCGACCGTGAACGGCGCACCCCGGACCGGCTCGGCGGCGAGCTGCGCCCGGAGCAGGATGGTGGTCGCCGCCGCGAGTTCGTCCGGTCGCGGCGTCCGGGTGGTGTCCACCAGCAGGTGACCGGCCGTCGGGGTGAGGCCGAGCCGCCGCGCGGTGGCTTCGGAGACCAGCACTCCGGGCAGTTCCCGGAAGTACTCGCCGCGCACCGCCACCACGGCGGGCAGCAGCTTCGGCCCGTCGTCGCCGATCGCGCCCGCGACCTGCCCGTCCACCACGAGCCGGTCGTTGAACGCCACCGCCGCACCGTTCCGCAGAGCGTCGAGTTCGGCCGTCGTCGCGTCCCGACCGGTGACGGCCCGGATCGTCTCGGCTCCACCGACCGCGATGCCGACCTGGTCGGCGGCGGCCGCCGCGGCACCGGTCAACTGTTCGACCATGACCTCGGGATGGGCCCAGCGTGTTCCCGGGCGGGTCGGGTCGACCGCCGTTCGCAACGCGACCGCGCTCCGGGCCGGCAGCGCGTCCGCGAGGCGCCCGATCCCGTCCGGACCGAGTACGGCGGCCGCCTCGGCGGGCAGGAGGACCTGTCCGTCCCGGGCGTCCCGCCAGGCCTGCGCCGCCTCGCCCCGGGCCGCACCGACCAGGGTCAACGCCACGCTGCCGGCGACGGCGGCACTGACCGCGGCCACCGCCGCCGCCGTACGGAGGTGGTGCCGCGCGGCGTGCCGGAGCGCGAGCCGTCCGGACAGCGGCAGCAGCCACGCGGTCCGCCCGATGGCCCGCACCAGGGCGGGTGTACCGGCGGTGACCCCGAGCAGCAGGGCCACGCCGCCCGCCACGATCAGTTCGGTCCGGCCGTCCGGGCGCGCCGCCTGGAACAGGGTCACGGTGCCACCGGTGAGCAGCACGAGTCCCAGCCCCAGCCAGCCCAGATCCGCCCGGGACCGGGTTCGTAGGCCACCGAGGGCGGCCCGGAGCGGCCCCCGGCCGGCGGTCCGGGCCGGCAGGTACGCGGCGACCAGCCCGATCGCGATGGTCGCCGCCGCCACGCCGGCGACGGACCAGCCCGGGACCGACACGTCGATGATCGGATGATCGGCGACCCGCTCGATGGTCGGACCGACGAGAGCGAAGGTGGCCAGGCCCAGGGCGCTCCCGATACCGGCGGCGACGGCGCCGAGCACCAGTCCGCCGGCGAGCACGACCCGACCCACCTGGCGCGGGTTGCCGCCCACGGCAGCGATCAGGGCGAGTTCCCGGCGCTGGCGCCGCGCGCCGACCAGGAACGCGGCACCGGTCAACAGGACCACCTGGGCCGCGGCGAAACTGACCACCAGCGCCGTGGCCGCGGCCTGCGTCGCCCGGTACGCCGCGGGCGGACTCAGGCTCTGCCGGTCCGTGGCGGTGTAGCTCTGCCCGGCCTCGCTCCACGAGCCGTCACCGTGATGGGTGATCTCACCCGGCCCGACCGGCGGACGGATCCAGACCGAGGGGTCACCCGCCACGTCGACCAGCAGACTGCGGCTCGCTCCCGCCGACAGTGCCACGTCGGGGGGCACGACCAGCGCGGCGAGCTTCAACGACCGGCTCAGGTCGATGATCCCGACAACGGTCAGCCGCCGCTGCGGCATTCCGGCCTCGATCTGGTCGCCGATCCCGGCGCCGAGCCGCGCCGCCATCGCACTGCTGAGGGCGACCTCGGCGGCGCCCCGGGGTGCCGTGCCGGCCCGGAGCACGTACCGGCCCCGGTTGAGCGGGTCGGTGGGGTCCGTCGCCTCGTACTCGTGGCCGGCCAGCCCGCCGCTGGGAAGGGCCACCACGGTCCGGCCGACGGCGTGCGGCACGGTACGGCTGCCGGCCGGCAGGGTGGCGACCACCCTGCGCAGTTCCGCCGGCTCCGCCGACAACACGACGTCGGCCGCACCGATCTGGAAGTCGAGGTCGCGTCCCAGGCTCGCCACGTTTGCCCAGGCGACCACGAGCAGGGTCGCGGCGTACGCGGGCAGCAGGAGCATCAGCAGGATCAGTACGCTGCGTCCCCGGTTCCGCGCGGCCGAGCGCCGGGCGATCCGCACCGCGGTACGCCACGAGCCAACCAACTCGCCGGTCATGGCGTCTCCTCGCCGCGCTCGTCGGCGCCACGACTCCCACGACCGAACTGGCCGATGCCCTCGCCGCACTCGGTCATGGCCGCCCGCCCAGCAGTTGTTCGGGAGTGCTCCGGGGACCGGTGGAGTCGACGAGCCGGCCGTCGCGCAGGAATATTGCGCGGTCGGCCCAGCCCGCGTACCGGGGCTCGTGGGTGACCAGCACTCCGGCCGCGCCCGCTTCTACGTGCGCCCGGAGCACCTCGAGGACCGCCTCGCCGGTCTGCGAGTCGAGCGCACCGGTCGGCTCGTCGGCCAGCACCAGCCGGCGCTGGCCGATCAGGGCCCGGGCGATCGCGATCCGCTGCTGCTGACCGCCGGAGAGCTGGTCGGGGAAGCGCTGCGCCAGTTCGCTCAGGCCGACCTCGGCCAACGCGGCGATCGCCTCCCGGCGGGCGGACCGGGGCGGTACGCCGGCCAGCTCGCGGGGCAGGGCGACGTTCTCCGCCGCGGTGAGGTCGGTGACCAGGTTGTAGTCCTGGAACACGTAGCCGATCCGGTCGCGGCGTAACCGGGCCAGCCCGGCGGCGCCCAACTCGGCGAGTTCGACCCCCTCGACCTGGACCGATCCCCGGGTCGGCGTGTCCAGCCCGCCGGCCAGGGCGAGCAGGGTGGACTTGCCCGAACCGGAGGGACCCATCACGGCCACCAGTTCGCCCGCGACGACGTCGAAGGCGACCCCGTCCAGGGCCCGTACCTCGGTGTCGCCGGACTGGTACGTCCGACTAACGTCGGTGAACCGCAGCACCACCTCGCTCACCGGGCCGCCTCCGAGTCACGCCGCTCCACCTGGGTCGCGGCCGACGGCGAGCGTCGCCGGGTCCGTCGACGGAGCACCGTCGCCTCCACGTGGTCAAGCCAACGGATCTCGCTCTCCAGCGTGAATACCAGGTGGTCGAGGAGGAGCAGCCAGGCGACGTCGTCGTCCCGGTCGGCCCGCCGACGCAGGTCGGTGAAGTCCCGCATCTGCCGCATCGACTCGGTGCGCTGGGCCTGGACGACGGCGGTCACGTCGACGTCCGGGGTCGCCGCGGCCATGGCGAGCTTGATAGCCAGCTCACTGCGGGGCCGATCGGTGTCGGTGACCGGGGTGGCGAACCAGTCCGACAACGCCGTCCGACCGTCGTCGGTGATGGCGTAGATCGTCCGACCCTCGTCGTTGGCGCCGACCGAGGCGACCAGACCGTCACGGTCCAGGCGTTCCAGCGTGGTGTAGAGCTGACCGACGTTGAGCGCCCAGGTGCCACCCGTACGCGCGTCGAATTCGGTTCGAAGCTGGTAGCCGTACTTGGGTCCGTCGGCGAAGAGAGCCAACAGCCCCCAGCGCACCGCGTTTCGCTGCATGCGGAGGAGGTTACTCGATAACTAGTTACTTAGTAAATAACCCAATCTTTCGTACTGGCGTTCGACCAGGGTTATCATCGCGGCATGACAGCCGGTGCCTACCAGCCCTCGATGCTGGACCTCGCTGCGGATGACGGCATCGTCGGCGACGGCGCCGGACTCGGCCCACTCGCCGGACGGATCCGCCGGCACATACTGAGCCGGGGCGCCTGGGTCGACCACCTGCCCGGCTGGGTCAACGGATCCGATGCGGTGCTGCACACGCTGCTGACCGACGTCGACTGGCAGGCGGAGCGCCGCCGGATGTACGACGGAGTGGTCGACGTCCCTCGCCTGCTCCGCTGGTACGACGGGGACGAGCCGCTACCGCACGCGGTGCTCACCGAGGCCCGGCGCAGCCTGACCCGGCACTACGCCGCCGAGTTGGGCGAGCCGTTCGTCACCGCGGGGATGTGCCTGTACCGCACCGGGCGGGACAGCGTCGCCTGGCACGGCGACACCATCGGCCGCTCGGCCCGCGAGGACACGATGGTGGCGATCGTCTCCTTCGGTGCGCCTCGGCCACTGCTGCTACGTCCGCGCGGCGGCGGGACGAGCCTGCGTTTTCCGCTCGGCCACGGTGACCTGATCGTGATGGGCGGTTCCTGCCAACGGACCTGGGAACACGCGGTCCCGAAGACGGCCCGCCCGGTCGGCCCCCGGGTCAGCGTGCAGTTCCGGCCCGTTGGCGTCGCCTGAACCAGCGCGGTTCCCGGCCCGTCGGCATGACCAACCCGAACCGAGCCGTCATCGCAGGTGAAGGTCGTCCTGCCGGCTGCGGGGGTCCGAAACGAGGGTGCGGATCTGGCCGATCGTCGCGTTCGGGGCCGGAATCGCCGAGCGCCATCGTCGGATCATCGTCGTCGCCTCCCGGACCACGGCCCGAAGTTCGGACACCTCACGGGCCGCCTTCTCCACCTGCTGCCGGGCGACGATCGTCTCCGCCTCCAGCTCCGCGATCCGGAGCTTGAGCGGTTGGACCAGGGTCAACGCGGTGTCGGTCAGTACGTCGGCAGCCTCGGAGTTGACCTTGCCAGGTGATGCCAGACAGTCCGAAGAGGCCCACCACGACGAGGCCGAACGCCCAGATCTGTTCCAGGACGTCGGGCATGGCGACGGCGACCGATCGTGGCCGGCTGTCGAAGCCGATCGACAGGCTTCCGCACACCACCGCGCTGGCCAGTGATGCCACCTCGAAGGGGTGCCGTCCTGACACGGTCCCGATGGCACGCACGGATCAGCCCTGCCCGGAGGCGAGCACCGGCTGGCCGTTGTCGAACCAGACGTTGCTGCGCTCCCAGGTGACGCCCGGATGGGAGGGTCGCGCGATGATGCCGTACCGGTAGTTCCGGCCGAACACGTTGCGCCGGAAGACAGCCCTCGACGCGATCAGATCGGGACGGATCCCGATGGTGTACGCACCGCCGTTGCAGTAGTTCTCCTCGAAGCACAGGTTGCGCACCGCCTTGCCGAGGGTGAGGCACGAGTTCATCGTCTCCGACGTGCTCTGCCGGTAGGCGTCCAACCGGTTGTGCCGGAGGACGACGTCCGCCGCCCCGGTGACACGTGCGCAGTCGTTGTGTGAGCCCGGAACCCGGACCAGATCGTGGATCCAGGAGTCGAGGACATTGGTCCGGGAACCGAGCCAGGTCCCGTCCTGTACATGATGGAGGTTGACCCGACGCAGGGTGTAGTCGTCGAAGCAGATGCCAGCGGGGGCCCTCCCCCGACCGTCGATCTCGACGTCCTCGATCAGGAGGTTGACCGCCGACCCGAAGGTCCGGATTGGAAACGTGGCGCCGTCGGAGGTGATCCTCGAACGACGGATGGTGACGTTCTTGGCGTAGACGGTGACCTGTCCGGTGATGTTCAGGTTCGTGATGACCTGCCCGTCTCGGCGCAGGTCCAGCGAGCCAAACGACGTCAGAGGGGTGTTGAGGGGCACGCCGGTGGTGGCCGGTCCCGGCCAACGGGTCAGCGGAACGAGCGGTGTGGGCATGGTCTCTCCCGAAAAGACCTCGCGGGCGGATACATCCGCGCCAGGTGATGTTCCCGGCGCCGCTCCGCCCCGCCCCGCAGGTCCTTCAGGGCTTTGAGCCCCTCACCGCCGGTCGGGCCGCCAGGCCGGTGATCGACGAAACCCCGTCGTCCCGGATGTCACTCATGTTACTTCTGTACCGGACATGAGACAGATGTACGAGCGGACAGATCACCGACAGACGGGGTCGGGGTCGGGGTCAGGAGTGTTTCGCCCGCTGCTCCCGTTTCGCCTGCCGGACCTCGGTCCAGCGCTCGAAGAGCACACCCATCTCCGCCTGGACGAAGAGCAGGAAGTCCCGCATCTCGGCCAACCGCTCGCCCGATGGCGAGGTCTCGTCGCCGACGGCCAGTACGCCCTCGTGCATCATGTCGGCGAGCTTCTGGTAGAGCCCGTCCCGGATGCTCTGCGCGTACCAGGCGTCACCGAGGGCTCGGTACCGGTCGCGCCGGGAGTTCGGCACCGGCTCCCGGACCGCCAGGCCGACGTGCTGGAGGTAGCGCACCGCACCGGAGACGGCGGCGAGACTCACCCCGAGCCGCTCGCTGATCTCTCCGGCGGTGAGTCCGGGCTCGTCGGTCACCATCAGCGCGCCGAGCACCCGCGCCGGCATCCGAGGTACGCCAAGATCACTGAAGGTCAGCGCGAACTGCTCGACGAAGCGACGCACCGCTTCCTCGTCCCGCCGGCCCTCAGTTCGGGTCATCATCATCCTTCTTTAGTTTGTGAAGATCGTGTAATTCTGCCTCAACAACGCGTCACCCGGCCAATGCGTCACCGCAGCAGGGGTGTTAGGAGGGGGCCCTTCTTCTACAAAAAGCGATAAGAAGGGCCCCCTCCTTGCACCGAAGGTCAGAGCGCGAGGTCGCGCCGCCGGAAGAGGGCCATGCCGGCCGCGCCGAGCGCCACCGCGACGACGGCCAGGAGTGCCAACGGCAGCAGGCTGGCCTCGGCGGCCGGGAGCGCCGGGACGTGGCTGAACGGGGAGATGTCGCGGACCGCCTGGGGCAGGTTCAGCAGCTCGCCGAGCTGGCCGAAGATCAGGGCGACGGCGAAGGCGGTCCAGGCGATCCCGACGGTCAGCCGGGGCAGCAGCCCGAAGACCGCGACGACGAAGCCGACCATGATCAGTGCCGGCGCGAGCTGCACCAGGGCGGCGGCGGTCAGGTCGGCCAGCCGGCCACCGGTGTCACCCATGGCGATCCCGGCCACCAGGCCGGCGGAGATCCCGGCGAGTCCCAGCAGCAACACCGCGCCGGAGACCGTGACGACCAGGTGGCTGCCCAGCCAGCGCAGCCGGTCGACACCGGTGGCGAGGGTCGGTTCCGCCCGCCCACCGACCTCCTCGGCGCGGACCCGGAGCAGCGCCTGGACCACGTAGCCGGCGACCATCGCGCCGATGAGGGCCAGCATCGCGGAGTAGAACGAGTCGACCAGGCTCCCCTCGCCGCCGAGTTCGCGGATGGTCCGCGTCGCGCCCTCGTTTCCGTCGAACGCCCCCTCGACCGCGCTGGACAGGGAGCCGATCGTCACCCCGAACAGGCCGACCGCGACGGCCCAGCCGAGCAGTGTGCCGCGCTGCAACCGCCAGGCCAGGCCGAGCGGGCTGAGCAGCCCGGGGGCGGCCGTGGCCGGACCGGGACGGGCGGCGATCATGCCCATCCCGATGTCCCGGCGGTTCGTCAACGCGAAGGCCAGCCAGATCCCGGCGGCGGCGAGTGCCAGCGGCAGCACGAGCACCCACCAGCGGTTTCCGGCGAACGGCTGGGTCAGGGTCGTCCAGCCGATCGGGGACAGCCAGGTCGGCCAGGCCGTGGTCATGGTGTACCCGTTGGGCTGGATCTCGCCGAGCGCGTCGCCGAGCCCGCGTACCAGATAGGCGGCACCGATCGCGGCGGCGCCGATCCCGTTGGCCGCCCGCGCGGTCTGGCTGACCTGGGCGGCGACCGCCGCGACCGCGGCGAAGGCCAGGCCACCGACGCCGACCGCCAGGCCGACCGTGAGGGAACCGGCGACGGGCTCGCCGTTCCCGATCAGGGTGAGCGCGAGCAGCCCGGCCAGGACCAGGTTGGCACCGGCCGCGACGATCATCGCCGCCGTCAGGCTGGCGTGCCGGCCGACCACCATCGAGCCGACCATCTCGGTACGCCCGGTCTCCTCGTTCTGCCGGGTGTGTCGGACCACGGCGAGGGTGCTCATGAAACCGGCCATCACGACCAGGAACGGGAAGATCTGGAACGCGATCATCTCGCCGTTGCTGGTCCCGGTGGGGACGTTCCGCAGCATCAGGATCGCCGGGGTCTCGACGGCGGTACGCAGCACCGTGAGCCGGTCCGCCTCGGTCGGGAACTGCTCCTGGGCCGCCGCGTACGTGCCGGACAGCAGCACCGTGGTACCGACGATCCAGAGCGGCAGTTGTACGCGGTCGCGGCGCAGCGCGAGCCGGGCGAGCCGGGCGGTGCCGGTGAAGGGGCCGCCCATCACACGCCTGCCAGTTCTGCGCGCGGTTCCTGGTTGCCGTAGTGCCGCATGAACAGCTCCTCCAGTGACGGCGGGGAACTCGTCAGCGCGCGCAGTTCGAACCGGTGCAGGTGCTGGAGCACCCGGTCCAGTTCGCCGGCGTCGACGTCGAACTTCGCGTGCGGGCCGTCCACCTGGGCGTCGTGCACCCCGGGCAGCTCGACCAGTCCAGTGATCGGCCGGGCCGTCTCGACCGAGATCGCCGTACGGGTCAGGTGGCGCAACTGCGAGAGGGTTCCGGACTCGACCGTCCGGCCCTGCCGGATGATGCTCACCCGGTCGCAGAGCGCCTCCACCTCGGAGAAGATGTGGCTGGAGAGCAGCACCGTCTTGCCGTCCCGCTTGACCTCGCGTACGCACTCCTGGAAGACCGCCTCCATCAGCGGGTCCAGCCCGGAGGTCGGCTCGTCGAGGATGTACAGCTCGACGTCGGAGGCGAACGCGGCGACGACGGCGACCTTCTGCCGGTTCCCCTTCGAGTACGTCCGCGCCTTCTTGGTCGGATCGAGTTGGAACCGCTCCAGGAGGTCGTCCCGGCGCCGCTTGTCCAGGCCGCCACGGAGCGCCCCGAAGAGGTCGATCGCCTCGCCCCCGGTGAGGTTCGGCCACAGGTTGACGTCGCCGGGCACGTACGCCAGCCGGCGGTGCAGCGCCACGGCGTCCCGCCACGGATGCCCGCCGAGCAGGCTGACCTGGCCGGCGTCGGCGCGCAGCAGTCCCAGCAGCACCCGGATCGTCGTCGACTTCCCGGCGCCGTTCGGGCCCAGGAATCCGTGGACCTCGCCGACGTCGACGGAGAGGTCCAGCCCGTCCAGTGCACGGCTCCGGCCGAAGGACTTCACTACGCCGGAGACCGAGATCGCAGTAGTCATGGATCCGATGCTACGGCGATTTCACAAAGTTGTGAAAACTGGGAAGTGTATGGATTTCGTCAAGACTTTCGCCGCCAACCGATCTCCGGGTGATCACGGTCGGTGGCCTGTCGGCTGGTCGAGCCGCCACGCGACCCGTAACCTCATCGAAATCTCTGACTGACACGATCCGCTGAGTCGCCGCTGCGGAGGTAGTTGATGTTCCTCACCCGTCACGAGCAAGAACGGCTGATGGTCCATGTCGCGGCCGATCTGGCGTGGCGCCGACGCGAACGCGGACTGCGGCTCAACCATCCGGAGGCGGTCGCCGTGATCACGGCGTTCCTGCTGGAGAGCGCAAGGGACGGACGTACCGTCTCCGAGCTGATGGAGACCGGGCGCAACGTGCTGAGCCGCGACGACGTACTCGACGGTGTTCCGGAGATGATCGCGGAGGTGCAGGTGGAGGCGACCTTCCCGGACGGCACGAAACTGGTGACCGTGCACGAACCGATTTCGTGACGGGGCGGGCATGATCCCCGGTGAACTGCTGCCCGGTTCGGGCGACGTGACACTCAACCCCGGCCGCCCCGTACAGACCCTGGCCGTCGTCAACACCGGTGACCGGCCGGTCCAGGTCGGTTCGCACTACCACTTCGCCGAGGCGAATCCGGCGCTGGAGTTCGACCGCCCGGCGGCCTGGGGCCACCGGCTGGCGATCCCGGCCGGCACGTCGGTGCGGTTCGAGCCGGGCATCGGCCGCGACGTCGACCTGGTCCCCCTCGGTGGCGCCCGGGTCGTACCCGGACTGCGCGGCGAGTGCGCCGGCCCACTGGACCGGCCCGCCACCGGTACGGCCGCCGACACCGCCTCCGGCACGGCCGCCGACACCGACACCGGTTCCGCCGGGGAGGGCGCGTGAGCACGATGGACCGGCGCCGGTACGCCGCGCTGTACGGCCCCACCGTCGGCGACCGGGTCCGGCTCGCCGACACCAACCTGCTGATCGAGGTCGAGCAGGACCACTGCGGGTACGGCGACGAGGCGGTGTTCGGCGGCGGCAAGGTGATCCGCGAGTCCATGGGCCAGTCCCTGGTGACCCGCGCGGACGGCGCCCCGGACACGGTGATCACGGGTGCGCTGGTGCTCGACCACTGGGGCGTGGTCAAGGCCGACGTCGGGATCCGGGACGGCCGGATCGTGGCGCTCGGCAAGGCCGGCAACCCGGACACCATGGACGGCGTCCACCCCGAGCTGGTGATCGGGCCGGGCACCGAGATCATCGCCGGCAACGGGAAGATCCTGACCGCCGGTGCGATCGACAGCCACGTACACCTGATCTGCCCGCAGATCCTCCAGACCGCGCTGGCCAGCGGAATCACCACGATCATCGGCGGCGGCACCGGACCGGCCGAGGGGACCAAGGCGACCACGGTGACGCCGAATCCCTGGTACCTGGGTCGGATGCTGGAGGCGCTCGACCCCTGGCCGATCAACGTGCTGCTGCTCGGCAAGGGCAACACGGTCAGCGAAGAGTCGATGTGGGAGCAGTTGCGTGGCGGGGCCGGCGGCTTCAAGCTGCACGAGGACTGGGGCACCACGCCTGCGGCGATCGACGCCTGCCTGCGGGTCGCGGACGCGTCCGGGGTCCAGGTCGCGATCCACACCGACACGCTCAACGAGGCCGGATTCGTCGAGGACACCCTGCGGGCCATCGCCGGCCGGTCGATCCACGCCTACCACACCGAGGGGGCGGGCGGCGGGCACGCCCCGGACATCATCACGGTGGCCGGCGAGCCGAACGTGCTGCCGTCGTCGACCAACCCGACCCGGCCGTACACCCGGAACACCCTGGACGAGCACCTCGACATGCTGATGGTCTGCCATCACCTCAACCCGACCGTGCCGGAGGACCTGGCGTTCGCGGAGAGCCGGATCCGGCCGAGCACGATGGCCGCCGAGGACGTCCTGCACGACCTCGGCGCGATCTCGATGATCGGATCGGACTCGCAGGCGATGGGCCGGGTCGGCGAGGTCGTGCTCCGTACCTGGCAGACGGCGCACGTGATGAAGGCCCGGCGCGGCGCACTGCCCGGCGACGGCGCCGCGGACAATCTCCGGGCCCGTCGCTACGTGGCGAAGTACACCATCTGCCCGGCGGTCGCGCACGGCATCGACGGCGAGGTCGGCTCGGTCGAGCCGGGCAAGCTCGCCGACCTGGTGCTCTGGGACCCGGCGTTCTTCGGGGTACGGCCACACCTGGTGCTCAAGGGCGGCATGATCGCGCTCGGCCAGATGGGTGACGCCAACGCCTCGATCCCGACGCCGCAGCCGATGCTGCCCCGGCCGATGTTCGGCGCGTACGGCGTGGTCCCGGCCGCGACCAGCCTCGCCTTCGTGGCGCCGGCCGCGATCGACGCGCTGCTCGGCGACCGGATCGGCATCCGGCGTGCCCTGGCCCCGGTGGTCGACACCCGGTCCCGGGGCAAGGCCGACCTGCCGCTGAACGACGCGCTGCCACGGATCGAGGTCGAGCCGGACACCTTCACGGTACGGATCGACGGCGAGGTCATCGAGCCGGAGCCGGTGACCGAACTGCCGATGGCCCAGCGCTACTTCCTCTTCTGAGCGCCATGACCGACGTCCCTCGGGTTGCGACCAAACTCGCCACCCTGCTGGTACTCGCCGACGGCCGACTACCCGCCGGCGGCCACGCCCACTCCGGCGGGCTGGAGGCGGCGGTGAGCAGCGGTCGGCTCCGAGATCTCGCCGGGCTGTCCGGGTTCCTCCGGGGTCGGCTCGCCACCTCCGGCCGGGTCACCGCCGCGTTCGCCGCCGCCGCCTGCGCGGCCGGGCACGACGACCTCGATCGGTACCGGCTCGACGCGCTGGACGAGGGCCTGGACGCCCGTACCCCGTCCCCGGCACTGCGCCGGGCGTCGCGGGTACAGGGCCGGGCCCTGCTCCGCGCCGGCCGGGCGATCTGGTCGGTCGACCCGACACAGCGGAACCGGCACCATCCGGTGGCGCTCGGCATCGTGGCGGCGGCGGCCGGACTTCCGCCGGTCGAGGCAGCGGTCGCCGGGGCGTACGGGATGGTCAGCGGACCCGCCAGCGCGGCCGTACGCCTGCTCGGCCTCGACCCGTACGGCGTGCACAGCCTGGTCGCCGAACTGGCCGACGAGTGCGACCGGCTCGCCGCCTCCGCCGCCGCGCGGGCCGGTGACCCGGTCGACCTGCTCCCCGCCGACTCCGCCCCGCTGCTGGAGATCGGTGCCGAGGTACACGCGAACTGGGAGGTGCGTCTCTTTGCGTCCTGATCCTGATCCACAGGTGCAGAACGGGACCGGGCAACCCGACCATGGGGCCGGGCATCCCGACCACAGGGCCGGTCCGCACGAGCACGCCGTCGACGAGGTGCCACACACACATCCCGATCCCGGCGTCGACCCGCACGCGCCGCTGGCCACCCCGGTGCCCGGCACGGCCCGGCCGGTCCGGGTCGGCATCGGCGGCCCGGTCGGCTCGGGCAAGACCGCGCTGGTCGCGGCGCTCTGCCGGGCGCTGGCCGACGAACTTCGACTGGCCGTGGTCACCAACGACATCTACACCACCGAGGACGCCGACTTCCTGCTCCGCAACGGCGTACTGCCGGCCGACCGGATCCGGGCGGTGGAAACCGGCTGCTGTCCGCACACCGCGATCCGGGACGACATCTCGGCCAACCTGGACGCGGTGGAGGACCTGGAGGTGAGCCTCGGCCCCCTCGACCTCGTCCTGGTGGAGAGCGGCGGCGACAACCTGACCGCCACCTTCAGCCGGGGACTGGTGGACCACCAGGTCTTCGTGGTCGACGTGGCCGGCGGGGACAAGGTCCCCCGCAAGGGCGGTCCCGGTGTCACCTCCGCCGACCTGCTGGTGATCAACAAGACCGACCTGGCCCCGCTGGTCGGCGCCGACCTGTCGGTGATGGCCCGGGACGCCGCCGCCCGCCGGGGCGACCTCCCCACCGTCTTCCTCTCCCTCGTCGACGACCCGTTGGCGAGGAAGGTCGCGGACTGGGTCCGAGGACTGCTGCCCGCCCGGACCGATCGGCTCGACGGGCCCGCGAAGCTCGTACCCTGATGCGGGCCCAGGCCCGGATCGTGGCCGTCGCCGACCCGGTCCGGGGTACCCGGCTGGCGGCGCTGCGCGGCGAACCCCCACTACTGCCGCGACGCACCCTCCCGTCCGACCCGTCCGATTCGGATGGTGAGGTGCAGTTGCATCTGGTCGGTGGGGCGGCCGGGCCGCTCGGCGGCGACGACCTCCGGATCGAGATCGAGATCGGCCCCGACGCCCGGCTCTGCGTACGGAGTGTCGCCGCGTCGCTGGCGCTACCCGGGCCGGCGGGGGGCGAGTCCCGGCTGCACGTCACCGCCCGGGTCGCGGCCGGTGGTCGGCTGCGCTGGCTCCCCGAGCCGTTGATCGGAGCGGCCGGTTGTGACCATCGCACGGTCACCGACATCGTGCTTGCCGAGGGGGCCGCCCTGCTCTGGCGCGAGGAACTGGTCTGTGGGCGGTACGCCGAGCCGGTCGGCGACGTACGGATCGAGACGACGCTGCGGTACGGGGGCCGTACCCTGTTCCGCAACGATCTCGCGGTCGGGCCGCAGGTGTCCGGCTGGTCCGGCCCGGCGGTGCTCGACGGCGCCCGCGCGGTGGGTTCGCTCCTGGTGGTCGACCCCGCCTGGTCCGAGGGCACCCCACCGGGCCCGGCCCCGTACGACTCGGCCGCCCGGTGGGACGGCGTCGTCGACCGGGCCCGGACCGCGACGCCGGAGCACTCGGCGGCGGCCGTGCTGCCGCTGGTCGGCGGCCCTGCGGTGCTGGTCAGCGCGGTCGGCTCCGACCCGCGTACCGTCCGCGCGCACCTCGAATGGTTGTCGCTCCGCCCGGCCGCACCGCAGTTCGTGGCCCCGGCCGGGGCCGTTGCCGGAGGTTAGTTCCGGCGGCGCTGGCAGGACCGGCAGGGACGCGGACGGCTCACCCGGCCTGGGTGACGACGTCGTTGAGGATCTTCAGGACCTGGTCGCGGGTGTCCGGTGGCGACTCCACGTAGACGCCGATCTGCCAGTGCTTCGTCTTGTCCTTCGGGTCGGTGAAGAAGTGGCTCGCGTCCACCGTGTACAGGCCCTTGTCGTTGGCCTTGGTCTCCACGTAGTAGGTGCGTTGCCGGACCTTCTTGGCCTTCTCCGGCTCGTCCAGCCACACCTCGTTCATCGCCTTCTGCTCGGCGGCGGTGCAGGTGGTCGGGCACGGACGCAGCAGGATGTTCGCCCGCTGCCGGCTGCCGGGGTTGCCCTCGTCGATGCAGACCCACACCCTGCTGTCCGGAATTTTCGGCTGCCCGCCCATGCATCCCCAGGTCTCCGGGGTACGGAACGCGATCGGCCAGCCGGAGAACGCCATCGTGTACGTCTCATCACCGGCGGCGTAGGACGGTCCGAGTACGGTGACCGGCGTCGCCGGACGGAGTGTCGGCTCCCCCGGCTCAGGGGTGGGACCGCCCGGACCGCCGGACGGGTCGGGGTTGCCTGGCTTGGGGACCGCCGAGGGGTCGGGCAGGGACGGGTCTTCCTGCGGCGACGGGCCCCCGGTCGAGATGGCGACCGGATTCGGATCGGTCAGGAACCTACCGACGGCGAACACCCCCAGCCCGACCACCAGGAGCAGGACGACACCTCCGGCGATCAGCGCTGTCTTTGCCCCGGTGGACATCCGGGCGCGCGGCGGGGGCGTGGCCGGGTAGCCAGGACCGGGCGGCCAACCAGGGACGGCACCCGGCGGAGCCGGAGTGGGGGGTGCGCCGGGCAGCGTCGCGGTGAACGGAGCGCCGGGCGGGATGGCCGTGATCGGGCCTCCGGGAAGTCCTGCCAGTAGCCGCTCCGCGCCGTGCTGACCGGGCTGCTGGTGGGTGGCCGCCCAGGGCCGGGGCCCGGACAGGTCGGCCGCGTGGACTGGCAGGTCCCCGCCCTGCGGGGCAAAGCTGCTGTTGCCCACCGCCGCCGCGAACGCGCCACGCAACTGCTGGTCCGCCGCTGCCGATCCGGTCAGCACCACCACGCTCACCGGGGCGCCGGCCTGGTCGACACCGCCGTACAGCTCGGCCACCGCGTTCTGGCCGAGCAGGCGCAGCTGGGTGTAGCGCTGGGACAGGAAATCGAGTGGACCGGGGTCAGAGGGGTACACCACGATTCGCCACCCTATCGCTTCTCCTGGCGGATTGCGGTGCCCCATGAACAGCGGTCACGACTGGCCGGGGCACTGCGAGGGCCAGGCGGTGCCGCTCCCACAGCATCTCCGATCGCAGGCTGCCACGTCTCGTCGCCGAGGATCTGAAACCGCCTGGTTTCCGAGGCTGGTCCACGCCGAGCGGTGGCAGCGGCCTCGCATGCGCTGGAAGCACTCGTCCCACTGTGGCATGGGACGCCGGCTGCCCGGCTCACCGCCGCGTACACGAGAGCAGGCATGTAAAGGCGGCCCACTCGCCGCCCGGGTGGAATCACCCCCGCGTACGCGGGGAGCAGGTCTGCTGGACCAGCGTCGACTGCACCGCGCGGGGATCACCCCCGCGTGTGTGGGGAGCAGTCAACCCCCGCCCCGGTGCTCGATCGGCGCCATGGATCACCCCCCGCGTGCGCGGGGAGCAGACTTACTGACCCGGGGCGCTATAGATCGACTCTCGCGTTTTCCTTCACTTTGTATCGCAAGATCATCCCTTGAGCTAGCGTTCGGGGAGGCGTCGGCATCGACAGTCGATTTTCTGAGCCTCCGAGCATAAGCGCCAACGCAGTCCGCTATGGTTCGACGGGGCCCCGCTCCCCAGGTGGGTAACCGGCAGGCCCGCTAACGAAGTCGTTCTCGGCTACCTGTTCTTGACGGCGCGAACGAACGAACGCCAGGCACCGGGCTCGAAGGCCAGCACCGGACCGGTCGGGTCCTTGCTGTCCCGGACTCCGACGACTTCAGTCAGGTTGTCAGCCACTTCGACACAGTCTCCACCGTGGCCGTTGCTTCGACTGCTCTTCCGCCAGACCGCGCCGGTCAACTCCATGACTCCGCCACTCCCAGAATCAACTCGATGGACTGCTGCTCGTTCAACGCCTCGCTACGGATCGAGTCCCAGAGCTGCCGGATCACCGTGACGTCGTCGGCGTGCTCGATCAACCGTCCCTGGAGCTGATCGTCCATGTAGATGACGTCGTCGCCGTCGGTCAGGGTAGCCATCACGAAGGGACCGTTCAGTCCAGCGTACGCGCCGGCACTGGTCGGCACGACCTGCACCCGAACCCGGGGCCGATCGGCGCAGAGCTTCGCGACGTGCAGAAGTTGCTCACGCATCACCTCGGCGCCGCCGACCGGCTGGTGCAGCACCCGCTCGTCGATGATGGCGGTGTACATCGGCGCCTTGTCCCGGGCCAGGATTTCCTGCCGGGCCAGCCGCGCGGCCACCTGCTCTTCTACCTGTTCGGCGGTGAGCAGCCCGCCACTGGCGAGCAACGCCCGCGCGTACGCCTCGGTCTGTAGTAGACCGGGGAACACCGATAGTTGGAAAGTACGCAGGGCGATCGCCTCCTGCTCGAAGGTCGCCCACTGCCGGAACCACGGCAGGATCGGCCCCGGCCCGAGCACCTGCTGGATCCGCTCCAGCAGGCCGCCGGTTTCCAGCACCACATCACAGCGCTTGGCGAAGTCCCGGGTCGGCCGACGCTGGCACAACTCGATTTTGGCGATCAACGCCGACGAGAAATTGATCCGCTGAGCCAGTCCGTCCTGGGAGAGGCCGGCGATGCCACGGAACCGACGTAGCTCGCCGGCGAAGAGGCTGAGTGTGGACGGTTCGGCCACGGACAGGCTCCTTACCTCGGATTATGCGACTCCGGACATCGACTCGGGTCGCCGCGCGAACACTTCCGACAGTAGTGCCTCGATCACCACACTGTGAACTGGGAATTGCGCTCGACAGCAACCGGAACCCGAACCGGTGGGCGCCCCGCCCCGGGGAACCGCTCCCCGCCTCACCTCCCGGAGCCGGTCCCCGGGGCCTCCCGTTCACATCTCAGCCACGAAGAGGTCCGAGTCCGATGTGGTCGCCGTTTCGACACCAGCCAGAACCGATCCGGTACGCCCCACAGCATCGCCGCAACTGGCGGCGTCCCTGGTGGCGGCACTGTCGCTGCGGTGACCGCTGGCCGTGTCGGGACCGGTTCGATCCCCCGCCGCTCGTCCCGCCCTACCCGCCGACGTTCACCACACCCTCCGCAGCATCCCGGATCGCCGCGAACCAGCCTCGACCGTCTCGACGGGAGCGCCCGACGAACCGGGGACCGTTCCGGCGCGCCGAACCGGAACCGATCTGGCCGAGCCACCCCGGCCCCGCCTGGCGGACGCATGCGGGTCTGACCTCGAACGCTCCGACCGAGGTCAACTGGATCGGGGCCGCCAGGTTGATCACCCTCGGCCGGGCCGTGCGGGCGAACCGTACCCAAACATGAGCCCGCCGCCGGACCCGACGCCGGGCCGACGATCCGGACCGCACCTGCCACTGCGTCCCCTGTGGATCTGTCGTCGGTGCGGACATCCCTGGCCGTGCGGGGCCGCCCGGTTGACTCTGCTCTCCGACTACCGGGACGACCGGATCGCCCTGCGCGTCTATCTTGGCGCGGCGCTCTTCGCCGCCACCGCTGACCTCTACCGGTTGAACCCCGAACCCGGCCCCGACCCCACCGCCCTGTTCATCCGATTCCTCCACTGGGCCCGCCCGCACTCACCGCCATGAACGGACGGGCGATCTCGCGGTCGAACCGAGGGCGACAGGTTGATCCGGCCCGGCGGTGCTCGTCGGCGCCCGGCCCATGGGCCGGGGGTGCCGGTCGTGGATCCGGCCCGGGCCCGAATCGCTCCGGCCCCGTCTGGGCCCGGATCGCTCCGCCCCGCCTGACCCCGTCCCACCCGGTGGCCGCCGGGCCGTTCGGCCGCCGGACCGGCGTCGAGCGCGGGCGATGTTTCCGCCGGCCGGCGGTCCGGCCGTGCTGTTCAGCACCGTCGGTACGGAACTCGGCGCGGTTCGGGCACACCTCGACCCGTTCGACACCTAAGCGATCTCATCAAACAATTCGACGAATGTCGATGTAATTTCCCCCTAGGGCCGATGCACAGGGCTGGCGCACCCGCCACACTCATCATGTGGCCTGGCTCACATAGTTGCCGCATCAATCCCGCCCGGACGCGGTGACTCGGACCCGGCCCACTGAACGGCTCACGCCTAGGGAGGCCCTACGCATCGGCGCCGGGGAGGATGCCGTGCACACGGAGGCGGCGCGCGAGCGTCCGATCGGGGTGGCGATCCGCTCTGGGCGCCGGCTCTTCCGCGATGCGCTGGCGAGTTGGCTCAGTGGACAGCCGGAGTTCTTCATCGTCGGTCATGTCGCCACGGACGACGACCTTCTGCAACTCTGCGCGCTGCTGAGACCCGACATGGTGCTCTTCGATGTCGGACCCGCGATGTACGGCGCGCTACCCGCCCTCCGCCTGCTCCGCGAGCGATGTGCGAGGGTCCGGATCGTGGTGATGTACGACCATCTCTCCCCGGCCGAACTGACCGCCGCCCGGCAGATCGGCGTGGACACCCTGGTACCGAGCTCACACGGCCTGCCGGCCCTGCTGATGGTGCTGCGCCGGGAGGCGGAGTCCCTGCGGGCCCGGCCCGACACCCAGCCGGCGAGCGGGGAGTCCCTGACCGACCAGGAACGGGAGATCATCGCCCTGATCGGCGCCGGGCACACCGTGCAGCGCATCGCCGACCTGATCGCCAGCACGCCCTGCGCCGTGGAGAACAGCAAGCGGCGGATCTATCACAAGCTCGGGGTCGCGAGCCAGAGCCAGGCGGTAGCCCGAGCGGCGGCACTCGGGCTGGTCGTACCCGCTGGCGCCGCACCGTCTGCCGGACCGGCCACCGGCGCCGGCCCGGGTACCTCGGATGACGGCTCCGCCGGAGCACGGCCCGACCTGTCGACACACCAGTCCGAAGGCCGGTTGCCACAGCTCAGTGCCCGGGAGGCCGACATCCTCCGGTCCATCGCGATGGGCCACACCGTACGACAGACCGCGCGACTGCTCGACATCGCGGAGAAGACGGTGGAGAACACCCAGGGGCGGCTGTTCCTCAAACTCGGTACCCGCAACCGGGCTGGTGCGATCGCCGCCGCGTACGCGCTCGGCCTGCTCGACCAGGTGTCGGACCCCGGCCCCGACTGACTCCACCCGGCCGTCCTGTTCACCCGGTTCCTCGGCTTCACCCGGTTCCTCGGCCGGGCCCGCCCGCGCTCCCCGATGAGCGGGCGGGTCCACGGTCGACAGTGCGACACGCCTCGCGTCGTCAGCCGGAAACCTTCGCCCTCCGGGTGTCGTCGGCCACCGGCGCCTCCGATCCCGGCTCCGTCTCCCGATCCGCTTCCGCCTGCCCGACCTGCACGGCCTGGAGATCTGCCGGGCGCTGCCCGCCGGTAGCAGCGGGGACGTGCTGGCCGTCACCTCGGCCCGGGATCTCGCCATGGTCCGGGCCGCCGTCGCGCTCGGGGTCACCCACTACCTGCTCCAGCCATTCACGTTGGCCGCGTTTCGGGACAAGCTCGAGCGGTACGCCGAGTATCGCCGGCAGTCCCTCGCCGGTGGCGCGGTGGCGGCCCAGCACGAGGTGGACCGGAGGTTCGCCACCCTGCGCGGCGCGGACGCCGACACGCTGCCCAAGGGACTCGGCGCGGAGACCCTGGATTCGGTGCTCGCCGCGCTGCGGGCCGAGCCGGGCTGTCCGCCACCGAGGTCTCGACCCGGGCCGGCATCTCCCGGGTGACCGCCCGGCGCTACCTCGAACACCTGGTCAGCATGGGGCGGGTGAGCCGGAATCCCGGATACGGCGCGCCCGGGCGCCCGGAGATGGAGTGCCGGCCGAGGTAGACCGCCGCTTCCGAGCAGTTCGGTCCGACCGGCGGACCGGGCTGGCCACGCCGGAACCGTCATATTGGCACATAGCCGGGCATGTACTCCCGTAGGGTGACGGCATGCCTGCGGTGCCCTGGTGGGCCGTCTCCTCGTCCGTGGCGGCCCCGGTGCTGCTGATCGTCGGATGGACCATCGCGGCCGTCCGCCAGCCACCCGGGTACGACTGGCTTGGCGACACCATCAGTTCGCTCTCGTCGTACGGGATGATGGACCGTCTGATTCTGACCGGCTGCCTCGCCGGGCTCGGGCTGGCGCACCTGGTGACCGCGATCGGCCTGCGTCCCGTCCCGCTCGCCGCCCGGGTGCTGTACGGCTGCGGCGGCGTGGCGACCGTACTGGTGGCGGCGGTACCCAAGCTCGACGGCGACAGCACGCCTCCGGCGCACGGGATCGCCGCCGTCGTCGCCTTCGTCGCACTCGCGGCCTGGCCAGGGGCGGCGGCGCTCGCCGTCATCCGGCGCAGGCGCCTGCGCCTGCGCCGCGCGCCTCCGGGCTCCGCCGCCGTCCGGGACCTGCCCTGGGTACTGCGCCCGCCGGTCGGATTCGCGGCGAGCGTGATCATGCTCGCCCTCGGACTGTGGCTGGCCCTGCAACTTCCCGACGGCGGCACGGCGGGCCTTGCCGAGCGGATGACCGCCGGTGCCGAGGTCGTCTGGCCGCTGGTCGTGGTGCTTACCCTGGTCCGCCGGACCCGCCACCACCCGTCCGAGCGCCGCGCGCCCACCTGACCAGTAGCCGCCGCATCACGCCGTCGGGATCCGGCAACGGACGGGTCGTCCGACCCGGACGACCCGTCCGCTCCGGACGGCCATGATCGGCGTGATCAGGAGGGGGTGGTGCCGGCGATCGCCGACGACCGACCGAGGGGAACCTGATCACGCCGATCATGGGAACCGGTCAGCTCAGTAGACGCTGACGCCGTACGCGTTGAGCGCCTCGACCACCGGCTGGAAGTACGTGGTGCCGCCGCTGGTGCAGTTGCCGCTGCCGCCCGAGGTCAGGCCCAGCGCCGTGTTGCCGGCGAAGAGTGGTCCGCCGCTGTCGCCGGGCTGGGCGCAGACGGTGGTCCGGATCAGGCCGGAGACGGTGCCGCTGCCCTGGTAGGTGACGGTGGCGTTGAGCGCGGTGACCCGGCCGCTGCGCACCTGGGTGGTGCTGCCACTGCGCTGCACCGACTGGTTGACGGTCGGGTTGGCGGCACCGGTGATGTCCCGGGTGCCGCTGTACAGCCAGACGTCACCGGGCTGCTGCGCGGTGCTGTTGTAGCGGACGATGCCGTAGTCGTTGCCGGGGAAGCTGCTGCCGGCCCGGGTGCCGATCACGGAGCCGCCGGAGCTGGCGGACCAGTTCGCCCCGGCGTTGGTGCAGTGCCCGGCGGTGAGGAAGTAGTAGGTGCTGCCGCTGCGGACGTTGAA
This sequence comes from Plantactinospora solaniradicis, assembly GCF_042658085.1. NCBI lineage: Bacteria > Bacillati > Actinomycetota > Actinomycetes > Micromonosporales > Micromonosporaceae > Plantactinospora > Plantactinospora solaniradicis. The sequence goes on along the minus strand of NZ_JBHSPR010000085.1, from coordinate 158,941 downwards.
GCCCAGCGAGCACCGGCTGCCGCTGGTGTAGATCGCCTGGCCGCCGGAGATGGTGGTGCTCAGCGTGCCGGGGACCGCCTGGACCCGTACGGCGCCACCGAACTTGGCCGCCACCGCGTTGACCTTGGCGAGCTTGGCGCCGGTGACGGTGCTGTCCACGTCGACGACGACCTGGTTGCTGACCGGGTCGACGTACCAGGCGGTGCCGGGGATCCGGGCCGAGCGGTACAGCTCGTCGGTGACGCCGGCGAGTTCGGCGGACCCCCGGGCGACGACCTTGGCGGTCGCGCCGGCAGCCCGGACCTCACGGGCCGCGGCCTCGTCGGTCACCGTGACGACCATCTTGCCGCCGGCGTCCAGGTACGTACCGGCGGAACGGGCACCGAGCCGCTCGGACAACGCCGTCGCGGCTTCCGGCGAGGCGGCCACGGCCGGCGCGGCCTGCGCGGGCACGGACACCAACAGCCCGGCGACGAGGGATCCGGCCGCGAACGTCACGGCGGCGACGCGGATCGGGGACCTTGTGGGTCGCATATGGAGCCTCCCATGGGGGGTTTGGAGGTTTCTGCGCCGAGTTGGCACATCCTTAACGAGTATTCAGACATCTAAGATCATGAACAAGATGCTTAGCATATCGGCTGGTAGAGGACAGATGCCTTATGGTTCGACGCGTTGTGGCGACTGAGGTCGGTCTATATGATTCGCGCACCTCAGCTGGCCAAGGCAACCGTGATCCGGAGGCCGCCCATGTCCGCCGTCCGTCGTACCGTCACCCTCCTGTCCACGCTCCTCGTCTCCGCCGTGCTCGTCACCACTGTCGGGATCAGCCCGGCAAGCGCCGACCCCGGCCCACCCCCCAACTCGATGGCCAGCATGGGTGACTCGATCACCCGCGGCTTCAACGCCTGCGGCTGGTACGTTGACTGTCCGTCCCGATCGTTCAGCACCGGCGACGACGCGTCGGTGAACAGCCACTACCTGCGCATCCGCGCCGTGAATCCGGCGATCAACGGCCGCAACCACAACGACGGGCGGTCCGGCGCCAAGTCCGCGGACATGGCCGGGCAGGCCGGCACCGCCGTCTCGCAGGGCGTCGACTACGTGACGATGCTGATCGGCGCGAACGACGCCTGCACCAGTTCCGAGTCGAGCATGACCTCGGTCGGCACGTTCCGGAGCAACATCGACGCGGCGCTCGGCCGGCTGAAGTCCGGCCTGCCGAACGCACGGGTGTTCGTGATCAGCGTGCCTGACATCCAGCGCCTGTGGTCGGTCGGCCGGGGAAGTGTCGCCGCCCGTTCGGCCTGGTCACTGTTCGGCATCTGCCAGTCGATGCTGGCCAACCCGACCTCGAACGCCCAGGCCGACGTCGACCGCCGCAACCGGGTACGGCAGCGGGTGGTCGACTTCAACACGCAGCTCGCCCAGGCCTGCGCCGCGTACGGGTCCAACTGCGCCTTCGACGACAACGCGGTGTTCAACTTCCCGTTCGCGCTCGGCCAGTTGTCCAGTTGGGACTACTTCCACCCCAACGCGTCCGGGCAGCAGGCGCTCGCGAACATCTCCTACGGCGCCGGCTTCCCCTGGTAGTCCACGGCTGCGACGCCGCCGGAGACCTCTCCTGCGGCGTCGCCCGGACACCGACCCCGAACGATCCCGGCTCAGGTGTGGATACGCGCACCTGGGCCGGGACGTGGCGCGACGTCGCGCGGGGAGGTCACCTCGTGGCCGACCGCGCAGCGCAGTACCACCCGCACCTCGGCCTCACAGTCCCGGTGCACCGTGGTCAGCGGTGACCCCTCCGGGTCGGCGAGGTAGCGGTCACCCCATTCCAGCACCGCCACCAGTACGGGCCACAGGTCGAGCCCCTTCGTGGTGAGTCGGTACTCGTGCCGGACCCGGGCACCCGGCTCCCGGTACGGCTCGCGGCGCAGCACGCCCTGCTCGACCAGCATCGTCAATCGGTCGGTGAGCACCTGACGGGGAATCTGCGTGCGCCTGCGCATGTCGTCGAAGCGTCGGACCCCGCTGAACACCTCACGGAGCACGACGACGGTCCAGCGTTCGCCGAGGATCGCCATGGCGCGCGCGATCGTGCAGTTCTCGACCGACCAGTCCAGTGCCTCGGGTGCCGCCATCCCGACAGGCTAGGTCTTATTGACAGACTCAGCAACCGCTGGGAAGCTGCGTCCATGACCGAGACGCAGCCCGACACCCGTAACCGCACCTTCTCCTGGTCCGATCCGGCGGAGGGCGTCGCCCACCTCGGCCGGCGCGGCGGGCTCGAACTGCTGCGCGCGATGATCGCCGGCGAGTTGCCCGCCCCACCGGTCACCGACCTGATCGCGATGGGCCGAATGACCGCCGACGAGGGCCGGGTGTCGGTCGAGATGACGGCACAGGAGTTCCACTACAACCCGCTCGGCACGGTGCACGGCGGCGTGCTGTCGATCCTGCTGGACACCGCCGCCGCATGTGCCGTGCACACCACCCTGCCGGCCGGAATGGGCTACACCTCGCTGGATCTCAACGTCAAGTTCCTCCGCCCGGTGACAGTGGACAGCGGACTGCTGCGCTGCGAGGGCACGGTGCTGCAACGAGGCCGCCGGACCGCGCTGGCCGAGGCGAAACTGACCGACGGACGCGGCCGTCTGGTCGCCCATGCCACCTCGTCGTGCCTGCTCTTCGAGGCCCCGGTGGCTCAGCCCGACACCCCGGCCCCGGCGGCTCAGCCGGCCGCCACCGGCCGGTAACCGACCAGACCGTCGCCGGCCGCCACCACCAGGAGATCGGGCCGGGCCACGAGATCCGTCACCGTGGCGCCGAGTTCGATCCGCTGACCGGGCGACGTGACGTCCCCGAGTGGATGCCACCGCAGCACGGTACCGTCCGCGGCGACCAGCCAGCCGGTCCCGGCGGCCCGGGTCACGGCCAGCGAGCGCACCGGCCCGGTGGCGGTCATCAGCACCGCCGGTTCGGGCAGGGCCGGATCGACGTACTCCTCCGCCTGCCCGGTCCCGATCAGGTCCGTCCGGCCCGAGCCGAACCCGTCCGGATCGGCGTGCACCAGGTCGGTCAGGTCGACGCTGCGGACCTGGCCGTTGCGTCCCCCACTGAAGACCAGGCCGCGCCCGTCGACCGTCGCGACCGCGACCGCGTACGCGGCACCACCATGACCGTCCAGGACCGTCCGCACGCTCCGCCCGGACCGCGCGTCCCACAGCCGTACGGTGTCGTCGTCGGCGGCGCTGAGTACCACGGGTACCCCAGCCACCTCCCCGATCGTGACCGCGTGGACCCGGCCGGAATGCCCGGTCAGCGGGCCGGTCACCCGGCCGGTCTGCACGTCGAGCCGGAACAGCACCTCCCCGGCGGCCAGCAGCAGCACCCATCGGCCGTCCACCAGCCCCGATGCGAGCGGGCCCGGCGCACCGTCCGGGCCGACGGCCGGACACGGCAGGGGCACGCCGATCCGGGTACCCGTGCCCGGGTCCCACACCTCGATCGTGTCCAGCCCGATCCGGACCAACGACGGCGGATGTCCGGGCACGACCAGCACCGGCGCGGCCGGCGACCCGTCGAGTGGTACGTCGACCTCGACGCCGCGCGTCGGGTCGAGGCCCCGGACGGCCTGACCGGCGAACCCGGCGAGCACGACGGGGCGGCCGGCGACCTCGGTGATCGCGAGCCGGGTCGGACCTGGGACGTCTTCGGGCCGCTCGGCGCTACGGCTTCCGGTCGGTGCCTCGCGGCGGAACGGGTAGGGCCGTTCCGGATCCCACACCCACACCAGGCCGGCGGCGTCACCGGTGACCAGCATCGGCCGACGGGTGATCTCGGCGGCGATGGTACAGGTCGGTGCCGCCTCGTACGGATAGCGGAACGCCTCCCCGACCTGCGTACCGGACTCGGGCAGCCAGGCCCGTACCGTGGAGTCGTCACCGCTCCACACCACCGGACGGTCCCCGAACCGCCCCGCGACGACCGAGTTGACCTGACCGGTGTGCGCGGAGAACACCGGCCCGAGCGGCATCCCGCCGGGCACCTCCCAGACGCGGGCCAGTCGCCCGGCGGCACCGAGCAGGACCCCCTGTCCCTGCCAGTCCGCGAACCGCAGGACGTTCACCAGGCCCGGCACCTCGAACGCGTACTCGCCGAGCGGCTCCCCGCGTACGCCCTCACCGTCGGCCGGATCGGCGACCAGGCGCCAGAGCGTGATCCTGCCGGTGCCGGTGCCGGCCGCCACCATGGCGTCGTCGCCGCTCTCCGTCGCGGCGAGTACGGCGACCCGCTCCGCACCGACCCGCAGCGAGCCGACCCGCTCGCCCCCGTCCGCCGCCAGCGACCAGACCTGAAGGGTCGGCGAGCCGCCGGTCAACACCGCGTAGGGCCGACCGGCCAGGGTGACGGTGCCCAGGGAACGGACGTCCCCACACCACCGCCGCCACCGGGAACGGCCGCTGTCGAGGTCGCTCACCTGTAGATAGCCCGATCCCGCGCCGGACACGATCATCAGTTCGCCGGCTATCCGGACGGTCGCACAGATGCTCGCGTGGGCCCGCTCGTCCACCGCGCCGACCAGTCGCCCGTCCAGGAGGTCGAGGACGACCCGGGCCCCGGCGTAGCTGGTGACCAGCGCGTGCGGTCGGCCGGTCCGGTCGTCCGTGTAGCCGACCAGTTGGGTGACCCACGCCGGCACCGGCTGGTACGGCCCGGGGCGGGCCAGCCCGGGGTGGGGACGGGGACCGTCCCGCCCCCAGGTCCAGCCCGGCTGCCAGGACCAGCCGGATCCGCCGACGGTCCGCACTCCGGGACTGCCGGCCGTGGCCCAGGCCCCTCCGCCGGTCATCGGTGGAGAGCGGAGGCGGAGGCGCGATCATCGAGCAGCGTCGCATCGACGAGCATGGTTCGGCAGTTTAGTCCGGATGGCGCCGGTGTCGGACACGCCGGCAAGGACCGGCATCACCGGCAGGACCGACATAGCCGATTCGACCGGCACAACCGCCAGATCCCCCGGCCCGTCCCACTACCGCAGCGGCACGTGGCCGAGCCGGTCCGAGGCGAGCTTCACCCGAGAGCGCCCCCGCCGTAGCAGCTTGCGAGGCGGTGCAGAGCGTGCTCGTTGGCAGCCCGCACGTGCTCGTGCAGCAGTTCGACCCCGACGTACTCGTGACCAGCGTCGGCGGCCCAGGACATGTGCCCCAGGTGATGGAACTTGTCGGCGATCTCTCGCGGGAACGACCTCCAGGGTAGTTCTCGCTGCTGGATCCTCTCGAAGAGCACCGCCGCCGTGTCGTAGAAGGCTGCCGAGCCGTAGCCGTCGAAGGCGGACGGATCCAGCACCGGGTCGAGCTCCCGCGCGTGCCAGCGACGTTCCTCGTCCGGGTCGCCGAAACGCAGCACCGACCGGAACGGCACCCGCAGGGACCGGAACACGTCGGTACGGAGCAGCAGGAGGTACGTCGCCAGGCGTGGCTGGACGGGGAACCGGGCCGGCTCGTACTCCCCGACGGCAGCCAGCCCTTCCCGCTCCGCCAGATCGACCAGGTCGGTCAACCATCCGGTGTCGAGGAACTCCACGTCCGAATCCAGGAGCAGGAAGTACGGGGTCTCGACCTTGGTCACGAGCCAGTCCAACGCGGTGGAGTGCCGGCACAACTCCTCGTCGCTGGGCACCCGCACGTCGATCTCGGTCCGGACCCGCTCCAGCAGGGACCGCTGCCGATCCGGAAGTTCCTCGGCGAGCGAGTCCAGGCCGGCCGCCAACCGACGGATGCCCCGGCGGACGCGGGCCACGTCGGCCTCCGCCAGCCGCTTCCGCTCGTCGAGCGACCAGACGGTGACCCAGTCGAGGCGGCGCAGATCTTCCAGGGTGCCATCCACGGAGCCGTTGTCCGCGAGCAGAACGCGGACCGGTTCGGGTGTATGGCGCCGGAACGAGGCGTAGGTCAGGCGGGTCGCGACCCGCGCGTTCCTGGTCGCTCCGATGACCGTCACGGTCATCGCCGATCGCACCGCCCCTCCTTCCGTCGGGTGTGCCCGTTCGGTCAGAATCCGAATGTCGTCCGCAGGTCCGCCGCCGCACGGTCCGGGACCAGCGAATCGAACAGCTCCAGCCGCGCCGTGATCTCGTCGGCTTCGCCCGGCGACAGTCCCGCGCGGGGGGCCTGCTCACGCCGGCTCGCCCACGAGATGAGGAACACGGCGGCCAGCTTGGCGCCGTCGATCGTCTCCATCAGGTCACGTCCCAGCAGCCGGGTTCGGTACAGGCCGTCCGCGGAGACCTCGTCGCTGCGCCGGTCGAGCACCGAATAGAGATAGACCAGTTCCTCGACCCTCGCGCCGACGGCTTTTCGTAGCACGTCACGCTCGTCGATCCAGAGCAGCGCCGTACCGATTCCGAGTGGTCCGTAGAGGCCGTGGAGGAGCCCTGCCGCACAGACGTCCGGCTCGGCGCCCCAGTTCCGCAGGACGGCGTACGTGCCGGCGAGGTGGGCACAGAGCGGACGAGGCTTGGCGCGGTGGTCGGCGGAGCGCACGTGGCGACCGGCATGGGGAACGCTGCACGCGCCCAGGCGTTCCAGGACCCGCATCAGGTGGCGGGGCAGGGGCGTCCTCTGATGGTCGTGCGGCACGGACTCCCAGCCGGGGTCCACGGTCCAGTATCCCGTCACGATCGAGTACCGGCTTCCGCTGCGTACCGGGGTGACCGCGTGGAGGGAACGGTCGGACAGCTCCATGAGCACGGCGCGGTCGTGGCTGTGGGCGATCCGCACCGCCGCGTCGGACGGATGTTCGGAGCGTAGGAGAGTCAGTTCTCCCCCGACCACCGGCGCCGTGGGCGAGGCGACGGAGATGACCGCCCGATGGGTCTCCGTCACCCCGTGCGGCATGTCGGTGTGCGCTCCGATGTACTGACCCCGCACCAGCTTGTGGGCGCTGATCTCGACTCGTCGACGATCGATACAGACGTCGAAGGTCTGCTCCAGCACCCCGGCGAGCCGCAGGAGAGCGGACCTGATGCGGACCCGATCGCAGCAGATCAGGTCCAGGATGTTCGTGCACCGGTACTGGGTGTAAAGATCGTTGCTCTCCACCACCCACGACGCATCCTCGGAGAGCCAGCGCAGGAGTTCACCCGACTCGGCCTCACCCAGCACTGCCTCCAGCACCGCATGCGGGTACGGGTCCTCGACCAGCCCCGCCCCGACCCGGTCGTCGCCGTCCTTGCTCAGGGTGGAGACAGGAGCGGCACCGTGGTCGTCCGGCCGCCCACTCACCGGTCCCACTCCCAGGCCGGATGCGCGCGTACGTGCCGGATGAACTCGGCCTGACCGCAACAGCCGATCAGCGGCTCAGGATCATGGCGGGCCGACATGTACGTCTCCATCGGACATCCGCCCTGGCAAACGGCGACCTCAGGGCATGTTTGCAGGGCCGCTTCCTCGTCGGCACGCTCAGCCATGATCGTCATCATGTTGTGGCTCCGCCGAATGGCCGGGAAGTCCTGGCTCAGGATGCTGCCCCACTGGTACTTCGGGTCACCGAGCAGATAGCAGCAGTGATTGACATCGCCATTCGCCTCCACGGTGTAGAGGTTGCCGATGCAGTTGCCGCCGTAGGTGCAGGGCAGGGAACCAGGAACTCTGGCCAGCCGCTGTCGGACGGTATCGATCTCCCGGATGCCGATCCGCCTGTCGCCGCCGGCCCGCCACCGGTCGTACAGGCCGATCAGGAACTCGGTCCGCTCCTTCGTCGTGATGTAATGCGCCACGGCGGTACCCGGCGGGGCATCCGGCTGCGGGTCGGGCATGGCGAAGTTGACGCCGTAGCTGTCGATCCCGACGTCGACCATGAAGTCGAAGAGCGCCTCCGGCCCGAGAGCCAGCGTGCTGCGGTCGATCACGGCGATCACCCCGACCCCGAGCCCCTCCGACCGCAGCACCGCATAGCCGCGCAGCGCGCGGTCCAGGGTGCCCCGCCCGGCGGCGTCGAGGCGGTGGCGGTCGTGCATCTGCCGTGGGCCGTCCACGCTGATGCCGACCTGCCAGTTGTGCCGCCGGAACAGGTCCACCCACCGCTGGTCGATGTTCACCGCGTTGGTGTGGATGGAGTTGACGACCGTCTGGCCGGGTCGGCGCAGCCGTGCCTGCACCACCATGACCTTCTCGAAGTACTCGGTGGGGACCAACGTCGGCTCACCGCCGTGCCACAGGAATTCCACTGCCTGGTGTTCCCGGTCACCCAGCGCGGCAGCCGTCATGCGAGCGGCAACCCGGAACGGCATCCGTTGCTCCGGACCGGATCGCCAGTCGTAGCAGTAGGAACAGCGCAGGTTGCAATGGCGGGTGACCTTGACGATGAGTCCCACGTTGCGCGTCACGCCAACTCCTTCGGCAGGTCAGGCACTCGTCGTCGCGGTCCGGACCCGCGGTACCGGCGGGTTTGCGCGGATGTGCGCGATGAGGTCACGGAGGCCGCAGCAATCGGTGCGATAGCCCTCGTGGTGCTCCCGTGCCGTGGCCCGCACATGCGGGCACCACCCGTGGCAGACGCTGAACTCCGGACACGAGCGCAACTTGTTCCGCTCCCCGGCATGGGTCGCGGTCCGGATCCGCAAACTCGGGTTCTGCCGCAGCGTGGCGAAGTCGTCGGTGGTGATGTTTCCCCAGCGGTACCGGGGATCCTCACCGAAATAGTCACAGTGGTAGACATCGCCGTTCGGCTCGATCCGGAACACGATCCCGAAACACCGGCCGGCCAGCGTGCAGGGTCCGGGCCGGACACCGTGCAGCGAGTCGACGAGAGCCGCCAACTCCCGGATGTGGATCCCCGGGTCACCGTGGCTGCGCCACTGGTCGTACAGGCCGACGAGAAACGCGGCGGATTCGTCGGGGTCGACGTAGTGGCGGCGATCCACCGCCCCCACATCGGGCGCGAGGGCCTCCGGCATCACGAAGTTGAGCCCCACGAGCCGCGCACGGTGTGCCACCAGGAAGTCGAACAGCGCTGCGGGACCCGCCTCCAGCCCGGCCCTGTCGACGACGATCCCTATCCCGGGTTCGATACCGTGGTCCCGCAGCCGCGCCAGGCCTTCGAGGGTACGGGCGAGCGTGGGCCTTCCCGCCCGGTCGACGCGGTACCGGTCGTGCACGTCGGCCGGCCCGTCGATGCTGATGCCCACGTCGAAGCTGTTCTCGGCAAGGAATTTCGCCCATTCCGATGTGATCAGGGTGGCGTTCGTCTGGATGACGTTCCTGACCAGCTGCTCCGGGCGTCTGAAGCGATCCTGCAGATGCAACGCCTTCTTGAAGAAGGTGAGCGGCAGCAGCGTCGGCTCACCCCCGTGCCAGTCGAAACCGACAACGTCGTGATCGGCTGGAGTGAGCGTACGAGCCAGGAGCCGGGCCAGGGTCTCGAACGACATGGTGTTGCCGGCACCCGCGCGCCAGTCGTAGCAGTAGGAGCATCGCAGATTGCACAACCGCGTCGCCTTGACGATCAGTTCGACCGCGGTCACGGCGGCCCCCCGAACTCCACCTCAAGCGCCCGGACCAGCCTTTCTTCGTCCTCGTCCAGCAAGTCTTCCCGCCGCACCCGGACCCGGTCGAGCGGGTCCGCGTGACGCCACGCCAGGGTCAGCAGAATCGCCCGCTCCTTCTCGGAGAGAGCCGCCTTTCCCCACTCCGCCAACTTCTCGGCCAAACTTGCCGCGGTCTGACCGTCGGGCCCGGCCTGACCCATCCCGATCTCACCGTTCATGCGACCGGAGGACGCCGCTGGATGAACCTGACCCAACTGGGGCCGGCCGATTTGATATAGAGCCGCTTGTCGACGGTCTCCTCCTGGCGGAACCGGCAGAGCAGACTCTCGAGTGGCACGCCGATGGTGAACTGGCTGAACTCGAAGCCCTCCTTCTCAGCCGGCACCACGCCCTGGATCGTCTCCGGCGGCGTCAGCATCGCCTGGAGCAGGATCTTTTCCCGGTCGTCGAGTCGCCCGCTCCACTCTTCCATCTTGCGGACGAACGCCTCCACCTCGTCCCTCGAGATGTACCTTGCCTCTTCGGTCACCATCAACTCCTTGTAGGAAGCCACGAGGATCTCGGATCCTCGATGCTGCGGGCACCCGAGCCGGACAGGGCGGCGGCGGATACGAACGGTCTGCCGAAGACCGATCATCCGTACGGGTGACAGCGGAGCCCCGTTGAGTCACCGGTTCGAAGGCAGGCAGCTCGTCCGTCCAGGACAGGAACTACCCTGCCAGGATGATAACGACAAAGTGGTACAAATAGTCGCTGATACCCGATGGTTGACCCCGTGATGGCGAGGCAGGCCAGCGGTGTGCTGGACGCCGTCGGTGAGGCGTTGGCGCAGCTGGGAGTGGAACGCGTCCTAGACCGAGAGCAGCCCGTGCACCGACGGATCCCGGAGGTCCTCCCGGTCACCGGACCGGACCACCTCGCCGGCATCCAGGATCACGAAACGGTCCGCCACCCGCAGTGCGAGGTCCAGGTACTGCTCGACCAGCAGGATCGCCAGGCCGAGTTCGGAGTGCAACCGCTGTACCGCCTCCTCGATCTCCAGGATGATGGACGGCTGGATGCCCTCGGTCGGCTCGTCCAGCAACAGCATCTTCGGCCGGCTGACCAGCGCGCGGGCGATGGCGAGTTGCTGCTGCTGCCCGCCGGAGAGGAAACCGGCCCGTCGGCGCAGCAACGCCGGCAGCGCCGGGAAGAGGTCGAGGGCCTCGTCCACCGCGCCCCGGCTGACCTCCCCCGCCGCCTCCGCCGCGACCTGGAGGTTCTCCGCGACGGTGAGCTGCGGAAAGGTCTCGTGGCCCGGGGGCACGTAGCCGAGGCCCCGGCGTACCCGTTCGTGCGTCTTGAGGCCGGTGATCTCCTCCCCGGCGAAGACGACCCGACCGGCCCGGACCGGAAGCACACCCATGATCGCCTTGAGCAGGGTCGTCTTGCCCACCCCGTTCCGGCCCATCACGCAGACCAGGGCACCGGCCGGTGCCTCCAGGTCCACTCCGAAGAGCACCTGCGCCCGGCCGTACGCCACGTCCAGACCCTGCACCGTCAACATCTACCCGACCTCCTTGACCAGCTCGGCACTCTCCTTGCGGGTCCGGCCGAGGTACACCTCCTGCACCCGGGGGTCGGCCTGCACCTGGGCGACCGTCCCCTCGCAGAGCAGCCGGCCCTCGTGCAGCACGGTGACCGTGCTGGCGAACCGGCGCAGGAAGTCCATGTCGTGTTCGACCACGATGACGGTGTGGTCCCGGGCGACCTGTCGCAGCAGTTCGCCGGTGCGGGCCCGCTCGTCCCGGCTCATCCCGGCCACCGGCTCGTCCAGCAGCAACAGCCGGGGAGACTGCGCCAGCAGCATGCCGATCTCCAGCCACTGCCGCTGGCCGTGCGACAGCACCCCTGCGGGCCGGTTCGCCAGATCCGCCAGGCCGGTGGTGTCCAGGGCCGACGCGACCAGATCGGCGACTCCCCGCCGTCGACGCAGCAGCGTGCCGAGCGGGCGCCGGAAGGTCGCGGCGAGATCCAGGTTCTCCAGCACGGTCAACTGCTCGAAGACGACCGACGTCTGGAAGGTACGGCCGATCCCGAGCCGGACGATCTGGTGCTCGCGCCGGCCGCGCATCTCGTGGCCGGCGAACCGGACCGAGCCCGACTCCGGCCTGGTAAGACCGGTGATCACGTCGATCAACGTGGTCTTGCCGGCCCCGTTGGGCCCGATCAGGAACCGCAGCTCGCCGGCGTTGACGGTGAAGTCGAGGTCGGTGATGGCCCGGAATCCGGAGAAGACGACGTTCAGTCCCCGGACCTGCAACAGATCGGTCATGATCCCACCTCGCCGCGCTCGGCGGCCACCGCCGGCACACCCGTACCCACCGATCCGTTCGACTCGGCCGTACCCGGTGGTGCCGTCGGTGCCCGCTCGGCGGGTGCCGGGACGGCGGCGGGCCGCGCCCGGCGCAGACGGCGGTCCGCTACGGCGGCCCGGGCATCGGCGGCCAACCCGGCGAGACCGCGCGGCGCCCAGATCATCACCACGACGAACATGGCGCCCTGGAGGTAGATCCAGTTGTCCGCCGACTCCTCGCTGAAGATGGTCTTGGCATAGTTGACCAGCAGCGCCCCACCGACCGCGCCGGCCAGCGAGAACCGGCCACCGATCGCCACCCCGATCAGCAGTTCCAGCGAGGCGACGATACCCAGGTTGGCGGGGCTGAGCAGCCCGACCATCGGTACGAAGAGCGCACCCGCGATCCCGGCCATCGCGGCGGACACGGCGAACGCGATGGTCTTCACCACCGCCGGCTCGTACCCGAGGAAGCGCACCCGGTCCTCGCCGTCCCGGACCGCGACCAGGAGCTGGCCGAAGCGACTCCGCGCGAGTTGCCAGGCGACCAGGAACATCGCCCCGAGCACCAGCACCACGACCAGGTAGAGGATCCGCTTGTCGGCGGGCTGGTAGAGGTCCAGCCCGAAGAACATCTGGAAGTTGGTCAGCCCGTTGGTGCCGCCGGTCAGCCCCTGCTGGCCGACCAGCAGGATGACGAAGGCGGCGGCCAGCGCCTGGGAGAGGACGGCGAAGTAGGCCCCCCGGACCCGCTGCCGGAACACCAGCAGGCCGAGCAGCACGGCCACGGCCACCGGCAGCAGCACCACCATGGCGATCGCGAAGACCGGGTTGGCGAACGGCCGCCACAGCGCCGGCAGGCTCTCCACCCCGCTCCAGACCATGAAGTCCGGCAGTCCGCCCGGACCGGCCTCCCGGAGTTTGAGGTGCATGCCCATCGCGTAGCCGCCGAGGCCGAAGAAGACTCCCTGGCCGAGCGTGAGCATGCCGCCCCGGCCCCACGCCAGGCCGATCCCGACCGCGACGATGGCGAAGCAGAGGTACTTGCCGAGCAGGTCCAGCCGGAACGGCGACAGCAACACCGGTGCGACCACCATCAGCAGCAACCCGACCGCGACGAACAGCGCCGGTCCGGCCAGCCGTCGCCGGTCCGGCGCGGCCATCCTCGGTGACCTGGGCGCGGCCTCCACCGGTGACCTGGGCGCGGTCGCCACCGCACCGTTCCCGCCAGCCGGCGCGGTCATGTCGTCTCCTCGCTTCGCTCGTCGTCGCCATGACCTGGTTGACTGCGCTGGCTGATGACCTCGCTCCGCTCGGTCATGACAATGCCCGGGTACGCACGACGAACATGCCCTGCGGACGTACCTGGAGGAATCCGATGATCACGGCGAACACCACCACCTTGGCGAAACTGGCCCCGTTGTCGACCCAGAATTCGACGAAACTGTTCAGGATGCCGAGGGCGAAGGCGGCGATGACCGCGCCCCGTAGTTGCCCGAGGCCGCCGGCCACGACCACCAGGAACGCGTCGACGATGTAGTTGGTGCCCAGCGTCGGGCCGACCGGTCCGATCAGGGTGAGCGCGACCCCGGCCACTCCGGCCAGGCCGGAGCCGATGAAGAAGGTGAGCTGGTCGACCCGCTCGGTGGCCACCCCGCTGACCGCCGCGAGCTGCCGGTTCTGCATCACCGCGCGCATCCGCCGGCCGTGCCGCAGCCGGGTCAGATAGAGCCAGATCGCCACGACGCAGCCGGCGGCGAGCACCATGATGAAGACCCGGTTGTACGGCAGCCGTACGCCGCCGAGGTCGAGACCGCCGGTGAGCCAGCCCGGCGCGCGTACCTGCACGTTCGGTGCGCCAAAGATGTCCCGGGCGACCTGTTGCAGGATGAGGCTGATCCCCCAGGTGAGTAGCAGGGTGTCGAGCGGTCGGCCGTAGAAGTGCCGGATGGCCAGCCGTTCGAGGATCAGCCCCAGCACCCCGGCGACGCCGAACGCCACCGGCAGGGCGACGACCACCGACTGCGTACCGACCAGCGGTTGCAGCAGGTACGCGGTGTAGGCGCCGGCCATGATGAACTCGCCGTGGGCCATGTTGATCACGCCCATCTGGCCGAACGTGAAGGTCAGGCCCAGGGCGATCAGGAGCAGCACCGCTCCGATACTCGCCCCGATCACCAGTTGGTTGAGTGTCGCCATGGTTCCGGCGCCTCCGTCCCGGGTCGCAGCCGTCAGTCAGGGTCCGTACGGCCTGTTCAGGACAGGCCCGTCGCCCACTGGTAGCCCTTCAGGTACGGGTCGGGCTTGATCGGCTTGCCGGAGTTCCAGACCTCCTTGATCTGGCCGTCCGGCTGCACCAGCCCGATCCGGGCGGTCTTGAAGACGTGCTGGTTCTCGCCGTCGATCGTGACGGTCCCCTCGGGGGTTTCCAGCGAGATGCCGGCCGAGGCCTTCTTGACCGCCTCGACGTCCACGCTGCCCGCCTTCTTCACCGACTCGGCCCACAGGTACACCGCGTTGTAGCCGGCCTCCATCGGGTCGGAGGTGACCTTGGCGGTGCCGTACTTGGCCTTGAACGCCTTCACGAAGGTGTCGTTCCGGGCGCCGCTGGTGGTCTGGTAGTAGTTCCACGCGACCAGGTGCCCGGCGACGTTGTCCGGGCCGATCCCGACCACCTCCTCCTCGGCCACGCTGACCGAGACGGTCGGCATCGCGGCGGCGGTGATGCCGGCGCTGCGCAGCTGCTTGAAGAAGGCCACGTTGCTGTCCCCGTTCAGGGTGTTGAACACCGCGTCGGGCTTGGCCTGCTGGAGCTTGTTCACCACCGTGCTGTACTCGGTGTGGCCGAGCGGGGTGTACTCCTCGCCGAGCACCGTCATCCCGTTCGCCGCCGCGTACGCCTTGATGATCTTGTTTGCGGTGCGTGGGAAGACGTAGTCGCTGCCGACCAGGAAGATGCTCTTCTTGCCCTGTTCCTTCAGGTAGTCCAGCCCCGGCACGATCTGCTGGTTGGTGGTCGCACCGGTGTAGAAGATGTACGGCGAGCTCTCCAGCCCCTCGTACTGCACCGGGTACCAGAGCAGCGCCTTGTTCCGCTCGAAGACCGGCAGCATCGCCTTGCGACTGGCCGAGGTCCAGCCGCCGAAGACCGTGGCGACCTTGTCCTGCGAGATGAGTTTCTGCGCCTTCTCGGCGAAGGTCGGCCAGTCCGACGCGCCGTCCTCGACCACTGGCTCGATCTGCTTGCCGAGCAGTCCACCCGCTGCGTTGATCTCCTCGATGGCGAGCAGTTCGGCATCCCGTACGGTCACCTCGCTGATCGCCATCGTGCCGCTCAACGAGTGCAGAATGCCCACCTTTATGGTGTTCCCGCCGCCCGCGCCCGACGCCGACGTCGGGTCCTCGGCACATCCGCCAGCGGCCAGTAACACCGCCGCCGCGGCCAGCATGACCAGCCGGTTCCGCACGCCTCGTGGCATCCGCCTACCCCTTTCGCCGAGGGCTGCTGCTTGGTGCCACGAACCGTAGGAATGAAGGATTTCATAAATCTGAGTGCATCGATGTCCAACGCGTTAAGGGAACCTCACAACCCGGATCGGACCGGAAGTGAGTACACACCCCGGCTATACATGGTGTGTATACGCGTGGTGTAGAGTCTGGCCCATGTCAATCGGACAGACCTTCCTCGGCCTGCTGGAGGCGAATCCCCGGCACGGCTACGAGCTGAAACGGCTCTACGACGAGCGGTTCGGCCAGGGCCGCCCGCTGCACTACGGGCAGGTCTACTCGACCCTGGCCCGGCTGCTCAAGAGCGGGCTCGTCGAGGTCGACGGGGTGGAACCCGGCGCCGGCCCCGAGCGCAAGCGTTACGCGATCACCACCGCGGGGGTGACCGACGTCCAGCGCTGGCTGTCCCAGCCGGAGAAGCCCGACGTCTACCTACAGAACACCCTGTACGCGAAGGTGGTGCTCGGGCTACTGACCGGCCGGAACGCCGCCGACATCCTCGACATCCAACGCGCCGAGCACCTGCGGCTGATGCGCGAACTGACCCGACGGAAGGCCGACGGGGACCTCGCCGACCAGCTCATCTGCGACTTCGCGCTGTTCCACCTCGAGGCCGACCTGCGCTGGCTGGAACTGACCACCGCCCGGCTCGACCATCTGGCGGCCACCCTGCACGACAGAGCCACGCCGAACCCGCCCGACGGGGCCACGCCGGCTCCGCCCGGCGACGCCGCGCCGCAGCACGTGCCGGCCCAGCTCAGCAGCCAGGAGACGACATGACCGAGTCCACCGAGAAGCAACCACTGCTGGCCGGAATCGACCTGCACAAGGCGTACGGGTCGACGCCGGCACTCGACGGGGCGACCCTCCGGGTCTGGGCCGGCGAGATCGTCGCCGTGATGGGGGCGTCCGGCTCCGGCAAGTCCACCCTGCTGCACTGCCTGGCCGGCATCGTCCGGCCGGACGCGGGCGAGGTGCACTACCGCGACCGGGAACTCTCCGCGATGTCCGACACCGAGCGCAGCGCCCTGCGCCGGAGCGAGTTCGGCTTCGTGTTCCAGTTCGGGCAACTGGTGCCCGAACTGACCTGCCTGGAGAACGTCGCGCTGCCACTGCGCCTGGACCGGGTCCGGCGACGCGAGGCCGAGCGCCGGGCGGCGGAGTGGCTGACCCGGCTGGAGGTGGCCGACGTGGCCGGGCAGCGCCCCGGCGAGGTCTCCGGCGGCCAGGGGCAACGGGTCGCGGTGGCCCGCGCCCTGGTCACCGCCCCCCGGGTGGTCTTCGCCGACGAACCGACCGGAGCGCTGGACTCGCTCAACGGCGAACAGGTGATGCGGCTGCTCACCGAGGCCGCTCGGCAGGCCGGTGCGGCGGTGGTGCTGGTCACCCACGAGCCACGCGTCGCCGCGTACGCCGATCGGGAGATCGTGGTGCGCGACGGCCGCACCCGCGAGACCGTGCTGGCGCCGCGATGAGCGGGCGGATCAGCCGGCAGCGGGCGGGCACGGGCTGGATCGCGGACCTGGCGCTCGGCGCCAGACTTGTCTTCACCGGCGGACGGAACGGAATGGTCCGAACGCTGATGGCCGCGATCGGAGTCGGCCTCGGCGTGGCGCTGCTGCTCGGCGGCACCTCAATCTCGACCATGCTGGGAGAACGCGACGACCGGACCGCCGCCCGCGACGACCAGTTCATAGGTGCACCCGAGCCGCCACCGGGCGACCGGACCCTGCTGGTTGCGAACGTCGACACCGAGTACCGCGAGCAGCCGATCCGGGGCCGGATGCTGCAACCGGAAGGAGCACACCCGCCGGTGCCGCCCGGCCTGACCGCACTCCCCCGGCCCGGCGAACTGTTCGTCTCCCCGGCACTGGGCCAACTGCTCGCGGCCGAAGAGGGTGCGCTGCTCAAGCCCCGGCTGCCACAGCCGGTGACCGGCACCATCGGCGCCGAGGGCCTCTCCGGTCCGGGCGAGTACGCCTTCTACCTCGGCACCGACCAACTCCGGCCTGGATCCACCGGCGTCCGGATCGATCATTTCGGCAGCGAATCGACCAGAGAGGGCCTCGACCCGGTACTCCTGCTGCTGGTCCTGATCATCTTCGTGGTGCTGCTGCTGCCGATCGCGGTCTTCATCGCCGCCGCGGCGCGGTTCGGCGGCGAGAACCGGGACCGGCGGCTGGCCGCGCTGCGCCTGGTCGGCGCGGACGGGGTGATGACCCGACGGATCGCGGCCGGCGAGGCCCTGCTCGGCGCGGTGCTCGGCCTCGCCTTCGGCGCCGTTTTCTTCCTGATCGGCCGGCAGCTCGTCGAGGGGATCACGCTGTGGGACATCAGCGTGTACGCCGGGGACATCCGGCCGAACCCGGCGCTCGCCGTGCTGGTCGCGCTGGCGGTGCCGAGCACGGCGGTCGT
The DNA here is from genome assembly GCF_042658085.1 of Plantactinospora solaniradicis. Lineage (NCBI taxonomy): Bacteria > Bacillati > Actinomycetota > Actinomycetes > Micromonosporales > Micromonosporaceae > Plantactinospora > Plantactinospora solaniradicis. The sequence goes on along the minus strand of NZ_JBHSPR010000085.1, from coordinate 141,140 downwards.
GGTGGCCCAACTCGCGCTGCGGCGGGTCGTCATCGAACCCCTCGGCGTGGTCCGCCGCTCGACCGGTCGACGCCGCCGGCTCTGGTGGCGGCTGGCCCTGCCGATCGGCGGACTGGTGCTGCTCCTGCCGCTGTTGGGCGGCATCGACCAGGCCGGTGGCGCCTTCAACGAGGCACAGGTGGTCACCGGCGTCGTGCTGCTGCTCGTCGGCGTCGCCGCACTGCTGCCCTGGCTGGTCGAGGCGGTGGTGCGCCGGCTCCACGGCGGCTCCGTCTCCTGGCAGCTCGCCATCCGCCGGCTCCAACTCGACAGCGAGACCTCGGCCCGGCTGGTCAGCGGGGTCGCGGTGGCCGTGGCGGGCGGGATCGCGCTACAGATGCTCTTCTCCGGCATCCAGCACAACTACGTGCTCTCCTCCGGGCACAACGTCAACCGGGCCCAGGTAGTGGTCAGCGGCTACGACGTCGTGGACGGGGCCGACGTCGGACCGCTCAGCGAGCGACTCCGGGCGGTCCCCGGCGTCCGTCAGGTGCTCGGCACGCTCGACACCGAACTCGCGGCGGTGGGTACGCCGCGTGACGCGGACGGGTACCGACCGTCCAATGCGCTACGGATCGGGGATTGTCAGGCGCTGCGGGAGCTGGCCACCCTGGACAGCTGCACCGACGGCGACGTCTTCGCGCTCGTCGACCACGGGGCGGAGGGCTCGAATCCGCCGCTGCCCACCGCCGGGCAGCGGGTGGAACTCGGTGACCGGGCAGGCACCCCGTGGACGGTACCGGCCGGCATCCGCTCGGCCGAGTCCCGGCCGGATCCCATCGGCAGGCAGGTCACCGGCATCCTGGCCACCCCGGACGCGGTGCAACTGGGTACGCTCGCCGGCCTGAACGCCTTCATCTTTCTCGCCGTGGACCGGAGCCAACCGGAGACCATCGAGCTGATCCGCAACGCGGTGACCCCGCTGGGCCCCGGAATGCAGGTGCAGACCATGGACGCCACCTACCAGGTCGACCGGTTCACCCAGATCCGCCGAGGGCTGTTCATCGGCGTACTGGCGACGCTGCTGCTGCTCGGCGCCAGCCTGCTGGTCGGCACCCTGGAGCAGTTGCGGGAACGGCGTCGCATGCTCGCCGTACTTGTCGCGTTCGGCACCCGGCGCAGCACGCTGAGCTGGTCGGTGCTGTGGCAGACGGCGGTACCGGTGCTGCTCGGACTGGTGCTGGCGATCGTCATCGGTACGGCGCTCGGCGCCACCCTCCTGGTGATGGTCGGCGAGCCACTACGCCTCGACTGGACCGGCCTCGCCGGCATGTCCGGCATCGCCGCTGCCGTCGTCCTACTCGTGACGGCGTTCAGCCTGCCCGCCCTCTGGCGCCTCCTCCGCCCCAACGGCCTCCGCACCGAGTGAAAGGAAGGGCCCCTTCTTATCGTTTTCTGTAGAAGAAGGGCCCCTTCCTAACACCTCAGGGCCGGCCGGCCGTCGATGCGTGGTGGGCGCGGGCGAGCCGGTCGGCCAGGGTGCCGAGTTCGTCGACCAGTTCGGCGGGTTCGTGCACGGTGAAGTCGTGGCCGAGCAGGGCGAGGTGCATCGCCATGAACGGCAGCGAGTCCGCGCCGGTGGTGAGCAGGCAGCTCTCCTGGTCCACCGCTTCGACGATCCCGGTCGAGGGTGGAATGCGTTCGGCGATCACCTGGGCCGGCGCGCGTACCAGAACCCGGGCCCGGAACCGGTACGGCGCGGCGGCGATCGACTCTGCCACGTACGCCGCCGCGTCGGGCGGGTCGAGTGGGGTGAACCGGGTCCCGGTCGGTCGCGGGTCGTCGATCCGGTCCGTCCGGAACGTACGCCAGTCGTCCCGGTCCTCGTCGCGGGCGACCAGGTACCAGCGGCGGCCGGTGTGTACCAGTCGGTGCGGCTGCACCGTGCGGCTGCTCGGCTCGCCGTCGCGGTTCCGGTACCCGAACCGGAGTTGCTGCGAACCCTGGCACGCCTCGGCGATCACGGTCAGCACGTCCGGGTCGACGGTGGCGACCTGGTCCGGCAGCGCCACCGTGGCCAGCCGGAGCGCCGCGGCGCGCTGACGCAGCCGGGTGGGAAGGATCCGCTCCAGCTTGGCCAGCGCGCGCAGCGACGTCTCCGCGATGCCGGTCACCGTGTGCCCCATCGCGGTACGCAGGCTGAGCACGACCGCGACCGCCTCGTCGTCGTCGAGCAGCAGCGGCGGCAGCGTCGACCCGGCGCCGAGCCGGTAGCCGCCGGCCACCCCGGGGGTGGCCCGGACCGGGTACCCGAGATCGCGTAGTCGGGCCACGTCACGGCGGAGCGTCCGGACCGTCACCTCCAGCCGCTCGGCCAGTTCGGGACCGGTCCAGTCCGGCCGGGTCTGGAGGATGGCGAGCAGCCGGAGCAGCCGCGCCGAGGTGTCGAGCATGGGTCGAGTCTGCCAGCCATTGCGGACCGGACCTGTCCGCAATTGGGACTAGCCTGCCAGCATGAGCATCGACTGGAACGGCCAACTGGTGGACCAGCTGGACTGGCACTGGCAACACCAGCTGCGGCCGCGACTGCACGGACTCACCGACGACGAGTACTTCTGGGAGCCGGTTCCGGGCTGCTGGAGCGTGCGGCGCCGCACGGAGGCCGCAGCCGACCTCGCCCACGGCTCCGGGGCGTACGTCATCGAGTACGGCCGGCCGGAACCTACCCCGGCACCGGTCACCACGATCGCCTGGCGCCTCGGGCACGTCATCGTCGGTGTCCTCGGCCAGCGCAGCGCCGCCCACTTCGGCGGACCACCGGTCGCCCACGACAGCTTCGCCTACGCCGGCACCGCCGCCGAGGCGCTGCGACAGCTCGACGAGGCGTACGCGACCTGGCTGGCCGGCGTACGCGAGCTCGACGCGGCCGGACTGGCCCGGCCGTGCGGACCGGCCGAGGGCCCGTACGCCGAGCTGCCGATGGTGGGGCTGGTGCTGCACATCAACCGGGAGACGATCCACCACGGAGCGGAGATCTCCCTGCTCCGTGATCTTTACCAGCGGCGCTCATGACCTCTGTCAGACGATCTATATCCGAATCGAAGGTGACCGCGATGGCTTACGACTTCCAGGTGACGCAGGACTCCGCCGACCCGCACACGCTCGCCGACTGGTGGGCCGAGACGCTCGGCTGGCAGGTGGAGCCCTCGGACGAGGCGTTCATCCGCCGCATGGTCGACGAGGGGCACGCCACCGAGAGCCAGACCAGGACGTACAACGGGGTGCTGGTCTGGAGGGAGGGTGCGGCGATCCGCCACCCGGACGGGCCGGAGCGGGCCCCCCGGGTGCTGTTCCAGCTCGTGCCGGAGGAGAAGACGGTCAAGAACCGGATGCACCTCGACGTGCGGGTCGGGACCGACGACGTCGACGAGGTGGTCGGGAGGCTCACCGCACGGGGCGCGAAGTTCCTGCACAACGGGCGTCAGGGCCCGTACACCTGGGTGACCCTCGCCGACCCCGAGGGCAACGAGTTCTGCGTGTCGCCGTCCGCCTAGTCAGCGGGCGTCCAGCCGGGCCTGGCGGGCGTCCCGCTTCTCCTCGAACCGGGACGCCGCCTGCTCCAGCCCGTCGAGCTGGGCCGACAACTCCTCGCGTGCGGCCTCGCCGTCGGCATCCAGGCCGGTGACGTCCCAGACGTTCCACTGCCGGAGCACCGGCATCAGCACCTCGTCGCGGTGCTGGCGGAGGTCGTAGATCCCGGCCAGGGCCATCGCCACCGATTTACGGGCGAAGCCCTCGATGCCGTTGCCCGGCATCTGGAAGTCGGTGACGACGTCGGCCACCGCCCGCATCGCCTGGCTGGGCGCCAGTTCGAAGGCGGCGGCGAGCAGGTTGCGGTAGAAGACCATGTGCAGGTTCTCGTCGGCGGCCACCCGGGCCAGCAACTGCTCGCACCGGGGGTCGCCGGTGACCCGGCCGGTGTTGCGGTGCGAGATCCGGGTCGCCAGTTCCTGGAACGACACGTACGCCAGGGAGTGCAGCACCTCGTCGTCGTGCACGTTGCTGTACCCGGCGGACATGTGCACCATCCGGGCCCGTTCCAGGGCCACCGGGTCGACGGCCCGGGTCACGGTGAGGTAGTCCCGGATCGCCGTACCGTGCCGACCCTCCTCGGCGGTCCAGCGGTGCACCCAGGTCCCCCAGGCGCCGTCCCGGCCGAACAGCGTCGCGATCTCGTGGTGGTACGACGGCAGGTTGTCCTCGGTGAGCAGGTTGACCACCAGGGCGGTACGGGCCACCTCGGGAATCGTGGTGTCCGCCGGCGTCCACGCCTCACCGGCCAGGATCCCGTCGAAGGTCCGTCCCTCGCTCCACGGGACGTACTCGTGCGGGAACCACTCCTTCGCGATCCGGAGATGCCGGTCGAGATTGCTCGCGACGACCGGTTCCAGTTCGGTGAGCAGGGCGACCTGGCTGAGCGGGGCGGTGGGGGTGATGGTCACGAACTCTCCCTACGGTGGCGTAACTTACGCAAGCGTAGGTCAGGACCGTCACCCCCGCCACCCAAGATCAGGCGATGGACGGCCGGAGGTCCGCCGCCGGCGGCTGCCAGACGTCCGGCACCGCTGCCACCTGCTCACCCGAGCGGATGTCCTTCACCTCGTCCCCGACGATGCCGTCCGTACCGGGGAACCAGACGTACGGGATGCCGCGCCGCTCCGCGTACCGGATCTGCTTTCCGTACTTCGCCGCCGACGGCGACACCTCGGTCGGGATGCCCCGTCGGCGCAGGGCGTCGGCGATCCGGTTGCTCTCCGGCCGCCGCTCCTCGTCCGCCAGGGCCACCAGCACACAGGTCGGCACGCTCCGGGAGATCGACAGCGCACCCGCCCCGAACAGCAGCCCGAGCACCCGGGTCACCCCGATCGAGATGCCCACTCCCGGGAACCGGGCATTGCCGTCGCTGGCGAGGTTGTCGTACCGGCCGCCGGAGCTGACCGACCCGAAGCGCTCGTACCCGCGCAGCTGGGTCTCGTAGACGGTGCCGGTGTAGTAGTCCAGACCCCGGGCGATCCGCAGGTCGGCGACGCAGAGCCCGGGGGCGTGCGCGACGGCGTTCTCCATCACCGCCACCAGTTCGGCGAGCCCCTCGTCCAGCAGCGGATCGGTCACCCCCAGCGACCGGACCGCCTCGGCGAACGACGGGTCCGGCGCGGAGATCTCGGCCAGGGCCAGGCACGCCTTTGCCTGCGCCACCGTCGCCCCGGCGGTCTCGGCCAGCAGCTCCGCCACCCGGTCCGGGCCGATCCGGTCGAGCCGGTCCACCGCGCGCAGCGCCGCCAGCGGGTCGGACAGCCCGATCCCCTGGTAGAAGCCCTCCAAGATCTTGCGGTTGTTCACCTGGACCAGGATCGGCAGCCGGCCGTCGGAGTTGCCCAGCGGCAGGCCGCCGAGCGCGTCGCCGAGCACCAGCGGGATCTCCGCCTCGTGGTGCGACGACAGGGTGTCCCGGTCCACGATGTCGATGTCGGCCTGGAGGAACTCCCGGTAGCGACCCTCCTGCGGGCGCTCGCCCCGCCATACCTTCTGGATCTGGTAGCGCCGGAACGGGAACTGCAACCGGCCGGCGTTCTCCAGCACGTACCGGGCGAACGGCACGGTCAGGTCGAAGTGCAGCCCCAGGGCGCCCTCGCTGGAGGGCACGGCACCCTCCTCCTGCTGGAGGCGGCTGATCAGGTAGACCTCCTTCGAGGTCTCCCCCTTGCGCAGGAGTTGGTCCAGCGGCTCCACCGCCCGGGTCTCCAGCGGGGCGAAGCCGTACAGCTCGAAGGTGTTCCGGATCCGGTCGACGACGTACTGCTCGATCATCCGCTGGGGCGGCGCCCACTCGGGAAAGCCGGAGATCGGGGTTGGCTTGCTCATGATGCTCCTGTCGAATCGCGCGCGACGCGCGCGAGCGGAATTACCAGCCTCGGGTGGGCGCGACCCGGTGCCGCCCGTCGAGGTCCGCGACCTCGATCAGGTACGGGTTGCTCGCCCGCTCACGGCCGATGGTGGTCGTGGGGCCGTGGCCGGGCAGCACGACGGTGTCGTCGGCGAGCGGAAGGATCTTTTCCCGCAGGCTCGTCACCATGGTCGGCAGGCTGCCACCCGGCAGGTCGGTGCGGCCGATCGATCCGGCGAACAGCACGTCGCCGGAGAGACAGATCTGCTCCGCCGCCCAGTCCGCACCCGGCGGAAGGGACAGGTCGGACCGGACAGCCGAGCCCGCGCCCGGCAGCCGGAACAGCACCGACCCGCCGGTATGGCCCGGCGCGTGGTCGACGGTGATCTCCAACCCGGCCAGCGCCAGGGTGGCCCCGTCGGTGAGTTCGGCCACGTCCTCCGGCTCGGCGTACGGCAGCCGACCTCCGAAGAGCTGGGTCAGGTCCATCGAGAGCGCCTTGGTCGGATCGGCGAGCAGTTCACGGTCGCTCGGATGGACGTAGGCGGTGATCCCCCGGGCGCCGCAGACGGGCGCGACCGAGAAGGTGTGGTCGAGGTGACCATGGGTCAACAGGACGGCGGCCGGCCGCAGCCGATGCTCCGCCAGCAGGGCGTCGAGACGGTCCAGTACCCCGATGCCGGGGTCGACGACGACACACTGTTCCCCCGGCGCGGTCGCCACCACATAACAGTTGGTGCCGAAGGCGTCCGCGGGGAAGCCGGCGAGGAGCACGTCCGCTCCCTCCCACTCGACGGTTGGCTCTGCCTAACCCTATCGGGCGACCGGCCCGGCCGACGCGCCCCACACCGTCCCCCCGCGCCGGGCCGCGGCCGCGCCCGGTACGGGGCCCATGCCCGCGCCCCGGACCGGGTCCGCGCGGCGGTCCGGACCCGAGGGCCTGGACCGCCCCGGCACGGACGCTCGCAGGGCAGCCCGGCGCAGATCAGGAGACACAGTGATAATCTCCGATGGCTTCGGGGTGACCTCGTACAACACTTTCCCAGCGGGTACCCGTACACTCTGGCGGGCGTGTGGCGTGGCGCACTTGACGCCGGAGCGGCGGACACGCCGTGGGCCACGGCGCCCGGGGCACGACAACCAGAGTAAGACGACGACCAGGGGCACATGGAAAGGGGAGCGCGGGTGGCTTCCAGCAGGGACCGGCAGCGCAAACTGGCGCGGGCCAAGCTCGACCGGCAGATGGCCCGGCGGGCGGCTTCCGCCCGGCGCAAGCGGCAGGTCCGGGCCGGGATCGGCTCCGCCGTCGCGCTGCTGTTGATCGTGCTCGGCTCGTTCTGGGCGCTCGGCGGCTTCGACCGTGAGCCCACGGACGACACCGCCACCTCGGAGGTGTGCACCTGGAGTTCGCAGGACGCCCAGGCGAACACGAGCCTCAAGGACGTCGGCCAACCGCCCACCACCGATCTGCCCATCCGGGGCACCCGGCCGATGACGATCACGACGAACCAGGGTCCTTCGGTGACCGTGGAACTGGACCTGGCCGCCGCGCCCTGCGCCGCGGCGAGCTTCGCCCACCTGGCCGGCAAGGGGTTCTTCGACAACACCAAGTGCCACGAGATCACCAAGGAGGGCGCGCTGCGTTGCGGCGACCCGACCGGCACCGGAATGGGTGGTCCCGCCTACACCTTCTTCAGCGAGAACGTCCCGAACAAGCCCAACCCGGACCCCTCGGACAGCCCCTCGGCGACCCCGTCCACGAGCGCCAGCGCCAGCCCGGCCACGAGCGCGTCGGCCAGCCCGTCGGCCAGCGCGCCCGCCGGTTCGGCGCCGCTCTACCCCGCCGGCACGGTGGCGATGATCGGCAACCCGCCCGGCGCGAACGGCAGCCAGTTCCTGATCTTCTTCAAGGACTTCAGCCCGGCCGAGCCCAGCTACCCGCTCGTCGGCAAGGTGGCGGCCGGACTCGACGTGATCAAAAAGGTCGGCGGCCTGGAAACCGTGGACAATGGTTCTGGCGAACTGATTAAGCCGAAGACCGACGTGGTGATCCAGAGCCTCACCGTCGGTGAACCGCTGTCGGACGACCCGACGGCGGTTCCGTCGGCCGCAACGCCGTCGGCGGCCCCCTCGGCCAGTCCGACGGTCGCCGGACAGCCGTAGAACCCCAGAGCACACCCCCAGCCGCGGACGGAGCCGCGCTGCACATAGTCCAGGAGGAGCCACCGTGACGTCCACCAGAGAGCGGCAACGGGCCGCCGCGCGGGCAAAGCTGGAGCGGGAGATGGCCGAGCGGGCCACCGCGGCCCGCAAGCGCCGTCAACTTCAGGCCAGCATCGGGGCGGGGGTGGCGTTGCTGCTGGTGGTCGCCGGCACCGTGTGGCTGGTGGTGAGCCTGGGAGACGACAAGGACACCACGAACCAGGCCGGCGGAGCCACCTGCGCGTGGACCGAGATCCCCGGCGAACAGCGCAACGCGGCGACCAAGGACGTCGGACTGCCGCCGACCACGGCGAAGAACACCGGCAGCCAGACGATGACGATCGACACCGGCCTCGGCCCGATCACCGCGAAGCTGAACCTGGCCAACGTGCCGTGCACCGCGGCCAGCTTCACCCACCTCGCCGACAAGAAGTTCTTCGACAACACCAAGTGCCACCGGCTGGTCACCCAGGGGCTCCAGGTGTTGCAGTGCGGTGACCCGAGCGTCACCGGCACCGCCTGGAAGGAGACCGACGGCACCGGCGGCCCGACGTACCGGTTCGCCGAGGAGAACCTGCCGACGGACAAGCGTCCGCCGTACCCGGCGGGTGTGATCGCGATGGCGAACTCCGGCCAGCCGGGCACCACCGGCAGCCAGTTCTTCATCGTGTACGGCGACTCGCAGCTTCCCGCCTCGTACACGGTGCTCGGCACGGTCACCGGCGGCCTGGACCTGGTCGCGCAGGTCGGCGCGGCCGGTGACGACGGCGCCTTCGCCCAGCAGGCCGGCGGCGGCCACCCGAAGAAGGAAGTACTGATCAAGTCGCTGACCATGAGCGCCCCGGTCGGCTGACCCACGGCACAAGCGCGACACGGCGCCGCGCCGCCCCGTTCAGGGGTGGCGCGGCGCCGTCGTTTCGGTCCGGGTGTTGCGGGGCGCTCGGCGAGCGGTAGGTAGCTCAGGCGCCCGAGGTGACCCGGTACGCGTCGAAGACGCCGTCCACCTTCCGCACCGCGGCCAGCAGGTGGCCCAGGTGCTTCGGGTCGGCCATCTCGAAGCTGAACCGGCTCACCGCGACCCGGTCCCGGGTCGTGGTGACCGTGGCGGACAGGATGTTGACCCGCTCGTCGGAGAGCACCCGGGTGACGTCCGCCAGCAGTTTGTGCCGGTCGAGCGCCTCGACCTGGATCGCCACCAGGAACGTCGAGGCGGAGGTGAGCCGCCAGCTCACCTCGACGACCCGCTCGGTCTGCGCCTTGAGGTCCTCGGCGTTCGCGCAGTCGTCGCGGTGCACGCTCACCCCGCCGGACCGGGTCACGAAGCCGAACACGGTGTCCGGCGGAACCGGGGTGCAGCAGCGGGCGAGCTTGATCCACACGTCGCTGACGCCCCGGACCACCACGCCCGGGTCGCTGGTGCCGCCGCTGCGGCGCGGCGGGCGGGTGGCGACGGCCGTCTCGGCGAGGTCCTCGGCGGCACCTTCCTCGCCGCCGTACCCCGCCATCAGCTTCTGGACCACCGACTGGGCGGAGACCTGGCTGTCGCCGACCGCCGCGTAGAGCGAGGCGACGTCGGCCAGGTGCAGGTCCCGGGCGATGGTCATCAGGTTGTCCGTGGTCAGCATCCGCTGCAACGGCATGCCCTGCTTGCGCATCGCCTTGACGATCGCGTCCTTGCCGGCCTCGATCGCCTCTTCGCGGCGTTCCTTGTTGAAGTACTGCCGGATCTTCGTCCGGGCCCGGGGGCTCTTGACGAAGCCCAGCCAGTCCTGGGTCGGGCCAGCGGTGTCGGACTTCGAGGTGAAGATCTCGATCACGTCGCCGTTGGAGAGCGTCGACTCCAGCGGCACCAGCTTGCCGTTCACCCGCGCGCCGATGCACTTGTGCCCGACCTCGGTGTGTACGGCGTAGGCGAAGTCCACCGGGGTGGAGGCGGTCGGCAGCGGGATCACGTCGCCCTTGGGGGTGAAGACGTAGACCTCCTGGCTCGACAGGTCGAAGCGGAGCGCGTCCAGGAACTCGCTCGGATCGGCGGCCTCCCGCTGCCAGTCCAGCAACTGCCGCAGCCACGTCATCTCGTCGATGTGGGCCGGCGGGCCGACGATCGCCTCGCCCTTCTTCTCCTTGTACTTCCAGTGCGCCGCGATGCCGAACTCGGCCGTCCGGTGCATCGCGTACGTCCGGATCTGCATCTCGACCGGCTTGCCGCTCGGCCCGATGACCGTCGTGTGCAGCGACTGGTACATGTTGAACTTCGGCATCGCGATGTAGTCCTTGAACCGGCCCGGTACCGGCTGCCAGTTCGCGTGGATCACCCCGAGTGCCGCGTAGCAGTCCCGCACCGTGTCGACCAGGATCCTTACGCCGACCAGGTCGTAGATGTCGTTGAAGTCCCGACCCCGGACGATCATCTTCTGGTAGATCGAGTAGAGGTGCTTGGGTCGGCCGGTGGTCTCCGCCTTGATCTTGGCGGCCTTGAGGTCGACCTGCACCTTCTGGGTCACCTGCCGCAGCAGGGCCTCCCGCTGCGGCTGGTGCTCGCCGATCAGCCGGTTGATCTCCTCGTACCGCTTGGGGAAGAGGTTGGCGAAGGCCAGGTCCTCCAGCTCCCACTTGATCGTGTTCATACCGAGCCGGTGCGCCAGCGGCGCCAGGATCTCCAGCGTCTCCTTGGCCTTCTGCTCCCGCTTCGCCAGCGGCAGGAAGGTCAGGGTACGCATGTTGTGCAGCCGGTCGGCCAGCTTGATCACCAGGACCCGGGGGTCCTTGGCCATCGCCACGACCATCTTGCGGATCGTCTCCGCCTTGGCCGCGTCGCCGAGCTTCACCTTGTCGAGCTTGGTGACGCCGTCGACCAGCAGGGCGACCTCGGCACCGAAGTCGACCTTCATCTGGTCGAGCCCGTAGTCGGTGTCCTCGATCGTGTCGTGCAGCAGCGCCGCGACCAGGGTGGTGGTGTCCATGCCCAGGTTGGCCAGGATCGTGGCGACCGCGAGCGGATGGGTGATGTACGGGTCGCCGGACTTCCGGTACTGCCCGGAGTGCCAGCGGGCCGCCATGTCGAAGGCACGTTGCAGCAGCCGCGCGTCGGCCTTGGGGTGGGACGCGCGGTGCGTCGCGATGAGCGGCTCCAGCACCTCACTCACCTGGGGGGTCTGCCAGGGCGCGTTGAATCGCGCCAACCGGGCCCGGACCCGGCGCCCGGTGGGCGCGTTGGCCAGGGCAAAGCTCGACGTGGGCGGTAGGGCACCCGCGCCCGCCATGGCGGCGAGGGAGCCGTCGGCACCCGACTCCGGGTCGATGACGAGTCGGCCGACGGAATCGGAGATCGGGACGGCGAGGACGCCGGGCGCCACAACGCCCAGGCCGGGACCGGCCACGGTGGTAGCGGTGGTGGAACCGACCGCGCCGGAGGCCGCGACCGGGCCAGCGGCACCGCCGCCGGCCGGTGCGGAACCGACCACGCCGGAGGCACCACTCGATCCGGCGCTCCGGTCGACGACCTTCTCACCGCCGGTGGGGGTGGTCCGGTCCGCCGACCCCGAGGCGCCACCGGGCCGGCTCGGCCCGTTCGCCGGAGTCTCAACCTCATCGGCGCCGGTCGCAACGTCAGCGGGACCATCAGCATCGTTGGTGGGATGCACCGTACCCTCCGCCGGAGGGGCGACATCGTGGGACACCGGCCTCCTCAACACCTCGCCGGGAATGAGCCGACCGTAGCCGGTCGACCCGGTCCTGCGCCAGTCACGGGCAGGTCACCCGCGCCCGACCACGAAGGGCAATCGTACCCGCACCAGCGGCCGGGCGGCCGTCCTCCGGACGTACGGATCGGTCGAGCCGGTCAACGGTGATTAAACGGTTAAGAGGGCGTGAACCGGTCGTGGGTCGAGCCGTTCACGACCGTTCAGGAAGCTCAACTCCAGCAGCACGCTGAACCCGGCCACCGTGCCACCGGCCCGCTCGACCAGGTCGAGGGTGGCCTGTGCGGTCCCCCCGGTGGCGAGCACGTCGTCGACCACGAGCACCCGGTGTCCGGCGGTGAAGGCGTCCTGGTGCACCTCCAGGGTGGCCTCGCCGTACTCGAGGGCGTACGAGGCGGCGTAGGCGGCCCGGGGCAGCTTCCCGGCCTTACGCACCGGCACCACCCCGACCCCGGTGGCGTACGCGATCGCGGCGGCCACCACGAAGCCACGCGCCTCGATCCCGACCACCACGTCGAACGACTCCCGGCCGTGATGCTCGACGATTCCGTCGATCACCTCCCGGAACACCGCCCCGTCCGCGAACAACGGCATGAGGTCCTTGAAGACGACGCCCGGTTTGGGAAAATCTGGCACGTCCAGCACCCGGCTCGCCACCAACTGCGCGGTCGCCGGCCCGCTGTCACCACGTACCTCGGTGGGGGTCTCCGTCACAATGCTTCCTTCCCGGGCAAGGCGCCCGACGGGCCACCGAAGTGGTCCGCCGGGCGCCTTGTGGTTTGTTCGTCCGGCTCAGCGCCGCTTGCCACCGGGCCGGTTGCCGCCGCCGGAGCGACCGCCCCGGGCACCGCCCGAGCGCTTGCCCGAGGGGCGGGAGCCGACCTTGGGCGCGGCGGCCGCCAACGCGGTCGCGTCGGTCGCGGGTACCGGTGTCTCCTCCTCGCCCGGGGCCTCCGCCGGCTGCTCGGCGGCCTGCCGGACCTGGCCGGGCTGCCGGGCCGGGCGACGGGTGGTCGAGGTCTCCCGACCGCCGCCGGCCCGCCGGGCGAGCACCCGCTGGGTGTGGGTCCTGATCCTCGGCTCCCGCTCCTTGAGCGTGACCAGAAGCGGAGTGGCCAGGAAGATCGAGGAGAAGAACGCCGCACCCATACCGACGAAGAGCACCAGGCCGAGGTCTTTCAGCGTGCCGGCGCCGAGCAGACCGGCGCCGATGAACAGCAGGCCGCCCACCGGCAGCAGTGCCACGACCGAGGTGTTGATCGACCGCATCAGCGTCTGGTTCAGGGCCAGGTTGGACGCCTCGGCATACGTCTGCGTGCTGCCGCCGGTGATGCCCCGGGTGTTCTCCTGGATCTTGTCGAACACCACGACCGTGTCGTACAGGGCGAAACCGAGGATGGTCAGGAAGCCGACGACGGTCGACGGGGTCACCTCGAAGCCCACCACCGAGTAGATCCCGGCGGTGAGCACCAGGTCGAGCCCGAGCCCGACCACCGCGGCGATCGCCATCCGCAGCTCGAACCGGAGCACCAGGTAGCCGGTGACCAGGACGAGGAAGATCACCAGACCGATCAGTGCCCGCTGGGTGACCTGCGCACCCCAGGCCGCGCTGACCCGGTTGTCGCTGATCCGGTCGACCGAGATGCCCAGCTCGCTGGCGATCGCGGTACGGACCTCGGTCGCCTGCGTCTGGTCCAGCGGCGAGGTCCGGAACAGGTAGGTGGCGTCACCGACGCGCTGGCTGGACACCACCTCCGCCGGGCCGTCCGGCGTCGTCTCGCCGACGAGTGCGGCGTGCACCGCCTCCTCGGCGTGCTGCATGGTGCCGACGCTGGTCGGCACCTGGAACTCGTTGCCGCCCTTGAACTCGATTCCCAGGATGAAGCCCTGGATCACGAAGCTCAGGATGGCCAGCAGGACCAGGCTGCCGGAGATGCTGAACCACAGCTTCCGGCGGGGAATGATCCGAAGACCGGCTTCACCGCGGTACAAGCGGCTGGCGAGACCACTTCTGCTCATCTCAGGCCTCCTTCACGCGGGTCTTGCCGGTCGGCGTCTCGTCGTCCCGCGACTGCAACGCGCGGCCGAGTCCGCTGACCCGCGGCGAGAGGAACGCCGGGGTCCGGGCGAACATCGTCATGATCGGATGCCGGAACAGGAAGACGACTACCAGGTCGAGGATGGTGGCCAGGCCGAGCGCGAAGGCGAAGCCCTGCACCGTACCGACCGAGACGAGATAGAGCACCACGGCCGCCATGATCGAAATGGCGTTCGCCGAGATGATCGTCCGGCGGGCCCGTACCCAGGCGCGGGGCACCGCGCTGCGTGGACTTCGGCCGTCTCTGATCTCGTCTTTCAGACGTTCGAAGTAGATGACGAAGGAGTCCGCGGCGACACCGAGCGAGACGATGAAGCCCGCGATTCCGGCCAGGGTCAGGGTGAAGCCGATCTGCCGGCCGAGCAGCACCAGCGCGCCGAACACCAGCGCGGCGGAGAGCACCAGGCTGAGGAAGATCACCGAGCCGAGCAGCCGGTAGTAGAAGAACGCGTAGATGACGACCAGCAGCATGCCGATGCCCGCGGCGAGCAGGCCCGCCCGGAGGTGCTCGGTGCCCAGGGTGGCGGTGATGTTCTGCGCCTCCTGCGGCTGGAAGGTCAGCGGCAGCGCGCCGTACCGGAGTTGGCTGGCCAGCTCGTTGGCCGAGGCGCTGGTGAAGCTGCCGGTGATCTGCGAGTCGCCGGTCAGCACGCCCTGGATCTCCGGGGAGGAGATGATCTGGTTGTCCAGCACGACGGCGACCCGGCACTTGCCGGTGCCGTTCTCGCCGAGGGCGCTGGCGTCACAGGCGCCGCCCTCGTTGTTGAACGCCTCCCGGGTCAGGTTGGTCCACTTGCTCTGACCGTCGCCGGTGAAGTCGAGACTGACCACCCACTGGCTGCTGGTCTGGTCCATCACCCCGTCGGCGTCCGCGACGTCGGTGCCCTCGACCTTGGCGATGTCCAGCAGGTTCTTGACCTGGCCGCTCTCGCAGGCCACCGCCTGCTGCTTCCCGTCCTTGACCGAGCCCGGTGGCCGCTGGTCCAACTTCTCACAGGTGATCGTGGGGACGTTGAACTGGATCGCCGGGGGCAGCACCCGGATCTCCTGCGGCGTCAGGTCGGCGAACGGCTTGAGCTTCGCGGCGAGCGCCGGGTCCTGGCTGAAGTCCGCCGGTGCCTGTAGCGCGTTCGCGGCCGCCCATGCCTCCGCGCCGACCTTCTTCTCCACTGCGGCCCGCTGGGCCTCCAGGGTCTGGTCGACCGGGGCGGCCGGGGTCGCGCTGGGCGTGGCGGTCGGTGCCGCCGTGGCCGAGGCGCTCGGGGTCGGCGTCGGGGTGGGCGCCGGAGCGCCGCCGCCCTGTCCGCCGCCGGCACCCGCCGAGGCGGTCACCGCCGGGCTGGGACTGCCGGTGGCGCCCGCGCTGGCCGTCGGGGCGGGGCTGCCGGACGGCGCCGGGCTGCCGGACGGGGTGGCGGTCGGCGCGGCCGTGCTGGGTGGGCCGCCGTCGGTGGTCTTGAGCACCTTGCGGAACCGCAGCTCGGCCGCGGTGCCGACGTCGTCGAGGTCGGCGTTCTGGCCGGGCACGGAGATCACGATGTTCCGGTTGCCCTCGGTGACCACCTCGGCCTCGGCAACGCCCCGACCGTCCACCCGCGCCTGGATGATCTCCCGGGCCCGCTCCAGCGATCCGGCCGGCGGAGCCTGGCCAGCTTCGGTGGTCGCCTCCAGGGTCATCCGGGTACCGCCGATGAGATCCAGGCCGAGCTTTGGCTCGAGCCGGTCCGTCCAGCTGCCCTTGGCGTCTGCGGCGAAGAACACCAAGAGGTAGAGGACGGTGAAGATCAACCCGAGTACGGCCAGTTGCCGCCCGGGCCGCATCTGTCCCTGAGGTGGTGCCACGGCTGTCCTGTCTCCCTGCGCGGTTCGGCCGCTAGTGGTGGGCGGCGAGTCGGGCGCCGGCCTGTCCGGCGACGTGCTTACCTCACCGGTGGGGTGCCCCACCGGCTTGGCAATCTATTATCTTCGATGCCAAACCTATCCCGTCACGCGGGTGGTCATTCCTTGACTTCGACCTCGTCCTGCACCGTCTCGATCCGCTCCACGGGCTTGATGACCCGGGCGATCGCCGGCCGCGCGTACCGGGTCTGCACCCCGGGCGCCACCTCGAGCATCACGGTCTCGTCGTCCACGCCGGTGACCGTGCCGTAGAGCCCGCCGATGGTGACCACTTCATCGCCCGCGCCGATCGACGACTGCATCTGCTCGGCCTCGCGACGCTTCCTCTGCTGCGGGCGGATCATCATGAAGTACATGACGCCGAAGAGCAGGACAATCATGAGGATCGGCATGAAGCTGCCGGCGCCGCCACCGCTTTGTGCTGCCAAAGGCACTGCTGGCACTGTTATGACCTTCCCATCGGCCTCGTCACGGCATCGGTATGCCGGAGCGGAGGCAGGATCTCACGTCCTGTACAAACCGCGGCGAGTCTAGTCCCTGCACCTGAGAACACCGAATGCGGCACAGATCACGTTCGAGTCACACCTCCTGGGAGCCCCCGGAGAACAGGTCGGGCGCCGACGGCATAGCCGCACCAAATGTACCATTCGGTGGCGTACGTCCCAAGTGTCGCCAAGCCGCCTCGGTCGCCACCCGGCCCCGGGGCGTACGGGCCAGCAGCCCGGCCCGGACCAGGAAGGGTTCGCAGACCTCCTCGACGGTGTCCGGCTGCTCCCCCACTGCCACGGCCAGGGTGGACAGGCCGACCGGGCCGCCCCGGAACGAGTCGACCAGGGCGGTCAGCACGGCCTTGTCCAGCCGGTCCAGCCCCAGCTCGTCCACGTCGTAGACGTGCAGGGCGGCCCGGGCGGTCTCCAGCGTGACGGTACCGTCGGCCCGGACCTCGGCGAAGTCCCGCACCCGGCGCAGCAGCCGGTTGGCGATCCGCGGGGTGCCCCGCGACCGCCCGGCGATCTCCGCCGAACCGTCGTCGGTGACCGGCACCCGGAGGATCCGCGCGGACCGCTGGATCAGCACGTCCAGCTCCGCGGGGGTGTAGAAGTCGAGGTGCGCCACGAAGCCGAAGCGGTCCCGCATCGGACCCGTCAGCAGCCCGGACCGGGTGGTCGCACCGACCAGGGTGAACGGCTCCACGTCCAGCGGGATCGCCGTCGCGCCCGGCCCCTTGCCGACGATCACGTCGACCCGGAAGTCCTCCATCGCGCTGTAGAGCAGTTCCTCGGCCGGCTTGGCGATCCGGTGGATCTCGTCGATGAACAGCACGTCGCCCTCGCCGAGGCTGGTGAGGATCGCGGCGAGATCACCCGACCGCTCGATCGCCGGGCCACTGGTGACCCGGATCCCCGCACCCAGCTCGGCGGCGACGATATTGGCGAGGGTCGTTTTCCCGAGGCCAGGAGGCCCTGACAACAGGATGTGGTCCGGCGGGGTGCCCCGGCCCATCGCACCGCGCAGCAGCAGGTCGAGCTGGTCGCGTACCCGGTGCTGGGCGATGAACTCGGCCAGCCGCTTCGGGCGTACGGTAGCTTCCGCGTCCAGCTCGGTGTCGCTGGCGTACGCCGAGACGAGCCCCTCGTGGTCGGTCACGGCCGGACCGCCACCCGAGGAGTGATCATGCTCCGCTTCGTCATCGGGTCTCGCCCAGCAGTCCTCATCGGGTCTTGCCCAGCAGTCCTCATCGGGTCTTGCCCAGCAGTCGGATGGCCTGCTTCAGCAGCACCGGTACCGGCGGAGTCGCGCCCTCGATGCCCTCCGCGACCGCCGCGACCGCCTGGTCCGCCTGGGCGGCCGTCCAGCCGAGTCCGACCAGCGCCTGCCGGACCTGGTCCGGCCACGCTCCGGCGGTGACGCCCCCCGCGCCGTCCGGGCCGATCGCGACCGGGCCGATCCGGTCCCGCAACTCCAGCACCAGCCGTTCGGCGCCCTTCTTGCCGATCCCCGGCACCCGGGTCAGGGTGCCGGTGTCGGCGTTGGCGATCGCCTTGCGCACCGTGTCCGGCGAGTGCACGGCGAGCACCGCCTGGGCGAGCCGGGGACCGACGCCGCTGGCGGTCTGGAGCAGTTCGAAGAGCTGCTTCTCCTCGTCGTCGGCGAACCCGTACAGGGTGAGCGAGTCCTCCCGGACGACCAGGCTGGTGGCCAGCCGGGCGGGCGAGCCGACCCGGAGCCCGGCCAGGGTGCCCGGCGCGCACTGCACCGCGAGCCCGACCCCGCCGACCTCGATCACGGCGCCGTCCGGGGACAGCCCGGCGACCACTCCCCGCACACTGGCGATCATCCCGTTCCTCCCTGTCGCTTCGCGGTCGACCGCTGGGCCGCCACCCGCTGCCGGACCGCGCTGGCCGCCGCCGCGAGTCGGGCCCGGGTGCCACCGCGCCAGATGTGGCAGATGGCCAGCGCCAGCGCGTCGGCCGCGTCGGCGGGCCTCGGTGGCGCGTCCAACCGCAGCAGCCGGGTGACCATGGCCATCATCTGCGCCTTGTCCGCCTGGCCGGAGCCGGTCACCGCCGCCTTCACCTCGCTCGGGGTGTACGTCTGCACCGGCAGCCCGGCCCGGGCCCCGGCGAGTACGGCCACCGCGCTCGCCTGTGCGGTGCCCATCACGGTCCGCACGTTGTGCTGGCTGAACACCCGTTCCACCGCCACGCTCTCCGGCTGGTACTCCGCCACCAGTCGGGCCAGTTCGGTGTCGAGGTGCAGCAGCCGCAGCGGCAGTTCCTCCTCGGGCTCGGTGTAGACGACGTGGTAGGCGATCAGGGTGCACGGTCGCCCGGGCACGCCCTCGACCACGCCGACCCCACACCGGGTCAGCCCCGGGTCGACGCCGAGCACCCGCACGCCGCCCCCTCCCCCTGCCGCAGCACGTACGTGTGTTCGACACCCTACTGGCCTGCGCCGACCCCCGGGGAGGCGACACGCCCGTCCCGATCATCTCCAGGCCCGTCGCCGGCCGCGGCTCCGCGCTGACCGCCCGACCGCACATAGCCCGGCGTCGGAGTATGTGTCCGGCGCCCATGTGCCGCCGCCCGGATGGCTCGTAGCTTCTTGCGCCATGACGGTAGAAGCCGGGCGGAGCGACCAGCCCGCGCAGTGGCGGGAGCACCAGCCCGAGGGATCGGATCCGACGGACGTCGACGGACCCGCCGGCACGGCCGGGTACGGCGCGGCTCCGCCCGACGACGCGGCGCACGACCCGGCTCCGTACGTCGTCCGGCTCGACCTGTCGGGCCGGACCGCGCTGGTCACCGGCGGCGGCAGCGGGATCGGCCGGGCCTGTGCCGTCCGGCTGGCCGCGGCCGGCGCGGCGGTCACCGTGGTCGACCGGGACGCCGACCGGGCCGACGCCGTCGCGGCCGAGATCGGCGGCCGGGCGATCGGGGTGGACCTGTCCGACCCACGGGCGGCCGGCGGGATCGACGCCGAGGTGGACATCGTCGTCAACAACGCCGGTCTGCAACACGTCGCCCCGGTCGACGAGTTCCCACCGGAACGCTTCAACCACCTGCACCGGGTGATGGTGGAGGCACCGTTCCTGATCATCAGACGGGCCCTGCCGCACATGTACGCCCGAGGCTGGGGCCGGGTGATCAACATCTCCTCCGTGCACGGACTGCGCGCGTCGCCGTACAAGGCCGCGTACGTCTCGGCGAAGCACGCCCTGGAGGGGCTCTCCAAGGTCGTCGCCCTGGAGGGCGCGGCGCACGGCGTCACCGCCAACTGCATCAACCCGGCGTACGTGCGTACTCCACTGGTCGAGGGTCAGATCGCGGCGCAGGCGAGCAACCACGGCATCGCCGAGAGCGAGGTGATCGAGCGGATCATGCTCGCCCGGGCGGCGATCAAACGGCTGATCGAGCCGGAGGAGGTCGCCGAGCTGCTCGCGTACCTCTGTTCGCCGGCCGCGGCGTTCATCACCGGCGCCTCGATTCCCGTCGACGGGGGCTGGACGGCGAACTGAGTGGGCTACTCCCGCAGAATGGACGCCGTGTCCTCGCCGATCGAGTTTCTGGAGCTGTTGGCCCGGGAGGCCGCTCCGGTCGAGTTCGAAGGGCCGCTGGTCGCCGCCCGGGCCGCCGGTCTCCCCGCCGAACGGCTCGACGAGCTGGAGCAGGCGAAGGTGGTGGCGCTGCGGGTACGGGCGCTGCTGGAACGACGCCGACGCCGCGAGGCGGAACTCTCCGGCCTGTACGACACCGCGAGCGACCTGGCCGGGCTGCGGGACTCCGACGCCGTACTGCGGGCGATCGTGCGCCGGGCCCGGCACCTGCTCGGCACCGACGTGGCGTACATGACGCTGGTCGACGACGAGCGCGGCGACACGTACATGCGGGTCACCGACGGTTCCATCTCGGCCCGGTTCCAGGGGCTCCGGCTGCCGATGGGGGCGGGCCTGGGCGGCCTGGTGGCCCAGACCGGCAGCCCGTACGCCACCGCGAACTATCCGGAGGACGCCCGGTTCCACCACACCGGTGAGATCGACGCCGGGGTGGGCGAGGAGGGTCTGGTCGCCATCCTCGGGGTGCCGCTGCGGCTCGGGTCGCGGGTGATCGGGGTGCTCTACGCCGCCAACCGGTCGGCCCGGCCGTTCGCCCGGGAGGAGGTGGCCCTGCTGCTCTCGCTGGCCGCCCACGCGGCCGTGGCGATCGACACCGCCCGGCTGCTCGCCGAGACCCGGGCGGCGCTGGCGGAACTCTCCGCCGCCAACTCGACGATCCAGGCACACAGCGCGTCGGTGGAGCGGGCCGCCGCCGCGCACGACCGGATGACCGCGCTGGTGCTGCGCGGCGGCGGGGTGGAGGACGTCGCGGCGGCGGTGACCGAGGTGCTGGGCGGGGCGCTGCTGGCGCTGGACGCCGAGGGCCGGACGCTGGCCCGGGTCGGCGAGATCGACGAGCCGGAGCGGGCCGCGCTCGACGAGGCGGTCGTCGCCTCCCGTACCGAGGGACGCAGCGTGCGCCGGGGTGGTCTCTGGTACGCCGCGGTGGTCGCCGGTGCGGAGAACCTCGGTGCGCTGCTGTTGCGCCCCGACGAGGAGCTCGTCGACGCCGACCAGCGGATCCTGGAGCGCGCCGCCCTGGTCACCGCGCTGCTGCTGCTGTTCCGGCAGACGGTCGCCGACGCCGAGGGGCGGGTCCGGGGCGAGCTGCTGGACGACCTGATCGCCCGACCGGTGCGCGACGTGGCGGCGCTGCGTGGCCGGGCCCGCCGGCTGGGCGTGGACCTGGACGCGCCGCACGTACTCGTCGCGGTGGGCGACGACGCGATGGCCGGCAGCGCCTCGGTCCGACAGCGGGTGACGTCGTGGGCCACCACGTACGCCTCGACCCGGGGTGGCCTGGCGGCGGCCCGGGACGGCCGGGTGGTGCTGATGCTGCCGGGGGAGAACGCCGGGACCGCGGCCCGGACGGTGGTCCGGGACCTGTCCCGGGTGCTCGGACGGCCGGTCACCGCCGGGGCCGGCGGATCGGCGGTCGGCCCGGCGTCACTGGCCGGGGCGGCCGTGGAGGCCGACCGGTGCCTGACCGCGCTCCGGGCGCTGGGCCGGTCCGGGGAGGGCGCCAGCAGTGCCGAACTCGGCTTCGTCGGACTGCTGCTCGGCGCGGTCGACTCCGGTGGCGACCGGGAGGTGGCCCGGTTCCTCACCGACACGGTCGGGCCGGTGGTCGACTACGACGCACGTCGGGGCACCGCGCTGGTGAAGACGCTGGAGGCGTACTTCGGGGTCGGTGGCAGTCTGGCCCGGGCGGCGGAGTTGCTGCACGTGCACGTGAACACGGTGACCCAGCGGCTGGATCGGGTCGGCCAGCTCCTCGGCCCGGAATGGCAGAAGCCGGAACGGGCACTGGAGGTGCAGCTCGCGCTGCGCCTGCACCGACTACGCGGCCAGCAGCCGGGCCAGTAGGCCGGCAGCGGCGCCAACGAGCGGCGATGCTGGTATCAGCGGGCGGCGATGCTGGCTCAGCGGGGGGCGATGCCGGCGATCACGGCGTCGACGATCCGGGCCGGCAGGTCCCGCTCGTCGAGGTCCGGCTGGGCCCGCAGCAGCCGCTGCATCACCAGCGGTGCGGTCAGCAGCGCGACCGTGAGTTCGGGGTCGAGGTCGGCCCGCAGCTCGCCGAGTTCGACGCCCCGGCGCAGCACCTCGCGGAGCATCCGCCGCCGTGGCTCGACGAGTTCCTGGTAGAGCCGGTACTGCTCCGGGCTGCGGTTCATCATCGGCATCAGGCAGGGCATGATCTTCCTGACCCGGGGGTCGGGATTGTGTCCCGACACCCCGACCAGTGCGATCAGGTCCTCCCGGACGGACTTGCCCGGAGGTTCCGGCGGCGGCGGCTTCAGCCGGCGCAGCGCGTCCTGGAGCAGGGCCTCCTTGCCGGACCAGCGCCGGTAGATGGTGGCCTTGCCGACCCCGGCCCGGGTGGCGATCGCCTCGATCGACAGCGCCTCGATGGTGCTGCCCTCGGCGAGCAGGTCGAGCGCCGACTCCAGGATCGCCTCGTCCGCGCGGATGCTCCGCGGGCGCCCTGGCGCCCGCGGAGCATCCGTCGTTTCGGTCACGTCAACCATTGTCGCTCAGTGGTTACACCGCGACCAGTTCGGGATCCGCCGCCGGCTCCGGGGGCAGCACCGGGGCCTCGGCCGAGCGGCCGGGCATCCAGCGCAGCACCACCAGGATGCCGAGGGCGGCGAAGACCGCCGAGAGTCCCGCGGCCCAGTGCATGGCCGAGACGAAGGCGTCGTTGGCCGCG
This sequence comes from Plantactinospora solaniradicis, assembly GCF_042658085.1. NCBI lineage: Bacteria > Bacillati > Actinomycetota > Actinomycetes > Micromonosporales > Micromonosporaceae > Plantactinospora > Plantactinospora solaniradicis. The sequence continues at coordinate 118,508 of NZ_JBHSPR010000085.1, read as the reverse complement.
CTCAGCACCGGCTGGCCCGCCGGGCCGAGCCGCTCGGCGACCGCGTACGCCCCGGAGACCGACTCGGTGGCCGCGTCCCGGACCGGCGCCGGCAGCGCCTGTGCCGCCGGCTCCATCTGGTCGCGGTAGACCCCGGAGAGTACGGAGCCGAGCACCGCGACGCCGAGCGCACCGGCGACCTGGCGGACGGTGTTGCTGACCGCCGAGCCCACCCCTGCCTTCTCCCGGGGCAGCGCCGACATGATCGACTCCGTTGCCGGCGGCATGATGTTGGCCATGCCGACGCCCTGGAAGAAGAAGATCGCTCCGACGATCCAGATCGGAGTGTCCGCGGTGGCGAAGGCGAAGGCGGCGAGCGCCCCCGCGGTCAGGAGCAGCCCGACCAGCGCCACCGCCCTACCGCCGTACCGCTTGACCATCGCCGCGCTACGGGGCGCGAAGACCAGTTGGGCGGCCGCGAACGGCAGGAACAGCAGACCGGTCTCCAGCGGGCTGTATCCACGGACGAGTTGCAGGTAGAACGAGCTGAAGAACATCACGCCCATGGCGGCGAAGAAGACCAGCCCGATCACCGCGACCGGGGCGGCGAACCGGGGTACCCGGAACAGCCGTACGTCCAGCGACGGGTAGGCGATCCGCCGTTCCCAGGCGACGAACGCGCCCAGCACCGCCAGGCCACCGATGATCGAAACCCAGACCAGCGGGCGACCGAAGCCGTGCTCGCCGCCGTCGATGATCCCGTACGACAGGGCGACCAGACCGATCACCGAGAGCAGTACGCCGACCACGTCGATCCGGCCCGGCTTCGGGTCCCGCGAGTCGGGCACCAGCAGCGCCACCGCGATCACGCCGAGCACCACCACCGGAACGTTGATCAGGAAGACCGAGCCCCACCAGTAGTTCTCCAGCAGCAGTCCGCCCAGTACCGGGCCGATCGCCACACCGAGGCCGATCGCGCCGGCCCAGACCCCGATGGCGCGTCCGCGCTCCTTGGGATCGAAGACGTTGGAGATGATCGACAGCGTCACCGGCATCACGGCGGCGGCACCGAGACCCATCAGGGCGCGGGCCCCGATCAGTTGCCCCGGGTTCTGCGCGTACGCCGACAGCAGTGAGGCCAGGCCGAAGACCGCCAGGCCGACCATCAGGAACCACTTACGCCCCCACCGGTCGCCGAGCACGCCGAAGGTGAAGAGCAGGCCGGCGAAGACCAGCGTGTAGGAGTTGATGGACCATTCCAGCTGGCCCTGGCTGGCGCCGAGGCCGTGCACCGGGTCCGCGAGCGTCCGCAGTGCGACGTTCAGGACCGTGTTGTCCAGAACGATGACCAGCAGGCTGACCACGAGTACGCCGAGAATCGCCCAGCGCCTCGGGTGCCCGGTGTTTTCGGATAATTCCATGCCTAGGTGTCCCCCCGACACCCCGCATCGCCGGATTCGACGGCGGGGAAGATTTCTTGACCGCACCGACGATAACGAGAAGAGAACCGAAACGACACCGTCTCGTATCGTATTGTGAGCCGGCTCACCCGGGCCGGCGTCCAGGCGCGCGACGGACCACCCGCCGACGTGCGTCCCACGTGCCGCAGCCGAGATCCGAGCGGGCCGACAGATCGGCGCCGGAACGCGAAACCGCTGTTCAGACGAGTGCCAGGGATCCGGTCGGCACCACTACACGGTGATCCCGCAGAGCGCGGACACCAGGTGCAGGCGCTCCTCGGTCGGGTCGGCGAGCGGCGGCACCAGCAGGGTCGGGATGCCGACCTCGACCGCCGCGCCGTCGTAACCGGAGCGGTCGCCGACCATCAGCGCCGCGCCGGGCTCGACCCCGAGCTCCGCCAGCGCGATCCGGAAGATCGCGGGATCGGGTTTCTGGACCCCGTGCTCGTACGAGAGCACGTAACTGTCCACGTACCCGGCCAGCCCTGCCGCCGCGAACACCGGCCGCAGGTCGAAGTGGATGTCGCTGATCACGCCGATCCGGATCCCGGCCCCGGCCAGCGCGGCCAGCGTGGGCGCGACATCGGGTGCGAACGGGTTCTCGGCCGGGTCGGACTCGACCTCGTACAGCGCCTCCGCCAACGGGTCCTGGATGCCGGCGGCGGCGAACAACCGGTCGTAGCTCTCCCGGTGCCGCGCGACGGACCGGTCCGCCCCCACCTCGGCCCGGACGACCTCCGGCTGCCGGAACGCGTCCAGCAGCGCCGCCTCGATCCGCGCCACCTCCGGCGCCGAGGTGTCCAGCCCGGCCCGGCGCAGCGAACGCTCGACCCAGGCCGTCAGCGGTGGCGTGTAGACGAGGGTTCCCCGCCAGTCCAGCAGCACGGCGCTGATCGACAGCAACGGTCCTCCCCCGGGACGTCGGGTACGCGTGCCACGCCCGACAGGCGCTCCGGCTGTCACGCTACCCCGGCGGGCGTCGAGGCGGGATGCGGCGCGGGAGCCGGCGTCACCCGACCATCCTGTTCGGCGGTGATCAAGCGACGCAGGGAGACCGCGACTGCCGAGGCCGCCAGGCAGCCGCAGCTCACCAGCACGATCCACAGCCCACCCAGTCCGGCGTGCAGGAGCGGGCCGGCGCTGACCGGAGCGACGACGCCGGAGATACCCCAGACCATCGAGGCGAGCGCGTTGTAGCGGCCCCGGAGGGCATCGGTGGCGAGTGCGTTGACCAGCGCGGGGCTGGTCGGTGACAGCAACGTCTCGCCGACCGCGAAGATCGCACCAAAGGCGATCACTCCCAACGCGCTGACGATCGCGCTGTCGATGTCGATCACCGCGGCGAGGCCCAGCACCAGCCAGGCGATGGCGAAGACGGCACCGACGACGGCGAGTGCGATCGTGCGGCTGCGCCCCTGCATCTTCTTGAGGACGAACAACTGCGCCACCACGATCACGATCGTGTTCGCGGTGAAGGCGTACCCGATGATCTGTGGGGTCACCCCGACGGTCTCGGTGGCGAAGCCGGTGAAGCCGACCTCCAACTGCGCATAGCCGGAGACCGTCAGCAACACGCTGAAGATGATCAGTCGCCGGAACGGGCGGTGCCGCAGCACGACCGCCCATCCCCGGTTCCTCCGGCCCGCATCGGCGTCGGCCGGCTGCGGCTCGACCAACCGCCGACCCACCCGGGGCATGGAGAGCAGCAGCAGGAACGGCGCAAGGTAGCACACCATGTCGATGAGGTAGATCAGCTGGAAGGTGCTGGGCTCAGCCACCTGCACGATCGAGCCCGAGACCGCCGATCCGACGCCGATGCCGAGGTTGAGGAGCGTGAACTGGAGCCCGAATACATTCTGCCGCTCGGCCTCGGTGGTGAGCGAGGTCAGGATCGTGTTCTGCCCGGCCCAGATCACCCCGGCGCCCATGGAGGCCAGCGTCAATGCGATCCAGGCGTGCCAGACCTCGGTCACCAGCGCCAGCCCGCCGACGCCGGCCGCCTCGATCAGCAGCGCCGGCAGCACGATCCGACGGGCGCCGAGCCGGTCGATCAGCGTGCCGCCGAGCGGCGCGATCAGGAGCGCGCACAGGCCGAACCAGCCGATGAGCAGGCCCACGGTGGTGGCGTCGAACTGACGGACCTCGGTGAGGTAGATGAAGAGAAAAGGCAGCGTGAGCCCACGGCCGATGGCCGAGAAGATCGTGCCGACCAGGAGCCGGCGCGCCTCGGGGCGGCTGGGCAGGGCGCTACGCAACATCCGGCGAGTCTCCCGTGCACCCCTGACGGATTGCGACCGAGTTTGCCGGCGTGGTGACCAGGCCCACACCAGGCGTCGGGCAATAGCCAACCGTCCGCCGTACGGGCGGATGGCGGTGCCTCGCCAACCACCGCACCCGGGCCACTGCCCGACACCCGGGCTGCTGGACGCCCCGCATCCACGGCCGCCGTTTACCCGCGCCCGGGACGACCCACCCTACGGCTCCACGCGTCGAGCAGGCGGACAGCCGATCCGCCGACCGGGCCGACGGCGTCGGCGATGGTCGTCCGGTCGGGGAGTTGGGCCTGCTGGATGGCGGTGACCGACTGCTCGGCGGTGCTGATGGTCGACGAGCAGACGTCCAGCAGATAGTCCGGTACCTGTAGAGCCGGGTCGACGCAGCCGACCACGGGTGTTCCCACGGCGACGACCAGCGGGAAGACGGTGCCGGGGATTCCGATGGCCACCTCGGCGGCTGCCGATGCCTGCACGGACGGCACCGCGCTGATCTCGTACTGCTCCCAGAGCGCTGGATTCTCGCGCGGGTGCATCCCGACCACGATCCGCTTGCCTGCCGCATGCAGCCGGGCGGCCGCGTCCAGCAACAGCTGGGTACCGGGTGCCGCGCCGCCGGTCGCGTCCGGGTAGGTGACGCTGGTGAGGACGAGCACGGTGTCCGGCTGCGGTTGGCGCTTCGGCAGATCGTCGGTCTGCGGCGAGCCGACGACCTGGATCGGCCGACGGAGGCCGAGGTAGCCGGCGAACGCACGGGCCTCGGCGGGCGAGGACGAGGTGATGGTCCGCAGCCGTGACCGGATCTCTCGGGCCCGGGGCGCCTCGGTCGGGTTCAGGTAGGCCAGCGAGCTGGCCGCGAGCGGCAGTCGACGGAATCGGTCGGCGCAGTCCGCCGGCCAGTCCCCGGCGCCTGTGACCACGAGCAGGTCGGCCTGCGGTGCCTCGTCGGGGGTTGCCACCGGAACCGGGTCGCCGGGCTTGATCTGCGTGTGGTCCGGCACGAGCTGGGTCAGTTGGTATCCGCCGCGCCGCGCGGCGGCGAGCAGCGGCGCGACGTGATAGGTACCCCAGGGTTCGTTCGTGGCCACCAGTACCCGTCGGCGGGCCGGCGGACGGGCCGGGTGGGCTGGATGCGCCGGATGCGGCGGGTGGGCCGACGCGGCGCTGCCGCCGGTCGCGGCCAGGCCGGCGGTCGTCAACGCGCCGATGAGCATGCCGCGCCGGGTTACCCGAGCGGGACCGCTTGTTGGATCGTCCATGGCAGGCGAGGCTACCGATCTTGATCAACCAAGAGGTGAACGCTGACGGACGACCTGGTCAGGCGGCCGCCGGCCGACGACGAGCGGAGAGGTCCCGGCGCGACCGGTCGGCCGAGCGCCGGATGCGGTCACGGACAGGGTGGCCGGTACGCCAGGTCCGGGAAGTACTGTCGCCACTGCGGGCGGTCGACGGGAAGATCGGCGAAGGCGCAGACCCGGTCGCCGATCCGATCGATGTCGATGTCCCAGAGCCGGGCAGTGGCATCCGCGCTGCCGGTGGCGATCGTGCGTCCGTTCGGGGCGAACCTCACCGAGTTGACCCGGTCGGTGTGCCCGGTCAGCACGACCGGCGGGCCGGGCCGGTGGCGGTCCACGACATCCCAGATCCGCACCGTGCTGTCGAAACCCGCCGTGGCCAGGGTGCGCCCGTCGGGGCTGAACGTCACCGAGTTCACCCCGTTGGCGTGGCCGGTCAGCGTGGTCGTCAGGGAGGGTCGCCGGAGGTCGGCGACGTCCCACAGCCGCGCGGTGTGGTCGAAGCTGGCAGTCGCCAGGGCACGCCCGTCCGGGCTGAACGCGACCGAGTTCACCCCGTTGCCGTGTCCGTCCAGGGTGGCCAACGGAGCGGGAAGCCGGGGATCGGCCACGTCCCACAATCGCACCGTGCGGTCGGCACTGCTACTCGCGACGGTACGGCCGTCCGGGCTGAACACCACCGTGAAGACCCGGTCGGTGTGTCCCGTCAGCACCGCCAGCCGGTGGGGACGACGCGGATCGGTGACGTCCCACAACCTGACCGCCCGGGTGGCACCGGCGGTGACGAGGGTGCGGCCGTCCGGACTCAGCGCCACCGCGAACACGTTGTCGGTGTCCGGAGGCAGGGTCGCCAGCGGGGTCGGAGCGCCCGGGTCGGTCAGGTCCCACAGCCGGACCGTGCGGTCGAGACTGGCGGTGGCCAGGACCCGGCCGTCCTGACTGATCGCCGCCATGACCACGTTGTCGGTGTGACCGGTCAGGGTGGCCAGGGGGCGGGGGCTGCGCGGGTCACCCACGTCCCACAACCGCGAGGTCCGGTAGGCGTTGGCGACCAGGACCCGGCCGTCCGGGCTGAACACCGCCGAGTGCACCGGACCGGCGTGTCCGGTCAGGACCGGTCCCCGGACGTCCCAGAGCCGCGCCGTCGCGTCCCTGCTGGCGCTGGCGAGCGTACGTCCGTCGGGGCTGAACGACACCGAGTAGACCGTCTCCCCGTGCCCGCTCAGCGTGACCGGAGCGCTGGCGAAGTGCGGGTCGGCGATATCCCACAGGCGTACCGTCTGGTCGTAGCTGCCGGTGGCAACGGTGTGCCCGTCCGGCCCGAAGGCCACCGAGACGACTCCGTTCTCGTGGCCGGTCAGCGCCGCCAGCGGGCCAGGGTGCCGCACGTCGCCGACATCCCACAACCGCAGGGTGTTGTCGAAGCTTCCGGTGGCCAGGGTTCGTCCGTCCGGGCTGAACGCGGCGGAGAGCACCCGGTCGGTGTGGCCGGTCAACACCGGCAGCGGTTCCGGGCGCCGCCGGTCCGACACGTCCCAGAGCCGGACGGGACGGTCCGAGCCGACGCTGGCCACCGTACGCCCGTCGGGACTGAACACCGCGGCGGCGACGCCCTCCCGGTGGCCGGTCAGGACGGCGAGCGGTCCGGCGACGCCGGGATCGCCGACATCCCACAGCCGCACCGTCCGGTCCGCGCTGGCGGTGACCAGGGTACGTCCGTCGGGGCTGAAGGCCACCCGGCGGACGTCTCCGGTGTGCCCGGTCAGCGTGGCGACGGCTCGGGCCTCCCTCGGCTCGCCCACCTCCCACAGCCGCACCGTGCGGTCGGCTCCACCGGTGGCGACGATGTGCCCGTCGGGGCTGAACGCCGCCGCGTAGACCTGGTCGGTGTGCCCGACGAGGGTGGCCACGGGTACCGGGTGATGGGAGTCGCCGACCTCCCACAGCCGGGCGGAGTGGTCGGAACTGGCGGTGACCAGGGTACGTCCGTCGGGACCGAACACCGCCGCGTAGACCGCGCTGGTGTGGCCGGTCAGTCGGGTGAAGTAGGGATTGGCCGCGGTGCTGAGCAGACTGCCGGCGGCTTCGGGAGTGGGTGCCAGGCGGTACGCGGCGAGGCTGAGTTGCCCGGCCAGCGCGGGATTCGTGGTACGCAGCGCGGTGGCCTCGTTGGCGACCTTGCCGGAGACGGCGATGTTGCGTTCGGCTCGGGTCGCTCGCAGGCTCCGCACCGTGACAGCGGTTGCCACGACGGTGCACAGCAGCATCACCAGGAGACCGGCGACCAGTTGGCGGAGCCGGCGGGCGCGGCGGCGGACCGCGCGCTGCTCGGCGAGTTCGTGCCGGACGGAGGTGTCGAGGAACTCCCGGACCGGTGGGGTCAGGTTCACCCGGTGCCCGGAGGTCTCCACCCACTCCTGCGCGGCGGCGAGTCGGGTCCCACGGTAGAGCGCGGCCGGGTCCTGGTGCTCACGCCGCCAGGTGACCGCCGCCTCGGTGAGCCGCCGGCCGACGACCAGTCCGGCGCGATCCGCCTCCAGCCACGCCCGCAGCCGCGGCCAGGCGGCGAGCAGTGCCTCGTGGCTGATCTCGACGGTGTCGACGTCGGCGGTGACGAGCCGCTGCGCGACGAACCGGTCGAGGACGTCTTCGAGTTCGGCGACGCCGGCATCGTCGTGCTCGGCGAAGAGTTCGGCGGTGGGGACCCGGCGCCGGGTGTCCGCCGTGTCGGCGGCGACGTGGACCAGACTCAGGAACAGCCGGCGTGCCAGCTCCTGTTGCGGCGCGGTCAGCTCGTCGTAGACCTTCGCCGCACTGGCCGCCACGGCACCGTCGATCCCACCCACCTCGCGGTAGTCGGCGATCGTCATCCGCCGGTTCCGCCCCTGGCACCATGTGGCGTAGAGGGCGTGGGACAGCAGCGGCAGCACACCGGCGTCGTGCGCCCCGGTCCCCGTACCGCCGCTGCGGGGCGCGACCTCGCGCAGCAGCAGGTCCGCCAGGCCGGTCTCGATATCGATCTTCGCTTGCTGGGCCGGGCGCACGATCGCCTTCCGCAGCTCCTCCTCGCTCATCGGCCCGACCGCGAGCTGACCGGCCTGCACTGCCGTGACGAGCTGTGGGTACCGGAGGACCTGCGCGTAGAAGTCGGCGCGCAGTCCCAGTACGACCAGCGCTCCGTCGGGCCCGCCGGCCGCCGCACACAAGGCGTCGATGAACTGCCGCCGCTCCTCGGCCTCCGCGCAGGCCACGAACACCTCCTCGAACTGGTCGACCACCAGCACCCATCGCCGGGGTGGCGTCGACTCCGCAGCGGCGCCCGTGATCCCGGCCAACTGCTCGGCCAGTTCGTCGAGCGGGTGGGAACCGGGCGTGAACAGCAGCACCGGCCAGTGGGCCGAGCCCGGCAGAGCGTCTGCCCGCAGCGCCGGCACCATGCCGGCCCGCAGCAGTGAGGACTTGCCTGACCCGGACGCACCGACCACCACCTGTAGGCCACCGCCCGCCACGTGCAGGTCGGCCAGGCGAGCGATCAATTGCCCGGTCAGCGCCTCCCGGCCGAAGAACCAGTCGGCATCCTCGGGTTGGTAGCTCGCCAGCCCCCGGTACGGTTCCGGCCCGACGCTTCGGCGCCCGGGTGCACGCCGGACCCGCCGCCAGGCATGCAGCCACTGTTCGACCAGATCGGAGTCGACCACCCCGCACACCCGTAGCACCCGCACCAGCAGATCGCCGGAACTGGCCGACGGCAGGCCCCGGCCGGCGAACCAGTCGCCGATCGTGCTGTGCGCGCCCTGTACCCCGACCCGGCCCGCGACCTGCCGAACCGTCAGGTCCGCCCGCTCGCGGAGCAGGGTCAGTTCCCGGGCGAAGTCCTGCCGGGTACGCACCCGGGCGGGTCCGGGCTGGTCCACGTCGGTCGACACGGAGTTCGACATGACATCCCTCCCGCACAGGCGGATGACAGCAGTGGGTAAGCGCGATACTACGGCCGGTCGCCGTACGGATCCGTACGGCGGACCGTACGGCGTTGTACGGATAACTCCGCCGCCCTTCCCACCCCGGTTCACGCAGGGCGATCGTCGAACCAGCGCCGGGGCGGACGGCGGCGGCAAACGTCATCCATCCCCGGCGCGGTCTCGCGGAGCGAGGTCCACTCGCCCCGAATCACGGACTTCACTAGGGAGCAGCGATGCGTTCGATCAGGAACCTGCTGACGGTGGTCCTGTTGGCGGCGGTGGCTCTCACCGCTCCGGCCGTGACCACACCGGCCGGAGCCGCCACCCTGTCGCCGGGCGCCGGGAAGAACCTCGGCGCGGCCACCCAGGCAACCCTTGCGCCGGACGGCACCGCCACCCCGGACGTGGGGGTGGCGGGGCTGGTGGGCTGTCCGGCCAACCGTTGGGTCCAGGTGTCGTGGTTCGTCCATCCGTTCTGGCCGGAAAGTCACTGGTACGTCGCGGACCAGCCCTGGATCCACGTCAACTGGCGATGGTTCTCCGGTGGACCGCTGCCGTACCTGGAAGGCAGCTTCTACGGAAGGGCCAACATCACCGCACCGCCGAGCCCCTACACCAGCATCGAGTTCTGGTGCTCGGTGGACACCAACATCCAGGTGGCCTGACGCCACCAACCGGTGGGCCGCCGCCCCGGCGAGTACGGGCAGCGAGCGGCCCACCTCCGGTTGACCTCAACCCGGCTTGAAGTGGCATCGTCCCGGAATGATGTTGGCGAGCCGGCTCGTGCCGGAGACGTACCGGGCGACGCTCGGCGTACCGGCCTTCCGCCGGCTGCTCTCCGCGCTGGTGGGCTCACACCTCGGCGACGGGATGAGTGTGGTCGCCATCGCCTGGCTGGCCCTCCGGCTCGCCCCGCCCGAGCAGGCAGGTCTGCTCATCGGGGTGGCGGTCGCCGCGTACACCCTGCCGGCCGCCGCCGGTGCCCTGCTGCTGGCCCGGTGGCTGAGCCGGGTGCCGGCCCGTCGCCTGGTGATCGCGAACGCCGGACTCCGGGCCGGCGCCCTCGGCGCGATCGTCGTGCTGCACCTGCTTGGCCAGCTCACCGCCGGCGCGTACATCGCCCTGCTCGCCGGATCGTCGCTGCTCACGGCCTGGGGCAGCGCCGGCACGTACACCCTGATCAGTCAGATATTTCCGGCGGACCGCCGGCTGCCGGCGAACGCCCTGGTCGGCACGAGCCAGCAGGCGGCCTTCGTCGTCGGGCCGGCCCTGGCTGGCCTGCTGGTCGCCGGGGTCCATCCGGCGCTCGTGCTCGGCGTCGACGCGCTCAGCTACCTGCTGCTGGCGGTCCAGGCGAGCCGGCTCGACCTGCCGCCGGTCACCGGTGCCGGCGGGGGCCACCGGCCGACCGGCACCGGCTTCCGGGTCCTCGCCCGGCGACCCGAACTGGTCGGGCTCGTCGGGGTCACCGCCGTCTTCTACTTCCTCTACGGCCCGGTCGAGGTCGCCCTTCCCCTGTACGTCGCCGACGAGCTGACCGGCGCCGCCGGCCTCCTCGGGGCATATTGGACGGTGTTCGGGATCGGGGCGGTCGTCGGCGGCCTGCTCGGCGGCACACTCACCGCCGCCCGGCAGTGGCCGGTCACCATCGCGGTGATCGCCGGCTGGGGCCTGTCCCTGCTGCCGTTCGGCCTCGGCACCTCGGTGTGGCTCACCATGTGCTGCTTCGCCGTCGGTGGACTCGTCTACGGGCCGTTCCCGGCGTTCAGCCTCGCCCTGTTCCAGAACGCCGCCGAACCCGCCGACCTGCCGGCGGTGCTCGCCGCCCGCAGCGCGGTGACCACCGCGGCCATGCCGCTCGGTGCCGCGCTCGCCGGCCCGCTGGTGACGGCGTTCGGAGCCGGCGGCACACTGCTCGGATCCGGGGTCGCCACGGTCGCGCTGGCCGCCCTCACCGCCGGCGCGCTGCTGATCTACGCCCGAACGAGGCGTCCGATCACCGCCAGACGACAGCTCGGGATTGAACCACGATAGGTGGCATGAGTAACGTTCTTTATGGAAAAGATCTGGTTCTTGATGGAAAGGTAGCGTTCGTCACCGGCGGCGGACGAGGCATCGGCGCGGCGGTGGCCGTACGGCTGGCCGAGGACGGCGCCGACGTGGCGTTGACGTACCAGAGCGACGCTGGTGCGGCCGCGGCCGTGGTCGACCAGATCAAGGCCATCGGTCGACGGGCGGTCGCCATCGCGGCGGACAGCGCCGACGTCGCGGCGGTCACCTCGGCGGTGGACCGGACGGTCGAGGAGTTCGGCCGGCTCGACATCCTGGTCAACAACGCCGGGGTGTACCTGGTGGCCTCGGTGCAGGAGATCGGGGCGGCGGCGCTCGACGAGACCATCGCGGTGAACATCCGGGCGCCGTTCGTCGCCGCGCAGGCCGTCGCCCGGCACATGACCGACGGTGGACGGATCATCAACATCGGCAGCAACGTGGGCGAGCGGCTCCCGTTCCCCGGGCACGCGATCTACTCGATGAGCAAGACGGCGCTGACCGGCCTGACCAAGGGACTCGGCCGCGAACTCGGGCCGCGCGGGATCACCGTGAACCTGGTGAATCCCGGGCCGACCGACACGGCACTGAACCCGGCCGACGGCCCGTTCGCCGAGACGATCCGGGGCTTCACCGCCCTCGGCCGGTACGCCGCACCGGCCGAGATCGCGGCGGCCGTCGCCTTCCTGGCCGGCGACGGCGGCTCGTACGTCACCGGTGCGACCGTCAACGTCGACGGCGGCTTCACCATCTGACACTCGTACCCATGATCCCGAAGAGTTCGGCCGGCTCAGACCAGCCGAACTCTTCGGGATCATCCAGTTTGCGTTGGGGCTCAGCCCTTCGACTGTGCGACCTGGACGAATGCCCGCCACGCCGACTCGGGGAAGGCCAGCGCCGGGCCGGACCGGTCCTTGCTGTCCCGCACCGCTACCGAGCCGGGTACCCACGCCACCTCGACACAGTCGCCGTTGCCGCCGGAGCGGGACGACGTGCGCCACACACCATCACTCCGCATCGTGCATCTCCTTTGCGATCGCTGTGATCAACGCTTGGGATTCTTCCGGGTTCAGCGCCAACGTGGTCAGCGAGCGCCAAGCGTCCTCGTAGATCTCAATTTTGTGTGGCTTTTCCAGATAGACAGCGCCACACGGTCCGTCCATGTAGACCGTCGTTGGTTCTGGATCCCGGACGTTCTCGGTCGTGAAGTCCAGCAGGGTGAACCCTCCGGCCATCGCCCAGCGGTGCAGCCCAGCGTCGAGCGGCAGGACCCGAACGGTGACGTTATGCCGCCCTCCGGCCGCCACGAGGTAGTCGAGCTGCCGCCCCATTGCGGCTCGGTCCCGCAGCGGACGACGGAGCACCACTTTGCCCACAATCACGTCGAGTCGTGGCCCTGGAGGCACCGTCCGAGACAGGAGCCCCTGCCTGCGAAGTCGGACCTCCACCTTCGCCTGCCGCTCGGCAGAACCCATCTCCGGATGATCAGTTGCCATGATCTCCCGCACGTAGTCCACCGTCTGGAGCAGCCCGGGGATGACGTTGGTTTCGTACTTTCTGATCCTGGTTGCCTCCGCCTCCAGTCCGACGTAGAGCTTGAACCATTCGTCAATTGCCTCGCCGTAGCTGTACCACCAGCCGCGAGACTTCGTTTCCCGGGCCAACGAGCGCATGGTTTTGATGGTCTCCGGCGGGGCGCCGTAGAGCCGGCACATCGCCTCGACGTCGTTCGGGTGCATCGGCACCTGACCGGTCTCGTAGCGCCAGATTCTCGGCGTCGACCATTCCAACTCCCGCGCGGCAGCGGCCACCGTTACGTGGGCGTGCTCGCGGAGATCTCTCAGATATCTGCCCAGTTGCCTACGCGGGACGGTACTCCCCGAGTCGTCCACGTCATCTCCCGTTCTGTCGTCGCGTAAGGCACCTCATCCCTTGGGGCACGATTCTGGCCCGCAGCATTGCGCGATACCAGTGGCAAAGTCAGCATCATGTGCACGCCGCCGATTTCCCCCGGTGGCGGGAAAGAACCGGGGCGGAGGTTGATCTCTCCGGCATTCTCATTCCGGCCTCCGCCCCGGCACCCTCCCGATTGGAAAGGCCGAATGCCGATGGCCGTTTCCCACGTCGCACCCGAGGACCACTCCCCCGTACGTCCGGAATGGAACTGTAGCTGCGGTGACCGACGGTGGCCCTGCCCTCGGGCCCGCGAACTCCTGTTGCTGACCACCGACCGGCTCAGCCTGGCCATGTACGCGGCCGACTGGATGACCGACGCCGCCCGGGACCTGCCCGACGTCACGCCGGCCGAGCTGTTCGAACGATTCATGCGATGGACTCGAAGCTGATTACCCGCAAAGGAGTTCCCGTTGCCATTTCGCGGAGCGGAGTCGACTGCCCGATCGGTGCCGGCCGTCCGGCAGGCCACCGCCGGCGAGGTCGCCTGGATCGGCCGGGTACTCGCCGAGGCGTTCCAGGCCGGGCCGGTGGCTGCCTGGCTCGTACCCGATCCGGACGAGCGATTGGCGATCAGCCGCGACCTGTTCGCCACCGTCGTGGCGTCGGCCGTCCCGGACGGGACCGTGCACGTCACCGACGACCTGTCCGGCGTCGCCGTGTGGCGGGACCGGATCCGTCCGGCGGCGGACCCACCGTCGTACCGGATGCGGTTGCTCGCCGCCACCGGACGCTGGGCGGACCGGTTCGACCTGCTGGACCAGCTCCTGCTCGCGTACCATCCGGGCAGCGCCCACCACCACCTGGCGTACCTCGGGGTGCGGCCGGCCCGGCAGGGTCGGGGTCTCGCGGGTGCGCTGCTGCGGCACCATCACCGGCTGCTCGACGCGGCCCGCCTGCCCGGTTACCTGGTGGCCGGCGACCCGGGGGCACGGGACCGCTACCAGCGACACGGCTATCACGCCGACGGCTGCCTGACCCTGCCCGAGGGTGGCCCGCCACTGTGGCCGATGTGGCGCCCGCCGGACCGCCCCGACCGTCCCGGCTGCGGCTCAGGAGCCACCGAATAGGTAATTCGACCAATGCCGGGCTGAGGTTACGGCTGCGATGCCAAAGTCATCATCATTTGCAACTCGTCGGTCGTCGACGGTGACCAAACCGGAGTCGGGAGTTGAGCCCTGCGGAACTTCCACGCCGGACCTTCCCGCACCTCGCGCCATCGATTGAGAGGCCGAAAAGATTGATGGCTATTCGCAATTCCAGTGCCGTCGACCACGCGGCCGTACGTCCGGAGTGGACCTGTAGCTGCGGGGACCAGCGCTGGCCCTGTCCCGATGCCCGGATACTGCTGTTGCGGACCACCGACCCGTGCCGGTTGTCCACTCGGGCCGGTGACTGGATGCGGGAGGCGGCCCGGGACCTGTCCGATGTCACTCCGGCGGAGCTGTTCGAACGATTTTTGAGTTGGACGAGGGACCGGGCTTAGGGTCGGCTCGGGACCGAGCGCGGCGCCGTCGCGTGGCGGGATCGAATGCCGGTGCACACCGGACCGGATCCCACCACGCGACGGCAGCTTTTCCGGACGGAGTTAGCGCCCGCCACCCGGCGTCGAGACGGGGGCCCTACCAATCTTGGTGCCCTGCGGTCCGGCCGCGTAGCTCACCCACTGTCGCGGATGTCCGACGTTGCCGACGCTCGGCTTCGACCAGTCGCAGACACCGGTCCGGAAGGTCCGGACGAGTCGGCTCCACTGCTCGTCGGTGAAGCGCACGTCGTAGTCGCCGCGCTTCAACGGCTCCAGCCGGCACTTCAACACGTCGAACCGAGGGGACTGGCCGGCGACCATCCGGGGAATCCCCCGCACCGGGGCGTTCTCCGCACAGAAGGCCGGGTCGGCCGGGGTGTTGGCCCGGTCCCAGCACCGGTCCACCGCACCGGCCGGCTTGTTCCGGATCACCTTGGTCGCCCGGTCCACGGCCGAGGTGTCCCGCTCGATCCCGGCCAGCCACTGGTCCATCGTCCGCAGGGCGGTACGCCCGATGTCGGTGTCCGTGCCGCTCCGGGTACCCGCGTTGGCGGACGTGAAGATCACCTGGTTGGCGGCCGTTCCGTTCGCGGCCTTGAGCCGCTGCCGCAGGATGGTGTTGAAGACCTGCTCGTGGCCGCCGGTCAGGGTGTCCCCCTGGGTGTCGCCGACCGAGATGTCGATGATCGGCGTCTGCCGGAGGCCGACTCCGCTGGTGACGAGGTCGTTCTGGTACGACAGCCGCAGCGCCTCGAAGTCGGCCTCCGAGCGCCCCGCCGTCGGGTTGCCGTCGATGTCGTAGCCGCCGACCTTCTCGTTGAGGTCGACGAACTGCTCCGGGGTGATCGTCCCGTCGGCGAGCGCGCCGAGCCCGTACTGGATGCCGACGTTGTCGAACGGCCGGTTGGCGAAGCCGTCGGACTTCCGGCGCCCGAGCAGGTTCACGTTCGCGTCCGGGTACGCGCACCGGATCCCGTCCGGGTTGGTCACCGGGTGGTAGAAGCTCGACTGCGGCAGCACGTTGGGGCAACGCGCCGTCGCCTGCACCTGGGCCAGGCCACGACCCGCCTGGGCGTCCTGGCACACCCGATAGTCGCGCCCCTCCACCGCGTTGCGGTCCGCGAGGTCCGCCCACAACTGCGGCGACTTCGCGTAGTACGAGCCGAACAGGGCGCAGTCGACCTGGTCGCCGTAGAGCAGCGCGTTGAAGTCGAGGAAGCCGTACTGGGGGACGATGCCGTCCAGCAGTCCCGGGTACTGCTCGGCGATCACGTGCTGGCTCCAGCTTCCGCCCGAGCCGCCGAACCCCATCACGTAACGCGGCTGGCCGTACCGTTCGGTCAGGTGCTCTTTGATCATCATCGTCGTCTCGGCCGTGAGCGCGCTCTGGCAGTGCGTGCCGGCGATGTTTAGCGTCGAGACCACGACCGCCCAGCCCTGGGACAGCGCGAAGTCGTCCAGCACCTCGGTCGCCGCGTTGCTCCCCTGCCGGTAACCGGCCCCGCAGCCGGGCCCGAAGACGTACATCACCTTCCGGGCCCAGCCGGGCTGTGGCGCCCACGGCTGCCAGGCCTGCCCCTGCGGGTTGAAGAGGACTCCGATCCGGTAGATCGAGCGATTGATCACGCCCGACTCCACCCGCACGATGTACGGGACCGTCTTCCCGTCGTTCGTCGTCGTGCTGGCGACGTCCGACGGTGTCGCCGAGCCCGGGTCGTACGGGTGGAACGTGTTGTCGGCCGAGGAGCGGTAGAAGTAGTCGTACCGGGTCGGCGCGAGGCAGTTGGCGTCGATTGCCGGTCCGAGTCCGGCGGTCTCCGTCTCGCAGACGTACGGGCTGTTGTGCGGGCCGGAGAAGATCGGTCCGGCGATCGGGTAGTTGGTGATCGGGAGCTGCGCCCGGTCACCGTGGTCCACCCGTGCGACGAGGACGCTGCGCCCCTCCGGCAGGCCGTCGACCAGCCCCGTCACCCGCCCGTCGGCCCGGAGCGCGAACTGGCGGGTCACGTCGCGGACGGTCCGGTTCCGCTCGACCGTCACCCGCAGATCGGCGACGCGGGCGCCCCGGGGCAGGGCCACCTGTACGAGCGCGTTGCCGCCGGAGACCATGTCGGCCCGTCCCGAGAGCACCGTCAATTCCGGATGGCCGCCCGATTTCGCCCCAGCGGCTGGTCCCGCCCCAGCGGCCGGTGTCGCCCAGGCCGCTGGCGGGACAGCCATCGTCACCGCGAGCCCGAGCACCGTGGTCGTCGCCGCGAATCCGACCAGTGCACGGCGGTGGGCGCGGGATCGTCCGCGCAGGCGGATCGCCCGGTACCACCTCGACAACATCATCATCGCTACCTCAACCTTCTTCCGGCCGGAGCCCGGCTGGATTGTGGATCAAGATAACGACGCCGCCATCACGGACGGAAACAAAGACTTCATCTACCTGCCATAAACGTCGTTTATGACCCCCGCCCATCCTCCCCGCCGCGCCCCCACGGGGGACGGTGGTTAAGAAGGGGCCCTTCCTATGCAGAATCCGATAAGCGGGGGCCCTTCCTTACAGCTTGGCGGCGGCTTGGGCGAGGAGTTGGCGCAGGCAGGCGTGGGCCGCGTCGTCCTCGTAGGATTCGTGCCACCACAGTGCCTCGATGATCGGCTCCGGCTCGACCGGGCAGTCCAGCACCCTGAGGGCGAACTGATCGGCGTACTTCGAGGCGACCCGCTCCTGGAGCAGCGCGATCCGGTCCGTACCCACGACGAAGTACGGCACCGCGAGGTAGCTTTCCACGCGTACCGCCACCCGGGGCTGGATGCCGAGGAGGGTGAGCTGCCGCGCGATCGGAGCGGCCGAGGGAAACCCCTGACCCGGATGGTACGGCGCGACCCAGGGCAGCCGGGCGAGATCGTCGAGGGACAGGGTGTCGGTGTCCAGCGCCCGGTTCTCGGCGGAGACCACGCAGACCCAGCGGTCCCGGAAGAGTTCGGCCGAGTGGACGTCCGGGGCCCGGAACCGGCCGATCGGCGGGGCGACGATGCCATCGATGGAACGGATGGTCTCGGCGTAGTCCAGGGCCAGCGCTTCGCGGACCAACCGGACGTGGAGCCCGGCCTGCGGCATCGCCACCCGGACCAGCCGGGAGAGCTGCTCCCCGACGACCGCGATCGTGTAGTCGGCCATCAGCAGGGTGAACTCCCGATCCGAGGTGGCCGCGTCGAAGTGCGTGCTCGTCGCGAACAGGCGCTCCGCCGCGACGCACACCGCCTCGACCTGCTCAGCCAACTGGACGGCGAGCGGAGTGAGCACGTATCCGCTCTTACGACGTACCAGGAGTTCGTCGCCGAAGTGTCGGCGCAGCCGGGACAGGGCGGCGCTGGCCGCCGGCTGGGTGACCCCGAGACGCCTGGCGGCCCGGGTGACGTTGCGTTCACGGGTCAGTTCGCGCAGCGCCACGAGCATGTTCAGGTCGAGATTCGCCAGATGCGAGAGGTGGCCGTCCACCCTCATGATCCAATTCCACGCCCCCTCCCGTGGCAAGGGCCCAGCAGGCCCGAGTCAGTTCGTTAGACTCGGTCGGCGCACGATCGGGGGGAGACTCATGACCATCGAGGCAGAGCCGGGCGACCACGTCGATCCGGGCGGCCACGGCGATCCGGCCGGCACACCGTACGCGCTGCGTCCGATCGGGCGGGTCGAGTCTCCGCTGGTCGACCGGGCCACGGCGCCGAGGCAGGGCGACGAGGGTTCACCCGAGGCGTGGCTGGTGTTCGAGCCGGAGATCCGCGAGGGGCTGCGTGATCTTCAGGTCGGCGTCGACGTTCTCCTGCTGACCTGGTTCGACCGGTCCAGCCGGGACGTACTGGTGGTGCATCCCCGGGGCGACCTTCACCGACCACCGACGGGAGTGTTCAGCACCCGCTCACCGGACCGGCCGAATCCGATCGGGCTGCACCGGGTGTCCATCGTAGAGATCGACGATCTCCGGATCCGGGTACGCGACCTGGAAGCCCTGGACGGAACACCCATCCTCGACGTCAAGCCGGTGCTCGGCCCGGCCACCGAGCGCTAGTCGAGCGTCGGCCCGTCCGTCGGATCGTCGTAGACGATGGTCAGCGTGCTCCGGTACGCCGGCCGCGCGCCCGGGTCCGAGTCCGGGATCCGATCGGGCGGCTCTCCGGGACCGCCCGTCCAGACCTTGACCGCCCGGTACGCGTAGCCGTCCTGATCCGCGTTCTCGGCCCGGAGGTACACCTGCTGACCGGCGGCGAGTGCCCGGAAGCCGGGCGCGGCGATGGCGGAGAAGTGCACCCAGCAGCCGCCCGGGGTCTCCGGGGCGTCGATGACACCCCAGCCTCGATCGGAATCGAATTCCCGGAGCACCCCGACGATCGCCATCAGACCAGCATGGAACAGCGCCCGATCTCGCCCTACCTCGCCTCCCACATCCTCCGGTTCGGCGCCTACGCAACCGACGAACTCCACATCCCGCCGGACGTGTTCGTCCCCGCGCTGGACGAGGTCGACTTGGCGGCGAACAGCCCGCGGCCGCGTAGCAGTCGCAAATGTCCGCGGCCGGGCGCTCGTCCGGGATCGGCGCCGGCTCGATGCTGGCGGCAGCGCGGCCGGACCATCCCGGCGCGCGATGCCGGCGATACTGTGGGCGTGGAGTACGTGTCCAGAGTGCCGCGACCGCCGCTGGACGGGCTGATCGACGACCTCTACTACCTGGGCGGTGCGCCGCCGTACGCCCTGCTGATGCTGCCGCCCGCGCCGTCGGCGTTGCTCATCGTCAACCTCGGGGCGCCGTTCCGCATCCGCGCCGGCACCGACATCGAGACGGCCGAGTACGCCGACGGCTGCGTGGTCACCATGCCCACCCACGCGTGGGAGTTCGGCTACCCACTCCCGACCCGGTCCGTCGGCGTGCATTTCAAGCCGTGGGGGCTGGCGCCGTTCCTGCCGATGCCCGCGGCCGAGCTGTGTGACCGGCCGGTGACGGTAGAGCAGGTTTGGGGCCGGCCCGCCATTGCTGAGCTGCGGGACCGGCTGGCCACGGCGGACGGACCGCACGAGATGCTGACGCTGCTCGAGGAGGAGCTGATGCGACGGCTGTGCGAGACCGCCGGCCTGGGGCTGGTCCGCCACACGAGCAGCGTCATCGCGACGACCAGCGGGGCGGTGGCGATCGGCGACCTGAGCTTGGCAGCCGGTGTCAGCAGCACTCATCTGGCACAGCGGTTCAAGGAGCTCATCGGCGTCACGCCGAAGCGGCTGGCCCGCACCTGGCGCTTCGTCGCCACCGTGTTCGCGATCAACCCCGCCGGACCGATCGACTGGGGCGACCTCGCCGGTGGCGCAGGCTACTTCGACCAGGCCCACTTCGGCCACGAGTTCCGGGCGTTCACCGGGCTCACGCCGACCCGGTACGTCGAAGTCCGGCGGCGGTTCCTGCGCGAACATCCCGGCCACGTGCTGGACGGCTGGCCGCTGCCGGCCGATTGATTTCTTACAAGAGCGACAGCTCACGACACGTTAATTTGGGGGCACCCCAGAGCAGAGGAGAGCCCCGTGGGCAAGGTGGTCATGTACAGCTCGGTGTCGGTAGACGGCTTCATCGCGGACGAGAACGACCAGCCCGGACCGCTGTTCGACTGGTTGACCAGCGGTGACGTGCCGTTGGACGAGAGCGGCTACGTGAAGGTGTCGCAGACGTCCTACGACTACACCCGGCCGTACTGGGACCAGATCGGGGCGACAATCGCCGGCCGCCACGTCTTCGACATGACGGACGGCTGGGACGGGAAGCCTCCGAGCGGGGTCGACCACGTGGTCGTCGTGACGCACCGGCCGAAGCCCGAGGGCTGGGACCCCGAGGCGCCGTTCCACTTCGTCGACGGCGTCGAGGCAGCCGTGGCCAAGGCGCAGGAGCTTGCGGGTGACCGCATGGTCGAGGTCGCCGCTGGCGACGTCGGTGGCCAGGTGCTTGCCGCGGGCCTGGTCGACGAGGTGCGCATGGACGTCGTACCCGTCGTGTTCGGGTCCGGCAAGCGCTACTTCGGGTCGGTCGACGCGCAGCACCTGTTGGAGGATCCTGACGTGGTGATTCAGGGCAACCGGGTGCTTCACCTGCGCTATCGGGTGCGCCGTTGACCGATCTGAGCGGGTACGCGCTGAACGCGGCGGCGGCAGTCGTTGAGGGCGTCGCCGGCAAGGCGCACCACCGTGGAAGGGGTCCATCACCGCGACCGCGGCGGGGATCTCCTCAGCGGCGGCGGTCTTGAAGCCGGTGAACCCGTCCATCGCGGCGGCGAGTGGATCATGCATGAAACGTCACCCGGGACCCCGGCGGTATCGGTGCTCGGCGTGACGGGGTTCCCGTTCGGGCTGGCGGCGCGGGTCCTGGACGGTGAACCGTACAAGAGCCTGGCCTCGTTCGTGCACGTCCTGCCGGCCATTGCCGAGCGCGCGAAACGCGACTGACCGCGCGCAGGGCTGGATGAGCGGAGCCGGCCGGAGATTCACCCGCGTACGGATACCGCGCCGTCGAGCCGAGCCGAGCCGAAGCAACGATCGGCTCGACGGCGCCAGGGCCTCAGCCGACCGCCGCCATGACCTCGTCGGAGACGTCGAAGTTGCCAAAGACGTTCTGCACGTCGTCGGAGTCCTCGAGGGCGTCGATCAGCTTGAACACCTTGCGGGCGCCCTCGGCGTCCAGCGGCACGGTCATGCTCGGGACCAACGACGACTCGGCCGACTCGTAGTCGATGCCGGCGTCCTGGAGGGCGGTCCGGACCGCGATCAGGTCACCCGGCTCGGAGATCACCTCGAACGCCTCACCGAGGTCGTTGACCTCCTCGGCACCGGCGTCGAGCACGGCGAGCAGCACGTCGTCCTCGGACAGGCCCGCCTTCGGCACGATCACGACACCCTTGCGAGAGAACATGTACGACACCGAGCCCGCGTCCGCCAGCGAACCACCGTTGCGGGTCAGCGCGGTCCGGACCTCGGTCGCGGCGCGGTTGCGGTTGTCGGTCAGGCACTCGATCAACAGCGCGACGCCGCCGGGGGCGTACCCCTCGTACATCACCGTCTGCCAGTCGGCACCGCCGGCTTCCAACCCGGAGCCGCGCTTCACCGCCCGGTCGATGTTGTCGTTGGGTACCGAGTTCTTCTTCGCCTTCTGAATGGCGTCGAAAAGCGTCGGATTACCGGCCGGGTCACCACCGCCGGTACGGGCGGCGACCTCGACGTTCTTGATGAGCTTCGCGAACATCTTGCCGCGCTTGGCGTCGATGACCGCCTTCTTGTGCTTCGTCGTCGCCCACTTTGAGTGGCCGGACATAAGCTAACCTCCGTTGCTACCCGCCGTCTGCGTCGACTGCACCGCGCGCCATCTCCACGAAGAACCGCCGAACCCGCGACAATCCTACCGACGCCCTTCCGGCCTATTCACGCCCGGCACGGGGTCGGATCGGACGGTTCGCACATCGCAGTCCGGATCGGCCCCGCTCGGTGGCGCCTCCCCGCCCGGTTCAGGCCCCGGATCGGTCCTCGGAACGGTCCTCGGAACGCCGGACGAGATCCACGAACCAGCGGTGCAGGCGCCGGTCCCCGGTCAACTCCGGATGGAACGATGTCGCGACGGCGTTCCCCTGCCGGACCGCGACGATCCGGCCGGCGGCTGGCCCCCCGGTCACCCGCCCCAGCACCTCGACCCCGTCGCCGACCCGCTCGACCCAGGGCGCCCGGATGAAGACGGCCGAGAAACTCGGCCCCGGTACGCCGGCGATCTCGACCGGCGCCTCGAAGGAGTCGACCTGCCGCCCGAACGCGTTGCGCCGTACGGTCATCTCGATGCCGCCGAAGCTCTGCTGGTCGGGACGTCCGTCCAGCACCTCGGTCGCAAGCATGATCATCCCGGCGCAGGAGCCGTACACCGGCATGCCGGCGCCGATCCGCTTGCGCAGCGGGTCGAGCAGCCCGAACTCGTCGGCCAGCTTGCTGATGGTGGTCGACTCGCCGCCGGGGATGACGAGGCCGTCGACCTGCTCAAGCTCCTCCGCCCGGCGGACCCGGCGGGCGGTCGCGCCCGCCGAGGTCAGCGCCAGCAGATGCTCGCGGACGTCACCCTGGAGCGCGAGGACCCCGACGGTCACCTCACTTCCCGCGCTCACCAACCCGCCATCCGTTCGCGACTGCGGGGCTCGCAAACCCGGCTCACTCCTCGCGCTCACCAACCCGCCATCCGTTCGCGACTGCGGGGCTCGCAAGCCCGGCTCACTCCTCGCGCTCACCAACCCGCCATCCGTTCGCGACTGCGGGGCTCGCAAACCCGGCTCACTCCTCGCGCTCACCAACCCCGCTCCGCGAGGCGGTGCGGCACCGGGATGTCGTCCACATTGATCCCGACCATCGCCTCGCCGAGCCCGCGCGACACCTTGGCCAGCACGTCCGGGTCGTCGTAGAACGTGGTCGCCTTGACGATCGCGGCGGCCCGCTGCGCCGGGTTACCGGACTTGAAGATCCCGGAGCCGACGAAGACGCCCTCCGCGCCGAGCTGCATCATCATCGCCGCGTCGGCCGGGGTGGCGATGCCACCGGCGGTGAACAGCACGACCGGCAGCTTCCCGGTCTCCGCCACCTCCCGGACCAGCTCGTACGGGGCCTGCAACTCCTTGGCGGCGACGTACAGTTCGTCGGTCGGCAGCGAGCCGAGGCGACGGATCTCGCCACGGATCTTGCGCATGTGCGTGGTCGCGTTGGAGACGTCACCGGTGCCCGCCTCGCCCTTGGAGCGGATCATCGCCGCTCCCTCGGTGAGCCGGCGCAGCGCCTCGCCGAGGTTGGTGGCTCCACAGACGAAGGGCACCGTGAACTGCCACTTGTCGATGTGGTTCGCGTAGTCCGCCGGGGTCAGCACCTCGGACTCGTCCACGTAGTCCACGCCGAGGGCCTGGAGCACCTGGGCCTCCACGAAGTGGCCGATCCGGGCCTTCGCCATCACCGGAATGGAAACCGCGTTGATGATGCCGTCGATCATGTCGGGATCGCTCATCCGGGACACCCCGCCCTGGGCGCGGATGTCGGCGGGTACCCGCTCCAGCGCCATCACCGCGACCGCGCCGGCGTCCTCTGCGATCTTGGCCTGCTCGGCGGTGACCACATCCATGATCACGCCACCCTTGAGCATTTCGGCCATGCCCCGCTTGACCCGTGCGGTGCCGACCACAGGGGTGGCACTTCCGGTCTGCTCCGGGGCCGTCGAATGGTCGGAACCGGACTTGGCGGTGGAATCGGACACGGCGTTCTCGCTCCTCGACAGTGGTTTGGCGGATGAAATCCGCCCCCGATGTTACGCGGAGTACAACGCGCGACCGACAGCCAATCAGCCCCCGGGTGGACTGCCCTGTGTCCCGGCTCACGGTCACCGGAGGCTCCCCAGCCCGGTCACCGGAGCTTGTTCAGCCCGGTTTCAGCTGACGGAGAGTCCGGTCCGGGTGTCCAGCGTCGGGTCGTCGATGTCGAAGTAGCGGGGCCGCTCGTGCTTCCGCGACATCCGCATCAGCCGGACCAGGGGACGCCGCCGTGCGGACAGCGCGTCACGGACCAGATCGGTATGGACCTGGCGGGCCAGTCCGAGGCGACGGCTGGCCCCGATCACCGCCCCGGCGGCCTGGTCGTCCGGGTCGAGCGGGGTGATCCGCAGTTGCCGGGTCAGGTCGTTCTCGGCGGCCTCCCGCTCGTCGCCCTCGGCATCGAGCGCGATCCGGGACGCGGCGTACAGCTCCACCGCGTACCGCTCCTCGGCCAGCACCGCGGCGGCGGCCGCCCGGCGGAGCAGATGCGCGTCAAGTGCCCGGGCCGCCGACTCCACCCGGGAGTGCAGGCGGTCGACCCGGGCCGCCGTCCAGGTCAGGTACGTCGTTACCAGGACGACCGCCACGACGACGCCCACCACCCACCACATGCCCGGCATCGTAGTGCGGCCTCATTCCCGTTTCCCTGGCACGTCACCCGGGCCGGCTCGGTCCGGCCGGCCCGGATCGCCTGATCATCCCATCGCGGTCGATCCCGCTCAGGTCGGCCCGATGGGCGAATTCCGGCCCAGCAGGCTCAGATCGGGCCGATCCACTCCTCGTCCAGCACGCGACCGTCGGTGGCCTCGATCGCTGTTGCGTATACCTCGAGAACCCGGCGGGCAACCGTCGGCCAGTCGAAGGCCGCGACCACCTCCTTGGCACAGGCGGAGAGTTCCGCCCGGCGCACCGGATCGTCGAGCAGCCTCGCAAGGGTGCCGCGCAACGCCTGGGCGTCCCCGGTGGGAAAGATTTCCCCGGCCCGGCCACCGTCCAGCACCCGCCGGAACGCGTCCAGGTCGCTGGCCACCACCGTCGCGCCCGCGGCCATCGCCTCGGTGAGGATCATCCCGAACGACTCGCCGCCGATGTTCGGCGCGACGTAGAGGTCGACGCTGCGCAGCATCCGCGCCTTGTCCTCCTCGGACACCCGGCCGAGGAAGGTGATCCGGTCTCGCAGCCCCGGCGGTACGCCCTCGTACAGGTCGGCCAGATCCCCCGGGCCGGCGACCAGCAGCCGCAGCCCCGGGCGCTCGGGGGCGAGCGCCACGAACGCGTCCCGCAACACCCCGAACCCCTTCCGAGGCTCGGTGAACCGGCCGAGAAAGCCCAGCGTGCCGCCCTGACCCGGGCCGCTGGGGCCGGGCCAGCCCGGCAACGGCTCGGCATTGGCGAACTTCGCCACCGCCACCCCGTTGGGGATCTCCACCGCGCCGCCGTCGAGGTGCTCCACCTGGAGCCTGCGGGCCAGCGCGCTCACCGCGATCCGAGCGGTGATCCGCTCCAGCACGAGTTGCAGCATGCCCTGGGCGACGGCCAATGCCCGGGACCGGGTCATCGCGGTGTGGAAGGTCGCCACCACCGGGCCCCGGGCCGAGAGCACCGCGAGCAGCGAGAGGCTGAGCACGAACGGCTCGTGGACGTGCAGCACGTCGAACTGTCCCCGGGACAGCCACCGCCGGACCCGGGCGGTGGAAACCGGCCCGAAGGTGATCCGGGCCACCGAACCGTTGTACGGGAACGGCACCGAGCGACCGGCCGGGACGACGTACGACGGCAGGGGCGAGTCGTCGTCCGCCGGCGCGAGGACGCTCACCTCGTGTCCGAGACCGATCAGCGCCTCCGCCAGGTCGACGATGTGGTTCTGCACCCCACCCGGCACGTCGAAGGAGTACGGACACACGATGCCGATCCGCACTGGGTCCCCTCCCCCTCTAGGCCGGCCCGGGCATCGGGGACGGGTTGGCCACTCCTGGCTCCGCGCCGTCACGCCCCGCGCCGTCACGCCCCGCGCCGTCACGCCCCGCGTCGGACCGGCCCTTCGACGCTCCCGTCGACCCGGTCGAGCCGGCGGTCGTCCCCTCGTCGATCCACACCCGCTGCAGCATGTGCCAGTCTTCCGGATGCCCGGCGATGCCCGCCGCCAGGTGGTCGGCGATCTGCTGGGTCAGGGCCCGGACCCGCTCGTCGAGTGGCCCGCTGTCCGGTTCCGGCACCTCCAGCGGACCCACCAGCCGGCCACGCGGCCCGGCCGGGTCGTACCACAGCGCCGCCACGTACAGGGGTGCGCCGGTGCGGATGGCGAGCAGGGCCGGTCCGGCCGGCATCCGGGCCCGTCCGCCGAAGAACCGCACCTCGATCCCGCGCGCCGACAGGTCACGGTCGGCGAGCAGCGGCACCAGGTATCCGGCGCCGAGCCGGTCGGCAAGCACCTCGAAGGGTGCCCGTTCGCCGCCGTGAGTCGGCAGGATCTCCATCCCGAGTTCGCGCCGGAAGGCGAGGAAGCGCTCGTACACCCCCTCCGGCTTGAGCCGCTCCATGACGGTGGCGATCGGCCAGCCCATCGCGGCCACCCAGGCACCGGCGGCGTCCCAGTTCCCGGAGTGCGGCAACGCCACCACCGCGCCCCGGGCGGCCGCCATGTCGGCGGCGAGCATGTCGGCGCCGTCGAGCTGGAACCAGTTCCGGATCTGGTCGCGGCGCAGTGACGGCAGCCGGAAGGCGTCCAGCCAGTACCGGGCGTAGGAGCGCATGCCACGGCGTACCAGTTGGTCGAACTCGGCCTCGGGCAGTTCCGGGCCGACCACCCGGCGCAGGTTGGCGGCGAGTCGGGTCGTACCCCGGCCACGCTTGCCGTGGGCGTAGTCGGCGGCGGCCCGGAACATCGCCGCGGCGACCGGCTGCGGCAGGGTCCGCACGATCCGCCAGCCCGCCAGGTAGGCGAACTCGACCGGGGTCACCGGCCTGCCCGCCGCCCGGTCACGCGTCCACCCGCCCGCTCGGCACGCCCGTTCGGCCGGCCTGTGCGTCCATCCGCCCGCTCGACGCGCCCGCTCGCCCGGTCACGCGTCGACGCCCAGCTCGGCGCGTTGGGCCTGCCGGTAGACGTGCGTCATCCGCTGCCCCACGGTGAACACGGAGACGGCGGCGAGCAGCCAGAGTGCGGTGGTCAACGCCCAGTCGAGCCCGAGGCCGGTGAGCAGCCCGCCGACCCCGACGATCAACAGCCGTTCGGTCCGCTCGGCGATGCCGACGTTGCAGGTCATGCCGAGCCCCTCGGCCCGGGCCTTCACGTAGGAGACCAGCCCGCCGGAGACCAGGCAGATCAGCGCGGCGGCCACCCCGACGTGGTCGTTCTGGGTGGCCAGCCAGTACGCGACGGCACCGAAGACGGCGCCGTCGGAGACCCGGTCCATGCTCGAATCGAGGAAGGCGCCGAACCGGCTGGACCCGCCACGCATCCGAGCCATGGTGCCGTCGAGCAGGTCGGTGAGCGCGAAAAAGGTCACGACCAGCGCACCGGCCACCAGGTAACCCCGGGCACCGAGCGCGATCGAGCCGACCAGCACCCCCAGGGTGCCGGTCACGGTGACGGCGTTGGGCGTCACTCCGACCCGTAGCAGGGTCCGGGCAATCGGTTCGACAACGCGGGTCATGCCCGCACGGGCCGACACTTGGAAGATCTTCGCCATGGCCGTCCCACCATAACGGGCGCGCAACCGGGCCGGTACGTCCGGTGGCGGCTAGTTCGCGCTGCGGGCTTGTGTCACGTCTTGTACGGGTGTGAGATCGGAGCAGGGGACGTGACTTCGCTCACCTTGCCACCCGGCACGTCCCCCGGGCACGGCAGGCCACCCGAGGATATCGCCGCGGAGTCGCCAGGGCAGCTCCCCCGTCGCGCGCGGCGGTCGCCACCAACCACCGGCTTAGGGAGGTGCGCCCGATGGCGCAGAAGAGTTCGGAGAAAGGAGTCACCGGCCCGGCGCCGGTGGTGGATGAACCCGGCAGGGTTCGCAACGTGGTGCTCGTCGGCCACTCCGGCGCGGGCAAGACGACGCTGGTCGACGCGCTTCTGGCGGCGAGCGGCACGATCTCGCGGCCCGGTGCGGTGGTCGATGGCACCACGGTCTGTGACCACGACCCGGCCGCGGTCCGGCAGCAGCGGTCGATCGCCCTGGCCTGCGCGCCGCTGACGCACCAGGGCGTCAAGGTGAACCTGCTGGACACCCCCGGCTACGCCGACTTCGTCGGTGAACTCCGGGCGGGGCTGCGGGCGGCGGACGCTGCGCTGTTCGTGGTCTCGGCGGTGGACGGGATGGACGGCGCCACCGCCGCGCTGTGGCAGGAGTGCGCCGCGGTCGGCATGCCCCGGGCCGTCGCGGTCACCCGGCTGGACCACCAGCGGGCCGACCTCGACGAGACCGTGGCGCTGTGCCAGCGGGTCTTCGGCGACAACGTCCTTCCGCTGTACCTGCCGATGCTGGACGACGACGGGGTCGACGTGGTCGGACTGATGGGTCTGATCACCCGGCGGATCTTCGACTACTCCGACGGCCTGCCCGCCACCGTCCGCGACCCCGATCCCGAGCACCTGCCGGCGATCGGCGACGCCCGGAACGAGCTGATCGAGGGCATCATCGCGGAGAGCGAGGACGAGACCCTGCTGGACCGCTATCTCGGCGGGGAGGAGATCGAGGTCGAGGTCCTGATCGACGACCTGGAGACGGCCGTCGCCCGTGGACACTTCTATCCCGTCGTACCGGTCTGCGCCGAGACCGGACTGGGCATCGACGCGCTGCTGGAGCTGCTGACCTCGGCGTTCCCGACCCCGCTGGAGCATGACCTGCCCACCGTCACCGGGGTCGACGGCACCCCGCAGCCACCACTGGCCTGCGACCCCGACGGCCCGCTGGTCGCCGAGGTCGTGAAGACCACCATCGACCGGCACGTCGGGCGGGTGTCCCTGGTCCGGGTCTTCTCCGGCACGTTGCGACCCGACCAGGTCGTACACGTCTCCGGACACGGCATGGCCGAACGCGGCCACCCGGACCACGACGCAGACGAGCGGATCGCGCACGTCTACGCCCCGCTCGGCGCCGCGCTGCGCGAGGTGCCGCACTGCGTCGCCGGAGACATCTGCGCGATCACCAAGTCGGGTACGGCCGAGACCGGCGACACCATCTCGGCCAAGGAGCATCCGCTGCTGATCGCCCCGTGGGAGATGCCCGAGCCGCTGCTGCCGGTGGCCATCGTCGCCAAGAGCCGGGCCGACGAGGACGCGCTGGCCAAGAACCTGTCCCGGCTGGTCGCCGGTGACCCGACGATGCGGCTGGAACGTAACCCGGAGACCCACCAGCTCGTGCTGTGGTGCATGGGAGAGGCACACGCCGAGGTGGTGCTGGAGCGGCTCCGGGGCGGCGGCGTGGACCTGGAGACCGAACCGGTACGGGTGGCGTTGCGGGAGACCTTCGCGGTCGCGTCGAAGGGCCACGGCCGGCACGTGAAGCAGTCCGGCGGGCACGGCCAGTACGCGGTCTGCGACATCGAGGTGGAGCCCCTGCCCCGCAGTGGCGGGTTCGAGTTCGCCGACCGGGTGGTCGGCGGCGCGGTGCCGCACAACTACATCCCCTCGGTCGAGAAGGGCGTACGCAGCCAGATGGACCGGGGCATCGTCGCCGGCTATCCGGTGGTCGACGTGAAGGTGACCCTGGTCGACGGCAAGGCGCACAGTGTCGACTCCTCCGACGCCGCCTTCCAGACCGCCGGTTCGCTCGCCCTGCGGGACGCGGCCGAGAAGGGCCAGGTCACCCTGCTGGAGCCGGTCGACGAGGTGGTGGTCCGGGTGCCGGACACCTCCGTCGGCGCGGTGATGAGCGACATGTCCGGACGGCGTGGCAAGGTGCTCGGGACCGAGCCGGACCCGGCGGGTACGGAACACACCCTGGTCCGGGCGGAGGTGCCGGCCACCGAACTGGTCCGGTACGCCGTCGAACTCCGCTCGATGACGTCCGGCGGGGGCACGTTCCGGCGAGCCTTCGCCCGCTACGAGCCGATGCCCGCCCACCTGGCCGAGCAGTTCCGCAAGGAGCACAGCAACAGCCGCTGAGCGGCGCGGGCGTGCAGGGGTGTTAATAAGGGCCCCTTCTTATGCAGAAAGCGATAAGAAGGGGCCCTTCCTTACAGTTTGGCGAGAAGGCGGTCGACCTCGGCGAGTTGGTCGGCCGGGAGGGGGCCGTGGGCCAGCGCGCCGACGTTCTCCTCGACCTGGGCGACGGTACGGAATCCGGGGATCGGGAGGGTCTTGGCGCTGCGGGCCCAGAGCCAGCCGAGCGCGCCCTGGGCGAGGGTACGACCGTCTGCCGTCAGCGCCTCGCGGACGGCGGCGACCTGGGCGAGGAACTCCGGGGCGGGTCGGCCGTCCCGGAACCAGTCCAGCCACATCGGGGCGATTCCGCGTACGTCGTCGGCGGCCAGCGTGGACGACTCGGTGAACTTGCCGGACAGCAGGCCCATGGCCAGCGGTCCCCGGTTGACGCTGGCGAGGTCGTACCGCTCGCAGACCGCCAGCACGTCCGGTGAGTCCTGGAGCACCGAGAACGAGTGCTGGATGGCGGTGCAGTGCGTACCGGAGGTGGCCCACGCCTGCGCCCGGTCCGGGAAGTCGGTGCTCCAGCCGTACGACCGGATGCTGCCGTCGGCCACCAACTCCTCCAGCGTGCCGAGCAGTTCCGCCGCCTGGTCGATGGCGAGGTCGCCGAGGTGCAGTTGGTACAGGTCGATCCGGTCCGTGTCCAGCCGGCGCATCGACGCCGCCACCGCCCGACGCAGGTACTCCGGCGACGGGTCCGGACCGGTCGCCTGCCGCCTGGCCTCGTCATACGTGTATCCCCACTTGGTCGCGATCACGACCTCGTCGCGGTGCCCCGCGAGAGCGCGGGCGAGGATCCGCTCGCTGTGCCCGGTGCCGTAGACGTCGGCGGTGTCGAAGAGGGTAACCCCGAGTTCCAGGCCGCGCCGGACCGCGCGGATCGACTCGTCGTCGTCCACCTGCCCCCAGCCCAACGGCTGGTCACCCTCGTGCCAGACGCCTCCGATGGCCCAGCAGCCGAGACCGAGTGCGCTCACCTCGATGCCGCTGCGACCCAACATCCGTGTATTCGCATTCATGTCCGTAAGCGTGTCATATCCGGCCGGTACATCGACGGATCCAACTGCTCGGGAACCGTCCGGTCGCTGGCCGGTCCGGTGGCCTCGCCCGGCAACTCGGTGGACTCCACCAGGGACGGACGACGATGATCAGTTGATGCGCATCGGAGTGGACATCGGCGGGGTCATCATCCAACAGGTGGATCGGTTGTATCCGATCGAGACGACCGCTCAGGGTACGGAGCGGGCCGACGAGGCCGACCAGGACACCTCGCTGCTCGAGGACTTCCGGCGTACGCCACCGATGCCGGGGGTGTTCGACGCGCTGGCCACCGTGGTCTCGGAGGTGTTCGGCGAGCACGTCCACCTGGTGTCGAAGTGCGGTGAGCGGGTCGAGCAACGCAGCCGGCTGTGGTTGGCGCACCACGACTTCTACCGCCGTACCGGCATCGCGGCCGACAACGTGCACTTCTGCCGTACCCGCGAGGCGAAGGCGCCGATCGCCGCCGCGTTGGGGCTCACGCACTTCGTCGACGACCGGTTGGAGGTTCTCTCCTATCTGGACACCGTGCCGAACCGGTTCCTGTTCCGGCCGAGGGAGCACGAGGTACGCAGCCACCGGCGACACCTGGCGTCGGTGCACCGGGTCGAGTCCTGGCCCGAACTGGTCACCCTGATCGGCGAGCGGACCTCCGCCACCGGCTGAGCGGCCCACCGCCGCCGGCCGAGCGGACCTCCGCCGCCGGCTGAGCGTTCCACCGGCGTCGACGTCGGGAAGACGACGACGGCTGCGTTCGGACGCATGCTGCGTTCGGACGCATGTTCGAATATCCTGGTGGCGGGTATCCGACCGGCGAGGAGGTCGGGCGAATGTCACCGTTGCTGCGCGCCGCCCTGGAGTACGCCGCCGCCGGCGTACCCGTACTGCCGCTGCACACCCCGGTCGGGGCCGGGTGCAGTTGCGGCGGAATCGACTGCGACCGACCCGGCAAGCATCCCCGCTGGCACCGCAGCCTGATCCGGCACGGACTGCACGACGCCAGCACCCGGCCGGAGCTGATCCGGCGGTGGTGGACCCGCTGGCCGGAGGCGAACGTCGCGGCCCGGACCGGCGTCTGCTTCGACGTCTGCGACATCGACGTCCCCGCCGGGGTGTCCGCACTGCGTGAACTCGTGTCCGACCACACGATCTCCGGCCCGGTCGTCCGGACCGGCTCCGGCGGCTGGCACATCTACCTGCGACCGACGGGCGCGGGTAACCGGACGGCGCTGCTGCCCGGCGTGGACTGGCGCGGTGTCGACGGGTACGTCGTCGCGCCACCGTCCCGGCACGCCAGCGGGCGACACTACCGCTGGGTCCGCCCACCGGACGTCCCACTCGGCGACTGCCCGGCGGAGCTGGCCGCCCTGCTCTTCCCGCCCGCCCCGGCCGGCGACCGTCCGGGCAGCCGGTCCCCGGGCGGCAACCGTCCGGGTATCAGCGCCCCGGGCGGCGACGGCAGCGGCGAGCGGGTACGCCATCCTGAGCGCTACGCCAGTGCCGCCCTGGCCGCCGAGGCCAGCACGGTCGCCAGCGCGGTCACCGGCACCCGCAACACCACGCTCTACCTGGCCGCGTACCACCTCGGGCAGCTCGCCGCCGTCCATCTGCTCGACGACCACGACATCACGGTGGTGCTCGGTGACGCGGCGCGGCAGGCGGGGCTCGGTCGGCAGGAGATCTCCCGGACGATCCGCTCCGGACTCCGTACCGGCCACCGCCGGCCCCGGCCCGGCCTCGCCGCGTAGCGGAGCCGCGCCGTACCGTATCGGGTTCTGATATCCGCAGGTCAGCCCGGGAAGCAACGCCGCGTGGCGCGGGCCGGGGTCAGGCCGGTACGGGCCAGGCCTGGGCGAGCAGCGCACGGGTGTCGGCCAACAGTTGCGGCAGCACCTTGGTCCGGCCGATCACCGGCATGAAGTTGGCGTCCCCGCCCCACCTCGGCACGACGTGCTGGTGCAGGTGGGCCGCGATGCCGGCGCCGGCCACCCCGCCCTGGTTCATGCCGATGTTGAAGCCGTGCGCGTTGCTGACCTGCCGGACCACCCGCATCGCGGTCTGGGTGCAGTCGGCCAGTTCCGCCGTCTCCTCGGTGTCCAGTTCGGTGTAGTCGGCCAGGTGCCGGTACGGGCAGACCAGCAGATGTCCGGGGTTGTACGGGTAGAGGTTGAGCACCACGAAGACCCGGTCCCCCCGGTGCACCACCAGGTTCTCCTCGCCCTCGCGTTCCGGGGCGAGGCAGAACGGGCAGCCGGACGGCTTCTCGTGCCCGTCGGCCGGCCGGTCCGGTCCGGAGATGTAGGTGAGCCGATGTGGTGTCCAGAGCCGATCCAGCCCGTCGGGCATACCGGGTTCCGCGTGGGGCGCCGCGCCTGTCACGCCGATGATCCTACGACCAGCGCATCGGGTCCCAGCCATCCGGACCGGTCAGGTAGGCCCGGGGGGTCAGCGCCGCG
This sequence comes from Plantactinospora solaniradicis, assembly GCF_042658085.1. Lineage (NCBI taxonomy): Bacteria > Bacillati > Actinomycetota > Actinomycetes > Micromonosporales > Micromonosporaceae > Plantactinospora > Plantactinospora solaniradicis. The sequence goes on along the minus strand of NZ_JBHSPR010000085.1, from coordinate 85,031 downwards.
GCCTGGGCGGTGGACAACTGCGGCCGGTCGGGGCCGACGGCAGCCCCGGGACCTCGGTTGGCGTACTCGGCGTAGCGGGCGTCCCGCCATGACCAGGTGCCGAAGTCGGTCCACGGTGCCGGGTTGAGGTGCGGCCCGAGCCAGCTGTCCCGGATCACGGTCTGGGCGATGGCGTTCGGGTCGTTGCTCGGATGCCAGGGCCGGCCCAGGTACACCGTCCCCGGTGCGACCGGTCCGGTCAGCCTGCTGCGGACGAAGAGGAAGCCGTACGGGTTGCCGACGTCGGTGCTCGCCGCGGTGACGTACCCGTTGTTGGTGGTGGAGCCGCGGTCGAGCGACCGGACCTCGCAGCGGTCGAAGACGGCGCTGCCCCGGCCGAAGATGAAGTCGACGTCGCCGGAGATGTGGCAGTTCCGGAAGTATGCCCGGCTGACCGTCGCCACGTCGGGGCTGTTCACGTAGAGGGTGTCCTGGTTGCCGAGGAACGGGACGTTGTCGAAGACCAGCCGGTCGGCGCGGGTGAGCACGGCGACCGCCTGCCGGTTGGTGATCTCCGGGTGGGCGGCCTCGTCGAAGGAGTTGGCGAAGGTGAGGTTCCGGGCGGTGAAGTCGGCGCCGGAGATGGTCACCGAGGCGCTGCCCGAGGTGCCCCAGGTGCCGCCGTCGGGGCGCGGCGTGCCGTTGGCCCGGTCGTCGGTGATCACCACCCGGGCCGGGTCGGCGCACAGGCCCCGGAAGACGATGTGCGGCTTGTCCGCCGGCACGATCACCTGGCCCGGATAGACCCCGGGCCGGATGCTGATGGTGAAGGTCGACGGGTTGCCGGACGGTACGGCGTCCACCGCCGCCTGGATGCCACCGACGTCGCCGGTGCCGTCGGCAGCCACGGTGAGGCCCCGGCGGTGTCGGGCTCCGGCCGGGCCGCCGGCAGCGCCCCCACCGCCGCGATCGCCGATGCCGCACCGGTGGCGAGAATCGTCCTGCGTCGCATGCCGCCGCCAATCCGGGAGCCGGTGCGGAAAGGGCTTTCCCGCATACCCGGCCCGAGGCTATGCCGACACAGCGACTCCCGGTCAATGCCCCGGACGGGCCGACGGTCTCCCGGCCCACCCCGACCTGAACGCCTACTCCGGCACCTACTCCGATGCTTACTCCGACACCGCCTCGGGCGCAGGCTCCGCGCTCGGGCCGGAGTTGGTACGCGACCGGACCACCTCGACCACGTGCGCCACCGCCTCCACCAGCGGTACGCCGTTGCGCTGCGAACCGTCCCGGTAACGGAAGGAGATCGCCTCCGCCTCCACGTCCGCGTCCCCGGCAATCGCCATGAACGGGATCTTCTGCTGCTGGGCGGTCCGGATCTTCTTCTGCATCCGGTCGTCGGAGGTGTCCACCTCGGCCCGGATCCCCTCGGCACGCAGCGCCGCCACGAACCGGTCGAGATGGGTGGCGTGCTCGTCCCGGATCGGGATGCCGACCACCTGCACCGGGGCCAGCCAGGCAGGGAAGGCACCGGCGTAGTGCTCGGTCAGCACGCCGAAGAACCGCTCGATGGAACCGAACAGCGCCCGGTGGATCATCACCGGCCGCTGCCGGGTGCCGTCGGACGCCTGGTACTCCAGCCCGAACCGCTCCGGCTGGTTGAAGTCGACCTGGATGGTGGACATCTGCCAGCTCCGGCCGATCGCGTCCTTGACCTGGACCGAGATCTTCGGCCCGTAGAAGGCCGCGCCGCCCGGGTCCGGCACCAGGTCCAGCCCCGACGCCTCGGCGGCGACCCGGAGCGCGTCGGTGGCCTCCTGCCACTCCGCGTCGGAACCGATGAACTTCGGCGAGTCGTCCCGGGTCGACAACTCCAGGTAGAAGTTGTCCAGGCCGTAGTCCCGGAGCAGGTCCAGCACGAAGGTCAGCAGCGTGGTGAGTTCCCCGGGCATCTGCTCCCGGCTGCAGTAGATGTGCGAGTCGTCCTGGGTCAGCCCGCGTACCCGGGTCAGGCCGTGCACCACGCCGGACTTCTCGTACCGGTAGACGGTGCCGAACTCGAAGAGCCGCAGCGGCAGCTCCCGGTAGGAACGCCCGCGCGCCCGGAAGATCAGGTTGTGCATCGGGCAGTTCATCGCCTTGAGGTAGTAGTCCGCGCCCTCCAGCTTCATCGGCGGGAACATCGTCTCGGCGTAGTACGGCAGGTGGCCGGAGGTCTCGAAGAGCTGGCCCTTGGTGATGTGCGGGGAGTTGACGAACTGGTAGCCCGCCGCCTCGTGCCGGCGCCGGGAGTAGTCCTCCATCTCCCGACGGATGATCCCGCCCTTCGGATGGAAGACCGCCAGGCCCGAGCCGATCTCGTCGGGGAAGCTGAACAGGTCGAGGTCCGCGCCGAGCTTGCGGTGGTCGCGCCGGGCGGCCTCCTCCAGCAACTTCAGGTACGCCTTGAGCGCGTCCCGGGTCGGCCACGCGGTGCCGTACACCCGTTGCAGTTGCGGGTTGCGCTCGTTGCCGCGCCAGTACGCGGCGGCCGAACGCATCAGCTTGAACGCGCCGATCAGCCGGGTGCTGGGCAGGTGCGGGCCCCGGCACAGGTCCGACCAGCAGACCTTGCCCGAGTCGGCGTCCAGGTTGTCGTAGATGGTGAGATCACCCGCGCCGACCTCCATCACCTCACCGGCGTCGAACCCCGCGCCGCCGCCGTCGGTGCCGGCCCCTTTGACGTCGACCAGTTCCAGCTTGTACGGCTCGTCGGCCAGCTCGACCCGGGCCGCCTCCAGGCTGTCGAAGCGCCGCCGCCGGAACCGCTGCCCGGACTTGATGATCTCCTGCATCCGCTTCTCGAGCTTGGCGAGATCGTCGGGCTGGAACGGGCGGTCGACGTCGAAGTCGTAGTAGAAGCCGTTGTCGATCGGCGGGCCGATCCCGAGCTTGGCCTCGGGGAAGGTGTCCTGGACCGCCTGGGCCAGCACGTGCGCGGTCGAGTGCCGCAGCACGTTCAGCCCGTCCGGCGAGTCGAGCCGGACCGGCTCGACCGGGGTGTCCGCCTCGGGCGTCCAGTCCAGGTCGCGCAGCCGGCCGTCCGGGTCGCGGACCACCACGATCGCCCCCGGACCGGCGCCGGGCAGACCCGCCGCGGCCACCGCCTCGGCCGCCGTCGTCCCGGCCGCGACGACGACGGGGTCGGCCACGACAGGGGTACGGGCTTCGGACACGGGTGGCTCCTTTGATCTAGGACGAAACGGACTGCGCCGAGAGGTTCGACTCTGGAGATGCTATCGGTCCTGGCTTTTCCACCTGCCGGCGCCGCTACCTCGGCGTTAGATTGACGCCGTGACACCCATGGACGCCGTGAGCGCACTACAGCGCAGATACGAGACCTTCTTCGCCACCGAGCCGGCGGTGCCGTTCGCGGTGGCTCCGGCCGGCGGGCCGGCGCAGATCCTCGGCAGCGGAGAACCGCTGTTCACCATCATCATCAAGGACGAGCGCGGCGCCAAGGCGCTCGCCGCACTGGACCAGTTCGCCGTCGCCGTCGCGTACCTCCAGGGCTCGCTGGACGTCGACGGCGACCTCGCCGCCGCGCTGCGGATGCGGTCGTTCTTTCCGGACCGACATCCCATCGCCTGGCTCGGCCGGTTCGTCCCCGCGCTGCTGCGCGGCGGACGGAAGGAGGACGACCGCCGCGCCATCTCGCACCACTACGACGAGGACTCGGACTTCTTCCTGACCTTCCTGGACCAGCGGCACCGGTGCTACACCGAGGGCGTCTTCGTCTCGGACACCGAGCCGCTCGAGGACGCGATGACCCGGAAGATGGACCTCGCGCTGGACGCCATCGGGGTGCAGCCCGGCGACCACGTACTGGAGGTCGGCGGCGGCTGGGGCGCCTTCTCCGAGCACGCCGCCCGCAAGGGCATCAAGGTCACCACCACCACGCTGTCGGTGGAGTCGGAGCGCTTCCTCACCGAACTGTTCGACCGCGAGCGGCTGCCGGTGCGGGTGGTCCGGGAACACATCTTCGGCTACTCCCCCGGTGAGCGCTTCGACGCGATCGTCAACATGGGGGTCACCGAACACCTGCCCGACTACCGCACCACGCTGCGCAAGTACGCCGAACTGCTCCGCCCCGGCGGCCGGGTCTACCTGGACGCGCTGGCGATGCGCCGCAAGCACCTCGTCTCCACCTTCATGAAGCGGTACGTCTACCCCGGCGGCTCGGCGCCGCTGCTGCTGCACCAGTACCTGCGGCACGTGGCCCACTCCCCGTTCGAGCTGCTCAGCCTGGCGGACGACCGGCACAACTACTACCTGACCTGCCGGGAGTGGGCCCGCCGGCTGGACAACGCCCGGGACGAGATAGAGCAGCGCTGGGGTGCGCCGCTCTACCGCCGCTTCCGACTCTTCCTCTGGGGCTCCGCCGCCGGCTTCGACACCGGCCTAGTCCAGGCGTACCGCTGGGTCCTGCAACTGCCCGCCCGGTAAGGAAGGGCCCCTTCCTATCGTTTTCTGCATAAGAAGGGCCCCCTCCTAACACCCTCAGCGGAGGGCGTTATCTGATCGTTAGGGTGTGTCGGGAGGCGGCTGGGAGCGCTCCCGAATAGGGTCGACGGGAGCCGACACTAACGATGGTCATCGATCTTTGCCGTGGCCGTATGCCGGGGAGCGGCGCCGGGCGTACGGGACGCGCCGCCGAGAGGACCTCCCGTGCGTACCCCACCCTCCTCCGCCGCCCTGCCCCGCGTCCTGCTGTTCGTCGCCCTGCTGGCCCTGCTCGGGATCGGCGTACCGGCCCCGCAGCCGGCCGGTGCCGCCGCGCTGCCGTACCAGGATCCGGCCCTGCCGGTGGCCACCCGGGTCGACGACCTGCTGGCCCGGATGAGCCTGGACGAGAAGATCGGCCAGATGACCCAGGCCGAGCGGGCCTCGGTCACCCCGGCCGACATCACGAACTTCCGGCTCGGCTCGGTGCTCTCCGGCGGCGGCTCGGCGCCGACCCCGAACAACGCCACGAGCTGGGCCGACATGTACGACCGGTTCCAGAACGCGGCCCTCGGCACCCCGCTGGGAATTCCAATGATCTACGGCTCGGACGCGGTGCACGGGCACAACAACGTCGTCGGCGCGACGATCTTCCCGCACAACATCGGACTCGGCGCGACCCGCAACCCGGAACTGGTCCGGCAGATCGGCCGGGCGACCGCCGAGGAGGTCACCGGCACCGGCGTGGACTGGACGTTCGCGCCGTGCCTGTGCGTCGTCAGCAACGACCGGTGGGGCCGCAGCTACGAGTCCTTCGGTGAGCAGCCGGCGTTGGTCGGCTCGATGACCAGCGTCATCGACGGGCTACAGGGCGCCTCGCTGGACGCCAGCGGCTCGATCCTGGCCACCGCCAAGCACTACCTCGGCGACGGCGGCACCACCGGCGGCACCGACCAGGGAAACACGCAGCTCTCCGAGGCCGAACTGCGGAACATCCACCTGCCGCCGTTCGCCGAGGCCGTACGCCGGAACGTCGGCTCCGTGATGATCTCCTACAGCAGCTGGAACGGGCAGAAACTGCACGGCCACTCGTACCTGATCAACGACGTCCTCAAGGGCGAACTCGGGTTCACCGGGTTCGTGGTCTCGGACTGGAACGGCATCGACCAGCTCGACGGCGCGACCGGGTTCACCGCGGCCGAGGTCAGCCAGGCGGTGAACGCGGGCATCGACATGGTGATGGTGCCGACCGGCTGGCGGCAGTTCATCGGCTTCCTCCGCGCCGAGGCGCAGGCCGGGCGGGTCAGCCAGGCCCGGATCGACGACGCGAACCGGCGGATCCTGACCAAGAAGTTCGAGCTGGGCGTCTTCGAGCGGCCGCTGACCGACCGCTCGTACACCGCCACCGTCGGCAGTGCGGCGCACCGGGCGCTCGCCCGGCAGGCGGTGGCCCAGTCGCAGGTGCTGCTGAAGAACGACGGCAACGTCCTGCCGCTGGCCGCCGCGAACAACCGGATCTTCGTGGCCGGCAAGAGCGCCGACAACATCGGGTACGCCAGCGGCGGCTGGACCATCTCCTGGCAGGGCGGCAGCGGGGCGATCACCGCCGGCACCTCGATCCTGGCGGGCATCCGGAACGCGGTCGCACCGTCCAGCACGGTCACCTACCACGCCGCCGGAACCGGCATCGACAGCTCGTACCAAGCGGCCATCGCGGTGGTCGGCGAGACGCCGTACGCCGAGGGTCGGGGCGACCGGCCCGGTGCGATGGGACTGGACGCCACCGACCTCGCCACCCTGAACACTCTGCGCGCGTCCGGGGTACCGGTGATCGTGGTGCTGGTCTCCGGCCGACCGCTGGACATCTCGGCGCAGTTGCCCAACTGGAACGCCCTGCTCGCCGCCTGGCTGCCCGGCACCGAGGGGGGCGGCGTGGCGGACGTGCTGTTCGGCACCCACCAGCCCGGCGGCAAACTGCCGGTGAGCTGGATGAGCAGCGCCGGCCAGCAGCCGATCAACGACGGAGACGGCAAGACGCCACTCTTCCCGTACGGCTTCGGGCTGGGCTACTCCGGCGGGCCGCCGGCCGACACCACCGCCCCGACGGTGCCGGGTACGCCCACCGCCGCCGGCACCACCGCCACCGGCACCACGCTGAACTGGGCGGCGTCCAGCGACGACGTCGGGGTCACCGGTTACCGGGTGTACCGCACGACGGGCGGCACACAGACGCTGCTCGGCACCGTCGCCGGGACCTCGTACCAGGTGACCGGCCTGACGGCGGCGACCGCGTACCAGTTCCAGGTGGTCGCGGTCGATGCCGCCGGCAACGCTTCGGCGCCGTCGGCGACGGTGGGCGTGACCACGACGGGTGATTCCGGCGGCTCGGCCTGCCAGGTCGTGTACGCGGTCAACGAGTGGGGCGGCGGCTTCACCGGGGACGTGACGATCCGGAACACCGGGTCGACCGCGCTGACCGGCTGGACGCTCGCCTTCACGTTCCCGTCGACCGGGCAGCGGGTGGTGCAGGGCTGGTCGGCGCGGTGGACCCAGACCGGCACCGCCGTCACGGCGAGCAACGAGACCTGGAACGCCAGCCTGGCCGCCGGAGCCTCGGTCGGGATCGGGTTCAACGGCAGCCACGGCGGCAGCAATCCCCGGCCGACCGGCTTCACGCTGAACGGCCAGCCCTGCGGCGCCGGCTGACCCGGCCAGCCCGCTACGAAAGGGGCCGATTCCCCCATACTGGACGCCGATTTCTCCGACTTGCCACGGGCAGTACGGTCATCAGGTGGCCACGGTGCTTTTGGTCGAAGACGACCATGTCGTACGCGGCGCGATGCTGCGCTCACTGGCCGACCGCGGGCACGCGGTGCACGCGGTCGGCACGGCTCTCGATGCCCTCCGCCGGGTTGCCGCGGAAACACCGGACCTGGTCGTCCTCGATCTCGGGTTACCCGATCTGGACGGCGCCGACGCGCTCCGGATGCTGCGCGGCATCACCGACGTACCGATCATCATCGCCACCGCCCGGGACGACGAGCAGGCGATCGTCCGGCTGCTCCGCGCGGGTGCCGACGACTACATGGTCAAGCCCTTCACCGGCGCCCACCTGGACGCCCGGATCACCACCGTGCTGCGTCGGGTCGGCCGGGCGAGCCGTACCGTCGAGCCGGCCGTACACTCCGTCGGCGGGCTGCGGATCGACGTCGGCGAACGGAGCGCACTCCTGGACGGGGTGCCACTGGCACTGACCCGCAAGGAGTTCGACCTGCTGGCCTATCTCGCGGCCCGGCCGGGCCGGGTAGTGTCCCGCCGGGAACTCTTGGAGGAGGTATGGCGGCAGCCATCGGTCGGCGAGGACCAGACCATCGACGTACATCTGTATTGGCTCCGCCGCAAAATGGGCGAGTCCGCGGCGAAGCCCCGCTACCTGCGCACCGTGCGGGGGGTCGGGTTCCGGTTGGTGGTACCGGACTGAGGTTGGCCCTGGCCTACCTCGGGGCCGGCATGACCACCATCGTCGCGCTGGCCTTCCTGATCCCGCTCGGTACGGCGCTCGACCGGGACGTCCGGGAGGACGCCCTCGCCGACGCGGCCCGACGCAGCGCCATGATCACCGGCGCGTTGGCGGTCAGTTCCGATCCGGCGGTGGTCCGACGGGTCATCGAGGCGGGCAGCGGCAACTCGACCGACCCGCCGGTCGTGCACGGACTGTCCACCGGCGGTTCGCCCCGGGCCGATTCGCAGGACGTCGACCGGGCGATCCGGGACGGCGCACCGGTCGTCGCCGACGTACCCGGCGGAGTGGTCCGGCTGGAACCGGTACCGGTCGCCGGCCGCGTCCTCGTGGTCGAGGTCTTCGTCGCCGAGGCCGCGCTGAACGCCGGCACCGGAGGCACCTGGCTGATGCTGATCCTGGTCGCGATCGGGCTGGTGGTGGCGTCGGTGATCGTGGTGGACCGGCTCGCCGCCCGGGCGGTCTCGTCCGCGCGCGGGTTGGTCGACGCGGCCCTCGCGGTCGGCGACGGAAACCTGGAGCTGCGGATCCAGCCGAGCGGGCCACGCGAACTGGCCGAAGCCGGGTACGCCTTCAACCGGATGGCGGACCGGCTGGTCACGTCCCGCACCGACGAACGGGAACTCGTCGCCGACCTGTCGCATCGGCTGCGGACCCCGCTGACCGTGCTGCGGCTGGACGCCGACGCCCTGGACTCCGACGACACCAGCGTCGGATCGTTCAGCGCCGCCGAACTCGACCGGCGCCGGACGATCCGACGGATCCGGCAGGCGATCGTGACGCTGGAAGGCGAGATCGACGTACTGATCAACACGACCCGCAAGACGGTCTCCGCAGAGGCCCTGCCGGGCAGCTGTGACGTCAGCGAGGTGGTCCGGGACCGGATGGTGTTCTGGGCGGCGCTGGCGGGCGACCAGAACCGCTCGCACCGGGTCACCGGCGCGCAGCTGCGGATCCCGGTACCGGTGCCCCGCGCCGAACTGGCCGCGGCGCTGGACGCGGTGCTGGGCAACGTGTTCCGGTACACCCCGCAGGGCACCGCCTTCGAGGTCGCGGTCTCCCGCCGGGACGGGTACATCGCGGTCCGGGTCGACGACGCGGGTCCCGGCATCGCCGACCCGGACCGGGCGCTGCGGCGGGGAGCCAGCGACCGCGGCTCCACCGGCCTGGGCCTGGACATCGCCCGTCGGGTGGCGCAGCAGGCCAACGGGTCGGTCAGCATCGACCGGGCCCGGCTCGGCGGCGCCAGCGTGGTGATGCTGCTGGCCGACCCGGACGCGGCGCCACGGCAGGTCAGCCGATTCGGGCTGGTCGGCCGGCTGGCCCGGGAGAAGGAGTCCGCCACCCGCCGCCGCTGGGGCCGTCAGCGCGAGACCGACGAGTGACCGCCGGGCCGCCCGGTGAACGCGCTTTCCTCACCGGGCG
>NZ_JBHSPR010000085.1:36915-75580 GCF_042658085.1 Plantactinospora solaniradicis | reverse complement strand
TGGTCCGGCGCAAGTCTTCCTTAGGTCTGAATTAACGCTCGGCCGGTGGCCCTGCTCCGATGGCAACATCAGTCGCGATCCCATCCCGCTCCACCGGGCCACTACCCGCAGATGTTCGCCCCAACCCGGTCCCGGCGGAGCCGTGCGCGCGGCGGGAGCATGGTCCCCCACACCCCGCTCCCGCCGCGCGCCAATAGCCACGACCTCGCACAGCTACGACCTCGCACAGCCACGACCTCGCACAGCCACGACCTCGCACAGCTACGACCTCGCACCAACCCGGTGACCCGACCGGGCCCGCACCGCCGCGACACATGTTGGCGCGAACCACGGTGCGACAGCGGTCGGGACGCCCACGAACGCTGGTCCGGCGCGGCCGCCCGCAGCACCCCGCGCCGGGCCAGCCTCTACTCTCGGTTCCCCGCGCGCTCTCCGCGCACCCACGCACGGCCGTGCCCCCCGGCGACGGCCGGGGGGCACGGCGGCGACCTCAGCGGACGACGTCGTACACGAACTTGGTGATGCCGTTGGCGTACGTCTCGGACTCGACCACCTTCAGCATCTGCTTGGCCTTGTCGGTGTCGCTGAACATCCGCTTGCCGGCTCCGAGCAGCACCGGGAAGACCAGCAGGTGGTAGCGGTCGATCAGGCCGGCGTCGGAGAGGTTGCGGGCGAGGGTGGCGCTGCCGTGGATGACGATCGGCCCGCCGTCGGTCTCCTTGAGCTTCGCAACGTCCTCAAGGGAGCGCAGGATCGTGGTGTCACCCCAGTTGTCGACGAGGGCGTCCTGGCCGAGGGTGGTCGAGACGACGTACTTCGGCAGGTCCTTGAGAGCGGCGAAGTCCTCCATGTTCGGCCACAACGGCGCGAACGCCTCGTAGCTGGACCGGCCGAACATCAGCGCGGTGGCCTCCTCGGTCTCCCGCCCCTTGATCTCGTACGCCTCGGGAAGGAACTCGAGGTCCTTGTACGTCCAGCCGCCGCTGCGGTGGGTCTCGGACGGGAGGCCGCCGCCGGGAGAGTCGACGACGCCGTCGAGCGAGACGAAGGCGGTGTAGATCAGCGTACGCATTCTCGATGTCCTATCCGTGGTCTGAGTGGATGTCCACAGTCTTGCGTGGCGTGACGCGCATCGCCACGATTAGGCTCTTGCCTAATCGGAAGCTCTCCTCCCCCGGCCGGTCCGGCGGGATCAGGCGCCCGACGCCGCGAGGTAGGCGTCGATCTCGGCGGTCAGCTTCTCCTTGTCCGGCCCGGGAAGGAAGGACGCCGCGACCGCGTTGCGGGCCAGACCGGCCAGCCCCGCCTGGTCGAGGTCGAGCAGCCGGGCGGCGACCGCGTACTCGTCGTTCAGCGTGGTGCCGAACATCGGCGGATCGTCGGAGTTGACGGTCACCAGCAGCCCGGCCGCGACAAGCTGGGGCAGCGGGTGCTCCTCGATGCTGCCGACCGCCCGGGTACGGACGTTCGAAGTGGGGCAGACCTCCATCGGAATCTGGCGCTCGGCGAGATAGTCCAGCAGTTCGGGATCGCGTACGGCGGAGATGCCGTGCCCGATCCGCTCCGCGCCCAGTTCCCGGATCGCGTCCCAGATGGTCCCCGGGCCGGTGGTCTCCCCGGCGTGCGGTACGGACCGCAGGCCCGCCGCCCTGGCCTGGTCGAAGTACGGCTTGAACTGCGGCCGGGGCACTCCCACCTCCGGACCGCCCAGCCCGAAGCTGAGCAGCCCGTCCGGCCGCTCGTCGAGGGCGATCCGCAGGGTCTGCTCGGCCGCGGGCAGCCCGGCCTCCCCGGGGATGTCGAAGCACCAGCGCAACGAGATGCCCAACTCGGCCTCGGCGCTCCGGCGCGCGTCCTCGATCGCCTCGCAGAACGCGGGCGCGGGAATCCCCCGATGCACGTGCGAGTACGGCGTCACGGTCAGTTCCGCGTACCGGACCTGCTGGCGGGCGAGTTCCCGGGCCACCTCGAAGGTCAGCAGCCGGACGTCCTCCGGATCCCGGATCAGGTCGACCACGCTGAGGTAGATCTCGACGAAGTGGGCGAAGTCCCGGAACTCGAAGTATTCGACGAGGGCGTCCGGGTCGGCCGGCACCTTGGTCCGGCCCTCGTGCCGGGCGGCAAGTTCCGCCACGATGCGCGGCGACGCGGAGCCGACGTGGTGGACGTGCAGCTCTGCCTTGGGCAGTCCGGCGATGAAGGCCGATAGGTCGGTCACGGGTTCTCCCTACTGACGTGCGCCGGTACGGGCGACGAAGAAGACGCGGCGGAACGGGAAGTACACCAGCCCCTCCCGGATCGGGTACGCCTCGACGAGCCGCCGCGCCAGGCGGGTCCGGAAGGCGTCCCAGTCGGCACCCTCACCGCCCAGTGCCGCCCGGACCGGACGCAGCGCCGTCCCCTCCATCCAGGTCAGCACCGGATGGTCGGTGCCGGCGGTCGGTAGCAGGTGCACGTAGGTAGTCTCCCAGGCGTCGACAAGGCAACCCGCGCCGGTCAGCAGGTCCGCGTAGCCCACCGCGTCGGAGACCGGCGCGTCGCGCAGGACGACATCGACGACACCACGCCAGCGGGGTTCCTCGGCGGTCGCGTACAGCGCCCGGTGCGAGGCGGCGTCGAAGTTGCCCGGCACCTGGACCGCGAGCCACGAACCGGCGGTCAGCTCCCGGGCCCACCGCACCAGCAGTGCCTCGTGTCCGGGCACCCACTGCAACACGGCGTTGGAGATCACCACGTCGACGTCGGGGCCGGGCGACCAGGTCCGCGCGTCGGCCACCTCGAATTCGACGCCGGACCGGTCGGGCAGGCTGCCGGCGGGCAGGCCGCTGGCGGACAGGGTGGCGGCGGGCAGACAGCCGTCGCGCGCCGTCGCGGCCTCGGCCTCGGCTCCGGCTCCGGCTCCGGGAGTGGCCGGCGAGTTGCCGCCCAGGGCCGTCGCGGATTCGATCATCTCGACCGAGGAGTCCAGGCCGACGACCCGGGCCGCCGGCCAGCGCGTCGACAGGGTGGCGGTGAGGTTCCCGGGTCCGCAACCCAGGTCGACCACGACGCGGGGCTGCTCGGCGCCGATCCGGGCGGTCAGGTCGTAGAACGGCCGGGACCGCTCGTCGCCGTACCGGAGATAGGTTGTGGGATCCCACATGACGCCTCCAAACCGTACGTACGTCTTGTTTACCACACCCGTCGGGCTCGGGTGTTAAGAAGGGGCCCTTCTTCTACAAAAAGCGATAAGCGGGGGCCCTTCCTTACTCCCCCAGCGTGGGCGGACGGGGCGCGGGGATAGGCTCGCCGACGTGGAAAAACGCATCTTCGGGCGGTTGGACCGCCAGGTCGGCGTGATCGGGCTCGGCGCCTGGCAACTCGGCGCCGACTGGGGCCAGGTCAGCGAATCCGACGCCCTCGACGTCCTGGCCGCCGCCGTCGACGCCGGAGTCACCTTTCTGGACACCGCCGACGTCTACGGCGACGGGCGCAGCGAGCAACTGATCGGCCGGTTTCGACGGGAGCGGCCGGACGCCGGGCTCACCGTGGCCACCAAGATGGGTCGCCGGGTGCCGCAGACGCCGGCCGCGTACGTGCTCGACAACTTCCGGGCCTGGACCGACCGGTCCCGCGCCAACCTCGGGATGGATGTGCTCGACCTGGTGCAGTTGCACTGTCCGCCCACTCCGGTGTTCCACACCGACGCCGTCTACGACGCCCTGGACACCCTGGTGGCCGAGGAACGCATCGCGGCGTACGGAGTCAGTGTGGAGACCACCGACGAGGCGCTCGCCGCGATCGCCCGGCCCGGCGTCGCCAGTGTGCAGATCATCCTCAACGCGCTGCGGCACAAGCCGATCGAACGCGTACTGCCCGCCGCCGCCAGCGCCGGAGTCGGCATCATCGCCCGGGTGCCGCTCGCCAGTGGCCTGCTCTCCGGCCGGTACGACGAGAACACCACCTTCCCGAGCGACGACCACCGCAACTACAACCGGCACGGGGAGGCGTTCGACGTCGGCGAGACGTTCTCCGGGGTCGACTACGAGACCGGTCTGCGGGCCGTACGCCAACTCGGCGCGCTGGTGCCGCAGGGCGCCACGATGGCACAGTTCGCACTGCGCTGGATCCTCGACCAGCCCGGTGTCACGGTGGTGATTCCCGGCGCCCGCAACGCCGAGCAGGCGCGGGCGAACGTGGCCGCCGCCGACCTGGCGCCGCTGTCCGCCGAGGCGACCGACACGGTGAACGCCGTCTACGACGAACTGATCCGACCGCAGGTGCACGACCGCTGGTAGTCCGGCACGGGCGGCACCGTCGTCGTGCCGCCGACCATCGGCGGGGCGTCGTGCGGGAGTCGGATGCCGCGCGTAGCGTCGAATCGGCTGCGATCGTTGAGACAGCGGGAGAACGGCGTACCGGATCGGGTCGTCCGTACCGGATCGGGTCGTCGCGGAAAGGAGTAGCGGATGAGGGGTTGGCTTCCGCTCACGCTCGGCCTACTGGCCGTCGTCATCGGCGCCGTGTGGACCCTGCAGGGGCTGGGTCGGTTGGGTGGCAGTGCGATGACCGGTGAGACGGTCTGGGCCGTTATCGGGCCGATCGTCGCGTTGGCCGGGCTGGTCCTGCTAGGACTGGGCCTGCGCGCCCGGAGCAGGCGTACGCCATCCTGAGCCCGGATACGCGTCGAGCCCCGCAGGGCGCGGGGCTCGACGTGGATCCAAAGGAATCGCAACTCAAGGCCGGCGGACCGGCCGTCACCGGAATCAGATGGGGCGAACCTGCTCAGCCTGCGGCCCCTTCTGGCCCTGAGCGATCTCGAACTCCACCCGCTGGTTCTCCTCCAGCGTGCGGTAGCCGCTGGTCTGGATGGCCGAGAAGTGGACGAACACGTCAGCACCCCCGCCGTCGACGGTGATGAAGCCGAAGCCCTTGTCTGCGTTGAACCACTTCACGGTTCCCTGCGCCATGTGTATCTCCTTCTAAAACTGGCGGCCGAGCACGCCGTGCGGCCGGTTGGCCGTTTTCGAGCAGCGGCGCCTTGAGTGGCCCCCACGAAGGAGGACTTCCCCTCGACCCACGCCATCTCTCAACAGCGTGGAACAGCAAACCACGTACGCAAAAACTTCGCATAGCCTACCCGACGAAATTCTCCGACATGTGACCTGAGGAGCCCGGAAACCGGGTCCGACGCATCGACGAATCGGTGCGGTCACAGCACCGCCAACCGGGCAAAAACGGATCAGACAGACGGGTTTCCCGATGTGTCACCGGCGGCCGCGCGGCCGCCGAGTGCCACCGCCAACACCGCGCCCAGCAGGCAGAACAGGGCGGCACCGGTGAATATCTCCGCGTACTCGACCCGCAACGCCGTGCGTACGGCTTCGGCGTACTCGGCAACCCTGCGCTGGTATTCGGCCCGGTCCACACCGAACGGCAACGGGGTCACCAGATCGGCGGTGAGCCGCTGGAACCGGTACAGGCCCCACGCCGTCAACCCGGCCACACCGAGCAGCATCCCCATCATCCGGGCCACCACCAGAGCGGCCGACGCGACGCCGTGCTGCACCGCCGGAACCGCGCGCAGCACCGCGGCACTCAGCGGTGCGATGACCAGCCCCAGACCGAAACCGGCCAGCACCAGGTCGACATCGAGCCGGGACAGGCCGACCGGGCCGATCGCGTACCGGGCCGACAGCGGATCCGCCGGCCAGTCCGCGATCAGCAGGTAGCCGAGCACCGCCAACGCCAGACCACCGACCGTCACCCCGCGTTCGCCGAGACGACGGGCGAGCAGCCCACCGACGACCGCACCGACCGGCAGCGCCACCAGGAACCGAGTGAGCAACAGCGCGCCGCCCACCGCGTCCCGGCCGAGCACCGTCTGGGCGAAGAGCTGCACGTCCACCAGCGTCACCATCAGCGCCGCGCCGGCCAGTCCGCTGACGCCGAGCGCGACCAGGAAGGGCCGCATCCGCACCCCGGTCGGATCCAGCAGCCGGGTCCGGGACCGGGCCTGCCACAACAGGAAGGCGGCGAACACCACGACCCCGCCCACGATGCTGGCCGGGCCCCACGGCGGTAGCAGAGACCGCGCCGGATCGGGGTTGTAGAGGCCGACCACGAGCAGCCCGAGGGCGACCGCCAGCAGTATCCCGCCGACGACGTCGACGCGTTGCCGTACGGCCCCCGTCCGCTCGCCCGCACCGGGCAGGGTCAGCCGGACCACCACGGCCGCCGCGAGCGCGAGCGGAAGGTTCACCCAGAACACCCCGCGCCAACCGACCAGGGCGGCGACTCCGGCACCGTAGAGCGGACCGAGCACGCTGCCCAGTTCCTGTGCCGCGCCGACCAGCCCCAGCGACAACGCGCGGCGCCGAGCCGTGCCGAGATCGGAGACCAGGGCCATCGTCACCGGCAGCAGGGCGCCACCGGCAAGGCCCTGCAACGCCCGGCCGGCGACGAGTAGCGGCAGGGTGTCGGCGACCGCGGCCAGCACCGAACCGGCGGCGAATCCGGCCAGGCAGCACTCGATGACGATCCGTCGACCGTACCTATCGGACAGTCGGGCCAGCAGCGGCATCCCGGCGACGTATCCCAGCAGGTAGCCGGTCACCACCGGAGTGGCCCGTTCGAGCCGGTTCACCGGCACCCGCAGGTCGCCGAGTATCTCCACCAGCAGGGTCACCACCACGTACGCGTCCAGCGCGGCGAGCAGTACCGCCGCGCCGCCGACCCCGATCGCGACCCGGCTACCGGTCCGGCCCGCCGTCGACGCGCGAGCGGCCGGAGCCTCGCCGGACGACATCCCGCCGTCCGGTGACACCGCCGGTACTCCGCCAGGCGTGGCGGAGTCAGGGGACACGGATGGTGACCGGGACGTCGTACTCGGAGAAGGTGACCGTCACGGTGCCGGTCTGACCCGGCACCGGGAACTGGGCCCGGTGCAGCAGCGGCCGGTCCGCGCCGATCCACAGGGTGCCGGTGACGTCCTCGCTGACGCCCGGCACGAGGGTGCCGAGCGCCGAACCGGGCAGCGTTCCCTTGATCCGGTACGCCTGCACACCGTCGACGGTCTCCCGGGCCTCGGTGGTGCCACTGGACTTGCTGACCAGGTTGGCGACCCCACGGTCCGGCGAGAGCAGCGCGGTCGGGTCGTAGATCGCCGCCGCGGTCGAGAGCGGCAGCTTCTGCCAGCCGCCGGTGAGTCCGTTGACGTGCAGCGTGTCGCCCTTGACCACGAACTGGAGTTCGAGCGGTAGGCCACTCTGCTCGATCCGGGCGCTCCCCTGGGCCTCGCCGGTCGCGGTGATCACCCCCTCGGCGGCACTGATCCCGAGGGATTCGGCCGCGCCTTCGGTGGTGATGGCGAACCGGGCGGTCTTCACGGTGGCCAGTTCGGTCGCGGCCGAACGGAGCAGTTCGGCCGCGACCGGCAGCGGTGCGGAGTCTCCGGCGCCGCCGGCCGGGTCATCGTCGGCGCCCCGATCGGTGCAGCCAACGGATACGGCCAACAGCAGGCTCAGGGCACCGGCGAGTGCGAAGGGTCGACGCATACCCGAAGCGTACTCACGACCGGTCGCCGGCCGGCGCTCATCCCGCTGGTCGTACCCGCCGGACCCCGGATCGGCCGGAGGTCGCGCCGGTCAGTCGGGCCAGCGACCGGTGAATCGACGGACACCGATCGCGCCGCCCCGGTCCACCGCGGCCCGGACCACCGCGAAAATGGCACCCTGCAACGCGGCGGCGGCCAGAATCTCGCCCCAGCCCCGGTCCTCGTCGATCGCGTCGGGCGCCTCGCCGTCCCCGGCGGTGAGCTTCCAGACCTGTCGGAACACGGCACCGGCCGCCACACCGGCGGCCATGCCCAACAGGATGCCCACCGGACGGTAGGCAATCTTGCTAACTGCCCTGCTCACCCACGCCTCCCTCGCGCCACCAGTACCACGACCGCCAGAGCAAGTGCCCCGGCGGCGATCACGACCCACGGCACCGGATGCCGTAACGCTACCGACCCGGCGTCGTGTACGGAGGACCGGACGGTCGCGGTGGTCTGCCCGGCCCGCTCGCGTACCCGGTCCCGGGTCTGCACGGCCGATCCCTTGATCCGGGCCTTCACGTCCGCCTTGGCGGCCAACGCCTGCACCGTCTCGCCGAGTTCGGCCCGGGTCTGTCGGATCTCCGCCCGCAGTGCCTCCGGGTTGCCCGATCCGTTGCTGCGGGTCATGCCTGTCCCCTGTCCCGAACCGCCGAGGCCACCGTACGCACGTCGGCGCGCACGCTGTCGGCCATGGCGCTGGGCATCGGCGGCACCGCCCGGCGTACCTGCCGACGGCCGATCAGTGCGAGCACCCCGGCCATCAGGAAGAGCGCCCCGGCCACCACCAGCGCCGCCGCCCAGGCCGGAATCACCAGGGCGAGCGCCAGCACGCCGGCGGCCACCAGCACGCCGAGTCCGCAGAGCGCCATCGCACCGCCGCCACCGAAGAGTCCGACCCCGATACCGGCGTGCCGGCCCTTCTCGGCGAGCTCGATCCGGGCGAGCGCCAGCTCGTCGCGTACCAGTCGCGAGAGCTGTTCGGTCGCGCGCTGTACCAGCTCCGCGGTGGACTGCTCCGTAACCGGTCGAGCGGAATCACGTACGACATCGGCCATGGTGTCCTCCTTCCCGGTTCCCTGGGCTGTATGCCCCCGTCGCCCGCCGTTCAATCCTGTTCGTCGGACCCGACCCGCCCACGGCGCCTCGACCACCGCACGACGGCCCCGGCGCCCCGGGCACGGGCCCACCCGGGCGAACGGCACGGCGGGCGCACCGCCGGGCTCCGTTGTCGTTAGTGTCCGCCACCGGCCGCTCCGATGGCGGCCGATCCGGCAGGTCAAGCGGGCGGGGCGGCTTCGATGCGGGCCGCCGGCGGCGCCATCACCGCCGTGGCGGGCGGGCTCAGCGCGGCGGGGCGTCGACCGGTTCGTCCGGGCCGACGAAGTCGTGGCTGCGGGCCTCGCCGTCGTCGCCGCCGCCGAACAGCCGGGCATCGTCGGGCGGCTCGTGCGCCCCGGACCGGGGATCGGCGGACGGGCGCACCGGCCGACCGGCTACCGGCCCCGGGTGCTCGACCGACTGCCAGGGCAGGGTGCCGGACGCGTCGCCGATCTCGGCACGCAGCCGGGGCAGCGCGGTGGGCCGCTGGTCGCGCAGCCAGCCGACCAGATGCTCGCGTACCTGGCAGCGCAGGTCCCACAGCTTCGGCGCGTCGGCGGCACTGACCAGCGCCCGCAGCCGGACCATGCCACCCACGGCATCGGTGACCTGTAGTACGCAGGTCCGCCCGTCCCACAACTCGGTGCCCTCCACCAGCCGGCGCAGTTCCTCCCGCATCGCCTGCACGGGCACCGACCAGTCCACCTCGAACTCGGCGGTCCCCAGGACGGCGGCCTGGGTACGGGTCCAGTTCTGGAACGGCTTCGTGGTGAAGTACGAGGTGGGCAGGATCAGCCGACGGTCGTCCCAGATCTGCACCACCACGTAGCTGAGGGTCAGTTCCTCGATCCGCCCCCACTCCCCCTCGACCACCACCACGTCGTCGAGCCGGACCGCGTCGCTGAACGCCAGTTGCAGACCGGCGAAGACGTTGCCGAGCACGCTCTGCGCGGCCAGTGCGGCGACCACGCCGATCACTCCGGCCGAGGCGAGCACGCTGGCGCCGACGCCCCGGACGCTGGGGAAGGTCATCAGCATCACGCCGCCGGCCAGCACAACGATGACGGCGATGGTGACCCGGCGCAGCATGACGATCTGGGTCTTGATCCGTCGGGCCTGCCGGTTGTCCGGCACGTCGACCCGGAACCGGGCCAGCGCGGTGTCCTCGCTGACCACCAGCAGGGACGCGACC
Organism: Plantactinospora solaniradicis; assembly: GCF_042658085.1. Lineage (NCBI taxonomy): Bacteria > Bacillati > Actinomycetota > Actinomycetes > Micromonosporales > Micromonosporaceae > Plantactinospora > Plantactinospora solaniradicis. The sequence continues at coordinate 65,711 of NZ_JBHSPR010000085.1, read as the reverse complement.
AGCCAGGCGGTCGTCGCGATGACGGCGAGGACGAGAAGGTGCAGCAGGGTCTGCCGCCAGGCGGTGCCGATGCCGTACTCGGTGCTGAACCGGACCCCGAACTGCACGGCCAGTACGGTCGCGGCCACCTGGAACGGGCGGTGCGAGTGTTCGGACAGCTCGCTGAGCAGGATGGACCGCCGGCCGAGCCGGCGCACGATCCGGTGCACCGTCTCCACCACGAGCAGCGCGACCGCCGCCGCGCCCACCGCGACGATGATGGTCCACAGATAGCTGTCCACCAATGTTCTTCCTCTCATGCCGAAGCCGGGCGTCGCCACGGGATGGTCCCGAGCGAGCCCGGCAGGGCGTGAATCAATATGGGGGTTTGAGTAAAGAGTGCAGAGTGCCCCAGATAGCCCAATCTGTCGATACTAGACCTTCCGGTACCTCGCCTGGACGAAGCAGAACACGCCGAACGCGCCGATCCCGAGCGCCACCAGGGTGAGCAGGATCCCGCCGTACGACTGCTCCCGCAGCGTGTGCAGCGCGCCGTCCAGCCCCCGGGACTGGTCCGGGTCGTAGTTGATCGCGGCGGTCAGCACCAGCAGCCCGGCGATGCCGTACGCGACGCCCTTGGCGATGTAGCCGGCGACGCCGAGTCGGCGGGAGACGGTCCGCATCCGGTGATCCATCTCGCCGGTCCGCAGGTGCCGCTCGAACCGCTTGACGGCGCCGTACCAGATCAGCCCGACACCGAGCGCGGCCAGGGCCAGTCCGGCCAGCCCGACCAGCACCCGGCCCCCGGAGGAGCCCATCATCTGCTCCGTCAGCGCCTGCTGCTTGTCCGCACTGGACGACTTGGCCTGCTGGACCACCTGGTACGCGGTCCAGGCGAAGTAGAAGTAGACGAGGGTGCGGCCGGCCGAGGTGAGGCGTTCGAACACCCGCTCCCGACCGCGGTACTCCTGATGCCCGATCGCGGCCTCGAAGGCCTGCCAGATCGCCATCGCGAGCAGGCCGACACCGATCGCGCCGACCAGGAAGGTGCCCAGTGGTTGGGCGGCGAGGGTCCGCAACGCGCCGGACTGGTCACCGTCGTCGGCCGGCCGGCCGAACGCGATCTGCAACGCCAGCCAGGCGAAGAGAAGGTGGACGAGCCCATAACCGACAAACCCGGCCCGGGCCAGGAGTTCGAGGGATTTGCTGTTGGCGGCGCGGGCTGCGCTGGCTCCGGCGGTATGAGTCGCTGACATGACCCTGTCAATGACCGATCGACATGATTTCCAAACTTCCGGGCCCGCCGCCGGTGGACCGGAGCGGGGCGGCGCCGGCCGATCGCCACCACCGCCCCCTGGGTCCGGCCGCCGGCTATCCGGCGTTACGGCCGATCCGGACCACCACCTGCTTGTCGTCCGCGCTCTGGACCGTGGCGTACAGGCCGCCCACCTCGGTCGCCTGCTGGCCGACGGTGAGCGTCAACTGCTCGCCGCCCACCTCGATGGTCGCCTTGTCGCCGTCGACTCCGATCAGTTTGGCCTCCACGCCCAGGATGCTCGTCTTGGCGTCGACGCCACGGTTGAAGGTCACCGTGCAGGCGTCCAGCCCGCAGTCGGTAGTGGCGCCCTCGGAACTGCAGCCGGCCAGGACGGCCGCACCGAGGGCCAGGCCGGCGAAGAGGCCGGCGGCGCGACGGACGGGGGTCAGGTGGCGGTACGGGGGATTCGTCACCTGTCCAAGGGTACCGGGGGTGATCCAGGCAACTGATCTTCCCGAGTTCCCGGCGCCGCCGATATGGTGCCCGGCATGCCGTTCGACATCGCCCGGGTCCGGGCCGCCTATCCCGCCCTCGCCGAGGGGTACGCCCACTTCGACGGGGCCGCCGGCACGCAGGTGGCCGCCGGGGTCGTCGAGGCGGTGGCGACCACCATGCGTACCGCGGTGGCCAATCTGAGCAGCGCGCACGTCCCCGGCCGGCGCTCCGGGGAACTCGTCGCGGCGGCCCGCCAGGCGGTCGCCGACCTGGTCGGGGGGACCCCGGACGGCGTGGTCTTCGGGCCGAGCGCCACCGCCCTCACCTACACCGTGGCCCGGACCCTGAGCCGGAGCTGGCGGCCGGGCGACGAGGTGGTGCTCTCCCGACTCGACCACGACGCCAACGTCCGGCCGTGGGTGCAGGCGGCCGAGGCCACCGGCGCCGTGGTGCGCTGGGCCGCGTTCGAGCCGGAGAGCGGAGAGCTACCGGCCGCGCAGTACGCCCAACTGGTCGGCCCGCGTACCCGGCTCGTCGCCCTCACCGCCGGCAGCAACGCCATCGGCACGGTGCCGGAGGTCGCCGAGATCGCCGCCGTCGCGCACGCGGCCGGCGCACTCGTGTACGTCGACGGGGTGCACGCCACCCCGCACGGCCCCACCGACCTGCCCACGCTCGGCGCCGACTTCTACGTGACCAGCGCCTACAAGTGGTCCGGTCCGCATCTGGCCGCCGTGATCGCCGACCCGGGCCGGTGGGAGGGGCTGCACCCCGCCAAGCTCCTGCCGTCGCCGGACGGGGTTCCGGAACGGTTCGAGGCGGGCACGCCGAGCTTTCCGCTGCTGGCCGGGGTCCGCGCCGCCGTCGACCACCTCGCCGACCTGGATCCGGCCGCGACCGGCAGCCGCCGCGACCGGGTGCTCGCCGGCATGGCCGCCGCGTACGCGCACGAGGAACGTCTCTTCGACCGGCTGCTGACCGGCCTGACCGGGCTGCCCGGGGTGACCATCTACGGCGCGGCCCGGCGCCGGTGCCCGACGGTCTCCTTCCGGCTCGCCGGCCAGTCGCCCGCGCAGACCGCCTCGGCCCTGGGTGAGCGGGGCGTCTGCGTCTCGGCCGGCGACTACTACGCGTACGAGTACTTCACCGCGATGGGCCTGCGGGACAGCGGCGGGGCGGTCCGGGCCAGCATCTACCACTACAACACCGAATCGGACGTCGACCGGCTGCTGACCGAACTCGACCGGACGATCAGCGGCGTGGTCCCGGACGCAGCCGGGCTGACGGGTGGAGAATTGCTCCGGTGAACCTCCTGGTCGAAGACAATCCCGCCCGCCGCCGCTTCGAGATCCTCGCCGACGACAGCCTGGCCGGCCACATCGCCTACCAGATCGAGTCCGGAACCATCGTGCTCGTACACACCGAGGTCGACGCCCGGTTCGAGGGGCAGGGCGTGGGCAGCGCGCTGGCTCGGGGCGCCCTCGACCAGCTCCGTGAGCGGGGTGACCGAGTGCGGGTGACCTGCCCCTTCCTGCTCCACTTCATCGAACGGCACCCCGAGTACGCCTCGGTGGTCACCGACGCCTGACGCACCGCACCGGCAACTCCGGTATCGGGCGACGGACCGAACGGCTACCTTCGTACCCGTGGCGGAGCCGGAAGTGCGCACGACGGGGCGAACGGGTCGATTGGTCACCGTGGTGGTCGTGGTGGCGGCGCTGGCCGCCGCCGGAGTCGGAGTCGGGCTGTGGCGGGGCTGGTTCGCCGACCCGTCGGTCTCGGACGCGCCCCGGGCCCGGGCCGGCGCGGTGGAGACCGTGGTCAGCGACCTGGCCGCGCCCTGGGGGCTGGCCTTCCTGCCCGACGGGTCGGCGCTGGTGACCGAGCGGGACACCAAGCGGATCCTGCAGGTCTCCGGCACGACCGCCCGCGAGGTGGCCCGGATCGACGAGGCGGCTCCGGCGGGCGAGGGCGGGCTGCTCGGCATCGCCGTCTCCCCCGACTACGCCCAGGACCGCTGGATCTACGTCTACTACACCGCCGCCCAGGACAACCAGATCGCCCGGCTCCGCCTGGGTGAACGCCCCGAGCCGCTGCTGACCGGCATTCCCCGGGGCAGCCGGACGCACAACGGTGGCCGGCTGGCCTTCGGACCCGACGGGATGCTCTACGCGGGCACCGGCGACGCCGGGCAGCGCGACGCGTCGCAGGACCGGGACAGCCTGGCCGGCAAGATCCTCCGGATGACCCGGGACGGCCAGCCGGCGCCCGGAAACCCGTTCGGCTCGCTGGTCTACAGCTACGGCCACCGCAACGTGCAGGGCCTGGGCTGGGACGCCGCCGGCACGATGTACGCGTCCGAGTTCGGGCAGAACCACTACGACGAACTCAACCGGATCTCGGCCGGCGGCAACTACGGCTGGCCGGAGGTCGAGGGCGACTCCGAGGACTCCCGGTTCGTCGCGCCGATCGCGACCTGGGGCACCGACGAGGCGTCGCCCAGCGGTATCGCCGTGGTCGGCGACCGGGTGTGGATGGCCTGCCTGCGCGGCCAGCGGCTCTACCGGATCGGCACCGGCGGGCAGGACCCGGAGGCGCTGCTGACCGACGAGTACGGCCGGTTGCGGCACGTCGCCGTCGCCCCGGACGGATCGCTCTGGGTGCTCACCTCCAACCGCGACGGCCGTGGCTCACCGGACGACGGCGACGACCGGATCCTGCGCCTGGTGCCCTGACGCCCGGGCCCGGATCGGACACCTGGCTCCCGGACGGGTCATGACCGCGTGCCGCCCGGTGGCCCTGCGCGGGTCATGACCGCGTGGCGCCTGGTGGCCCTCGCGCGGGTCATGACCGCGTGCTCCCTGGGCGGTCAGACCGCGTGCTCCGGAGCGGGTAGCTCGGTGAACGGGAACCGGAGCCGGAAGTCCGGCCACGGGACGGTGAGGCGCAGGGAATCGTCGCCCCCGTCGACGTCCACCCGCAGGTCCGCGATCTCGGCCAGATCGGCGAGTGACCGTCGGGCCTGCTCGACGGTCACTCCGGCGTTGCCGGCCAGGCTGGCCAGACTGGTGCTGACCACCCGGCGGCGCCAACGCCGACGGGTCCGCAGGGCAAGCCGGCGGACCTCGATGGCCACCAGGACGGCCTGGTCGTCCCGCTGCGCCCGGGCCTCCAACTCCTGTTCCTCCGGCGAGAGTGGCAGCACGTCCAGCGGGTCGCGGTCCAGCCGGGGCAGCACCCACGGATCGTCGTCACCGTTCTCGGCGGGACGGTCCTCGGCGATGTCGAACAGTCCGAACCCGGCCAGGCAGAGCAGCAGCTCACCGACGGTGTGCGGGACGGGCAGCCCACGTCGCCGACACATCTCGGCGAAGAGTTCGATCCGGGCCGCCCGTACCCGGACCATCCAGGCGTAGTGCTGGCGTGCGTGCAGTTCGGCGTCGTCGGCGTCATGTCCGGCGCGACGCCGCCGGGCGCGGGCCACCCACTCGTCGACACTGCCGGGATCGCACCATGCCGAACTGTCCCAGGGCACCACACTGGACCAGGCCGAGCGGCGGAACCGGGACCGCCCGGGTACGACGGTGAGGTAGACGAAGGCGCAGGGTAGCCACCGGATCCAGGACGGCTTGAGGGCGGCCCGCTGCCAGCGAGGGGTCACCGGACGAACGATACCGCGACTCGGCGTACACGTGGGGGCACCCATGGTTACCCCAGTGGTACTGATCGTACGGCGAGCGTCCGATCAGGACGATCCGGCGAGCACTTCCGCCACCGCCCGCCCCGCGGCCCGGGACGCGCCGTACGTCGTCAGGTGGACCCGACCTGCGACGGTCGACGGTACGCCGAGTTCCACCACGATGGCCTCCGGACGGTCGGCCAGGATCCGGCGTACCGCGGCGGTCATCCAGCCGTGCCGGTGCAGATCCCGTACGACCAGTACCAGCGGTCGCCCGTCCGCCATCCGCAACGCGTCGGCCGGCACCTCACCGCTCTCGTCGAGATCGTCGGCGGCCAACCGCACGGTGGTGGTACCGGGCAGCAGCGCGGCGAGCGGCGCACCCACCCCCCACGGAGTCTCGGCACCGATCGCGATGTTGCGCGGCGGCTCGAACTCCAGCACGTGCGCGGGGCCGGTCAGCGGCAGGCCGGTCGCCCCCGTGGCGGCGGTCAGCCGGACAGCCCGGCGGGCGGCGGCCAGGCCGAGCGCGGAACCCTCCGGACCGGAACCGGCCCAGGCCGGCAGCTCCGCGCGGGCCGCGGCGCTCCACTCGGCCAGCAGGCCGACCCGCTTGGCGGCCTCGACCAGCCGTTCCTCCGGCAGCACGCCGGTGGTCACCGCCTCGACGATCGCGTCCCGCAGCCGCAGGGCGTCCACCTCGGCGGCGTGCTCGCCGCCGACACAGATCGCGTCGGCACCGGCGACCAGCGCCCGCACGGTTGCCCCCTCGAAGCCGTACCGGTGGGCGACCGCCCGCATCTCGATGGCGTCGGTGACCACGACTCCCTGGAAGCCCAACTCGTCGCGGAGCAGATCGGTCAGCACCCGTCGGCTCAGGGTCGCCGGCCACTCCTCGTCGATCGCCGGGACCAGCAGGTGGCCGGTCATCACCGCCTGCACGCCGGCGTCGATCGCGGCCCGGAACGGCGGCAGCTCACAGCCGTCGAGCCGGGCCCGGGAGACCCCGATCCGGGGTACGTCGAGGTGCGAGTCGACGCTGGTGTCGCCGTGTCCCGGAAAGTGCTTGGCGCAGGCGGCGACCCCGGCGGACTGCAGACCCCGTACCCAGGCGCCGGTGTGCCGGGCGACCAGTGCCGGGTCGGCCCCGAAGGACCGTACGCCGATGACCGGGTTGTCGGGGTTGGCGTTGACGTCGGCGTCGGGTGCGTAGTTCAGGGTGATTCCGGCGGCGGCGAGTTCGGCCCCGAGGTCCCGGGCGACCGCCTCGGTCAGCTCGGGATCGTCGATCGCACCGAGCGCCAGGTTGCCGGGCCGGGAACTGCCGCGCCCGGACTCGATCCGGGTGACGTCGCCGGCCTCCTCGTCGATCGCCACCAGTACGTCCGGCTTCTCCGTCCGCATCATAGCGGTGAGCGCGGTGACCTGTTCGGCATCCACCACGTTGCGGGCGAACAGCACCACCCCGCCGAGGCCCTCACCGAGCCACCGGCACACCCAGTCCGGTGGTCGGGTGGTTCCCACGAAGCCCGGCTGCAGTACCGCCGCCGCCAGGCTGGACAGGTTGTCCGTCGTTCCGCTCATCCCGCCGGTTCCCCCGAATCTACAGTGGACAGCCACCGCCCCGGTCGCGGCGGGTGCTGCCATGGTCACACCAGCCCAGCAAATAGTCAATAAACCTTCCTATTAACCGGAACACGGTCCGACGTGCGAGAGTGCAGAGATGGAGCCCAGTACCTCCGGAGCCCGACAACAGCTCGCCGAGTTGCCGTACCGCCTCCTCGCCGCCGAGGACACGAGCTGGTTCGACATTCCGGCCGTCCGGCTCGTCGGGGCGGTCCTCGGCACCGTACTGCTGATCGCGGCACTCCGGTCGATGTTCGGTCGCGGGCGGTAGGTGGTGCGGCGGTAGGAGGTTCGCAGGTGCGGTCTGCTCTGGTCATCGGCGGTACCGGTCTGGTCGGCCGCGCCGTGGCGCGTCGGTTGCTCTCGAGCGGTTGGCGGGTCACCGTCACCGGCCGAGATCCGGGTCGGGTCCCGGCCGATCTGGCGGCCGCCGGGGCGCGGCTCGCGCTGCTCGATCGCGATGATCCAGCCGGGCTGGCGGCAGTCGGCGGAGACGGGTGTGATCTCCTCGTCGACTGTGTCTGCTACACGGCTGCCCAGGCGCGGCTGGTGCTCCCGCTGATACGGAACAGTGGATCCGCAGCGATGATCTCCAGCCGGGCGGTGTATGTCGACGATGAGGGCAACCACGTCAATTCGGCTTCCGCGCCCCGGTTCACCGAACCGGTGACGGAGCAGCAACCCACCATGAAGCCGGGCGACATGCCGTACAACTCACCGCAGGGATACGGCGCGAACAAGGTCGCCGCCGAGCAGGTCCTGCTTGACAGCGGTCTGCCGGTGACGGTGCTGCGTCCGTCGAAGGTTCACGGTCAAGGGGCGGCGCCGCCCCGGGAGTGGTACTTCGTGAAGCGAGCCCTGGATCGCCGGCCGACGCTTCTGCTTGCCGGCCGGGGCAGGGGCGCGGACCATCCGTCGGCAGCGGTCAACATCGCGGCGCTCGTCGAGGTCGCGGCCGAACGGCCGGGCCGCCGGATCCTCAACGCCGCCGACCCGGATGTCCCGGACGCCTTGACGATCTCCCGCGTGATCGCCGCGCTGACCGGTCACACCTGGCACGAGATCCTCCTCGACGACGACGCCCCACCGCAGCTCGGTAACCACCCCTGGCGCTGCCGTGCCCCGGCCGTTCTGGACACCAGCGCTGCGCGGGCGTTGGGATACCGGCCGGTCGGTGACTACGCCACCACGGCCAGCGACGTGGTCGACTGGCTGCTCGACGCGGTCTCCCAGCATCCCGCGTGGATGCCGCCCGGCGTCGACGACATGCTGGCCACCACGTGGTTCGACTACGCCTCGGAGGACGCCTGGCTCCGCACCACGGTTTCGGCCTCCCGGACCGGGGGTACCTCCGGCCTCCGATGAAGCTGCCACCTCTGCACGCCACCCGACTCCGCCGCGCCGCCCGGCACCGGTTCGGCTGGCGCTCGTTGCGTCCCGACCAGCTCACCGCGATGCGGGCGGTGATGAAGCGCCGGGACGCCCTCGTGGTGCTGCCGACCGGAGCCGGAAAGTCCGCCGTCTACCAGGTGCCGGCGACACTGCTGCCCGGACCGACGGTGGTGATCTCCCCACTGCTGGCCCTGCAACAGGACCAGATAGCCGCGCTCAACGACCGCGACCGGCCGGAACTGCGTGCCGTCCGGATCAGTTCGGCCGAGACCCCCAGCCAGCAGGCCGCCGCGCTGGAGGACATCCGGCAGGGTCGGGCACGGTTCCTGTTCACCACCCCGGAGCAGCTCAGCAACCCGGACCGGCTCACCGAGGTACGCGCGCTCCGCCCGGCCCTGGTCGCGGTCGACGAGGCACACTGCATCTCCGCCTGGGGGCACGACTTCCGCCCCGACTACCTGGCGCTCGGACATCTGATCCGAGCGCTGGGTCGGCCACCGGTGGTCGCGCTGACCGCCACCGCCTCGCCACCGGTCCGCGACGACATCATCGCCCGGCTCGGACTGCACAAGCCCCGGGTCGTCGTGTCGGGGCTGGACCGCGCCAACCTGTTCCTGGAGGTGGCGAACTGCGCCACCGAGGACTACCGGTGGCGACGACTGGTCGCACTGCTCCGCGCCGACGGGCGCCCCGGGATCATCTACGTGCCGACCCGGCGGGCCGCCGAGGAGCTCGCCGACCGGCTCACCTCCGCCGGCTTCGAGGCGGAGTTCTACCACGGCGGCATGCCGGCCGGCGCCCGCGAGGAACGGCACGAGAGGTTCATGGCCGACCAGGTGCCGGTGATGGTCGCCACCTCGGCCTTCGGGATGGGCATCGACAAGCCGAACATCCGCTGGGTGGTACATCTGGCGCTGCCCGACGCGCCGGACAGCTACCTCCAGGAGATCGGCCGGGCCGGTCGGGACGGCGAGCAGGCCCGGGCACTGCTGCTGTGGCGGGCCGAGGACGTCGGCCTCCGCCGCTACTTCACCGGCGGCGCACCGGACCCCGACGAGCTGCGCGACCTCGCCGCCCTGCTCCGCAGCGGCCCGCTCACCAGGACCGCGCTGCGCGAACGCACCGGCCTCGGTGCCCGCAAGCTCGGGCAACTCGTCGCGCTCCTGGAACAGGTCGGCGCGGCGACCACACTGCCCAACCACCGGCTGGGCAGCCCGCCGTACGCCCCGGAACCGGTCGACGCGGCCACGGCGGCGGTGGCCGAGGCGGAACGGCAGCAGACTGTACAGCGGTCCCGGACCGACATGATGCGCGCCTTCGCGGAGACCCGGAGTTGCCGGGGACAGACCCTGCTCGCGTACTTCGGTGAGCAGATGTCCCGGCCGTGCGGGCACTGCGACAACTGCCATGCCGGCGACGGTGTTCCGGGCGACGGCACGACGGGCGACGCCGGGCGCGACCCGGACGACACACCGTTCCCGGTGCACAGCTCGGTGCGGCACCAGGAGTGGGGCTCGGGACTCGTGCTCGGCTACGAGGCGGACAAGATGACGGTGCTCTTCGACGAGGTGGGGTACAAGACCCTCTCCGTGCCGGTGGTCAGCGAGCAGGGCCTGCTCGTTCCGACGACCGACTGATCTACGGTGTGCGGACGTACGTCGTCCGCCGAGGTTGTCCGGATCGCCTCCGGCGATTCGGTTTGCGGTACGGCACGGCGTGCCGTGGGATGTGATGGTTTGCCATCTGTGAAGGGAGGTTGCTCGTGACCGAGCAACCGCTGTACGCGACCGAATTCGGTTTTTCCGACGACGAGTGGGGTCTGCTCGTCGGTTTGCCGCAGTCGGTGCTGACCGCGGCCAGTGCCGCGGAGTCGGACGGCAGCCGCCGGACCAGGAACGAGAACGCCGCCGGGCTGGAGTCGATCGCCGCCGGCCGCGAGTCGGCCAGCCCGCTGGTCGCCGCCGTCGCCGGTGAACTGATCGGCAGGGTCGGTGATCCGGAGGCGGGCGAGGAACTGCCGGTGATCGAGCCGGCCGACCCGCGGACGCTGATCGCCGACGTGCTCGACCGGGCCGCGAAGGCGTCGACACTGCTCACCAACAGGGTTTCCGAGGGCGAGGCCGGGGCGTACCGGCACTGGCTGCTCTCGATCGCCGAGCACGTGGTGAGCGCGGCGTCGACCGGCGGTCTGCTGGGCCTGGGCGGCGACGACGTGACCGAGTCCGAGCGCCGGTTCCGCGACGAACTGGCCCACGTACTCAACGACTGAACCAGCAGCCGGCGGACGGGCCGGGCCGCGTCGTGATCCACGCCGCGACCCGGTTCACCCGCATCGGTCTGCCGGTCCCGTTCGGGTCACCGATTCGTTCGCAGCAGTTCGAGCACGGCGGCCTCGGCGTTCCGCCGATCCGGGTCCGGGGCGGCGTCGAGAACCACGCCGTCGTGGTAGAGATCGACGATCCTCGGATGTACGTAGGAGGCCCGGGCCACGGTCGGGGTGTTGCCCAGCAGCCCGGCCACCTCGCGCATCGCCGCCGCCACCGTACGTCGCCGCCCGCTGACCGAACGTTGTGGGCCGCTGCTCGCCAACCAGGTGGCGGCCAGTACGGTGGCGTGCCAGGTACGGAAGTCCTTGGCCGTCATCTCGCCCCCGCTCGCGCTCCGCAGGTAGTCGTTGACCTCGTCGCTCCGGACGTCCCGCCAGCACCGGCCGTCCCAGTAGCCGAACAACCGCTGCGCGGTGCGCCGACGTCGACGCAGGTCACGCAGCACCCGGCACACCTGGGCGTCGTCGATCCGCCGCACCTGCGCGATGCCACCCTTGGCCGGGAACTCGAACACCACCGCGCCCTGACGGGTCCTGGTGTGCTCGGGTCGCAGCGTGGCCACCCCGAACGTCGGGTCGTCGCCGGCCGCGTACTGGTCGCTGCCGATCCGGAACGTCCCCATGTCCAGCAGGCTGGCCACGGTCGCCAGCACCCGGGGCCGGCCCAGGCCCCGCCCAGCCAGGTCGGCACCGATCCGCTCGCGCAGAATCGGCAGCCGGGTGGCCACCTCCAGTACGTGGTCGAACTTTGCCTGATCCCGCCGGAGCCGCCAGGTCGGGTGGTAGAGGTACTGCCGCCGCCCGGCCGCGTCGGTGCCGATCGCCTGGATGTGCCCCGCCGGATGCGGACAGATCCAGACGTCCTTCCAGGCCGGTGGGATCACCAGGTCACGGAGCCGGGTCAGCTCGTCCCGGTCCCGGATCGGCCGGCCTTCGGTGTCCAGGAAGACCACGCCGCGACCGTGCCGACGCCGCCCGTACCCCGGGGCCGCCAGGTCACTACGTCGCAGCCGCACCGCAGCCCCGTCCCGCCCGCTCCACCTCGCCCGCCACCGTCAACACCTCGTCCACCTCGATCGCCGCCAACGCGGGATGCACCCGGGCCCAGTCGGTATCGGCAGCGACCGACGGCGGTCCGGTCACGGTGGCGCGCAGCGCCCGGTGCCACGGGCGGTCCGGTGGCGGTCCCCACAGCTCCGGTCGGATCGGTCCGAACAGAACGACGGAGGGGACCCGGTAGGCGGTCGCGAGATGGGCGATCCCGGTGTCCGTACTGACCACCAGGCGGGCGTGCGCGACCATGGCGGCCAACTCCACGAGGTCGAGTCGACCCGCGAGCACCGCCGTGTTCGGCAGGCCGGCTCCGGCCACGATCCGCTCCGCCAGGTCCCGTTCGTCCGGCGAGCCCGTCACCACCACCCGGTGCCCTCCCCGGGCCAGTTCCCGGGCCAGCGAGGCGAACCGGCCCGGGGACCAGCGGCGCGCGGTGCCCTTGCCGCCCGGATGCAGCACGGTCACCCCGACCGGCACCCGACGGGGCGCCGGGCGGCGCAGGTCTAGGTCGTCCGGGTCGGCCCGGACGCCGTACCAGCTCAGCAGGCGGCACCAGCGACGCACCTCGTGCTCGTCCTGGCGCCACTGTGGACCGTCGAGGTGCCCGGCCTCTGGGCAGTGGAAGGCGCAGAGTCGTTCCGGGTCGGCGGAGCCGAGCAGCCGGTGCGACTGCGGCCCCCGCCCGTGCAGGTTGACCGCCCAGTACGGTGCCGGCCCGGCCCAGTCGACCGGGTCCAGCCCGTTGGTGGGAATGACGTTGTCGACGTCACCGATCAGTTCCGCCAGCGGGGTCAACCAGTCCGGCGCGGCGACCGACAGGGTGTGCCCGGGGAACGCGGCGCGCAACCCGCGCAGCGCCGGGACCGCAGTCGCCAGGTCGCCCACCCCGAGCGCACGCAGCACCAGGATCACGGGTAGGACGATTCCCGGTCGGCGCAGACCACCATCTCCCGGATCGCGCATCCGGGCGGCTGGCGCAACGCGAACAGTACGGCCGAGGCCACGTCGGCCGGCTCGTTGAGCACGGCGTCGGCACCGGGACGGTACTGCGGATCACGCTCGTCGAAGAACGCCGTACGCATGCCGCCCGGCACCAGCAGGGTCACCCCGACCACGCCGGCCAACTCGGCGGCGAGGGCCCGGGTGAAGCCCACCACGCCGAACTTCGCCGCGCAGTACGCGGTCGCGTCCCCGACCGCCTTCACGCCCAGGGTCGAGGCGACGGTCACCACCCTGCCGGCCGAGCGCTCCAGGTACGGCAGCGCGGCCCGGATCACCGCGGCGGTGGCCAGCAGGTCGATCGTGACGACCCGCTCCCAGGTCTGCGCCGGTACGTCGCCCAGCCGCCCCGGTACGTCGACACCGGCGGCCGTGACCACGCCGACCAGCCCGCCCGCCTGCTCGGCGAGTTCCCGGGTGGCCGCCTCGGCGGCGCGGGTGTCGGCCAGGTCGCATTCGAGCCACGGCACTCCGGCGGTCGGCGCCTGCCGGTCCAGCACGTACGGCCGACCGCCCACCCCGGCGACCGCGCCCGCCACCGCCGCGCCGAGCCCACTGGCGCCACCGCTGATCAGCACCGCGCCGCCGGAGGCCAGAAGATCGCCGGCAGCCGTGCCGCCGCCGCTCACCGGGCCCGTCCTCCCGGTCGGCCACCCGCCCGGGCAGCGGCGATCATCTCGCTGGTGGAGCGGCCGTCCAGGTACGGCACCACCACCGTGTTCCCGCCCCAGCGGTGCAGGATCTCCGCCTCCGGCAGGTCCGGCCCGTCCGCACCGGTGCCGTAGTCACCGCCCTTGACCCAGATGTCCGGGCGCAGCCAGGACAACGCCGCGTGCGGAGTCGACTCGTCGAAGATCAGTACGGCGTCCACGCAACCGAGGGCGGCCAACAGGCGGGCCCGGTCGGCGTGCCGGACCAACGGCCGGTCCGGCCCCTTCAGCCCGGCCACACTGTCGTCCGAGTTGACGCACACCACCAGGCAGTCCCCGAGTTGCCGGGCCGCCTCCAGCGTCGCCACGTGCCCGGCGTGCAGCAGATCGAAACAGCCGCCGGTCGCCACCACCGTGCCGCCGGCCGCTCGGACCCGGGCGACCACGTCACCGGCGGCCCGGGCGCCGATCCGGTCACTCCAGCCCACCGCCGTGACCGGCACCGCACCGGAACGGTCCGGAATGCGGGTCCGTCCCTGCCCGGACGACCCGGACGGGGCGCGCCCCGCCGCGCCGGGCCGAATCGTGCCGGCCGACGTCGACGCCGACGGCTTACCGGCCGCCCGTACCGGCCCGGGCGCTGACCCGCCCACCGCTGGCGCCGACGTGGACGCCTTGCCGGCCGGTCGCACCGGTCCCGCGACCGAGGCGGCGGGCACGGCGGCCGCGACGCCACCGTCGGCCACGTACCCGGAGGCCTCGGCCACCGCCTGCTGCACCGCCTCCGAGACCAGCGCCCCGTCCGCCAACGCCAACGTCGCCGCGGCGGCGAACCGGTCACCGGCACCGCAGGTGTCACCGTCGGCGCAGGTCGGCGAGGAGACGGCCAGCGGCGTGGCCCCGGCGTGCGAGAGCAGGGCGCCCTCACCGCCCAGGGTCACCGCCACCGCACCGACCCGCCACCGCTGGCGGAGGGCCTGGGCACACCGTGACGCGATGGCGAGCCGCGAGCCGCCGCCGGTCAGCCCGGCCAGTTCCCGCGCCTCCACCTCGTTCGGGGTGGCCAGTCGTACGCCGGGCACCGCCGCCGGTCCTCTCGGATGTGGATCCCAGACGATCGGTGCGGTGGTGTTCGCCAGCGCCACCCGCAGGGCCGGCAGTCGGGCCACCCCCCGGCCGTAGTCGCTGACCAGGATCCCCGCCGCACCGGCCAGCAACTCCAGTACGGCGTCGCTCGGCTCACCGGGCGGCCCGGCCGGTCCACCCCGGTCGTGGCGCAGCAGCACCCGTCCCCGGGTCCGCAGCCGGATCTTCTCCGGGGTGGCACCGGGCAGCGGAAGCCCGTATATCTGCACCCCGGCGGCGGTGAGCAGTTGACTCAGCCGGGCTCCCCCCTCGTCGTCGGCCAACGCCGTGACGAGGGCGACCTCGAACCCCCGCCCGGCGGCGAAGAGCGCGGCCAGTCCCGCCCCGCCGGGCCGGTCGACGCTGTTGTTCTCGTCCAGCACCGGGACCGGTGAGTCCGGGCACAGCCGGTTCACCACGCCCTCCACGTCCCGATCGAGCAGCGTGTCGCCGACGACCACCAGTTTTCTGGTCACGGCCCCTCCTCGCTCCGGTGAAGGTCCAGCGTTCCCGGTACCCGCAGCACGAGTTCGTCCTCGACACCGGACGGCCGTACCTGCCCGGCGCCGGAGTGCTCCGGGGCCGGTCCGGGACGGGCCGGAGCCGAGCCGGCGTACGGGGTGGCGGCGGGGAGGCGCTGGCCGGTGCCGTACCCGCCGGCCGGGCCGAACAGCACCGGCAGGTACGCGTCGACGTAGGCGCAGAGCACGTGCGCCGAGACCAGGTGCAGCTCCTGTACGACCTGGGTGTCCTGCGACGGCACCGCGAGGACCTCGGTGCAGGCGTCGGCGAGCGGATTCGGGGTCGGGCCGGTGAACGCCCAGCACCGCATCCCCAGTTCCCGGCCGGCGCGCGCGGCCCGGACCAGGTTCGCGCTGCGGCCACTGGTGGAGAGCAGCAGCAGGATGTCCCCGGAACGCCCGTGTGCCCGTACCTGCCGGGCGAATACCTCGTCGAAGCCGTAGTCGTTGCCGATCGCGGTCAGCGACGAGGTCTCGGCGCAGAGCGCGATCGCGGACAACGGTGCCCGGTCGTCGCACAACTTGCCGACCAGTTCGGCGGCCAGGTGCTGGGCCTCGGCCGCGCTGCCACCGTTGCCGGCGACCAGCAGCCGACCGCCGCCGGCCAGCAGTCGGGCCAGTTCGTCGCCCCAGCGGTCGAGCCGGCCCGCCTCCGTCCGGTACGGCAGCAGCGTCGAGGCGAGTCCGGCGAGGTGGCTGTCCAGCACATCCGTCGACCCGGTCATCAGGCGACCACCCCGCTCGGCCGCCGTACCTCGCTGACTGCCGCGTAGACGGCGGCGATCTGGTCTGCGGTCCGGGTCCACGAGTACCACCGCCGGGCCCGGTCGAGGGCCGCACCCGCGTACGCGAACCGGCGTACCCGGTCGGCCAGCAGGTCCCGGACGGCGGTGCCCAGGGCGGTGGGATCGCGGGGCGGCACCAGGTCGCCGGTGCTGCCGTCCACGACCGTGTCGGTGAGCCCGCCGACCGCGGTGCCGATCACCGGTACCCCGCACGCCATCGCCTCCAACGGGGTGAGCCCGAACGGTTCGTACCAGGGAGCGGCGACGAGCACGTCGGCGGAGCGGTACCAGTAGGGCATCTCCTCGCGCGGCACGGCCCCGATCAGCCGTACCCGGTCGGCCACCCCGACCTCCTCGGCCAGCGCCCGTAGCCGTCGCACCTGGGGGTCGTCGTCGACCTCACCGGCCGGCGGTCCGCCGACCACCACGCACTCGGCGTCCGGAATCATCGGCATGGCCTGGATCAGGTCCTGGTAGCCCTTGCGCTCCACCAGCCGGCCCACGGTCAGGATCCGGGGCCGACCCGGTGCCCGGGGCACGGCCGGGCCGTCGGGCGAGAAGGTCTCGTCGTTGACCCCGGACGGGATCACCGTCATCCGGGCCTGCGGCACACCCATCCGGACCAGTTCCCGGACCTCGTCCTGGCTCTGCGCGATGACCCGGTCCACGGCCCGGCCCAGGGCCCGTTCGTAGCCGACCCGCCGGGCCGGGCTGGTGTCCATCGCGCCCTGGTGGCGCCGCTTGACGGTGCCCAGCGCGTGGTAGGTCTGCACGACCGGGATCCCGGTCTGCCGGCCGGCGGCGATCCCGGCCAGCCCGCTCATCCAGAAGTGCGCGTGGGCCACGTCGGGGACCCAGCCGTCGCCGCGCCACTGTGCGACCAGCCACCGGCTGAAATCCTTCATGTACGGCAGCAGTTCGTCCTTGGCGATCGGCTCCGGCGGCCCGGCGGGTACGTGCACCACCTCGACGCCGTCGCGCATCCGTACCGCGGTCGGCCCGGCCGCGTCGTCCCGCCGGGTGTATACCCGGACGTCGTGCCCGGCGTCGGCGAGTGCGGCGGAGAGTTCGGCCACGTGGGTGTTCTGGCCGCCGGCGTCCTCGCCGCCGAGCACGGCGAGCGGGCTGGCGTGCTCGGAGATCATCGCGACGCGCATAGTTCCTCCTCCAGCAACCGGTCCCAGTCCGCCAGGAACCGGTCCAGGCCGTAGCGGGCCTGCGCCGCCTCCCGGGCCCGGGCACCGGCCCGGCGGGCGGTCGCCGGCTCCTCGACGAGCCGTCGGGCGGCATCGGTCAGGGTGTCGATCCGGGTGGAGAGCGCTCCGGCGTCCGGCGGTACGGCCGCGACGGCCTCGGTCGCGGCGAGCACGACCACCGGCATGCCCATCGCCATCGCCTCGATCAGGCTCAGCCCCAGCGAGGTCCACCGGCACAGGTGCAGGTAGGCCCGCCGTCGTCCGATCTCCGCCTGCATCCGGCTCTGCGGCAGGTCGTCGTAGACGGTCATCCGGTCGGCCGGCAGCCCCAGCCGGTCCGGCAGTCCCGCCACACCCATTCCGAAGACGTCGAGTGGAGCGATCTCGGCGAACCGGGGCAGCAGGTCGGTCCCGGTCACCCGCCACCGGCGGACCGGTTCGTTGACCACCACCGCGAGCCGGTCCAGCTCGCCGGTGTAGTGCGCGGTCGGTGCCACGATGCCGTGCTCGACCACGGCCGTCCGGGTCCCGCCGGTGTCCCAGTACAGCGCGTTGAAGTGCGTGACGTGTGCGATCAGCAGGTCGTCGCGGTCCGCCATCGGGTGCCGGCTGTTCGGCACGTCTCCCTGCTTCGGCGTGTTGTGCTCGACGAAGATCGCCGGTACGTCCCGGCCGACCCGCCGGCCCAGCCACTCGGCGGCCAGGTCGAGTTCCTCCGGCCGTTGCAGGATCACCAGGTCGACATCCGCGTCGGCCAGCTTCTCCGGGGACACCTCGTCGACCGTGTCCGGCCACTGGTAGGTACGCGCCCGACCCAGCCCGTACGGGCCGCGGTCCGGGGTGACCGGGACGAGGTACCGGTGCTTGCCGTGCACGAATGCGGTGGTCCAGGATCCGTGCACGTGCCAGAGCAGGATGTTCACGGTCGGACCTCCCGGACGGCGGACCGCGTCGGTCCGGCGGGTGCCACCAGGCCGCCCGAGGTGCCGCTGCCGGTCATCGCCGGAGTCGAGCCGGCGCTACCCGCAGTGGCAGCCGCGGCCGGCGCTTCGACCAGCGCGGCTGCGACGGCCGGAACGGCAGCACCGAGCAGCCGGACCGCCTCGACCACCTGACGGGGATCGATCTCGGACAGGCAGGGATGGCCGGGCACCGGACAGGCGGTGGCCCGGCTGTTCCGGCAGCCGGCGTCGGCGTCGCCGAGGCGCACGGTGGGCACCCGGTACGGCCCCCACTGTCCGAAAGGGACCGTGGGCGCGAAGAGGCTGACCACCGGGATGCCCAGTGCGGCGGCCAGGTGTGCCGGGCCGGTGTTGCCGACCACCAGGCAGCCGGCCCGCGCGATGATCCCGGCCAGCCCGGTCAACGAGGTCTGTCCGCCGAGGTCGATGCCGGTGCGTCCGGCGACCTGCGCGGTCAACGCCCCCTCCCCGGGTCCACCGGTGACCACCACCCGGTGCCCGGCGGCGGTCAGCGCCCGGACGAACTCCGCACAGAGTTCGGGTGGGCAGGCCCGGGCCGGCACCGACGAGCCGGGATGCACCACCACGTAACCCGGTTCGGGAAGTTCGTCGCCGGCCGGCTCGGTGTGCGGGCCACCGGACCCGACCGCCGGTCCGGCGTGCGGACGGTCGGCCCCGGCGACCGGTCCGGCGTGCGGGCCACCGACCCGGACCGCCAGCGGAGCCTCATCGGCGGGCAGCAGCCGAAGCACCGGCTCGTCGCCGGGAGGCAACCGGAACCCGGCCGCAGCGGCGAGCGACAGCGCCCGCTCGGTCTCCGGGATGCCGGGCGGTACCCGGTGCCGTACGTCGAGCAGCGATCCGGGATAGTCCTCGCTGATCGCCGAGATCCGCTGCACTCCGGCCATCCTCAGCACCAGCGCGAGCGGCAGCGCGGACTGGTGGAACGAGGTGAACAGCACCGCCTCGTCCGCGCCGACCCCGGCCAGCCGGGCCGTCAACCGGTCCACTTCGGCCCGGTCGATCCGCTCCGGTTGTGGGTCGATCCAGGGCAGCCGCCACTCGATCAGTTCGTCGATGCCGGGCAGCAGTTCGGCGGCGGCCCGGCCACGCGGTCCGCAGAGCATCACCACCCGGTCCGCGCCGGCCGCCACGGCCCGGATCGCCGGACCGGTGACCAGCACGTCCCCGGCCGAGTCCGGTCGGGCGACCAGCACGCAGCGGGGGCGCCCCCGTGGGACGTCCCCGGGTCGAGCGGCGTCGGCCAACCGGTGACGGTGGAGAATCAGGTCGACCGCGTCCCGCAGATTCCCGGCCACCGCGGGTGCCGCCGCCACCTCCTCGGCCCGGGTGACGGGCGTGGGGACCAGTATTCCGCTGGCCCCGGCCGCGCTGGCCGCCGTCATGTCGGTACCGATGTCGCCGACCACGACGCACCGGCTCGGGTCCGTACCCAGCGCCCGGGCCGCGTCCCGGATCAGCCCTGGAGCGGGTTTGCGGCAGCGGCACGATTCCGCGCCGGGGTCCGGCTCCGCGTGCGGACACACCTGCCAGGTGTCGAAAGGGCCCAGAATCGCGTCGACCCGGGCGTTGACCCGGGCCAGATCGGCGGCGGTGAACCGGCCGCGTGCGATGCCGGACTGATTCGTCACCACCCCCAGGCGCAGGCCGGCGGCCCGAAGCCGATCCAGGGCCTCCCGCGCGTCCGGTATGGCACGGACCCGGGTCGGGTCCCCGTTGTACGGCACGTCGTACACCAGGGTGCCGTCCCGGTCGAAGAGCACCGCGTCGAACAGACCGGGCCTGGCCCACACCCCGGCCGGGCCACCGTGCGGTGCCCCTGACCTGCACTGATGCGGGTCGACCTGGTCGTTTCGCACGGCGGGCGGGTTCCCTGGAGCAGGAGGAGTAAACATCACCTCCGGGCGGCCGGACGGGCACGGCGGGTACGCCCGGCGTCACCCACCGGGCGGCGCTCCCGCCCGCGACACCGGATCCTCGTCCTCATACCCCGGGCCCGTCCCGATATCCGGCCCGGAACCGGGCGCTCCCGGGCAGCTCCGGGCGGTACGCCGCCCCTGGTGGATCGATGGAGGAAGCCGTTGTGGCGTGCCGTCCGAGGGGGCGGTTGGTTTGCACCGTTCGGCCCGTGTTGTGGCCCACGCTCTGCGTCAAGTTACGCTTTGCCCCTGACCGCTGTCGGCCAACCGAGGATGCCCCGATGATCGAACCCGTGCAGCTGCCCTCCCCCTGGCGGGATGCTCGCCTGACCGTCGTCGTTCCGACCTACAACGAAGCGGGGAACATTCCGGTGCTGGTCGAGCGGCTGCTCGCCCTGCCGCTGCCCGGGCTCAGCATCCTGATCGCCGACGACAACTCCCCGGACGGCACCGGCGAGGTCGCGGACAAACTCGCGATCGAGCACCCCGACCGGATCCAGGTCGTACACCGACCAGGCAAGGAAGGGCTCGGGCGGGCGTACGTCGACGGCATCAGCCGGGCGCTGGACAGCGGGGCGGAGTACGTCGCGCAGATGGACGCCGACCTGTCCCACCCGCCCGAGGCGCTGCCCGGCATGCTCGGCTCGCTACTGTCCACCCGGGCCGGTGTGGTGATCGGCTCCCGGTACGTACCCGGCGGACAACTCGACGAGGCGTGGCCGCTCTACCGGCGGGCACTCAGCGGGTGGGCGAACTTCTACGTCCACACGCTGCTCCAGGTACGCATCCGGGACCTGACCGCCGGTTTCAAGATCTGGCGGGCCGACGCCCTGCGCGACATCGGCCTGGAGCGGGTCCAGTCCAACGGATACAGCTTCCAGGTCGAGATGCACTACCTGGCGACCAAGCTCGGGCACACCATCCTGGAGGTGCCGATCCGGTTCCAGGAGCGCATGGACGGCGACTCGAAGATGACCACGGCGACCAAGATCGAAAGCGCGCTGATGCCGTTCAAGCTGCGCGGCCGGCACCGCAACATCACCCGGACGGACGGCAGGTCGACGACCTTCCCGCATGGCCCGGTGGCCCCGGCGCCGACCCCGGGTGCCCCGGCAGGATTCCCGACGATCCCGGCTGCCCCGGCGACCGTCCCGGCTGACGTACCGTCGGTCACGGCAGAGGCCCCCACGGCTACGACGGAGTCCCCCACCGTCACCGAGAAGACCGCCACGCTCACGCAAGATGATCCCACAGTCACGGCAGCGACCCCGACGCCCACGACACAGGCCACCACGCTCGCGGAACAGGCCCCGACGCCCACGACACAGGCCGCCGCGCTCACGGAACAGGCCCCGACGCCCACGACACAGGCCGCCGCGCTCACGGAACAGGCCCCCAGGGTCACGGAACAGGCCCCCGCAGTGACGGCGCAGCCCTCGACGGTCACCGACGCGACCGCCACCGCCACCCAGACCGGAACGGCGCCTGGAGAGACCTCGGACGCTCCGGCACGTCCGACGACGAAGCGCCCGGCAACGAAGCGCCCGACGAAGCGGGCGGCCCCGAAGCGGACAGCCCCGGAGCAGACACCCGCTGAGCAGACGACCTCGGAGAACAAGTCCGGCACAGCGGACAAGCCGTCCGTACCGACGAGCCGGACGACCAAGCGCCAGCCGAGGGCGCCGAAGGAGCCGGCGGGCTGATCGTCAGACCGTCAAACCACAGGTGTTAAGAAGGGCCCCTTCTTATGCAAAATGCGATAAGAAGGGGCCCTTCCTTTCACTCAGGGGTAGATGGCGCGGTGGGCCGCCGACAGGGCGGCGGCGTACGCCCGGCCGGTGAGGGCGCGGTCCCGGGCCAGTGCGGCCCGAGCGGCATTCGCCCCGGGGCCGCCGTGCACTCCACCGCCGGGATGCGCCGACGAACTGGCCAGGAACAACCGGTCGACCGGCGTGTCCGCCCGGCCGAGACCGGGCACCGGGCGCAGAAAGAGCTGCTGGTACGCGGCGGACGTACCCCCGCCCAACGCCCCGCCGACCAGGCTCGGGTTGCCCGCCGCCAGCTCGGCCGGTCCGGCCACGTGCCTGCCCCGGACGAGCTTGCCGAACCCGGGTGCCGCCTGCTCCAGTACCGCCTCCACCGCCGCGACCCGCTCATCGATCTCCTCCGCCGACCAGTGCCGGCGGAACGGCAGGTGGGTGTACGCCCAGAGTGACTCCGTGCCCGCCGGCGACCGGCTCGGGTCCGCCACACTGAGCTGACCGGCCAGCACGAACGGGTCGGCGGGCAGTTCGCCCCGGTGCAGCGCCGAGGCGTACCGGCTGAGACCGTCCAGGTCGGCGCCGAGGTGGACCGTGCCGGCGCCAGCCACCTCGGGATTGCGCCACGGCACCGGGCCAGCCAGCGCCCAGTCCACTTTGACCGTGGAGCCGTCCCAGCGGAAGTGCGCCAGATCCTCCACCAGCCGGGTGGGCAGCCGGGCGGCGCCGACCAGGTCCAGGAAGAGTGCCGGGGCCGGTACGTCGGCCAGCACCGCGCGACGGGCCCGCCACAGTAGGCCGTCCGCCGAGCGGGCACCCATCGCCCGGTTCCGGGCGACCAGTATCCGATCGACCGGGGTGCGGTAGTGGATCCGTCCGCCGCGCTCCCGCAGCCGGGCGACCAGGGCGTCGGTGATGCGTTGTGCGCCGCCGACCGGCACCGGCCAGCCGACCTGCTGACCCAGCATCGCCAGCAGCCAGCCGTACACCCCGGAGCCCGCCTCGTCCGGGGACAGGTCGGTGTGCAGCGCGCAGCCCGCCATCAGGGCCGTTGCGCCCGAGCCGGCGAACAGTTCGGCACCCAGTCGGCGGATCGGCAGGACCAGGCGACGGGCCATCCGCAGCGTTCCCGCCGTACGCAGCCGGCGGGCCAGTGCGAGTCCGCCGCGTACCGGCGGGAAGGGCGTGAACAGCGCGGCGAGCAGGGGATCCGAGATCTGCCGCCATTCGTCGTACGCGGTCAGCCACCGCTGGCCGTCGCCGGCCCCGAACCGCTCGACGGAGGCGGCGGTCACCTCCGGATCGCGGTGGAGCAGCACGGCCCGGTCGTCCGGAAACAGGTGCGCGAGTACGTCCGGCGCGTGCCGCCAGGCCAGTCCGTAGCCGTCCAGCTCCAGCCCACGCAGCACCGGCGAGGCGTATCCGAGCGGGTAGAAGGCGCTGTAGAGGTCGCTGAGGTAGCCGGGGGCGGTGACCTCGGCCGACCGGACGGCACCACCGGGGTCGGCGGTCGCCTCCAGCACCAGTACGTCCCATCCGGCGTCCGCGAGCAGGTTCGCCGCGACCAGGCCGTTGTGCCCCGCGCCGACGACGACCGCGTCGGCGGTGTCCCCGACGATCACCATCCGTGCACCCTATCGGGTCCATCGGTTGGCCGCAGTCGGCCGGAAGTGGTCCACCGATGGACTGCTCGTGACGCAGGGTTACCGTTCATGCGGCGCCGGCCGATCCCCGGTCTGGATAGGATCGGGTACCCCCACCCTGTCCCCGGAGGCGTAGGCAGCCATGGCCAGCCCGGAACCGCCACAGCCGCAGCAACCCACCTCTCCGGCGGGACCGCCGCCCGCGCAGCGCGATCACGGCGTGCCGCCGCCGGCCGGACACGCTCCACCGCCGGCCGGACACGCTCCGCCGCCGCAGCCGTCCCCGGGCTACGACACACCGCCGGTTCCACCGCCGGGACACGGTCCCGCACCGCAGTGGTACGGGTCGCCCCCGCCCGCCGTACCTGGCGGGTACGGTCCGCCAGCCGGATACGGTCAGCCAGCCGGATACGGTCAGCCGGGATATCCGTACCCGGGGCCTCCGGTGACGGCCCAGCCGGCGCCTCCGGCCCGGCGTACCGGGCTGATCATCGCGATCGTGGCCGGTGCCGTCGCGCTGCTGCTCCTCCTCGTCTGTGGCGTGGGCGTCTTCCTCTGGTACCGGCTCGACGGCGGTGGCGGCGGCCGTGACCTGTCGGCGGTCGTCAACTACCGCGAGACGAACCCGGATGCGCTCGGCCGGGAGCACCAGCCGGACGGGTCGACCATCTCGTATCCGATGCGTCCGCCGGCCGGCGGTCCGCACTACAACCGGTGGCAGAACTGCAACGGCGACATCTACCCCGAGCCCATCGAGGAGGGCAACGCCGTGCACAGCCTCGAACACGGCGCGGTGTGGATCACGTACCGGGAGGGCCTCTCGCCGGACGAGGTGGAGCGGCTCGCCGAGCGGGTACGCGGGCAGACGTACATGATGATGAGCCCGTACCACTTCCTCGGTTCCAAGGTGACGCTGCAAGCCTGGGGCTACCAGCTCATGGTCGAAGACGTCGACGACGAGCGGATCGACGAGTTCATCCGGCAGTACCGGGAAACCGCGACGGTCGAGCCCGGCGCGACGTGTGGCGGCGGGATCACCACCACCACCAGGTAGGGCGGCACAGGTGGAGGCGGCCTCGGGTGCATCCGCTACTCGGCGACAAGTGGGTGAAACGGGATAGTTTGGCCGGGCTCAACCCGGGCAAACTGCCCTCCATGTATCGGGTCCAGCAACTGATCGGCGGGGTGTGGGGCGCGGACGGCGACGCGGGGCGGCTGACCGTGCTCGACCCGGTCGACGGCACACCGGTGAGCGCGGCGCCGGTGGCCACCGAGGCGGAGGTCGGTGCGGCGGTCAAGGCGGCCCGGTCGGCGGCGCCCCGCTGGGCCCGGACCTCACCGGCGGAGCGGGCGGCGGCGCTGCGCCGCGCGGCGGACGCGATCGAGGCGGTCGCCGACCAACTCGCCGAGGCCCAGACCGCCGAGTTGGGACGACCACTGGCGCTCGCCCGGGGCGGGGTCGAGGCCGGCGTGTCGACCCTGCGCCAGTACGCCGAACTGGGGCCGGTACGCGGCGGCCGGAGTCTCGCCGGTGACGCCGGGGCCATCGACCTGATGGTGCCCCAGCCACGGGGAATCGTCGCGGTCATCACGCCGTGGAACGATCCGGTGGCGGTCTCCTGCGGCCTGCTCGGCGCTGCCCTGGTGACCGGCAACGCGGTCGTCTACAAGCCGAGCGAGCGGAGCCCGGCCTGCGGCTTCCTGCTCGCCCGGCTGCTCGACGAGCACCTGCCGTCGGGAGTCCTGTCGCTGCTGACCGGGGACGCACGGGTGGGTGCCACCCTGGCCAGCCAGGATGTCGACGTCGTCGCCCATGTCGGCTCGACCGCCACCGGTCGCTCCATCGCCGCCGCCTGCGCCCGGACCGGTGCCAAGGCGCTGTTGGAGAACGGCGGCAGCGACCCGCTGATCGTGGACGGCGACGTCGATCCGCGCTGGGCCGCCGAGCAGGCCGCAATCGGCGCGTTCGCCAACTCCGGGCAACTCTGCGTCTCGGTGGAGCGGATCTACGTACTCCGGCCCATCGCCACCCGGTTCCTCGGTGCGCTGGTGCAGTCCGCCGGCTCCATGCGGGTCGGGCCGGGCCGGGATCCGCGTACCGAACTGGGACCGCTGGTCGACCGGCGGCACCGGGACCACGTGGACAGCCACGTCCGGGCGGCCGTGGCGGACGGCGCGTCGGTCCTGCTCGGCGGGGAGGTGCCCGACGGGCCGGGTGCCTTCTACCCACCGACCGTGCTCTCCGAGTGCACCGACCAGATGCTGGTGATGCGGGAGGAGACCTTCGGACCGGTGGCCCCGGTGATGGTGGTGGAATCGTTCGACGAGGCCCTCTCCCGGGCGTCGAACTCCCAGTACGGCCTGGCGGCGACCGTACTGACCGCCTCGATGAGCAACGCACAGCGCGCCTGGCGGGAGCTGCCGGTCGGCACCGTGAAGATCAACGCGGTCTTCGGGGGCGCCCCGGGCGGTGCGGCCGAGCCGCGCGGAGGCAGTGGCCAGGGCTTCGGATACGGCCCGGAACTGCTGGACGAGTTGACCGCCACCAAGGCGGTGCACATCGGCGCGCCGGGCGGTGAGAGCGGACGGTGGTGAGTCGGCCAGGCAGTGGGGGCGGACGGTGCTGAGTCGACCGCCCACCCCGGATCCGCCCGACCGGCCGTCCGGGATCACCGCCGGTTCCGGCCCTTCTCCCGGGTCCGGCTCTCACCGGTGCTCCGGGCGTTCGCCTTCTGGATCGCGCCGACGAGTTCGGCCTTGGTCATCCGGGACCGGCCTCGCACGTTCAACCGCTTCGCCACGTCGAGCAGGTGTTCCTTGGGTGCGTTGGCGTCCACCCCACCGGCGGTCGGTGCGCGGCGTGCCGGCCCACCCCCGGCGGCCTGGGCGTCGCTCGGGCCCTTTCGGCCCTTGGGCTCCCAGTGGTCGCCGACCTTCTCGAACGAGTGCTTGAGCGAGGCGAACGCCGTCCGGTGCGATCGCTGACCCTCGCCGTACGTCTCGACCGCCGAGTCGTGGGTCTTCGCCCACGTGTCCTGGGCCTTCTCCGGCGAGCGTCGCAGGGTGCTCGGCAGAACCTCGCGTCCGGGCATGATCTTCCTCCTCCGCCATCGGTGCTGCCTGGACTGGTTCGGTTTCCCGGCCCACCGGCGACAAACCCGGCTCGCCCGTGCTCACCGCGCGGAACGGCGCTGGCGTTTGTCCGGTTCCCGCCCGGGGTACCGGGCACCGCAACCCCAGCCGAGTCGAGGGGGGATCCGTCCGACGCCCGAGGCGCGAACGAGGCGCCGCCGTGCGGAGCCGACATCGCCCACGGCTGACCCGCCACCGACGAGGGAGCCAGCATGGCGTCGACCACGGATCCGGCCCCGCAGGTGGGCGATCGCGACCATCACTTCCCCGGCCACCTGCGACAACTGCACTGGTCGACCTGGCGGGGCGTGCTGTTCCGGAGCGTACGGAACTTCGTGTCGGACAACTGTGCCGACTGGGCCGCCGCGCTGACCTACTACGGCGTGCTGGCGCTGTTTCCGTCCGCGATCGTGATCGTCGCGCTGGTCGGCCTCGTCTCGAACGGCGAGGAGACCATCCCCACGATCGCCGGGTTGGCGAAGGACGTCGGGGCCGGTTCGGTGGTGGCCAACGACGCGGTGCTCAAGGTACTTCGGGACGTCGTCAACAGCGAGTCGGCGAAGGTGCTGTTGAGTTTCGGTCTGCTGGCCGCGCTCTGGTCGGCCTCCGGCTACGTCGGTGCGTTCACCCGGGCCTCCAACGCGATCTACGGAGTCGCGGAGGGACGGCCGTTCTACCGGCTGCGTCCACTGCAACTGGGCCTGAGCGCGATCGCGTTGCTCCTGCTCGCCGTGGTGGCCGCCGGCCTCATCGTCAGCGGGCCGGTCGCCCACGCGGTGGGTGACGCGCTGCACCTCGGCGACGCTCCCCGGACCGCCTGGACCGTGGCGAAGTGGCCCGTGCTGGTGGCCATCATGATGCTGCTGCTCTCGCTGCTGTTCTGGATCGCGCCCAACGTCCAGCAGCCCCGGTTCCGCTGGCTCACCGTGGGCGGCGCGGTCGCCCTGTTCTCCTGGGCCGTCGTATCGGCCGGTTTCGGGTTCTACGTGTCCCGGTTCGACTCGTACAACGTCACCTATGGCAGCCTCGGCGCGATCATCGCCTTCCTGGTCTGGCTGTACCTGTCGAACTGTGCCGTGATGCTGGGCGTGGAGATCAACGCCGAGTTGCAGCGTGGTCGCGCCATCCAGGGCGGTGCCGAATCCCCGGTGCAGCCGGCGCTGCCGCCGAAGTCGCCCGCCGGCTCCTGATCCGTCCGATGGCCGTCGAATGTCCCGGTCGGGACCGACCGATCGCCGGGGTGTGCGGCACCGGAGACCGGTTTAGCCCGATCCACCTCGGGTAGCGCAATAGGCATGGAACGTGGCAACAGCAAGCACGGCCCGCGTCTCGACGAGGAGATGGACCGGGAGGTGAGGGGCACGGTGCACGGCACCGCCGGAGGGCGGGCCGAGGAGTGGCGTGAACCGGAGCCGTCCGGCGAGGACCAGCCCGCCTCGACCAGGGCGCCCAGCAACGACACCCGCTCGGGGGCACCGCTGGGCATGACCTCCGAGGAGGTCGAGCAGCGTAGCCGGCTGGGCCGCTTCATCCCGTTGTCGGCGCTGCCGGGTGACCGGGAGAGCCTCCGTCGCAGCGCGGCGGGGAACGAGGCTCCGGACGACGTGCTCGCCCAACTGGACCAACTGCCCCCGGGTACCCAGTTCCAGACCGTGTCCGAGGTGTGGGCCGCCCTCGGACACGCGAACGAGACCCAACGCTGGTGACGCGAAACCGACTCGCCAGACGAACGGCCGTGGGAACACAGCGGCCGGACGAGAAGGAGGATGTCAGATGAGTGGCGTGACCAAGTCTGTTGACGTTGCGGTGCCGATCCGGACCGCGTACGACCAGTGGACCCAGTTCGAGGACTTCCCCCAGTTCATGGAGGGCGTCGAGGAGGTCCGGCAGATCTCGGACACGATGACCCACTGGAAGGTCGCGGTCGGCGGAGTCAACCGCGAGTTCGACGCGAAGATCACCGAACAGTTGCCCGACGAGCGGGTGGCCTGGACGTCCACCGACGGAACCCGGCAGGCCGGGGTCGTGACGTTCCACCGGCTCGACGAGAACCACACCCGGGTCACCGCGCAGATGGAGTTCGAGCCGCAGGGGGTCACCGAGAAGGCCGGCGACAAGCTCGGGCTGGTGGACCGGCGGATCTCCGGCGACCTGACCCGGTTCAAGGAGTTCATCGAACGGCGCGGTACCGAGAGCGGCGCCTGGCGCGGCACGGTGGCGCGGCCCCAGCCGTAGTCCCGCGAAGCGAACCGAAGAAGCGAACCGGAACCTGCGG
>NZ_JBHSPR010000085.1:7228-36903 GCF_042658085.1 Plantactinospora solaniradicis | reverse complement strand
TGTCCGGGTCGACGGCACCGCGCGGCACCCGGCCGGCGTTTGTCCGTCCACCGGGCGGGTAGGGCCAGGTACATGACCGACAACGACAGGCACGTCTGGCGGGACGAGGAGCGGTTGCCGCTACGCGAACTGGAACGGGCGATGTCCAGTTCGACCCCTGACGGGCAGGTCGACGACGTGACCGGTAACGATGCGGGTGCGGAGTCGGCGTTCGGCCACGGGCCGGAGGCGGCCGAGGAGGATCTGCCCGCCGACACGCGGGCGGGCGAGGATCGCGCCGCCCAGACCACCGACGACCAGCGCCAGTACCGGCCGTCGACCACCGGCCGGTCCGGACCACACTGATCCGGCGACGATCCACCGGAGGTCGCGGGGACGGCCGGGCGTGATCCATCCGGTCAACGGCGCCGGTTGGCCGCCCAGTAGAGCGCCAGCATGGCCAGGGACGCCACCACCAGCGCGGGTCCGAGCGCGGCGACCGAGGTACGGCCGATCAGCACGCCGAGCGCGGCCGGCAGAAGGGCTCCGCCCAACCCGGCCGCGCCGATCTGCACCCCGATCGCCCGATCGGCGTGCTGCTGGCCCACCCGCTCGGCCGTGGTGAGGGTGAGCAGCGGAAAGACCGCAGCCGCACCGAACCCGATGATGGCGAGGCCGAGCACCGCCAGCCAGGCCGGTCCGGGCAGGGCGACGAGCGCCGACCCGGCGGCCATCCCGAGCATGCTGCCGAGCAGCACCGACCGGGTGCTCAGCCGATTGGCGAAGAGGCCCTGCACGACCCGCCCCACGAAGAGGCTGCCCCAGTAGAGCGACACGCAGAGGCCCGCCGCGGTCGCGCTCATCCCCCGGTTCTCGGTGAGTAGCAGGAACGCCCAGAGCCCGGCGGCCACCTCGATCGCCACGTACACCGCGAAGGTCAGCGCGCCGAACCACACCGCCGGCAGCGCCAGGGTGGCCCTGATCCGTACCGGACCGGCCGGCGGGGCGGGGACGTCGGTCGGAGTCGGCCCGCCCGGGCCCGCCCGGTGCTGCGCCCAGTTCCGGGCGGTGAGGACGAAGGCCAGCGCCAGCACGGCCTGCGCGGCGGCGACGATGCCGTACCCCCAGCGCCAGGCCAGGCCGGCACCGAGCACCGTGGTCATGATCAGCGGCCCGATGGCGACCCCGAGTCCGAAACACGCGTGCAGCCAGTTCATGTGGCGTGGACCGAACGCTCCCGCGGCGTACGCGTTGAGCCCCGCGTCGATGGCACCGGAGCCGAGTCCCAACAGCAGCGCGCAGCCGACCATCAGGGGCAGGCCCGGCGAGCCGGCGTAACCGGCGAGCGCGAGGCTGGCCAGCGCGGTACTGCCGGCCAGCAGCCAACCGACGCCGAGCCGGGCGATGGTGAAGCCGGCGACGACGCTGGAGACCAGGTAGCCGACGGTGCCCGAGGTCAGCAGCAGCCCGACGGCCTCGGTCGGGACCGTGAAGTCCGACCGGATCGACGGCCAGCCGACGCCCAGCAGGCCATCGGGAAGGCCGAGGCTGACGAAGGCCAGATAGGCGAGGACGAGCAGCGAGGTCGCAGTGGTGGTGGTGCGGGAGGTGGTGGACACGCTCGTCGATCATGCCCGAGAGGCGGGCGGGTTTCCACCGGGATGCGGACCCGTGGTGCCAGAGATGGATCAAGCGGACAGGTCGCCCTCAAATCGTCCGAACGGGTGACGGCGATCGGCCGCCGTCAGGGCAGAATTTCGGGATGCATCAGGCTCCTGGTTTTCTCTCGACGCGGCAGCGCCGGCTGGCCTGGCTCGGTTTCCTGCTCACCGCGCTCCAGGCTCCCGTCGCCGCCCGGCTGGTCGACGACGGTTCCTGGCTGTTCAGCCTCTGCGTCGCCATGATGGTCGCCACGGTGATCCTGGCCGACGACGCGATGCGGCGTCGCCCGGCCGACGCCAGTTCGGCCGAGTAGCCACCCCACCCCGGGCGACCACCGGGCCCGTCGAGCCCGCCGGGCCCGGACTGACCAGGGCCGCAGCCCGACGGCAGCTCCTCCGATCCGGTCCGGCGAGCGGATTCGGCGGTTCCGGTTAGGCTGCTGACATGCCAGGCACGGTCGGGCGGGTTCCCGCTCCCCCCTCCACCGTGGCCGGAGCGCTGCCGACCGCCGATCCGAGAGTCGCGCCTCCGGCCGGCCTGCGCTGGCTCGACACCCCGCTCGGTCCCCCGGAACACTGGGATCCCGCCGTGCGCGCGGTCGTCGACCTGGTGCTCTCCGCCCCGGTCGCGATGGCCCTGGCGTACGGCGACGAACTGGCGCTGATCTACAACGACGGCTTCGCCCAACTCATCACGCCGAAGCATCCGGGCGCGTTCGGCCGGCCCGCGGCCGAGGTGTTCCACGAGGTATGGCACGTGCCGGGCGTCGGCGACGTGCTCGAACGGGTCTACCGGACCGGCGAGCCCTTCCTGGAGCGGGAGACCCCGCTACCGATCGTGCGCGAGGAGTCCGGGATATCGGAGCAGTCCGTCTTCACCCGGGGCTACTCCGCCGTCCGGGACTCGACCGGACAGATCATTGGCGTCCTCACGGTGACCGCCGAGACGACCCAGGTCACCCAGCGGTTGCAGAACCTCAGCGAGCTGGCGTCGGCGCTGTCCGGCACCCTCACTCTCGACGACGTCGCCCGGGTCGCGCTGCGCAGCGCCGTCTCGACGTTCGGTGCCGACCAGGCCGAGTTCGGCGTGGACGACGGCAACGGCTGGCGGGTGGTCCGGCGGATCCGCGGCGAGGTGCTGGACGAGGCCGACGAACGCCTTCCCCCGTTGTGGCGTCGGCACGACGCCGGCTCCAGCGCGCCGCTGGTGCTGACGGCCGACAGCGGTACGCCGATGTTCGCCAGCGACGGTCAGCCGCTCCTGCACAACGCCGTCGACCGCCACGACGAGAAGATCCGCGCTCTGGCCGCGTTGCCGCTGCGTACGCCGTCCCTGCGCGGCGGGCTCGCGGTCGCCTACCGGCAGCCGCACCTCTGGCCGCCCCCGGAGCGCGCCCTGCTGACCGCGTCCGCGGAACTGGTGGCCCAGGCCGCCGAGCGGGCCCGGCGGTTCGAGACGCAGCACGGCACGGCGCAACTGCTCCAGCGCAGCATGTTGCCGGAGCATCTGCCCGACCTGCCACTGCTACGGATCGCCGCCCGCTACGACGCGGGCGTCGACGGCAACGCGGCGGGCGGCGACTTCTACGACGCCTTCACGCTCCCGGACGGTCGGCTGGCCGTGGTCCTCGGCGACGTCGCCGGCCACGACGTACAGGCCGCCGCCCTGATGGGGCAGGTACGCGCGGCGCTGCGGGCGCTCGCGCTGAGCGACGCCGACCCGACACCGGTGCTGGCCGGGTTGGACCGGATGGTGACGAGCCTGAGCGCGCAGGCGCACAGTGACGAACTGTTCGTCACCGTGGTCTACGGACTGATCGAGGCGGGAAGCGGCCGGTTGACCATCGCCAGTGCCGGTCATCCCCCGCCACTGATCCGGCGCGGTTCCCCCGGCCAGCCGGCCACCGTCCGGTACGTCGACGTGCCGCCCGGCGTGCCGCTCGGGCTCGACGGACCACGGGCGACGGTCACCGTGGACTTTCCGCCGGGCGACACCCTGCTGCTGTTCAGCGACGGGGTGGTGGAGCGCCGGCAGCGCAGCCTGAGCGAAGGGCTGGACACCCTCGCCACCGCCCTGGCCGGGGCGGCCACCGGTGACCCCCGTACCCTCTGCGCGCTGGCCACCGGCGCGGTTCCGGGAAGCACCGAGGACGATGTCGCGGTGCTCGCCGTCGAGCACGCCACCACCCCCAGCCGGTCGGCGAGCATGGAGGTTCCGGCGGAGCCGACCGCGCCCGGCCGGGTACGGCACTGGATGAACGCCCAGTTGACCCTCTGGGCGGTGCCCGAGCAGGTGATCAGCGGGGCGGTGCTCTGCACGAGCGAGTTGACCACCAACGCGCTGCTGCACGCCGGCACCGCCGCCCGCGTGGAGATCGACCTCAGCCCGGAGCGGTTGCTGGTCTCGGTCGCCGACAGCGGCACCCGGGGCTCGGTGACCCGGACCCGGACCGAGAAACTCAGCAGCCGGGGTCGCGGTCTGGGGCTGATCGAGCAACTCAGCGACGCCTGGGGCACCGATCCGACGGTCCGCGGCTCCACGGTCTGGTTCGAGATCCTGATCCCGCCCGGGCCGGCGGCATCGGGCTGACCGCCGCCGCACCCCGCTGACCTGGGGCAGGACGCGCGATCCGGCGCGGGGGCCGACCCGACGGCGGGATCGACCAGCACGCGTGCCCGTGCCGGAGGCGTGCGAACCGGCCCTGCGGGGCAAGGTTGGCGGCGTGGATCTCTCCGCTGTCGCGTACGCATTGATCGGCTTCGGTGCTCTGCTCGCCGGCATCCTCCCCCGGGTGTTGGAGCGTCGGCCGCTCTCCATGCCGATCGCCTTCCTCGGCCTCGGCATGGTCGTCTTCCTGCTGCCGCTGGGACTGCCGGAACCGGATCCGCTCAGCCACGCCGGGATCGCCACCCAGCTCACCGAGATCGGCGTGATCGTGGCGCTGATGGGCGCCGGCCTGAAGATCGATCGCCCGCTCGGCCGTCGCCGCTGGTCCTCGGCCTGGCGGCTGCTGGCCATCGCCATGCCGCTCTGCATCGCCGCGGTCGCGGTCCTGGGCTGGTGGTGGATGAGCCTGGCACCGGCCGCCGCACTGCTGCTGGCCGCCGCGCTGGCACCGACCGACCCGGTGCTCGCCTCCGACGTGCAGGTCGGCGAGCCGACCGACGTCGAGGATTCCGAGGACGAGGTGCGGTTCGCCCTGACCGCCGAGGCGGGACTCAACGACGGGCTCGCCTTCCCCTTCGTCTACGCCGCCATCGCCATCGCCACGGCGGGCCTGGCGCCCGGAAACTGGCTGGGCGAGTGGCTGACCGTCGACGTGGGCTACCGGATCCTGGTCGGGGTGGCCGGCGGGCTGCTGGTGGGATGGCTGCTCGGCAAGCTGTTCTTCCGGGCCAGGTCGAACAAGCTCCGGCTGGCCCGGCATTCGGAGGGTTTCCTCGCGCTGGCCGCCACCTTCCTGTCGTTCGGCCTGGTCGAGCTGGTCGGCGGGTACGGCTTCGTCGCCGTCTTCGTGACGGCTCGGGCGATCCGGGCGGCGGAACGGTCGCACGAGTACCACCAGGTGCTGCACAACTTCGCCGAGCAGGTCGAGCGGCTGCTCACCGTACTGTTGCTGCTGCTCCTCGGCGGCGCGGTGGTCACCGGGCTGCTGGCCCCGCTGACCTGGCCGGCGGTGGCGGTGGCCCTGGCGCTGGTCTTCGTCGTACGTCCCCTGACCGGCTGGCTGTCGCTGCTCGGCACCCCGGGCCGGCCCGCGCAGCGGTGGGTGATCGCCCTGTTCGGCATCCGCGGCGTCGGGACGTTCTACTACCTGGCGTACGCCACCACGCACGCCTACTTCCCCGGAACCGACCTGCTGTGGGCGACGGCCGGCCTGGCGGTGATCGTCTCCGTGGTCGTACACGGGGTGGCGGCGACCCCGGTGATGCAACTCCTCGACGGAGACACACCGGGAAGCGCCGACGACTCCGCCGGGGCGCGGGTGCCCCGGGCCCGTCGTGCCCCCGCAGCGGCGGCCCAGGAGTGAGACCCGGCCGGGGTCGCCCGGGTCACCGATACATGTGCAGCCGGACGGCGGTGGACGTGTCGTCGGTGTGCACCTGCACCAGGTCGCACAGGTAGTTCACCAGGAGCAGGCCCCGGCCACTGTCGCTGACCGGCGACGGCGGGATCCGGCCGGCGAGCCGGTCGGTGAGCACGCTGGATCCGGTGATCTCGCAGACCACGCCCTCCTCGTCGAGCCAGGCCCGCGCCATGGCCGGCCGACCGGAGTGCACGACGGCGTTGGTGGCGATCTCGTTCGCCGCGACCCGCAGGTCCTCGACCCGTTCGGCCGGCAGTCCGGCCTGCCAGGCCAGTGTGGCGACCATCGCGCGCATCTCGGAGAGTCCCGAGGCGTCGAAGAACAGCGTGGCCGCGGACGGCTCCGGTGCGGGAAAGGGCAGGTTCAGGGCGTCGACGACGTTCTCGGGGCGGCCGTAGCCGGCGCTGGGCTGCCGGTCGCCGCCTCTGATCAGGTACGGATGGGTGCTCGCGGCGTCGGCGATGGCGTCGACGTCCAGCCGTGCCGAGTCGTACGGGCAGAGGATGCTGACCGGCTGCTCGGCCAGGGCGATGTTGATCAGAGCTTCGTGCTGCACGCACCGGGGATAGGCGGTTGCCGACCGGCCCGGCCAGATCGGCTCACCGACGATGCGTACCCGGACCCGGTCGCTCTCGGCGACGAAGGCGTGCAGGACGCCCGGAATGATCCACGCCGGGTTGCGCCCGTCCCGGGCCATGTCGACGAACCGCAGGTCGGTGCTGGCACCGAGGGCCGTCCGGAGCAGGTCCAGCCGGGCCCCGGGCACCGCGATCAGGACCGGCTCGTCGGCGGCGAGTCCGGTTTCGACGAACGACCGGATGCTGGTCACGTAGTCGTCGTCGTCCCGGTAGAAGAGCGCGTCGTGGCGCAGCGATCCCGCTTCCGGCCCCGTGTCCGACTCGAAGGTCATGGCCTGCCCGCCGCCCCCGACGCATCCACCCGTGACGCGTCCATCCTCACCTCCGATCAGCAGCCTACGCGCCGCCGGCTACGGGTAGCCACGGAGAGTCAGCGGCAGAACCCAGGGTGTTAGTCGGATATTTCCGGACTATTCGCATCGAACGATGGGTCGGACCGGCCCCGTGCCTGGACGATCAGGTAGTCGACCAGTTCGTCCCGGTGAGCGTGTCCGGCCCAGTCCTCGGGGGTGCCGTGGTAACGGTCGTCGCGGCGGCCCAGGTCGGCTCCCATGCGCACCAGCCGGCGGGCCACCTCCAGATGCCCACGCCAGGCCGCCCAGTGCAGCGCGGTCGCTCCGTCCACCGTGGCGTCCGGTTCGAAGCCGAGTTCGGCCGCCAGCTCGACCGCTTCCGGGCGCCCGGTATCCGCCGCCCGGAGCAGCAGCGCGGGATGCCCGGCGACGGCGGCGGCCAGCAGCCCGGCCACCCGGCGACGATCGCCGGCCAGGACGGCGGCCACCAGGGCATCGACCCCGCGCAGCACCGGCCGGGGAACGCCCGACCCGACCAGCACCTCGACCACCTCGGCGTGGCCGTGCGCCGCGGCCACCTCGACCGGGGTACGCCCGCCGGCAGGTGGCGTCCGTGCGTCGACGCCGTGCCGGAGCAGCAGCCGTACCCGGTCGGCGAAGCCGTGCGCCGCCGCCCAGTCCAACTGGCGGTGCAGCAGTACGGCGGGCGGGTCGACCATCGGGCCGAGCCGCTGTCGCCACGGGCCGCCGTCCCCCGAACCGAGGCCGAATTCGAAGAGCACCACCAGGTGGTCGTCGTCCGGGCCGAACATCCGGTTGTAGAGGGCCTGCCCGTCATTCGGATCGGCACCGGCCCGCAGCAGCAGTCGGGCCAGGGCGAGCGAGTGCGGATGCCGGGGCTGCCGACCCGGCCCCTGCTCGCCCTCGCCGAAAACTCCGGTCAGCACCGTGAACGGTGTCGGCAGGCCGTGCCAGAGAAAGCCGGCGTTCGGATCGGCGCCCGCGTCCAGCAGCAGGCGGGCGGTCGCCAGTACCGGCTCGGCCGGCACCGCCGGATCCAGCCGCGAGTAGGCCAGGTAGCACAGCGGGGTCCAGCCGTACGGCGGCCCGTCCTGCCCGGCCAGCTCCGGAGCCCCGGCCAGCAACCGGGCGACGGTGACGGGCTCGGCAGCCGCGGCGGCGGCCCAGATGTTCCCCGAGGTCAGGTCGGGCCGCTCGGCAAGCAGCCGGCGGGCCTCGGCCCACCGCCGTGGCCCGTCGTCGTCGTAGTTGAGACACGCCAACCGGCAGAACTCGGCCGCCGCGTCGCCGGGCGGCGGGGCCGGGTCGGGGTCCCGACGGTGGCGGGTGACCACGTCCAGGTGCCGTTTGAGCCGGGGCCAGCCGGCGAAGCCGTACTCCCGGGCGATCACGAGTTGGGCGGCGTTGCGCGGAAAGCCGGCGCGGGCCGGTTCCGCCGGTACGCCCGCCGGGTGGTGCTCGGCGACCCGGGCCAGCGCGGCGGGATCTCCGGCGCGTACCGCCCGTTGCAGCGCGCGGGCCCGGTGGCGCAGCTGTTCGAGGTTCGGATCTGCGGGCAGCGGCATGGTCGGCACAGGGAACTCCCTTCGTAGCCCGCGGTCCGCGTCGTCGGGCGAAAGGAGGAAATCGGCCACGCTGCTGGGTGGGCGCCGGGGCGTTCCGACGCCGATGCTCCACCGGTGGGCTTTGCCCTTCCCGCGGACCGGAGGCTCCCGGTGAGCCGCACCCAGGTTACCCGGAACACCTCGCTCCGGCCGCCCCGCCTGGGCCGGAGCGAGGTTGGTGATCGGATGTGGGACCCCGCCGCCGCCCCGATGACCTGCGGCGATGTCGGGTTCCGGAAACCGGGGCTTCACACGGACGCAACATGGCCTTACCGTTGTCGATGTCTATGGGAGCGCTTCCAGCGATGCCCCTCGATCTCCCACCGTTCCGAAGGGAGTACCGCATGCACCTCAGACCCGCGCTCGCCGCGGCCGGTGCCGTCGCCGTAACGGCGCTCGCCGTAACGACAGCGGTCGGTGTCGGCCTCTTGAACTCCGCCCCGGCCCTCGCCGCCGACTCGGCGTTCTACGTCGACCCGGACACCAGCGCAGCCCGCTGGGTGGCCGCCAACCCGAACGACTCACGCACCGCCGTCATCCGGGACCGCATCGTCAACACTCCGCAGGGCCGGTGGTTCACCCAGAACAACCCGAGCACCGTACGCGCCCAGGTCGACGCGTTCGTCGGCGCCGCCGCAGCGGTCGGCAAGATCCCGATCCTGGTGGTCTACAACATCCCCAACCGGGACTGTAGCGGCGCCAGCAGCGGCGGCCTGCCCAACCACACCGCGTACCGCCAGTGGGTCGACCAGGTGGCCGCCGGTCTCGCCGGCCGCCCGGCCAGCATCATCCTCGAACCGGACGTACTGGCCCTGATGTCGGACTGCCAGAGCGCCTCGCAGCAGGCCGAGACGCAGGCGTCGATGGCGTACGCCGGCAAGGCCTTCAAGGCCGCCTCCAGCCAGGCCAGGGTCTACTTCGACGCGGCGCACTCCGCCTGGCTGACCCCCTCGGCGATGGCCTCCCGGCTGGTCGCCGCCGACATCGCCAACAGCGCCGACGGGATCTCGGTCAACGTCTCCAACTACCGGACCACCGCCGAGTCGGTCACCTACGCGAAGGCGGTCGTCGCGGCCACCGGCGCGTCGCAACTGAAGATCGTCGTCGACACCAGCCGCAACGGCAACGGCCCCGACGCCCGGGGCGAGTGGTGTGACCCGGCGGGCCGGGCGATCGGCACCGCCAGCACGAACCAGACCGGCGACGCGGCGGTCGACGCGTTCCTGTGGATCAAGCTTCCGGGCGAGGCCGACGGCTGCATCGCCGGAGCCGGCCAGTTCGTCCCGCAGCGCGCGTACGACCTGGCGATGGCCGCGCCCAACCCGCCCACCACGCCGCCGACCACCCGGCCACCGACCACTCCGCCCACCACGCCACCGCCGACCACCCCACCGCCGACCACCCCGCCCGCGAGCGGTAGTTGCCAGATCAGCTACACCGCCAACCAGTGGACCGGCGGCTTCACGGCCGAGATCCGGGTGGCCAACAACGGCGCGGCCGTCAACGGCTGGACGCTCGTCTTCACCGTCGGGTCGAACGTGCGGCTCAGCAGCGGCTGGAGCGGCACGTGGAGCCAGTCCGGCACCCAGATCACGGTCCGCAACGCGGCCTGGAACGGGTCGCTGCCCACCGGCGGTACCACCAGCATCGGGTTCCAGGGCACCTACAGCGGCACCCTGGCCGCGCCCAGCGGCTACACCCTGAACGGAAGCGCCTGCACCAGCTAGCTCCACGGAACCGCGACCGGGTCGCCGTCCACCGCCCACCCAGCGGACGGCGACCCGGTCGGGGGCGGGCCTTCCGCCCCCTGACCTGGCCGGCTCCGGGGGAGCCGCCCGCGACACATCCGTACGATCTAAGTGGTGATGACGAGATGAGGGTCGCCGGACAGCGACAGCGTCCGATCGGCCAGTTGCTGCGCGGGTGGCGCGAGCGACGCCGGCTGAGCCAACTGGAACTCGCCATTCAGGCGGAGATCTCCACCCGGCACCTGAGTTTCGTGGAGACCGGCCGGGCCATGCCGAGCCGCGACATGGTGCTCCGGCTCGCCGAACATCTCGACGTGCCGCTGCGCGAACGTAACCATCTCCTGCTCGCCGCCGGCTATGCGCCGATCTACCCCCGCACGCCGCTGGACTCCCCCGCGCTGGCCCCGGTCCGGGCGGCGGTCCGGCAGGTGCTCACCGCCCACGAGCCCTACCCCGCGGTCGCCGTCGACCGCTGCTGGCACCTCGTCGAGACGAACGCCAGCATCGGCGTGTTCACCGACGGCGTGGCGGCGCCGCTGCTCAACCCGCCGGTCAACGCGCTCCGGTTGACCCTGCATCCGGCCGGGCTGGCGCCACGGATCGTGAATCTGGGCGAATGGCGGGCCCACCTGCTGGGCCGGCTCCGCCGGCAGGTCGCCCTCACCGGCGATCCCGAACTGGCCGAGCTGTACGACGAGTTGCGCGGCTATCCGTGCGACCAGCCCGAACCGGAGATCGACCTGCCGGGGCCGGGAGACGTCGTGGTGCCGCTGCGGATCCGGGACGGCGACCGGGAACTCGCCTTCTTCAGCACCGTCTTCGCCTTCGGCACCCCACTGGACGTCACCGTGGCGGAACTCTCCATCGAGTCGTTCTTCCCCCTCGACGAGGCGACCGCCGACGCGATGACCTCGGCCGGTCGACGCGTCGGCACCGGAACCGTCCTCTGACCCCAATCCGGGACGGACCGCCTGAACGGGGCGCAGTTGGCGGCCGTACTCCGTCGCCTCTCCGTACGTTCTCCGTCGCCTCTCCGTCGCCACGACGGGTTACCGAGCCACCCAGGCGGGGAATCGGGCCGTGACGAAGGAGGCTGATTCATGATGTCCAGGAACCCGACGGCGGCTTGGCGCTCCGGCACGCTCGGCGTGCCCGGTGTTTCCGGAGGGAACAACCTCCCGGCGGGCCCGTCCGGCGACCAGTTCAGGACGCCCGGCAGCGATGGTGGCACCGGGCCCGGAAACGCCACGGTGACCGTCGCCTCGTACCCGGACTACCCATCGGCACAGTTCGCCGTGGACTTCCTCTCCGACAACCAGTTTCCGGTCGAACGTGCCGCGATCGTCGGTACCGACCTGACCCTGGTCGAGACGGTGCTGGGACGGATGACGACCGCACGGGCAGCGTTGGCCGGTGCCGCGACCGGTGCCTGGTTCGGTCTGTTCATCGGACTGCTCTTCGGCATCTTCACCGTCGGGAACTGGTGGGCGGTGATCCTGGTCGGTCTGGCGATCGGTGCGGTCTGGGGCGCCATCTTCGGCGCCATCGCGCACTCCATGACCGGTGGTCGACGCGACTTCACCTCGGCGAGCAGCCTGCGGGCCAACCAGTACGCGGTGACCGTCGACGCGACCTTCGCCGACCAGGCGCGCCAGCTCATCGGCCGGATGAACTGGCCGGGACAGCAGCCCGCCGGGGCCCCGGGTTGACGTTCCCGAACGCCACGGACCGGTGGCACGGCGTTGCGGGTACGTCGTCGGCCTCCGTCGGAGCTTCCACCGGCCGGTCCCTACCATCGTCCTTTTCGGACCTGCGGTAGGGGCCGGCCGACGGCCGGGAACTCCGACGGCCGGGGATCAGTGGTAGGTACGCTCCCCCGCCCGGATGGGCGCGGTGATCCGGTTCTCCTCCGGAGCCAGCGGGCACGCCCACCTGTCGTCGTAGGCACACGACGCGTTGTAGGCGTAGTTGAAGTCGAGCCGGAGCCGGCCGCCGGGAAGGACGGTCACCCCCCTGCCGTACGTGC
This sequence comes from Plantactinospora solaniradicis, assembly GCF_042658085.1. Classification (NCBI taxonomy): domain Bacteria; kingdom Bacillati; phylum Actinomycetota; class Actinomycetes; order Micromonosporales; family Micromonosporaceae; genus Plantactinospora; species Plantactinospora solaniradicis. The sequence goes on along the minus strand of NZ_JBHSPR010000085.1, from coordinate 24,845 downwards.
CCTTCACGGTGTCGGTGAGATAGCGTCCACCGCCGTACGTCTCCTGGGTGGCGGTGCCGTCCCGGAACGGCAGGAACAGCCCACCGCCGTACGCCTCGATCCACCAGAGGGTCAGCGGGCCCCAGGGCGTCTCCGCGATACCGGTCCGGCGGTAGTGCACCACCCCGTCCGGTCCACCGGTGTCGATGCTGATGGTGCCGGTCGCCGGGCGCACCGGCACGTCGACCACCGCCGCCGTGTTGGGCGGAAAGTAGCGCAGCCCGGTGAACCGGGGTCGGTCGGCGAGCGGGATCGGCGACTGCGGGTGCCCGGCGAAGAGCGCGTCCCGGGCCGCCCGGAATCCGGCCAGGTCGAGGTCGGACAGGTAGAGCCGGGTCACCTGCTCACGCCAGTCCGCCAACTCCAGTTCATCCACCCGGCCGAGCCTAGCCGGCCACCGGCCGGTCGGCGGCCGAGCCGTGGGTCAGGGTGATCCGCCGCATGACCGGCTCCGGGCTCGCCGCGCTCAGGTGTCGGTCGTCAGGCGTCCGTGCACGTGCTCGTCGTAGCGGCGGCCGTCGCCGTACCGGTGGGAGTCGCGCAGGGTGCCCTCGAGCCGGTAGCCGGCGCGTTCGGCGACCCGGCACGAGCCGGGGTTGGCCACCGCGTGGCACAGTTCGACGCGGTGCAACCCGAGTTGGCCGAAACCCCAGCCGGTGAGCGCCGCCACCGCCCGGGAGGCCACGCCCCGCCCCCGGGCCGGTCCGACGGTCCAGTAGCCGATCGACGCACCGCCGTCGTGGATGCTGTGCAGCGAGACGGAGCCGAGCAGTTCCCCGCCGGCCGGGTCCGTGACGGCGAGCGACACGTGCTCGCCGCCCGACAGGTCCGCCCGGCGGGCGAGCCAGGTCTCGGCACTGGCCAGGTCGACCACCGTCGGGGCCGGGTTCCACAGGGCGATGGCGGGCTCGCGCAGCGCGGGCAGGACCTCCGCCGCGTCCTCGGTACGCCAGGGGCGTAGGACCAGGCCGGGTACGGCGATCTTGATCGTTTCCACGGTGCCGCAGTGTGCCACCGGGACGGCTCCGGTCCCAACCCGTTTTCCTGGCCACCCGCCCTGCTGACCGGCTCCGTCCGACTGTCCTTCAAAGCTGGAAGATCTCGACTCCCGCGCGAACCAAGGGTGAGCATGATCACCCGAGGACGCATGCTTCAGATTTGAAAGAGTGCTACTCTCGGCACATGGCTGAGGGTCTGGACGCGGAGCGGCTGGCGTGTTGGCGGGCGTACATCGAGTCGAGTCAGCGCCTGCTGAACCAACTCGACGACGAACTCCGGACCACCAGCGAGCTGAGCCTGGCGGACTACCACGTCCTGGTGCTGCTCTCCGAGACCCCTCGGCAACGCCTCCGGATGGGCGAGCTGGCCAGCCGGCTGGTCTTCTCACCGAGCCGGCTGACGTACCAGATCTCGTCCATGGAGCGTCGCGGCCTGGTCGCCCGGCAGAGCTGCCCGGAGGACCGCCGGGGCAGCGAGGCGGTGCTGACCGCCGCCGGACTGCTCACGCTGCGCGAGGCCGCACCCCACCACGCGGCCTCGGTCCGCGGTCATCTGATGGACGACCTCGACGATGCGGAGGTCGCCTGCCTCACCCGGGTCTTCGATCGGCTGGGCAGCCGACTGAAGCCGAACGGCATCCCATCCCCCGAACCCCTGCGCCTTCGCACCGAGGAGAACTAGCCATGCCCGCGATCACCGTCGACGACGTCCTGGTCCTGCCGCGCCTGCCCCGGCTGGCCGAGACCACCACCTTCCGGCCGGTCCGCCGGCTGATCACCGCGCCCAGCGGGTACGAGGGCGAGGGCTTCCCGGTCCGCCGGGCCTTCGCCGGCGTGCCGCTGCACGAGCTGGACCCGTTCATCCACCTCGACCAGATGGGCGAGGTGGACTACGCGCCGGGCGAGCCGAAGGGGACCCCGTGGCATCCGCACCGGGGGTTCGAGACGGTCACCTACATCATCGACGGCGTCTTCGACCACCAGGACTCGAACGGTGGCGGCGGCACCATCACCAACGGCGACACCCAGTGGATGACGGCGGGCTCCGGCCTGCTGCACATCGAGGCGCCGCCGGAGCACCTGGTCGTGAGCGGCGGGCTGTTCCACGGCCTACAGCTCTGGGTCAACCTCCCCCGGGTCGCCAAGATGAACCCGCCGCGCTACCAGGACATCCGGGGAAAGGAGTCGGGGCTGGTCAGCACGCCGGACGGCGGCGCGCTGATCCGGGTCATCGCCGGCGAGGTCGCCGGACACGCCGGGCCCGGCAGCACGCACACCCCGATCACCATCACCCACGTGACCGTGCAGCCCGGCGCCGAGGTCGAGCTGCCGTGGCGGCCCGACTTCAACGCGCTGGTCTACGTGCTCGCCGGCCGGGGCACGGTCGGCGGCGAACGGCGGCCCGTGCACACCGGTCAACTGGCGGTGCACGGTCCCGGCGACGCACTCCGGATCGCCGCCGACGCCGAGCAGGAGGCGGCGACGCCCGCACTGGAGCTGTACATCATGGGCGGCCAGCCGATCCGGGAGCCGGTGGCGCACTACGGACCGTTCGTGATGAACACCCGGGCCGAACTGGTCCAGGCCTTCGAGGACTACCAGGCCGGTCGGCTGGGCGTGATCCCCGCCGAGCGCCTGCCGCACACCGGCGGCGCCGGTCCGCGCCCGGCCTGACCGGGGGGTACGCGGTTCGTCGCTCGCCGCTCGCCGCCGCCCACGAACGGTCCCGGCGCCGGACACCCGCCCTCGAACCGCCGAACGCCCCCGCACCTGAGGAGTCAGGTGCGGGGGCGTTCGCGCTGCTCTTCTGGGGCCCTGGCTCGTCCCTGGCGGCGCTACGGCCGGCGGGCCACCCCGATGACGAACGCGCGCCACGCGTCCGGGCCGAACGCCAGCGTGCCACCGTCGCGGTCCTTGGTGTCCCGGACCAGCACCCGGTCGGCGAGGTTGTCCGCGACCTCTACGCAGTCACCGCCCTGTCCGTTGCTGCGGGAGGACTTCCGCCAGCGCGGCACGTCGATCAGCTCCATGACTCCGCTGCCTCCATGATGAGTTCGAGGGACGGTTGTGCAGGTAGAGCGTACTCGCGGATGGACTCCCAGACCTCCTCCAGCGCGGCGACCCGATCCGGGTCCTCGACCACCCGACCGTCCAGCGGATCGTCCAGGAAGGCGACGTTCCGACCGTCGACAGTGGCCAGTGCCAGCGGCCCGTTGAGACCGGGATAGGCGCCGACCGACGCCGGCACCACCGCGACGCTGACGTTCGGCAGGGCGCACGCCTGCACGATCGCGTGCAGTTGCCCGGACATGACCTTCGGTCCACCCACCGGCCGGCGCAGCACCGCCTCGTCGACGACCGCGAACAGTCGGCACGGCTCCTCGTCCCGGCGCAGGATGCCGGCCCGGGCGATCCGGCTCGCCACCGTTTCCTCCAGGTCCGGCACGCGCGTTCCGGCGTCCCGGAGGATGGCCCGGGCGTACTCCTCGGTCTGGAGCAGTCCGGGAACGACCGTCGGTTGGAAGCTTCGGACCATGGTGGCGTACTGCTCGTACTCCAGCCATGGCCTGATCCAGACAGAATCGCCGGAGAACGCCCGCGCTTCGGCGGCCGACTCCTGGAACGTATCCCCGGAGTCGAACACGGCGTCGAGATGGCGCGCCGTGTCGGACTTCGGGATCAGCCGATTTGTCTCGAACTTGGCGATGAGCGAGGTCGACACGTTCAGCCGTTCGGCAAGTTGCTCCTGTGTGAATCCGGACTTGGAACGAGCGAATTTGAGAAATCTTCCCAGTCCTCCGTTGTGAAACGACATTCCCCGCCCTTCCCGGCGCGATTGTGGGTCCGTCAGACTTGCTGCCGGTTGCTAATCTTCCGCCGCCATCGGTGTTCGGTCCAGTGTGGAAAACAAGCGCACCCGCTCGGACCCACCCGAAAGCACCCCGCAAAGGACGGGCGGGCAGCGCGCGGGGGTGGCGCCAATCTTCTCGATCAAATCCCGGCGCCACTCCCGCTTCCATTACAACGAGAGAGGGCACGATGTGAAACGCATTCATCGCACCCTGCCACACCACCGCCGGGACTGGCGTCGACTGTGGCGGTACTGCCGATGCGGATACCGCTGGCGCTGCCCGGACTCGGTCGAATTGGTGCCGATGCCCTACCTGCCCACGGTGCCCCCGCTCGACCGGGCCACCTACCGGGCCGCCGTCCGCCCGCCGGCCGCCGCGAGGACGACCCCGGAACGTTCCCCACGCGGCCAGCGGGTATGAGCCGCCCTCATGCGCCGCGCCGGCCGCACACACCCATGCGCCCGTCGTTCCGGTGCCGGTCGTGCGGCGCCAACTGGCCGTGCTCACCCGCACGGCTGGCGCTGCTGTACCTGTACGAGAAGGACCGGCCGGGACTGATGATCTATCTCGCCGCCCAACTCACCAGGGCGCTGCAAGATCTGCCGACCGCGCACCCGGCCCTGCTGGCCGGCCGCATCGTCTACTGGGTTCCCCGCAGCCGCCCTCCCTGACCCGCCGCACCACCCACCGACCCGCCTCGGGTCCGTTGTCGTCGGCGTAGCAACGGTCCGAGATCGACATATCGACGGACGACGTATCGGTAAGTGTCACCCACAGCATGTTGCGGATCGCACGAACATCAACTACCTTCGGCAACCAAGCAAATAGGGATCATCGATACGTCGATGGATCGCATCGTACCCAGCACTTCGGGGAGTGTTCATGGGAATACGTCTGTCTGCCCTGCGCCCAGCCATCCTCGTCACGGTGTTGGCGGTCGTCGTCGCCACACCGTCGACCGCACTGGCCGGGCCGGACCCGTCCAGCCCACAGAAGTCCCTCGTCAACAGCCTCGACGAGCTCCTGAAACTGACACCCGGGATGACCCCGGAGCTGCTCGCCGCGATGCGGGCGCAGGAGGAACTCAACCGGCTCACCGACACCATCCGGACCCTGGCCGCCAAGGGCGCGACCGCGTCCGGTGACGTGGCGGGCATGGTGGTCGAGCCGGAACGGAACACCCTGCGGCTCTACTGGCACGGCACGATGCCGGCGGCGATCACGGCCGAGATCGGGCGCGCCCGGAGCGCGGGTATCACGGTCGTCGTCCAGTCCGCCCCATACACCGAGGCGGAACTGCGTCGCGAGACGGAACGCCTCGTCCGGCTGCCACTGCACTCCGGCAAGCCGTCCAACCAGCGGGTCATGGCCGCGATGCCGAAGCCCGACGGCAGCGGCATCAAGGTCAGCATCGGTGGTCTGCCGGCCGGCACCAGCACGGAGTCCGCGCTGCGGTCGGTGCCCGCGCTCGCCAGCGAGTTCCCGCTCACCGTCGACGTGACGAGCCGGCTCGCCCCCGCAAGTCGCTGGTACGACTGGGAGCCCTACTACGGTGGCGGCTACATGGAGCGGACCGCCGGCGGAAGTTGCAGCAACGCGTTCGGGGTGACCGGGCTCAACGGCGCCGCGACGTACCTGCTGAGCGCGGCCCACTGCGGTCCGGGTGAGTGGCGCACCGGTGCCGTGGACTTCGGCAACGGGCCGGAGTGGAACACGTTCGGCAGCACCATCGCCACCCGCGATCTGGCCCACGACGGACACGCCATTCACACCCCGCTGGGCTCGGATGCCGCCGTCTACCACGGCCCACCCGTCAACCCCAACAACAACGACCTCGGCGCGACCAGCGGAATCCGGGTCGGTGGCGCGAGCAGGAACACCATCGGGAACCTGGTCTGCACCTCCGGCTCGTACACCGGGACGGTCTGCGGCATCCGGGTGGCCGCGACCGGCATCTCGTACCGGTTCGAGCCGCCGGAACACGGCGTCGGCGTGATGACCAACATGGTCAACGCGCAGCTGCCCGGCGTCTCCGTGGCCGGCAACGGTGACAGCGGCGGCCCGGTCTACGCGATCCGGACCACCGACCAGCGGGCCATCGCCCGGGGCGTCATCTCCGCGATCGACCTCGAACTCCAGGAGCCCTGCACCGGGTACGTCTACCCCGGCCGGCAGTGCTCGTCGAGCGTCTTCTACGGCGAGGTCGCGGACATCATGAACACGATCGGGGTACGGATCAACGTCAGCTGACCGACGAACCGCGGAGCCCGGCCGACAACTCGTTCGGCCGGGCTCCTCCGTGTGTCGGGCCGGCACCCGGGCGGCGCGGTCAGCTGATCACGATGCCGGACGGCGGCTGGTGGGTCGCCGGCACGATCGTCCGCTTCTCCACGGTGAGCGGCATCTCCGGATAGCGCCCGGACAGCGCCGCCCGCTCCTTGTCGTCCCCGGTGCGGGTGTAGACCGACACCCCCGAGCCGTCCGCCCGGGGCGCCGCCCCGGTGATCGTGATTCCCCGCTCGGCCCAGTACGCGCCGTCGGCGACCACCCGGTCGACCGTACGCAGCATGGCGGCCAGCGAGTGCGCCGCGTCCCGGAGGTCGACGGTGACCGACGGAGCCAGCTCCCGTACCCGGGCGTCCAGCCGTGGGTCCGGCCGTCGGTAGACGATCAGCCGGTTCTCGTCGTTGTCGAGCCGGAGCCCGCTGAACGTGTCGGGAAACGCCTGCCGCAGCTCGGCCTCCACCGTCTGGGCGGCGGCCACCAGCTCCGGATCCTCCGTCACCGCCGAGCCGGGTGCCGCCGGGCCTCCGCAGCCGGCGGAGAGGACCGAGGCGGCGGCGAGCACGAGCGCCAGAACCAGCATGCCTGCACGGCGAGAGTGGCACGGGTGAGCCATCCGCTCCTCCTGTTCACGCCTTCGGTGCCGTCGTTAATCGGACGACCGGTCCGGCGCACCGGTTCCGCAACGACGGAGAGGTTCACGTCGATCTGCCGGGCGTGACTGTCGGGCGGTCGCCCGGTGGCCCCCCGCCCGGAGGCGCCGTGTCAACTGATTGTTGACATGGTCGAATCGCGGCAGCACCATGACCCCATGCAGCACGGTGACCAAGCCGCCGAGGCGGCAACGGAGTGGCAGTCGCTCGCCGACCACGCGGCCGTACTGGCCGCCGCCTACGGCACGGATACCGGGCGCACGGAGCCACTGGCGGCGCTGCGCCTGCTCGGCGCGCTACGGAAGAGTCTCGACGACGCCGAGCGCCAGCTTCTCGAGTCCGCCCGGGATCAGCGGGCGAGCTGGGCGCAGATCGCCACGTCGCTCGGGCTGAGCAGTCGGCAGGCGGCCGAACAGCGCTGGCTACGGCTCTCCGGCGGCGCCAGCCGAGATCCGGAGCGGGTACGCACCGATCGCAAGCGTCAACGATCCATTGACACCCCGTACGGGCCGGAGATCGGCCAACTCCGCGCGACGGTTCTCGCCGTACACCGCCAACTGGTCGCCGACCCGGACCTGGCGAGCCGGCATCCCCGGGCCGGACTCGCCCGGACCACCCTCGCGTTGGCCGCCTCCGCCCCGCCCGGTGCCCTGTTCGCCCTGGCCACACAGGCCGTAGACGACCTCGACACGGTGCCTGCGGAGCGACTGCCGCTGCCGCTCCCATCCGCACTGGACCGACTTCGCCGTGCCGTCCTGGCGGCGACACCCGCCAACCGGCCCGACACACCGGAGAAACCATGAGCCCACCCGACTGAAGTTTTGATTGACACGCAGCGCCGAGTAACCCGAAGATGTGAGCCATTGCGGCTCAAGTCTTCGGGAGGGCGGACGTGCGCTCGGTACGACCACAGGTGCCACGCGGCCGGAACACGGCCCTGTTCGTCGCGATCTCCCTGCTCTCGGGATTCGGCGGAACCGTCATGTCCCTGGCCACCGGGATATGGGTGCTGGAACTCACCGGGTCCAGCAGCCTGGCGGCGCTCACCGGATTCTGCTTCTTCGTCCCGACGCTGCTGGGACCGGTGCTCGGCGTCCTGGTCGACCGGTTCCCCCGCCGGCCGCTGATCGTCTGGACCCTCCTGCTCACCGCCGCCGCCGTGCTGTCACTGCTCACGGTCCACGCGGAACACCAGACCTGGGTCATCTACGCCGTGATGCTCGGCTACGGAATCAGCTTCGTACTGATCGACGCCGGGGAGGCCGCCCTGCTGCCCGCCGCGCTGCCACCCGAGGCGCTCGGCGGCGTGAACGGGCTGCGGATGAGCGCCCAGGAGGGGGTGAAGCTCATCGCGCCGCTGGTCGGCGCCGGTCTCTTCGGCTGGTGGGGTGCCCACTCGGTCGCCCTGCTGACGGTCGGCACGCTGACCACCGCCGCCGGGCTCTACCTGCTGATCCGCCTCCGCCCGCCGGTTCCGGGAACCCTCCCGGACGGGCCCTCCGGAACGCCGACCGAACCAGGACCGCCGCCGGGCCCGAGCGGACGGATCCCGGCCGGCATGCGCTTCCTCTGGGCACGTCCCGAGCTGCGAACCACCGTCCTGATCGGCTCGGTCACCATCGCGATGTCCGGGCTGACCACCGCAGCCCTCTACGCCGTCGTCGTCGAGAACCTGCATCGCCCGGCCACGTTCCTCGGCGTACTCTCCTCGGCCCAGGGTGCCGGATCCGTCCTGGGCGGCCTGGTCGTCGGCCGGGTGTTGCGGGTACGGGGCACCCTCGCGGTCGGAGTGCTCGGAGCCGGACTCGTCGCCGTCGGCGCCGCCGGCTGGGGCATCCCCTGGTGGCCGGTGGTGGTGGGCAGTTCCTTCGTCATCGGGATCGGCCTGCCCTGGACGTTGGTGGCCGCCATGACGGCGGTGCAGTCCCGGACCCCGGAGGCACTGCTCGGCCGGGTCGCGGCAACCGCGAGCACCCTGCTCTTCGCGCCGGTCGCGATCGCCACCCCGCTGGGCGCCGCCCTCGTGCTACTGGACCGCCGGCTGCCCCTGGTCGTCGCCGCCACGCTCTGCCTCGGCGCCGCTCTCCTCGCGGCACGCCTGGCCCGGTCGGGCCGGACCACGGGGTCCAGCGACGCTGGCGGCACTGGGCAGCAGATTCACCCGGCGGACGAGGCCAGGGTCGGTTCCTGACCGGATCCGGGACCGTTCGGGCCCGCCGGCCGTCGTCGGCCGGCGGGCCCACACCTTCGACTGGAGATCGGACGCTGTCACGTGGAGACGGCAAAAATGCCCGCCACCCCGAGCAGGACCATCACCAACACCGCGACCAGGGCTCCGCGCTCGCTCTCGACCGCTGCCTGGTCGGGCTGGTCCGGTTCGGCGTCCATGATCTCGCTGGACATGCTGTCCTCCCCTGGTCGTTACCGTTACGGACGGTAGGACGACCATGCCGACGTACCAGCTTTCGCGGTTCATCCCCGATGACCGGTTGCGGGGGGATCCGCCGTGAAACGCCTCGCCTGTCGCCCTACGACGGAATCGCCCCCGGCGACCCGCCAGGCTGCCGGGGACAGTGACGAATCACGTCCCGCGCCGCACACCAACGGAGCAACCCACCATCGGAGTTGCCGATCTGGCGGGCCAGAAACCCGGCGGAGCCGGTCGATCGCCGATAGCCTGCACCGATGCGGCCCCGGCCGCATCGGTGGGTCGGAACGCGACCATCGAGGTCCCCGGTGCCACTGAGGCGTCCGTGACCAGACGCTCGCGCTGATCGGGTCCGCTCGGCCGGGGATACCGGACGGAGCGACGTCAACCGGATACCCGGCCGGAACGGCTCAACGCTGGATCCAACCGGTCGGCACCAGGATCGGCCGGTCCGGAACGCCGGCCGGGGCCAGCCGGGCCGACCAGTCGGAGATCTCCGGCTGGCCCCGCGCCACCCACCGGTCCCGCAGCGCGAGCGCCTCCGCCGCGTACCGGTTGGCCCGCACCCCCGCGGCCTGCACCGAACCGTCGGCGAGGAGGCCGGCTCCGCCACCGTGGTCCTCGTCCAGCAGTACGCATCCGCCCGGCCCACCCCAGCCACCGACCGGTCCGGCCGAGAAGGTCGTCCGCCGGTCCCAGGCCCCGACCGCGAACCACAGGTCGTGGTAGCGGAACACGTCCAGCGGAGGTCGCCAGCGGGCCGGTTGCCGCACCGTCGGGTCGGGAAACTCACCTACCCGCCGGGGCTCGGGGAATCCCCCGGGGTACCGGGCGGCCAGCGGCCCGGCCGCGGACATGAACCCGGCGCGCAGCAGGCCCCGGACCTCGCCCACCCCCGACCTGCCCGGCCAGATCCGCAGCACCGGATGGTTGCCGGCATGCTCGACCGGCGCGAGCACGAAGCCGCCCGGAGCGAGCTGGTCCAGCCAGCGCGGCGACACCCCGGTCAGCCCGACGGTGACGATCACCCGGTCGTACGGGGCGTTCGCCGGCTCGCCGAGATAGCCGTCGCCGAGCCGTACATCGACGACGTCCGCCAGCCCGATCCGGGCCAGCGCCGCCCTGGCCCGGTCGACCACGTCCGGCGCGATGTCGACCGCCGTCACCCGGGCACCCATCGTCGCCATCAGTGCCGCGTTGTAGCCGGTGCCGACGCCGATCTCCAGCACCCTCGTCCCGGGGCGCAGGTCGAGCCCCTCGATCATGGCGGCCATCAGCGACGGCTGACTCGACGAGCTGACCGGTACCCCGTCGACGATCTTCGTCACCAGTGGATGGTTCCGGTAGACCATGGTCAGGAAGTCGGGATCGGTGGGCCCGGCCCAACGATCGCCACCGGCATGGAAGCCGTACGCGACGAACTCCTCGCGCGGCACCGTGCCGAATGCGCGTACCACGTCCGCGTCGGGGAGGAGCCCTTCGCCGAACAGCTCCTCGACGTACCGGCGGCGCAGTTCGGCCGAGGAGGTCATGACCAGCCGACCGGTACACCCGAGCCGACCGCGATCATCATTCGCTGCCGGGAAACGCGAACGACGAGCGTGGCGAGTAGAAGCCCCACAGCATCTCCAACGGATTGGCCGGACGAAGCGCGAAGACGGGGTGCTCCGGTGCCAGGAACTCCAGCGTCTCGATCTCGAACGGGGTGACCGGCTCGAAGACGTACGGATAGCTGGTGGCGACCTGGCGACCGGCGACCACGCCCAGGTAACGCATGTGGCCGCGCAGGATCCTGGTACTCGTGGCGCCGACCCGGGCGGTGGTACGGATCAGCTCGACGCCGTCGACCTCGGTGACCGCGACCAGGGCCCGGCCGTCGATCTCGATCGAGGTCCGGCCGGCACCGGCCGGCGCTCCCCGGGCCGCCGCCCCGGCCCGCACCACCGGGCTGGAGCTGATGTGCTGGGCGTACCAGCGGTTGCGTCCAGGCAGCTCCGGCGGCTCGTCGTGGTCCAGTTCGGAGCCGAGGCAGGTCACCGAGAAGGTGTCGAGCCCTGAGGTCTGTGCCGCGTCGTCCACCACGTACTGGTGCATGAAGACCTGCCGGTCCGCCATCGGTCGCAGCCCGCTCGGCACCAACCTCGCCACCGCCTCGGGGTCCGCCGGTATCCAGCCGAAGTGCAGCATCCGGCACTGCACGACCAGCTGGGGCGGAACAAGCTGGCTCACCAGGTCCTCCGTCACATCCGCGGTAGGCGCGACGCTACGGCCGGCACAGTCGGGAAACAAGACAGAAAGTTGACAGTTCCCTCCGCCTCCTCGCCCGGATCGCAGCGGTGGATCACCCTCCGGGTGCCGGCCCCCAGGCGCCGACCCGCCGGGACCCCGACGGTGCGATCCGGCGCGCATGGGCCGGCGGCAACGACTCCGACCAGCGCCGCCGCAGCCGACCCAGCTCGGTCGGGGCGACCCGGCCCGGCAGCCGCATCCGGGCCATGCCGCCGTCCGGAAACACGTCCAACCGTACGTCGGTGGCCGTTCCCGGCACGTCGACCGGGAACCGGTGCCGGGTGTCCGGCTGCAACCGGGTCCGGGGCAGGACCTCGAACCAGCCCGCCGGCTCCGCCGGGTCGGCGACCCGGGCATCGATCCCGCGCAGCGTCGCCGCCGCCGGGGCGTTGCCCTTGAAGTGGCTGGTGTCCAGCTCGACCTGCCGGATCTGGCCGGGCACGGCGAGTCGGACCCGTACCCAGTCGTTGCCGTCGTCGCGCCGCCGGGCGGTCTCCCAACCCTCACCCATGCTCCGGGCCAGGCCGGGGGCGAGCAGTTGGTGCGGCGAGCCGTAGAACATGTCGCTACAGCCGACCACCAGCCCGCCGTGCTCCAGCGCCGCGAGGTCGAGCTGGCCGTCGGGAAACAGCTCCGGATCCGGTACGACGACACCGTGCACCCGCAGCCGGGCCACGCCACCGTCGGGATAGATCCGCAGCCGCACGTGGGTGAACCGGTGCGGGCTGTCCACCTGGAACAGGTTGCGGGTGTCCCCGCGCAGCGGTGACCTGGCCACCAGCGGAAGCCACTCCGCGTCGGCGAGTTCCGCCGGTCCCGGATATCCGGGCATCCCACACCCCTCCACCGAGGCGTGCGGCGGATAGTTGCCGGTGAAGTACGACGTGTCCACCACCACGCCCCGGACGACCCCGGGCGCGCCGAGCCGGAGAATCGCGTAGTCGTGCCCGGGATCGCGGCGGCGGCGGGTCTCCCAGCCGTCGTACACCTGGCCCTTCGGCCCGAAGGTGCCGGCGGCGAAGGTCGGTGGTTCCGGCGTCACCAGGTTGTCCCGGGCCGCGAAGAACTCGTCGTTCGCGTCCACCACCCCACCGCCGAGCGCCCGGGACGCGAGGTCGGGCAGGTCGGTGAAGCCGGTCACGACGCCCCCCTCCCGATCGTTCCGCCAGGCACCGAACCACCACCGAGGAACCGCCCACGTGGCGGATCCGTCACGCCGACCGGCTCGCCCCGCAACCAGGTGCCCCGAATCCGGCCGGTCAACCGCCGCCCGGCGTACGGGGTGACCGGATGCCGGTGGAACAGCTCGGCGGGATCGACGGTGAACTCCCCGTCGGGATCCAGCGCCACCAGATCCGCATCGGCACCTTCGACGATCCGGCCCTTACCGGCCAGCCCCGCGATCTCGGCGGGCCGCTCGGCCATCCAGCGCACCACGTCGACCAGGTCGTGACCCCGGCGCCGGGCCTCCGTCCAGATCACCGGCAGCCCGAGCTGCAACGACGCGATCCCGCCCCACGCCGCGCCGAAGTTCCCGCTGTCGAGCCGCTTCAGCGCGGGCGGGCAGGGCGAGTGGTCGGAGACCACACAGTCCACCAGCCCGTCCGCCAGGCCCGCCCAGAGCGCCGCCCGGTTCGCCGCGTCCCGGATCGGCGGGCAGCACTTGAACTCGGTCGCGCCGTCCGGAACCCCGCCCGCGTCCAGGGTCAGATAGTGCGGGCACGTCTCGACGGTCACCCGGATCCCCTCGCGCCGGGCCCGCGCGACCGGTGCCAGCGCGTCGGCCGCCGACAGGTGCAGGATGTGCACCCGGGCCCCGGTCCGCCGGGCCGCGTCCAGCACCACCTCGACCGCGCGCCGCTCGGCGCCCGGAGGCCGCGAGCCGAGAAAGTCGGCGTACCGCACAGAGGCCGGGGCGACGCCGACCTCGTCCGGATCCTCCGCATGGACCACGAACAGCGCATCGACGGCGCCGAACGCCTCGGCCAGCCCGGCCGGGTCGAGCGGCGGGAACTCCGGCACCCCCGAGTCGACCAGGAACGCCTTGAAGCCCAGCACCCCGGCCGCGTGCAGGCCCGGCAGCTCCGCCAGGTTGCCCGGCACCGCCCCGCCCCAGAACCCGACGTCGACGTGACACCGGCCGGACGCCGCCGTCCGTTTCACCCGCAACGCCTCCACCGTCACCGTCGGCGGCACCGAGTTCAGCGGCATGTCCACGATGGTGGTCACCCCACCGGCCAGTGCGGCCCGGGTCGCGCTCGCGAAACCCTCCCACTCCGTCCGCCCCGGCTCGTTGACGTGCACGTGCGTGTCGACCAGGCCGGGCAGCAGGACCAACTCGCCGAGGTCCGTACCCGGCACCGCGTCGTACCCGGCGACGGCGGCGATCCGGCCGCCCCGTACGCAGACCGCCGCCGGCCGCTCACCGTCCGGCAGCACCACCCGTCGGGACCGCAGCACCAGGTCGTAACCGCTCATCCGCCCTCCCCCGCCCGAGACCAACCCGAACCCACCGCGCCACAACCCGACGTCACATTGCCGCCAGTCCGGCCCGATCAAACCCAACCTCGGCCTCACCGAACGCACCGCAGTCCAGCCCCCGCAACAGAAACCCGGCCAACGCCCGCGCCGTCGCCGGCTCGTCCAGGATTCCGGTGGACCGCCGGTCGAGGTACGCCCGCAGCCGGTCCACCGCCGCCGCCCGCCCGTCCCGGAAGAAGCCGTACGTGCCGGCGAACCGGGTCGGCAGCTGTGCCGGATGCAGGTCCCAGCCCTGGTAGAAGCCCCGTTCCAGGGACCGGCGGACCAGCCCGGCATGCAGCGCCCAGCCGGCCTGTACGGCGGCGGTGTCCCCGACCGGCAGGACGTTCGTCGACCCGTCGGAGAGCCGTACCCCGGTCCCGGCGGCGGCGACCTGCATCACCGCCTTGGCGAAGTCGGCGACCGGATGCGCGAGGCTCTGCTGGGCCGCCGCCACCCCACAGGCCGTGCCGTAGTCGTAGGTGCCGTAGTGCAGCCCCACGCAGCGCCCCTGCGCCGCCCCGATCAAGCGAGCCGGCGTCGCCAGTCCAGCCGGCCCCAGCACCGCCGCCGGGGTCTCGATCTGCACCTCGAACCGCAACCACCCGGCCGGCAACCCGTACGCCGCCTCCACCCGCTCACAGAGCAGCACCATCGCCGCCACCTGCTCGGGCACGCTGACCTTGGGAACCGTCACCACGAACGTCTCCGACGGCGGCACCTCGGTGGCACCGTCCAGCAGCGCGTCCAGGAAGACGTCGAGGGTCCGAACCGCCCGGCGCCGGTCCGGCCCGGTCAGACTCTTGATCCGCAACCCCGCGAACGGCGCCCCGAGCCCCACACGCCACGCCCCGGCCGCCGCCCGCGCCGCCGCATCCTCGATCTCGTCGTCCCGTACCCCGTACCCGTCCTCGAAGTCGATCCGCAGATCCTCGATCGGCTCCGTCCGCAACTTGGCGGCCACCCGCTCGTGCAGCTCGTCCGGGTACGGCAGCGGCGGATGGTCCCGCAACGCGGCCAGCGCCGCAACCCCCCACCGCGCCGCCAGCCCAGCCTCGCAGCGGTCGGCCGGCACGTAGACCGTGTGCACCGGCTGCCGGCCACCCCGCTCACCCGGGTACCTGCGCCGCAGCTCGGCGTCGACCGGACCGAGCCGCTGGTCCAGTTCCGCCGCCACCGAGGCGGGCAACCGGCCCATCAGCCCGTCCCGGTCAGGTGCTCGGGTCGGACCGGTACCCGGGCCAGCGGGAGTCCGGTGGCCGCCCGGATCGCCGCGACGATCGCGGGCGTGGCCGAGATGGTCGGCGGCTCCCCCACTCCCCGCAGCCCGTACGGCGAGTGCGGGTCGGCCAGTTCCAGCACGTCGACCGCCATCGGCGGCATGTCGAGAATGGTCGGGATCAGATAGTCGGTGAACGACGGGTTCCGGATCACCCCGTCCACCACCCGCAGTTCCTCCATCAGCGCCAGCCCGAGCCCCTGCGCGGTTCCGCCCTGAATCTGCCCGCGCACCGCCTCCGGGTTGATCGCCCGGCCGACGTCCTGGGCGGTGGCGATCTCCACGACCCGGACCAGGCCGAGTTCGGCATCCACGTCCACCGTGGCCCGATGCGCCGCGAACGCGTACTGCACGTGCGCGTCGCCCTGCCCGCTCACCGGGTCGAGCGGCCGGGTCGGCCGGTGCCGCCACCGCACCGTCTCCTCCACCGCCCCCCCGACAAGCAGCTCGGCCACCGTCGTGACCACCCGCCCCCCACCGTCAAGCACCGCCCCGCCAACCAGCTCCAACCCGACCCGCTCAATTCCACCCAGCCGGTCGAGCAACCGCCCCCGGACCGCCTGACAAGCCGCCCGAACCGCACCCCCGGTCATGTACGTCTGCCGGGACGCCGACGACGATCCCGCACTGCCGACCCCGGTATCCGCGGTCCCCACCACCACCCGCTCGACCCCCAACTCGGTCCGGGCGATCTGCGCCTGCACGGTGACCAGACCCTGGCCGACCTCCGCCGCAGCGGTCCGAACCAGCACCGCCGGTTCCCCACCGAGCAGTTCCAACCGCACCCGCGCCGTGGCGAAGTCGTCGAACCCCTCCGAGAAGCAGACGTTCTTGATCCCGATCGCGTACCCGACCCCCCGGGTCACGTGTTCCGCCCTGGTCGTGTTCGCCACCCCGCCGGGCAGTTGCCGGAGATCGGCACCGGCCGGTGGCGGGACCGGCCGGTCCCGGACCAGCTCCAGCAACCGGGCCACCGGCGCCGGCCCCTCCACCACCTGACCGGTCGGCATCAGCGCACCCTCGACCATCGCGTTCCGGACCCGCACCTCGACCGGATCCAGCCCCACCGCCGCCGCCAGCCGATCCATCTGCGACTCGTAACCGAAACACGCCTGCACCGCCCCGAACCCCCGCATCGCCCCACACGGCGGATTGTTCGTGTGCACCCCGTAGGCATCCACCACCACGTTCGGCACCTGGTACGGCCCCACCCCGAGGCTGGCCGCGTTCGCCACCACCGCCGGAGTCGTCGACGTGTACGCCCCACCGTCGAGCAGGATCCAGGCCCGTACGTAGACCAGTCGACCGTCGCGGGTCGCACCGTGCTCGTACCGCAGAATCGCCGGATGCCGGTGCACGTGCCCGACGAACGACTCCTCCCGGCCGTACACCATTTTTACCGGGCGCCCCGTCCGCAGCGCCAACAGGCTGGCGTGCACCTGCATCGACAGATCTTCCCGGGCGCCGAACGCGCCACCGACCCCGGCCAGGCTCAGCCGAACCTTCTCCTCGGGCAGGGCCAGTGCGGCGGCCACCTGCCGCTGGTCGGCGTGCAGCCACTGGGTGGCGACGTACAGGTCGATCCCGCCGTCCGGCGCCGGCACCGCGAGCCCGGACTCCGGCCCGAGGAACGCCTGGTCCTGCATGCCGACCCGGTACTCCCCGGTCACCACCACCTCGGCGGTGACGCCCGGATCACCCCGCCGGATCGGCACATGCCGGACGACCTGCCCACCCGCCAGCGCCGCCTCCGGATCGGTCACCGGCTCCCGCACGGCGTAGTCGACCACGATCCGCTCCGCCGCCCGCCGTGCCGTCTCCGGATGGTCGGCGGCCACGATCGCCACCGGCTCACCCACGTAGCAGACCTGATCGCCAGCCAGCACCGGCTGGTCGGCCACCTCCAGCCCGTAGCGCCGCTCCCCCGGCACATCCTCGGCGGTCAGCACCGCGTACACCCCCGGCACGCCCAGCGCCGCGCCGACATCGATCCCGTTGATCCGAGCGCACGGATGCGGACTGCGCAGAGTGACCCCCCAGAGCATGTCCTCGGCCCACAGATCAGACGAGAAGGCGAACTCCCCCCGCACCTTCAACACCCCGTCCGGCCGCACCACACTGCTCCCGATCCCCCCGGTGCTTCCGATCGTCCCGGCCGCACGGTCCGCGTCAACCGGAACCATCGAGGGGTGGGGGGCCGGGTGACCCGCGTCGGGATCAAGCCTGACCGCCCAGAGCGGGTCACTCGGCCCCCCCCCCCCCCCCCCCCCCCCCCC
>NZ_JBHSPR010000085.1:0-7199 GCF_042658085.1 Plantactinospora solaniradicis | reverse complement strand
ACCCGGCCCCCCACCCCTCCCCGCAACCCACGCCGCACCGCCGGACGGCCTGGTCATCGTCGCCCCCGACGCCCCAGAGCCCGATGCGCCCGCCGAGTCCGCCGAACCAACTCGCGCTCGTCCACGGTCCGCAACTCCCCGTCGACCACCACCGGCTCGCCCCCCACCAGCAACAGCTCCAGCGGAGCGACCGGCCCGAACACCAACGCCGCCACCGGATCGTCGATGCCGGCATGTCCGAGCCCGTCCAGCCGCCACACCGCGACATCGGCCAGCTTGCCGACCTCCAACGACCCGAGCGCATCGGCCCGCCCCAGGCAGCGGGCCCCGCCGATGGTTCCCAGCGCCAACGCCTCCCGTGCCGTCAACGCCCCCGGTCCGCCACGCTGCCGCGCCGCGTAGAGCGCCTGCCGCAACTCCGCACCGAGCTGACCCGCCTCCTGCGAGGCCGGCCCGTCGACCCCGAGCCCCACCGGCACGCCCCGGTCCAGCAACTCCCGGACCCGCGCGACACCGGCCCCGAGCCGGGCATTCGAGCTGGGACAGTGCGCCACCGCGGTACCGGTCCGGGCCAACGCGTCCAGCCCACGGTCATCGAGGTGTACGGCATGCGCCAACCACACATCGGGACCGAGCCAGCCGAGCCGTTCCGCGTACTCGATCGGCGTACAGCCGTGCGCCTCCCGGCAGTACGCCTCCTCGTCGACCGTCTCGGCGAGATGGGTGTGCAGCCGCACGCCCCGGCGCCGCGCCAGCGTAGCGGCCTCGGCCATCAGTTTTCCGGTGACGCTGAACGGCGAGCAGGGCGCCACCGCCACCCGCAGCATGGCGTCGTCGGCCGGATCGTGGAACCGGTCGATCGCCTCCTCGGTGGCGGCCAACGCGGCGTCGGTCTCCTCGACGATCCCGTCCGGTGGCAGCCCGCCCGACGACACCCCGAGGTCCATCGACCCCCGGCACGGATGGAACCGCAGCCCCACCTCCCGGGCCGCCTCGACCTGCGCCGCCATCAGGTCACCGGCCCCGGCCGGATGGACGTAGTGGTGGTCGGTGCTGGTGGTGCAGCCGGACAGGGCGAGCCAGCCGAGTCCGGCGGCGGTGGTCGCGGAGACCACCTCGGCGTCCAGCCCGGCCCAGATTGGATACAGCGCCTTCAGCCAGCCGAACAACTCCTCCTGCTGCGCCATCCCCCGGGTCGCCCACTGGTAGAGGTGGTGGTGGGTGTTCACCAGGCCGGGCGTGGCGAGGCAGCCGGTGCCGTCGATCCGGCGTACCGAGCGGTGGTAGCGGCCGGCGTGACCGGGGCCGACGGCCACGATCCGACCCTCGTCGAGCACCAGGTGCCCGTCGGAGTACTCGGTACCGTCCGGGTCGACCGTGGCGACCGCGCAGTTCTCGATGATGATCACGATTCGCCCTCCCGGCCGGCGGCCAGCCGTACCGCGGTCAGGATTTTTTCGTACCCGGTGCACCGGCACAGGTTGCCGGCCAACGCCTCCCGGATCTCCCCGTCGTCCGGCGACGGCGTCCGGGCCAGCAGGTCGTGCACGGCGACGACGAGTCCGGGCGTACAGAATCCGCACTGCACGGCCCCGGCCGCGACGAACGCCCGCTGCACCGGATGGAGTTCGCCGTCCCCGAGCCCCTCCACGGTGACCACCGCACACCCCCGCGCCTGCCCCGCCGGAACCAGACAGGCGCAGACCGGCCGGCCGTCGAGGTAGACCGTGCAGGATCCGCACTCCCCCTGCTCGCAGGCGTTCTTCGCGCCGGGCAGCCCGAGCCGTTCCCGCAGCACGTACAGCAGGCTCTCCCCGGCCCACACGTCGTCGGCCCGACGCGGCTCACCGTTCACAGTGCAGTCGATCCTCATCTCGCCGCGATCCTCATCTCGCCACCCCCGAAAAATCCGACCACCGCTGCTCGTCCCAGGCCCGCACCAACGACCGCCGGCCCAGTACGCCCAGCGCGTGCCGCCGGTAGGCCGCGGTGCCGCGTACGTCGTCGATCGGGCTGGCCGCCGCCGCGACCAGCTCGCCGAACCGGCGGACCAGCGGGTCCGGCAGGTCCCCCCGGCCGCCCCAGGGCAGTTCGGCGCGGAGCAGGTCCTCGGCCCCCGGTGCACGGACCGGGGTCGGCGCCGCCGAGCCGATCCCGATGCCGACCTCCCGGGTCGGCATGCGCAGCACGAGCGCGAACGAGCAGACGGCGATCACCATCGCGTTCCGGGCACCGACCTTGGCGAACTGCTCCGGCCCGGTGGCCGTCGGCAGCAGGATCGCCGCGATCAGCTCGTCCGGGGCCAGCACACTGCGCTTCGGCCCGGTACAGAACTCGGCGACCGGAACCGTGCGGACGCCGCGCACCGACGCCAGCTCGACCATCGCCCCGGCGGCCAGCAGCGGCGGCAACGCGTCTCCGGCCGGGGACGCGGAGCCGAGGTTGCCGCCGATGGTGCCCCGGTTGCGAATCTGCGGGGAGCCGATCGTCCGGGCGGCCATCGCCAGCCCCGGCGTCCGGCCGGCCAACTCGGTGACGATCCGCCGGTACGGCACCCCGGCGCCCAGCCGCAGCAGGCCGCTGTCGGCGTCCCACTCGGCCAGCCCGGCCACCCGACTCAGGTCCAGCAGGGCCGGCGGGCGGCGCCGGGCGAAGTTCAACTCCACCATCACGTCGGTGCCACCGGCCACCGGCAGCGCGTCCGGATGCTCCGCCCGCAGCGCGAGCGCGTCCGACCAGGTGGTCGGTTGCAGGAAGTCCATCAGGACCACCCCGCCACCGGACCGGCGGTCTCCTCGGCCGCCCGGGTCACCGTGCCCTCGATCAACCCGTACGGCCGGTCGGTGGCCACGAAGACCTCACCCGGGTTGGTCAACCCGAACGGCGCCAGGTCGACCGGCAGGTGGTGCTGGTTGGGCAGGCTCAGGTGGATCTCCACGATCTCCGGCCGCTCGGCGAGTACCCGGTGCCCCATCGCGTACAGGGTCTGTTGCAGGGACCGGCTGTAGGTGTCGACGAACGCGCCGACCAGGGCGGCCCGGACCCCGGCGTACGATCCCGCCCAGTCCCGGGTCGCCGTCCGGTCGGCCGGTTCCCCGTCCTGGTGTCGCCAGTTCGCCTCGACGGCGGTGGCCAGAATCCGGTCGTCGGTCTCCGGCAGCGTGGTGTACGGATCCCGGACGAAGCCGTTGAACTCCGAGTCGGTGCTGTTCAGCAGCACCAGTCCGGTCAGTCCGGACTCGACGGTGGTCCGCTGCGCGGTCACGGTCACCGTGGCGGTACGCCCTTCCGCGCCGTCGCGCTGGAAGGAGTGCGGCCCGAGCCGCTGCCAGCCGTGCTCGGTCAGCCGCACCCGGGCCCGGTCGATCGCCGGCTGGCTGTCGACGAAGTGTCGGGCGAGCAGCAGTCCGAAGTCCTCGATCTGGTCGATGCCGTACCGGCGGGCGAAGGCGTACACGGTGTTCTTCTGCGAGTCGGTCGGCAGCACGGAACCGTTGTCGCCGGAGAGGTGGACCTCGGCCAGGTCACCGGCGAGGGCGATGCTGACGTCGAGGTCCCGCAGCTCGTGCCGGGGCCCGTCGCGACGTACCCGGACCACCCGGACCTCGGCCTTGCCGTACTGGTTGGCGCCGAGCACGATCCGCGCCGATCGACTCTCCTCCATGGTTCAGCTACCCCGGTAGGTGGTGTAGCCGTACGGGCTGAGCAGCAGTGGCACGTGGTGGTGCCGGTCCGGGTCGGTGATCTGGAAGGAGACGACGATCTCCGGAAAGAACGACGCACCCGGCGGGTAGTAGCGCTCGACCAGGAACACCAGGCGGTAGCCGCCGGCCTGCCAACCGCGCAGTGGCACCCGGTCGAGCAGCGGCGTCCAGTCGGTCAGCCGGCCGTCGTGGTCGGTCCGGCCCTGTGCCACCGGCGTCCAGCCGCCGCTGTCCCGCCGGTCGAGCCGCACTCCGATGTCCCGGGCCGGCTCGCCACGGACGGTGTCCAGCACGTGGGTGGAGATCCGCACGAACCCGTCCCCCGCGCTCCCCCCGGTCACGACTGCCCCCCACTCATGACGGCCCCTCGCTCCGCTCGGTCATGAGCAGCCTCCTCAGGCGTAGCAGCGCGATCTTCCGCAGTTCCTCGTGCACCACCCGGCGTTCGGTGGCGGTGTCGTTCCCCAGTCGCCCCCGGGCGGCGGCGAGCAGTTCCACCTCGGTACGCCCGCTGGCGAAGATCAGGAACAGGTGCCCGAACCGCTCCTCGTACTCCCGGTTGGCCCGGGCCAGCGCGGCCCGGACGGTGTCGTCCGCGCCGTCCACTCCGGACTGTTCCCGGCGGGACCACGCCGCCTCCCGGTCGGTGCCCGCCGGCCGCTCCCCGATCCTCGGGTGCGCCGCCAGCGCGGCCGCGACGTCGAACCAGGGCAGCCGGCGCAGCGCGGTGTCGGCGACCGCGACCGCGGCCTCCACCTCCGGGTACGGCCGCCCGGCCGCCACCGCGCGGGCCCACAGCGGTACGGCACAGCAGGCGAGCAGTTCTCGCTCCACCTCGCCGGAGGGCCGGCGGTTGAAGCTGTCCAGAGGGTCGCTGACGACGGTCACCGCGGTCACCTCCCGGGGTTGACCAGAAGTACAGCAGCCGGCACCGCCCCGGGTGAACCGGCGGGAACGCCTAAACCGTCACCTCCGGCCGTATCGTTTTCGTAGATTCCTCCAAACGGGCCCCGGCCGGGCGGGAAGGGTGCCGCGATGCTGCTCCGGGAGGCCCTGGACAGACCACAGTTGCGGCTGACCGTGCTCTGCGGTGCGGACGACCTCGACCGCCCGGTCAGCCGGGTGTACGTCACCGACCTGCCGGACCCCCGCCGCTACCTGTCCGGCGGGGAAATCGTGCTGACCGGGCTGATGTGGCGACGCGGAGCCGGTGACGCGGACCGGTTCGTGGCCGCCTGCGCCGCCGCCGGGGTCGCCGCGATCGGTGCCGGCGACGCCGCGTACGGGTCGGTGCCCGACGACCTGGTCGCGGCGTGCCGCCGGTACCGCGTACCGCTGTTCGAGGTGCCGGTCGAGGTGTCCTTCCGGGACATCATCGACCAGGTCAACCCGACCCTGTGGGCCCAGCGGGCCAGCGGGCTCGCCACGGTGCTCGGCAGGTACCGCGGCCTGGTCACGGCGATGGCCGGCGGCGCCCGGCTGGTCGACCTGCTCGAGCCGGTCGCCGCCGACCTGGGCGCCGAGTGCTGGGTGCTCACCTCGACCGGACGGACCGTCGCCGGCACCGGGCCGATCGCGTCCGAGTCCCGCCGGGCACTGGCGGCGTCGTTCCTGGCCGCCGGCCGGTTGCCGACCGTGGTCGACCTGGCCGGCCGGCGGGCCTGGCTGGTCGGCGTGCCCGGTCGCCCGGAGCACCGGCTCGCCGCCTGGCTGCTCGCGTACACGCTCGATCCCGCCGTCCCGGACGCGGCCGGGTCCGACGTCGCGGCCGAACTGGTCAGCCTGGTCGCGCTGGAGCGGGCGCACGCGGACGAGGCCGGTCGGGTGGAGCGGCGTCTCGCCGATCAGCTCGGCCAGGCGCTGGCCGCCGGCGCGTCCCCCGCCGACCTGCGTGCCGCGCTGCTCTCCGGCGGGCTGGCACCGCAGTCGACCCTGCTGGTGGTGGCCGTCCGGCTCACCGGTCTGACGACGCCGCCGGAGCTGGCGGTGGCGGTGGCGGAGGAGGTCGTCCGGTCGGCGGACGTGCCCGCGATGGTCACCGGCAGCGCCCTGCCCGACGCCGTGCTCGGGGTGCTGGCTGTGGCACCGACCCGGCTCGCCGAGGTCACCGACGCGATCCGGGCGGCGGTGGCGGGGCTCGCGCCGGGGCTCGGTGCCGGACGGCTCGCCGTCGGGATCAGCGGCCCGGCCGCCGACGTGGGGGCCCTGCCGGGCGCGGTGGAGCAGGCGGGGCACGCCCTGGCGACCGCGCTGGCCGGCGCCGGCCCCGCCACCGTGGTCTCGGCCGGCGACCTCGGCTCGCACCTGCTGCTGCTCTCCGGTATCCCCCCGGAGGCCAGGCGGGCGTTCCGGGACCGGGTGCTCGGCCCGGTGCTGGCCTATGACCGCACGCACGACGCCGACCTGGTGGGCACCCTCGACGAGTTCCTGAACTGCGCCGGTTCGTGGAGCCGGGCCGCCGCCCGGCTCCACCTGCACGTCAACACCCTGCGCTACCGGATCGGAAGGATCGAGCAGCTCACCGGGCGGGATCTCGCCCGGTTTCCCGACCGGGTCGACTTCTACCTCGCGCTGCGCCTGCCCCACTGACGGCGGACGGCCGGCGCCCGGCCGTCAGGAAACGGTGGCGGGCGGGGTGTCCAGGTCGGCATCGTCCGCGACGTCGTCGCAGGGTACGACCCGCAGCCGCGCCGCGTTCCGGCGCAGGTACGGCCGGGCGCCCACGTCCCCGACGGCCGACTCCGACACCCCCGCCCAGTGTGCCCGGCCGAGCAGCACGGGATGCCCACGCCGGGTTCCGTAGCCGGCCATGGCGAGCCGGTCCGGTGCGGCGAGGGCGACCAGTCGCCGGACCGCCTCGGCGGTGATGCCGGGCATGTCGACCAGGAGTACGACCGCCGCGACCGCATCGGTGTCGCCCAACGCCGCGAGCCCGGCCCGGAGCGAGGAGCCCATCCCGGTCGACCAGTCCGGGTTCTCGACCGTCAGGGCGTCGCCGAGCTCGGCCCGGGTCCGGACGATCGGGGCGGCGGCGCCGAGCACCGCGACCACCGGTGCGCAACCGCCGTCCCGGGCGAGTTGCACGGCCCGCTCGACCAGCAACCGCCCGTCCAGCCGCACCAGCGCCTTGGGGCCCCCGTAGCGACGGCCGGCACCGGCGGCGAGCACCAGCCCGGCGACCCGCCAGGGTGCGGTCGGGTCCTGCGGTACGGCGCCGGAGTTCACGGTCGGAGCCTAGCCAAACCCCAAATCTCTCGAAAATTTGCTGCTTGTGAGGCTTTTATCCCCTTTATACATCAGCCGTTCGGCTAGCTTTTGCCAAGACGATCGGGCTAAGGTGATGCCTGAACGGATAACCACCACGATCACCACCACCACTCGACATACACCGTCCCCATCACGACTTCCACCACGTGCAGGGAGGACCACCATGAGCGCACCGACCACCACCCGGGCCACCACCACCGAGTCCGAGGCTCCGGCCGCCGTCGCCGT
>NZ_JBHSPR010000084.1:0-105441 GCF_042658085.1 Plantactinospora solaniradicis | reverse complement strand
CCCTATCTCTACGGCACCTTCACCCTTCACGGTGAACGGGTCAACGACTACTTCATCTCGCCCTCGATCGTCGAGGACCCGCTCGGTGTCTGGTTCCTGACCAGTCCCTTCGGCGCCCCGCTCTACATGGTCGAACTCGTCGGGCTGCTCGGGCTGGTCTGGTACTGGAAGACCCGGTGGTGGGCCCGTCCGATGCTGCTGCTCGTGGCGGGTGTCTACGTGTACCGCTGGGCGCTCGTGCTGATCTTCGTCGGCAACGGCCACACCCTCTACCTGCACTACACCACCCGGCTGATCGGCCTGGTGTTCGCCTCGGCCGGCGTCCTGACCGCCGTCACGGCGGTACCGGCGCTCGCCCGCCGGGTGACCAAACGCTCACTGCGCGGTGTCGCGCTGCTCAGCACGGCGACGCTGCTGGTGGTCGCGGGACTGGCCAGCATGAGCACCTGGATGCCCTCGCCACGGGGGATGAACGACGTCAGGCGGCCGGGGGGCCAGCCCGAGCCGAACCTGGTCACCTTCGCGCACGCGGAGCCGTTGCCGAACGGGAACCGGCCCCGGTACGCGGCGAAGGGGGTCACCGTCCCCTACTTCCCGGTCGAGTCGATCCGCGAGGTGGTCGAGGGGACGCTCGGCAAGGGAGCCCGGCCCTCGACGCTCGCCTACGACGAGCGGATGTTCGCCTACTACCCGTGGGACGGCTACATCGCCGTGGAGCGGCTGGCGTCCAACACCTTCTCGAGGTGGGACGAGCGGTACGCCGAACTCATCCGGATCGCGGCGATCAAGGACCCGGCCGAGTTCGCCCGCGCCTCGGCGGACACCGAGTTCGGCGGCATCGACGTCTTCGTACTTCGTCGGCGCGGGGAGGGCTGGGTGTGGGGTGGCGACGCGGTGTTCGATTCCGCGCAGTTCAGCCCGACCTACTGGCGGGTGGCCGCCGACCTGCCCAGCAACACCGCGGTGGCGGTACGCCTGCCGAACTGACCGGCTGCCCTGACCGAGCGGGGCGGGCGGCGTCGGACCCGACGCCGCCCGCCCCGGTTCAGTTCTACTTGCGGGGCGCCGCCAGCAGCTTGCGGGCCAGGCGGCGCAGCAAGGGCCGCTTCCGGGCGACGGGCGTCGGATCGATGATCGGTGTCGCGAGGTCGGTCCGGACGGGCCGGACCCGGGGTGGGCCGCCCGGCTTCTGGACCCGGAACGAGAACTGTCCGCAGTAGTGCAACTTGCGAAGATTGACCTGGGCGGCGTGCCGCTTGGTCGTGACACCCCACTTGTCGATCTCCATGTTCAGCGGCGAGCGCTTGAACCAGCTCCCGTGCTCGGGCCGACGGCCGAACCACTGGCGCTGCACCAGCGCGATCCCGTCGATGCCGGGCCGCACCTCGGTGAGCTCCAGGCCGGCGTCGGAGACGAGCACCTTGAAGCCGTAGACCGTGTAGTTCCACAGGCTCCAGTGGTGGTACGGCTCGAGCTGGGAGGTGCTGCCGATGAACAGCCCGCCGGGCTGGAGCACCCGGGCGATCTCGCGCAGCAACGGCTCCGGGTGGCGGACGTGCTCGAACACCTGGTTCGAGTAGATCAGCGGTAGCGAGTTGTCGGCGAACGGCAGGTTCACGCCGTCGTAGAAGAGCACCTGCTCGCCCTCGATGGCCTTGGTGGGATCGGACTGCAGGATGTCGATCCCGACCCACAGGACGTCGGACCGCCACTTGCGGGCCCATCCCGCGGAGGCGCCGTTGCCGCATCCGAGGTCGACGACGAGGGACGGCGAGTCCGGCCCGGTCAACTCCTCTTCCAGGTAGTACTGCGAGTGCACCTGGCGGGAATGGTCATCGGGAATGTGCTCGGCCATCAATTCCCACAGCGTTGCCACGACACCGTCCTAGCGATATACATATTCTTCCGGACCCCGGCGGCTGACTGTCCGCTCAGGTTTCCGGGGCGGGGAGCCGCACGATCCAACGAAGACTAGCCGCTGTGACGGTGCCGTGGTGAGCCCCACAACGGGATAAACATTCGCGGCCTGCCGGCCGGGTCGGGTCGACCCGGCCGGTGGAGGCGCCGGCCACAGGGTCAGGACGGCAGTCGTTCCTGGAGGACCTGCACCACCCGGACGGCGGCCCGGCCGTCGCCGTACGGCATGCTCCGCGCGGCGCCCGGCGCCGGCCGGGTGGCCGTCTCCGACCAGCCCGCCGGGCCCAGCCGGCCAGGCTCGGGAACCAGCCGGTTCCAGTCGTCGACGAGCGTCTCCGGCCACTCGGTCTCCGGACGGAGCGTGGTGCAGGGGCGGCCGAGCAGGTACGCCTCCTTCTGCAGCCCGCCGGAGTCGGTGACCACCCCGGCGGCGCGCAGCACCGCGGCGACCATGGCCGCGTACGGCAGTGGGCGCCCGACGTGCAGCGATCCCTGGGCCAGCTTGATGCCGTACTCCTCGGCCCGGGCGAGCAGCCGGGGATGGGCGAGCAGCGCCACCGGCAGGCTCAGTCCGGCCATTGCCTCGACGAGCCCGGCCAGCCGCTCGGGGTCGTCGGTGTTCTCCGCCCGGTGCAGCGTGGCGAGCAGGTAGGGGGCGTCGGCGTCGATCCCCTCGGGCAGGACGGGGGTGGGGTGCTGGCCGGCGAGTACGGCGTCCCGGATCCGCAGGCAGACGTCCACCATCACGTCACCGACGAGCACGGAGCGGCTGGCGAGTCCCTCGGTGGCGAGGTGCCGCATGGCCTCCTCGGTCGGCGCGAGCAACAGGTCGGCGGCGTGGTCGGTGAGGATCCGGTTGTGCTCCTCGGGCATCCGCCGGTTGAAGGAGCGCAGGCCGGCCTCCAGGTGGGCGACCGGGAGGTGCAGCTTGACCGCGGAGAGCGCACCGGCGAGCGTCGAGTTGGTGTCGCCGTAGACCAGCACCCAGTCCGGCCGTTCGGCGGTGAAGACGGAGTCCAGGGCGGCGAGGATGTTGCCGGTCTGCACGCCGTGACTGCCGGAGCCGACGCCGAGGTGGACGGCGGGATCGGGTATTCCGAGGCCGGAGAAGAACACGTCGGAGAGGTCGGCGTCGTAGTGTTGTCCGGTATGCACGATTACGTGGTCGTGCTCGCTGTTCGCGAACGCTGCGGCGATCGGTGCGAGTTTGACCAGTTGGGGACGGGCCCCGACGACACTGACTACCTTCACTGCGGTCTTCTCCTGGCGTGTGCGCTGACCTGGGATAGGTGGGTTTCGCCAGGTTCACGGGCGGGATGGTGCTCGTCGCCCGCACCGACGGTCTCCGCGGCCCCTGGCGCCAACACGCTACGTCACCCGGTCACCGGAGCACGCTCCCCGACTCCTCCGGAGCGTCACCTGGCCACCCGCAACGGTACCCGGCGCCCCCGGCGTGTCGCCCCGGCCGCTCGGCGCGTCAGGCGTCGGTGTCCGGGCGAGGGGAACCGTCCGGGGGAGCGGGCCGGCCGTTCCGGCCCGACTGCGGGAACGGCCACACCCGGGGCATCCGCCGCACGGCGCGCACGGGGCGGCGGATCCCTTTCGCCACCACGGCGCCGACCTGGAAGCTGAGCGACGACTCCAGGGTGGCGACCCGGGCCTGCGACCGGGCAAGCTCGCGCTCCAGCGCGGGTATCCGGGCGTTCCGGTCGGCCAGCTCACGCTCCAGCTCGATCATCCGGCGCCGCAGTGGCCGGGAGACCAGGTCGAGGAAGACGTACTCGTTCGCCATCCGGAGCAGGGCGGGCAGGGGATCGGCGGCCGGGCCGTCGGGTCCGGCGCCGGTCGCGGTGCCCGGGGCGGTGAGGTACGACGGCACCGCCGCCAGCCGTTCCACACACTCGACGGCGATCGCGCTCTGCGCCCCGGGTACCGGAGCACGCTCCACCGGGGCCGCCGCGAGGATCTGGCAGCGGCCGTCCACCAATGGCCCCAGCAGCCGGTGGTAGGGAAGCTCCCCGAGCCGCCAGCCGAGCACCGCGATCATCCGGGCGCCCGGACGCAGTTCGCGCAGCAGCGGTGCCAGCGCGTCGGGGTCGGTGTGTGCCGGCGGAGTGGGACCGGGCGCGCAGAGCAGCAGCGTGCCCCCGCCGAGGTCGGAACCCGTCACCTCGTCGAGTCCGGATCTGGTGTACCGCACCGACTCGGGCAGCCGCAGCGCGTCCCGCAGGTCGATCCGCTCGTCCGTGACGTCGACGACGTGTTCCACCCCGTCGAGGTGGGCGTGCAGCAGTTCGTGGATGCGCATGACCGTGTCTCGTCCCTTCGTAAGGGGTGAACTCCGTCGCGGCCGTGGTGGCCGCTCAGGCGGTACGGGTGAAGACGTAGAAGCCGATCTGGTTGTCCCGGAACCCGTACGGCCGCCAGGCGTCGAACCGCAGGCCGCAGTCCCGGAGCAGCGGCAGGTACCGGTCGCGGCCCCGGACCACCATGTAGTTGCCGTACACCCGGTCCTCGTCGGCGCCCCAGTCGGCGACGACGAGGCGGCCTCCCAACCGGACCAGCGAGGCCAGGTTCCGCAGCGACCGTTCCCACTCCTGGTCGTCGAGGATGTGGAAGACCACGTCGATCGAGAGCACCACGTCGTAGAGCCACGGGCTGCGCCAGCCGGCGAGCGTCGAGGAGAAGTAGCGCGGGCCGCCACCCTCGGCCCGGCACTGCGCCAGCGCGGACGGGCTCGGATCGATGCCGTCGACCGCGTGCCCGAACCGGGCCAGGGCCCGGCTGAACCAGCCCTTGCCGCAGCCGGCGTCCAGCAGGAACAGCGGCGCGACCGGGCTGGAGTGGTGACCGATGACGTCGAGCAGGATGCTGAGCCGCAGCGTGTAGAACATCTGGTTGGTGGCTTCGTCGTACGTCACGTCGCCGCCGGACCGCAGGGCACCCTCCCGCTGGTGCCGGGTGTCCCAGTAGGCGGCGGCCTCCTCGGTGGTGAGCAGATCACCCACGATCGCCACCCTCCTTCCAAGATTGGGAGGATAGGGCCGGTGTGGTAGAAAACCGGCGCAACTGAGCAGGTGACGTTACCAGGGATCGGCGAGATGTCCGTTCGAGGCGCGTTGCCGTACACTCGCCGGGGCCCTCCGCCTCGAGGTGGTCCCGGTCGTCCTCGGCGGCACCGACCCCGGTCCGGGGCGACGACGCCGTACAGCGACTCGCGGGCCAGGCCGACGACCAGGACGAGGAGAATTCGGTGAGGGTCTCCGCCACCCGAGACGTGGCCATCATCACGCCCTGGTACCCGACCAGACAGGTGCCGTTCGGCGGCGCGTTCGTCCGGGCGATGGTCGAGGCGACCGCGACGGTGCGGGACCGGGCCACGGTCTTCCACTGCGACGGGTGGGGTGCCCCGGTCTCGCGGCGCGGGGACAGGGCGATCGTACGGGCACACCGGGAACTGCTGACCCGAGGCGCCCGGGAGACCACCACCGTCACCGGAGCCGGCCTGGTCTACGTTCCGGTCCCGGTGCACTCCGGTCTCTCGTACGCCGAGGCCGCCCGGCGGCACTCGGCGGCGGTCGGGGTCGTGCTCGGCGGGCGACCGATCGACGCTCCGGTCGTGCACGGGCACGTCGGACTGCGGGGCGGCTGGACGGCCCTGGAGAACGCCCGCCCGGACGCCCGGGTCTTCGTGACGGAACACGCGACCTTCCTGCCGGCCGTGCTCCGGCAGCCTGATTCCCGGGCGATGTACGACGAGGTGATCCACCGGTCCGCCGGGTTCTTCGCGGTGGGCGAGGCGGTGCGCTCGGTACTGGTCGCGGCGTTCCCGCACCACGCCGACCGGATCGGGTTCATGCCCAACCCGGTGGACTTCGGCGTCGGCCGGGATCGGCCGGTCACCGCGCTGCGCCGCTGGCTGTACGTCGGATCGCTGAACGAGCGCAAGGGCGTGGCCCTGCTGCTGGAGGCGTTCGCCAGGTGCCGGGCCGAGGATCCGGCCCTGACCCTGACGTTCGTGGGTGACGGGCCGCTGCGGGCCAGCCTGACCGCGCGGGCGGCCGCGCTGGGGATCGCGGACGCGGTCACCTTCGCCGGCTTCGTGCTGCCGACGGCGGCGCTGGAACTCATGCACCAGCACGATCTGCTGGTCCACCCGAGCCGGCTGGAGACCTTCGGCATGACGGTGGTGGAGGCGATCGCCGCCGGCATGCCGGTGCTGGTCACCCGCTGCGGCGGACCGGAGGAGACGCTGGCCGGGATCGAGGACGCCGCGGGTGGGCTGATCGCCGTCGACGACGATCCCGACACCATCGTCGCCGGATACCGGCGGCTCCGCGATCGGTTCCCGCAGCAGGTGGACCTGCGGCACGCCCACGAGGTGCTGGCGGAGCGGTACGGCTACGCGTCCGTCGCCCAGGCGCACCGCCGGGTGTGGTTCCCCGATCCGGTCGGGTCCGGCCCGGCCCCGGTCGCGCCGGAAGCCGCCCTCAACTCGATGGAGTGACGACCGTGCAGGTGTTGTTCTTCGCCCTCGGCGCCCGGCGGATGCGCGCGGTCGCCGACGAATCCGCCCAGGTCGTCGCCGACGGTGGGCAGGCGGTCGTCCTGATCGATCACGCGAAGCTGTGGCGCGACGTCACCTTCGACCCGGCCGTCCGGGTGGTCGAGTTGTCGGGGATCGAGGCCGACCAGTTGCCGATGAGGATCGGTCACGGCCTGCTCTACGACGTCCCCCGGGGGCTGTTCCGGGCGGCGGGTCGGGGACCGCTGCGGCAGCGGGCCCGACGCGCGGCGGCGGCGTACGAGTTCCGGCTGGCGGACCGGGTACACCGCAGGGTGCTCGCGCCGTCGTACCGACTGGTCTGGGGCGAGGTGTCGCAGTCCCTGGTCCAGCGGCACGTCCTGGACGGTGCGTCCTTCGACCTTGTCGTGGTGACGGACTCGCCCTCGATGCCGTACGCGGCCCGGCTCCTGGAACGGTACGGCGCCAGTGGGTGGAATCCGCAGGTCGCCTTCGGGCTCGACTACGCGGCTCCGGACGCGGACTCACCGGCCGGGTCGGCCGACTCCGGCCGCCGAGGGTGAATGCCCGGAAACCGGCCGGTTGTCCTGGACGTCCGGGAGCGACACGGTCGGCCGGTCCGGGAGCGACACGGTCGGCCGGTCCGGGAACGGCATGTTCGGCCCGCGATAGCGGGGTAAAGCGGAACAGATCGGACAGGACGGTGGGCGGTGGGTTGCCGTACACTCGCCCAGGTCCGCTGGGAGAAGCCCCTGTGGGAGAGGCAGAGACACTCATCATGGACGTGAACGGGGCTGCCGGGGCGCGGCGGTCGACGGTGCGGCGGCGGGCCACGGAGGCCACTGCGCGATGAGCGAACCGGACGTCAGCGTGGTGGTCGCGGTCTACAACACCATGCCCTATCTCACCAAGTGTCTGAACTCCCTGCTGCGGCAGAGCATCGGCCGGGACCGGATCGAGGTCATCGCGGTGGACGACGGGTCCACCGACGGCAGCGGCCGGGAGCTGGACCGTTTCGCCCGGCTCTACCCGGACACCGTCAAGGTGATCCACCAGGCCAATTCCGGCGGCCCGGCCGCACCGAGCAACCGGGCCCTGGACCAGGCCACCGGCCGGTACGTCTTCTTCATCGGTGCCGACGACTACCTCGGCGCCGAGGCCCTCGAACGGCTGGTGAAGGCCGCCGACGAGTACGGCTCCGACGTGGTGCTCGGCAAGACCGTCGGGGTGAACAGCCGCAACATCCACCAGGCGGTGTTCGCCCGCAACGAGGTCGAGATCGGCCTCTTCGACTCGGCGCTGCCCTGGTCGCTGTCGAACACCAAACTCTTCCGGCGTGAGCTGGTCGAGCGCCACCACCTGCGCTATCCGGAGGACATGCCGGTCGGCAGCGACCAGCCGTTCACCCTGGAGGCCTGTTTCCGGGCGAAGCGGATCTCCGTGCTGGCGGACTACGAGTTCTACCACGCGGTGCGTCGGCTCAACGCGCACAACATCACCTACCGTTCCCGGCACGTGGAGCGGCTCCGGTGCGCTGAGTCGATCATGACCTTCGTGGCCCAGTTGATCGAGCCGGGCGAGCAGCGGGACGCCGTACTCCTGCGGCATTTCACCTGGGAGGTCGCCCGGCTGATCGAGGACGACTTCCTCCGGCTCGACCGGAGCGTCCAGGAGCAGGTCACGGCCGGGGTCCGGGTGCTGGCCGACGAGTACCTCACCGACCGGATCCGGACCCAGTTGGAGATCGAGCCGCGGCTGCGGATCTCCACCGCCCAGCGCGGCACCGTCGACGACCTCCTCGCGGTCATCAGGCAGGACGCCGAACACGGTGTGCCGCCGACGATCGTGGACGGGGTCCGCTGGTACGCCGGCTACCCCGGTTTCCGGGACCCCCGGCTGGACCTGCCGGACAGTTGGTTCGACGTCTCCGACACCGCCGCGGACTGGCTCGCCAGGCTGGAGGCGATCGCCGTCACCTGGGAGACCTGCCCCGACGGGGAACGGGCGCTGACGGTCACCGCCCGGACCCCGCGTCGGGACCTGGCGTCGCTGACCTCCGGCCCGATCGGGCTGACCGCCGGCGACGTCACCGGCACCACGCTGGAGACCAGCCGGGACAGCGCCGGCAGCACCGTACGCGCCCAGTTCCGGGTGAACCTGCTGCTCGCCGGTGCCGCGGCCGGCGGCGCGCTGCTCGCGGTCCGGTCCCAGTTGACCGCGTTCGGCGGGGTCGGCACCGCAGCGGTGCGGGCACCGACCCGTCCGACCGTGTCACGATTGATGTTCCGCCGGGGGATGCGGTTCTTCGTGATCACCCCGACGACGAGTCACCGAGGCCAGCTCGTGATCGCCATCGCGCCTGTCACGCCCCGTCGGGTCATGGCCCGACTGCGGCGCAAACTGCCCCACGGAGGAAAGTAGTAGGCATGAAGATCTGCGTCGTCGCTCTCGGAAAGATCGGTCTGCCGCTCGCCGTGCAGTTCGCCGACAAGGGGCACTCGGTGGTGGGTGCCGACGTGTCCGAGCGGGTCGTGAGGCTGGTCAACGACGGCGTCGTGCCGTTCCCGGGCGAGGCCGACCTGGACGTCAAGCTCAAGGAGGCGGTGGCGGCGGGCCGGCTCACGGCGACCACCGACACCGCGGCGGCGGTCGCCGGGTCCGAGGCCGTGGTCGTGGTGGTGCCGCTGTTCGTGGACGCCGACGGGGTGCCGGACTTCGGCTGGATGGACGACGCGACCCGGGCGATCGCGGCCGGGCTGAAGCCGGGCACGCTGGTCAGCTACGAGACCACGCTCCCGGTGGGCACCACCCGGAACCGCTGGGCGCCGATGCTGGAGGAGGGTTCCGGTCTCAAGCTGGGCCGCGACTTCACCCTGGTGTTCAGCCCGGAGCGGGTGCTGACCGGCCGGGTCTTCGCCGACCTGCGCCGCTACCCGAAGCTGGTCGGCGGGGTGGACGAGGCCTCGGCCCGGCGCGGCGTCGAGTTCTACGAGGCCGTGCTGGACTTCGACGACCGTCCCGACCTGACCCGGCCCAACGGGGTGTGGGATCTGGGCTCGGCCGAGGCGTCGGAGCTGGCGAAGCTGGCCGAGACGACGTACCGGGATGTCAACATCGGCCTGGCGAACCAGTTCGCCCGGTTCGCCGACACCGTCGGGGTGGACGTCGTCAAGGTCATCGAGGCCTGCAACACGCAGCCGTACAGCCACATCCACTCGCCGGGCATCGCGGTCGGTGGGCACTGCATCCCGATCTACCCCCGGATGTACCTCTGGAACGACCCGGCGGCCACCGTCGTCCGGTCGGCCCGGGAGGCCAACGCGGCGATGCCGGAGTACGCCGTCGACCTGCTCGCCGCGGCGGTCGGTGACCTGACCGGAGTCGACGTGCTGGTGCTGGGCGCGGCCTACCGGGGTGGAGTCAAGGAGACCGCGTTCTCCGGCGTCTTCCCGACCGTCGAGGCGCTGCGTCGCCGGGGCGCCCGGCCGTACGTCTCGGACCCGATGTACACCAACGACGAGCTGACCGCGCTCGGTCTGCCCGCCTACGCGGGTGAATCGGTGACCGCCGCGGTGATCCAGGCCGACCATGCCGAGTACCGCACCCTGGGCTCCGCCGACCTGCCCGAGGTCAAGGTGCTGGTGGACGGCCGTCGGGTGACCGACCCGGCGCGGTGGTCCACGGTCCGCCGGGTGGTGATCGGCGGCTGAACCCGCCGCACGACGACCGCGAGCCCTGGCCGATCCGCGTCGGCCAGGGCTCGCGTCGTCTGTTGTGCCGGTCGGGGGCGCGGCCGAGGATCAGTGCTGCTCGGCGTCGGCGAGGGCCGGCGGGCGCTCGGCGTCCCGCGAGACCACCTCGCCGCGGGCGTTGACCCAGCCCTTCGGCCGGGCCGGGTTGCCGGCCACCAACTGGTAGGGGGCGACGTCCCGGGTCACCACGGAGCCGGCGGCGATCATGGCGTACGAGCCGATCTCGACACCACAGACGATTGTCGCGTTGGCGCCGATCGACGCGCCCTTGCGGATCAGCGTCGGAGTGATCTCCCAGTCGGGATTCTGGGCGCGTGGGCGCAGGTCGTTGGTGAACACCGCGCACGGGCCGACGAAGACCTCGTCCTCGATCGTCACGCCCTGGTAGACGGAGACGTTGTTCTGGATCTTCACCAGGTCGCCGATCACGACGTTCGCGTCCACGTACACGTTCCGCCCGATGACGCAGTCGGCGCCCAGCCGGGCGGAGGAGCGGACGTGGGCGAGATGCCAGATCTTGGTACCGGAACCGATCTGGGCGCCCTGGTCGACCTCGGCCGAGGGGTGTACGAAGACCGTGGCGGGCAGGGAAGAAGGCTCGTTCATCGCTCGATTCACCGGCTCGGAGGAAGGTCTCCGGGCTCGCGGAAGCGCGTCCCGGAGCTGGTCGTGGCTCGCGATTCGCGGAGCCTCGCGGTCGTGGCGAAGCATAGCCGGCGGATCGGGCACTCCCGGCGCTCGGGGCAGCGGGGAGCGGGGCAGCGGGGAGCGGTCGGAAACCGGCACGTCGTCACGCGGGGCGTACCCCCGTTGGCCCACCCAGCGTGACGACGTACTTTCCCGTCGGGTCCGGTGCCCACGTCCCAGCCGGCCCGGTCCCGACGATCGCCGGTTCCGCCGACGCCGCTCCCGAAAGGCCCTGTCCCGGGCCTCCGGGAGCCGGATGGTGCGCCGGCTTCTACCAGTCAGCCTGCCGGTGCCGGCTAACCCGCTTCTTTCCGGAAGCTTTCCCGGGTCCGCGCGGCCGTCGCCTCGTCGTCGAGGGCGGCCAGCGAACCGGCGATCCGGGCCTGCTGCGGGAAGTCCAACTGCCGGTAGATGTCCAGTGCCGCCAGCCAGTACCGCCGGGCCGCCGGGATGTCGCCGAGCGTCCGGTGGACCATCGCCAGCCGGTCGAGCGCCCGGGCCTGCAACAGCGGGACACCCGCCTCCCGCCAGTACGCCAGCGACATCTCCAGGGACTGCCGGGCGGCCACCGGGTCGCCGCACTGCAACTCGGCCAGCCCCAGTGTCGACAGCGCGGATGCCTCGCCGAACAGGTCGCCGCGCCAGCGCAACTCGGCCAGGCACTCCCGCAGCAGTTCGCGGGCGGCCCCGGGATCGTCGAGCGTCAGCATCGTCTCGCCGATGTTGAGCTGGGTGTGCAGCACGCCGATCCGGTCACCGATCGACTCGTACCGCTGCGCGGCGCGGACGAGGTAGCCCCGGCCGGTGGCCGGCTCGCCCCAGTTCCCGTACGCCTTGCCCAGCGTCTCCAGCGTCAGCGCCTCGCCGTACAGGTCCCCGCTGCGCCGGGCCGCCACCAGGGCCCGGGCCAGGTGCTCCCGGGCCTCCTGTCGGGCACCGAGATCACGGTGCAACATGCCGAGGTAACGCAGCACGTACGACCGAATCAGATCGGTCTCCGGACCGGTCAGCAGGCGCAGCGCGGACTCGTGCGTGTCCCGGCACCGCGCCATGTCGCCCCGGACGTGGTGCAGGTAGCCGATCCGGACCAGCACCGATGCCCGGGTCGACGGGTCGTCGCGCGCCGCGAAGTACGTCTCGGCCTCGGCGAGGGCGTCCGCCGCCTCGTCGAAACGGTCCCGGGCGATCATCAGTTCGGCGTGCCCCCACAGCGACATCGCCACGCCCAGGTCGTCGCCCGCGCCTCGGGCGACCCGCAGCGCGGCCTCGGTCGTCCGCTCCCAGTCGTCCCAGTACCCGCAGAGGTAGAAGAACCCGGACAGGCTGGCGGCGAGTCGCCAGGCCAGCTCGGGCAGGTCCTCGGCGGCGGACTGTACGACCATCGTGGACATCGCCGCCCGCTCGGCCTCGAACCAGTCCCTGGCCGCCCGGATCAGCTCCGGCGCCGGCGCCCGCGACTCGTCGTCGAGCCCGGCGTCCTCGTCGACCGGCCGGTGTCCCGGCGGCAGCGGCGGACCCGGGAACCGCCGACCGGCCGGTTCCTCGTCCTCGACCGGCCGGTGTCCCTGCGGCAGCGGCGGACCCGGGAACCAGCGCCGGGCCAGCCAGGCCCGCCGGAGCCACTCCTGCGCGGCCCGGCCGATCGCCGATCGGCGCGCGACCGGATCCTCGCGCTCGCTGGCGAACTCCCGGGCGACCAGCCGGACCAGGTCGTGCATCCGGTACCGGAACTCGCCCGTGACATCCTCGCCGACCGACGTGACCAGGCAGACGTCGACCAGTTCCTCCAGCAGGGCCTCCGCCTCGGCGACCGGCACACCGAGCATCGCGGCCGCGGCCCAGACCGGGAAGTCCGGCACGTCCAGCAGACTCAGCAGCCCGAACAGTCTCCGTTGGGGTGGGTCCAGCGCCGCGACGCTCAATCCGATGCTGGCCCGGACCGCGAGGTCGCCCACGGTGAGTTCGTCGAGCCGGCGACGTTCGTCCGCGAGCAGCCGGGCGAGCCGGTCCAGGCGCCACTGTGGCCGGCTGGCCAGTCGGGCCCCGGCGATGTGGATGGCCAGCGGCAGCCGGGCGCAGTACTCGACGATCCGGTCCGCCTCCGCCCGCTCCGACGCGACCCGGGCCGGGCCGCAGAACCGGGCCAGCAGCGCCAGTGCGTCCCGGCGGTCCAGCATGCCGAGGTCGACCAGTTGTACGCCGGGCAGCGCGGCCGGGATCCGCCGCGAGGTGATCAGCACCGCGCAGCCGGTCCCGGCCGGCAGCAGTGGGCGTACCTGTGCCTCGTTCGCGATGTTGTCCAGCACCAGGAGCAGTCGCCGGCCGGCGGTGCGGCTGCGCAACAGGGCGGCCCGCTCGTCGGGTTCGGCGGGGATCGCGTCGTCCGCGACACCCAGTGCCCGGAGCAGCCGGCCGAGCGCCTCGGCCGGCTCGGCGGGCTGTGGTCGTACGCCGTGCAGGTCGACGAAGAGACGGCCGTCGGGGAACCGGTCCGCGATCCGCCGGGCCACCTCGACCGCCACCGTGGTCTTACCGGCGCCGGCGGGTCCGGTCAGGGCGATCACCGGCAACGCCGTCCGACCGGTGGCCTCCGGCCCGTCGTCGGAACCGGCCGTCAACAGGTCGGCCACCCGGGCGATCAGCTCGTCCCGGCCCACCACGTGGCCGGCACCGATCGGCAACTGCTCCGGTACGACGGGCGTGGTCACCGGCTCGGGTAGCGCCGGCCGGACGCCCGCCGGCACGGTCGTCGCCGGCTCGGCCGTTGCCGGCGTCGTGGTCGTCGTCGGCGTACGCGTCGCCGGCTCGACCGGACCGTCCCGGAGCGCGGCCGGCGGACCGGACCGCTCGTCGCGAAGCACCCTGAGGTACGCCTCGCGCAACTCCGGTGCCGGGTCGACGCCGAGCTCGTTGGCGAGCAGGTCCCGAATCCGCCCGTACGCCACGAGGGCCTGTGCCGGCCGTCCACTGTCGGCCAGGGACTGGATCAGTCCGGCCTGCAGTCGCTCGTCGAACGGGTGCGACTCGGCGAGTTCCTCCAGATGGGCCAGGCCACGGTCGGGCTGACCGGTGGAGCGGGCCGCCTCCGCCAGGGCGAGGACGGCGGCGATGCGCCGCTTGTGCCACGCCTCGGCACCGGCCGCCTCGCGTACCGGGTCGGGCAACCCGGCGAGCAACGGCCCGCGCCAGAGCAGGGTGGCCGTTTCGAGGAGGCGGAGCCGGCGGTCGGCTGGGCAGTCGTCGCGTTCGGACTCCGCGACCAGGTCGGTGAACTCGCTCGCGTCCAGCACGCAGCGCAGCGGATGGACCCGGTATCCGGCCGGTTCCCGGATCACGGCGAGCCCGCCCTGCCCGGTGCCGGCGGCCCAGGAACGCAGCCGCGACACCGCGATGTGCAGCGCCGGGGCCGGGTCCCGTTCGTGCTGGTCCGCCGACCAGGCCGCCTGGAGCAGCACCTGTCGGGACAGCCCGGCCGGACCGGCCGAGAGCAGCATGCCGAGGAGGGAGCGGAGCCGTTCCTGCCGGGGCGTGACGTCCTGACCGCGCAGGCTCACCCGGAGCGGGCCGAGCAACTGCACGTGCAGGGCCTGGGTATCCTCGCCGACGTCGTTACCGACCAACCTTCTCTCCCCCCGTTCCCCTCGGTGAGCTCCGGCAGGCGTGTGATCGGAGGTCCCACCGGGCGGCGGGACGGTACCGGTCCGATGCTGCCCGGAGCGGCGCCGGGTGGACGCCGTACCGGGGGCTGGCCGGTGGCACGGGCCCATTGTGGACGAACCGGCCGACCGGGGGTTGCCCAATTTCGGTGGCTCGCCCCGATCGAAGGCGAATCTTGACGTCCCGTGCGGACCGATCCGGCGGTACGTCGGATCTTTCGCCACCGTATCCCCGTTCGGCCGCCGGTGGGACCCTCGGGACTCCGCCGGCCGAGGTCCCGAGGAGCGGACCGGTACCGCCACCGGATTGTGCGGCCGAAAATGTCTCGGCTACGGTCGGCTGCGGCCGCCCGGACCAAGATCGGGCGGCGTCGACGAGGCGAGGCGAGGACGGCCCATGCGGTTGGCGAATCTGGCGGGACGACTGGTGGTGTTGACCGATGACGGGTCGGCCATCGATGTGGCGGCGGCGAGCGGAGGACGGTTCGGGCCGGATCCGCAGGACGCCTACGACCGCTGGGCGGAGTTCGTCGACTGGACGGTCGGGCTGGACCGGACCACCGGGACGATTCCGGTGCCGGAGGCGGAGCTGGGACCGGTGGTACCCCGGCCACGGCAGATTTTCGCGGTGGGGCTGAACTACCGCGACCACGCGGCCGAGTCGGGGCTGCAACTGCCGGCCCAGCCGATGGTCTTCACGAAGTTCGCGTCCTGCCTGACCGGACCGTTCGGGGACATCCGGCTCTCCGGCGAGCAGGTCGACTGGGAGGTCGAGCTGGTCGTGGTGATCGGCCGTACCGCCAGTGCGGTGGCCCCGGCGCAGGCCTGGGACTGCGTGGCCGGTCTCGCGATCGGCCAGGACCTCTCCGACCGGGCGGTGCAGATGCTCGGTACGCCACCGCAGTTCAGCCTCGGCAAGTCGTTCCCCGGATTCGGCCCGGTGGGCCCGTGGCTCAGCACCCTCGACGAGGTTCCGGACCGGGACGATCTGACGCTCAGCTGCGCCGTCAACGGTGAGACCGTGCAGTCGGGCAGTACCCGGGAGATGGTCTTCGGGATCCCGGAGCTGATCAGCTACCTGTCCGGGGTGTGCCCGCTCCAGCCCGGGGACCTGATCTTCACCGGCACCCCGGCCGGGGTCGGGATGGGCCGGAATCCCGCCCGGTACCTGGCCCCCGGTGACCTGCTGGAGACCCGGATCGACGGGCTCGGGGCGATGCGGCACCGGATCGTCGCGCCGTCCTGAGGCAGGCGGTCGGTCCACCGTCACCGCCGGCCGGCGGAGCGGTCCGGCTCAGCCGGGTGGCTGGATCGGCGTACTCGGCTGGTAGATCCGGTAAGTGCCGATCTCGGTCACCGTCGCGGTGGCGGCCCGGCGCCGCAGCAGGGCCTGGAACGCGGCCTCGGCCGGCCCGCCGACGGCGAAGACGAAGGCGGGCCGGGCCGCCGCGCGCACCCGCTCGGGGTACGGCGGGTAGCGGTTCTGCCCCGGTCGCAGGTTGTCGCCGAGCACCGCGCAGTTCACTCGCTCCCGGGAGTTGAAGACGAGCCGGTTGCAGGTCCAGTACTCGCCGTACACCTGGCGCAGGCCCGCTCGCCGCAACGTCGTCGCCAACTCCCGGAACTGCCGCTCCTCGGTGCGGATGGTCGGAATCTCGCCGATCAGCTGGGCGGTGGCGCCGAGCAGGAAGGCGACCAGCAGGGACAGCACCGTCGCGGCGAGTACCCCGGACGTCCGGGCCAGGGGTTTCGCGCTCACCCGACCGGCCCAGCGGGCGACCAGCCAGAGCGGCCAGAGCACCGCCGGCAGCGAGATCTGCAGGATCGACAGGTAGCGTGCGCTGGCCAGCGGCTGGGTCGCGGCGAGTGCGCTGCGGCCGTACGCGGCCAGGGTCAGCGCGGCGGCGACGAGCAGGGCGAGGTGGGTGACGTACCGGATGCGCTCGGTCCCCGGCGACCGGCCGGCGCCTGCGTCGGTTCGCTGGCCCCGGCGCAGCAGCCCGCGCACCGCCAGGACCACCGCCACCAGCAACAGCGCCAGATACAGCCAACCCCACCACATCTGCCAGGGTTGGCAGCGTTCGGGCGGGCAGAGCCCGGTCGCAAGCGGTACGCCGAGCAGCACCGCGCCGTGTACCCGGTCCGCGGCCGAGGTCACCACCGCGTCGCCCTCGCTGACCTGCATCAGCACCGAGACCGAGTCCTGGCCGGGCGGTGCGGTCAGGTTGTCGACGATCAGGGGTGCGACGCCGAGCAGGAAGCCGCCGACCAGCACGGCGCCGGCCCGACCGAACAGTTCCCGCCAGCAGCCGAACAGCAGCACCCCGAACGCGGTGATCAGGTACGGCAGCACCAGCCAGTCGTCCCAGACGCAGAGCCCGGAGATGACGCCGAGGAATCCGAAGGCCAGCCACCGGCGCCGGATCCGGCGCTGTCCGAGGGCGAGGGCGATCAGCAGCAGGCCGACGACGGCGGGTTTGATCTCCGGACGTCCGCCGACCGCCGTGATCTGGTCCCGGACCACCCGTTCGGAACCGAGCGCCAGCAGACCGACGGTGAACGTGGCCAGCCAGGGGGAGTAGAGGTGACGGGTGAGCCGGTACGTCAGGTAGACGAAGGCCGCGTACAGGAACAGCAGTGGCAGCCGCAGCAGGCTCCAACCGGGGCCGAACAGGACGAACAGCGGGGCGGCGAGGTAGCTTTCCACGGTGCCCATGTAGTGCTGCCCGTACAGGAAGACCGGCAGTTCGCGGCCCTGTGCGATGTGCAGCGCGGCCAGCCCGAAGGTGGCCTCGTCGCTGTTGGATCCCGGCACGGTGAGCAGGATCAGCGCCAACCGGTAGCCGACCCCGAGCAGGCCGAGCCCGAGCGCCACCAGAGCTGGCCGGTCGAGCGATCGGACCAGCCGACCGCCGCGCGGCATCGCCACCGACACGACCAACGCCCCCGTCGTCGTCCCGTTCCGAAGTCTTCCACAGCAGCCCGGCGCGGATGGCCGGATCGGCACAGGCGGGAGCGGTCGTCCGGCGGCGGAGTTGATCTCGTGGAGCGACCGTCCGACTCCACGCGGTCGACCTGTCGATTCGATCGGCACCGACTAGTCGATCTGTCGTGGCCCGGTCCGGAGGTCTGTGGCAGGGTGTCAAGGTGTCGCTGATACCCGCCGGTCCGGCGCCCGTGCCTCGGCTGCACCGGGCGGCCCGGATCGAGGACGCGGTGCACCAGTTCATCGAGCGTCGGCTGGGGCAGGGTGGGTGGGATGTCACGATCGTCCCGTACGCCGGCTACGGCGGGCCGGGCTGGGTCCGCGTACTGGGCCGGGTGCTACTGACCCGGCTTCGTCGCCGTCCCCGCCGCCGGCCCGAGAAGCTGCGCGGTTGGCGTACCTTCGCGACCCTGCCGGTGCAGCACGCGCCGGTGGTGATCGAGGCGGGAGGTCGCCGGCACGAGGCCAGGGCCGACCGCAGCGGGTTCATCGACCTCGTCCTGGACGCCGAGCTGGCTCCGGGCTGGCAGAGCGTACGGCTGAGCAGCCCCGGTGCCGAGCCGGTCGACGCGCCGGTCCGGATCGTCGACCCCGAGCTGAGGATCGGCGTCGTATCGGACATCGACGACACGGTGATGGTCACGGCGCTGCCCCGTCCGCTGCTCGCCGCCTGGAACACCTTCGTGCTGGACGAGCACGCCCGGATGGCGGTGCCGGGGATGGCGGTGCTGTACGAACGCCTGGTGAACGCGCACCCCGGGGCGCCGGTGCTCTATCTGTCCACCGGTGCCTGGAACGTCGCGCCGACCCTGACCCGGTTCCTGTCCCGTCATCTCTATCCGGCCGGTCCGCTGCTGCTGACCAACTGGGGCCCGACGGCCGACCGCTGGTTCCGCAGTGGCCGGGAGCACAAGCGGGCCACCCTGGAGCGGCTGGTCCGGGAGTTTCCCGAGATCCGGTGGTTGCTGATCGGCGACGACGGGCAGCACGACCAGGAGATCTACGCCGAGTTCGCCGCAGAGCATCCGGACAACGTGGCCGGGGTGTTGATCCGCCGGCTCTCACCGACCCAGGCGGTGCTGGCCGGTGGTTTTCCGGCCCCGGTCGAGAACGGCGACGGCGCCACGCCCGCCGCCGGCCTGCTCGGCGAGCGGTGGCTGTGCGCCCCCGACGGCGCCGGACTGTGGCGGCTGCTCCGGGAGGCCAACCTGGTCTGAGCCGGTTCGCCGGTCGGTCAGCTCGCCGTGCCCGACTCGTCCGTGCGGAGGTCAGCTCGCCGTGCCCGAATCGTCGGTGCGGCGGCGTTCGCGGCGGCCCCTCGCGATCTCGGTGCCGAGCGCGTCCAGACGTTGGGTCCAGAATCCCCGGTACCGGTCCAG
Source organism: Plantactinospora solaniradicis (assembly GCF_042658085.1). Taxonomy (NCBI): domain Bacteria; kingdom Bacillati; phylum Actinomycetota; class Actinomycetes; order Micromonosporales; family Micromonosporaceae; genus Plantactinospora; species Plantactinospora solaniradicis. Next base: position 86,539 of record NZ_JBHSPR010000084.1, on the reverse strand, counting down.
CCACCGGTCGATCTCGCGCAGCGGGGCCGGGTCCACCGCGTAGAGTCGCCGGGTACCCACCGCCCGTACGGTGGTGAAGCCGTTCTCCCGCAGTACCCGCAGGTGCTGCGAGACCCCGGGTTGCGAGATCCCGAACTCCTCCTGGACCACCGCGCTCACCTCGCCCGCCGGGCGTTCACCGTCGGCGAGCAGTTCCAGGATCCGCCGCCGGACCGGGTCGCCGAGAACGTCGAACGCGTGCACGTACGCCATCCTTTCAGCGCTCACTTATATAAGTAAAGTCTAACCTGCACCCGACCCCGAGGTCGGCCCGGACGACCCTACCGGCCCGGACCGGGTGTGGATCACCACCGGTATGCCACCGGCCGGCCGGTACTGGTAGACAGATGCGATGCGGCTCCGCCTGATCCAGATCGACGCCTTCGCCGACCGGGTGTTCCGGGGCAACCCGGCGGCGGTGATGCCCCTGCCGTCCTGGTTGCCCGACCCCGTCCTGCAGGACATCGCCGAGGAGAACAACCTGTCGGAGACCGCGTTCTACGTCGCCGACCTGCCGTCGGACGCCGGACCGCCGCCGAAGGCGGAACCGCCGCCGGATGCCGAGCCGCCGTCGGCCGACACCCCCGCCTACCACCTGCGTTGGTTCACCCCGGCGGTCGAGGTCGACCTGTGCGGGCATGCGACCCTCGCCACCGCCGGGCAGCTCTTCGAGGACGTACACCCCGAAGCCGGACGGATCCTCTTCTGGACCCGCAGCGGGTGGCTGCCGGTCAGTCGTACCGACCGTGACGGTGAACTCGAACTCGACTTTCCGGCGGGGGACCTGCGGCCCGTTCCGGAATCGGACGAGGTCTCCGCCGCCGCCGTGACCGCCCTCGGCATCGATCCGGAGTTCCGGTTCCAGGACACCGACCTGGTGTACGTGCTCCGGGACGCCGCCGCCGTCCGGGCCGTGGTGCCGGACTTCACCGCGTTGGCCCGGCTGCCGGTGCGGGGCGCCGTGGTCACCGCGCCGAGCGACACCGACGGTGTGGACTTCGTCTCCCGCTGGTTCGGTGCCGGTGCGGGCGCCTTCGAGGACCCGGTCACCGGTTCCGCGCACAGCCAGATCGCACCGTACTGGGCGAAGCGGCTCGGCCGGCCCCGGCTGACCGCCCGGCAACTCTCCGCGCGCGGCGGCACCTTGGGCTGCGAGGTCGACGGCGACCGGGTACGCCTGCGCGGCACCTGGCGCCGCTACCTCGACGGCACCGCCACCATCCCCGAGCCCATCCGGTAGGCCGGAAGCGGCTCAGTGACCCCGGAAGGCCTCCTCCAGCCACCACGAGCCCCGTTCGCTGGTGACCTTGGCGTCGAGCAGCATCGGCCGGTCCCTCGGTCCGGCAAGCCACTCGCCTACCGGGGCGAGGTCCCGGGCGGTCCGTACGGTCACGGCGGCGCAGCCGTAGCCTCGGGCGATGGCGGCCAGATCGGTGTCCGGGAACCGTACGCCGTCGAGCGGGTGGCCGTCCGGGCCGAAGTGGTGCACCTCGGCGCCGTACGCCGCGTCGTTGTAGACCACCATGAGCAGGGGGAGACCGAGTCGGGTCGCCGTGACCAGTTCGGTGGCCGACATCAGGAACCCGCCGTCGCCGAGCGCCGCCACGGTGAGCCGGTCCGGCCTGGCCACCGCGGCACCGAGTGCGCTGGCCAGGCCGAGCCCGATGGACTGGAACGCCTGGGTGAAGCAGAAGCCGGCGACGTCCGGTACGGACAGGAACATCGACGGGTAGCCCATGAAGTTGCCGGAATCCACCGCGACCGTGCGCTGCGCGGGCAGCAGGTCGTCGAGCGCGATGCTCAACGTTCGCGGGTCGATCCGGCCCTCGGCGCCGACGACGCTCTCGTCCGGATAGGGCACGTCCCGCCAGCGGCCCTCCGCCGCGATCCGGCTCCGCAGTTCCGGCGTGCGCTGGCGGCCGGCCGGCCGACCCCGCTCCGGTTCCCGGTCCAGACAACGCGACGTGGCGGCGGCGACACCGCCCACGTCACCCCGGACGTACACGTCGACCCTCGAATGTGGATCGGACCCGACGGGCTCCCGGTCGACCTGGACCACGACGGCCGACGGTGAGATGAGCCGACCGTGCCGGGTCGTCCACATGTTCAGGGTGCTGCCCCAGGCGACGACCAGGTCGGCCCCGGCGATCAGTTCCGCGGCGAGCGGGGTGGCGAACCCGCCGGAGACGTCCAGGTACCAGGGGTCGCCGACGAACAGGCCCTTCGCGGCCGCCGAGACCGCGAGCAGCGCGTCGCACTCGTCGGCGAGCCGGATCAGCGGCTCGCGGGCCGCCCGTGCGCCCCGCCCGGCGATGAACACCGGCCGCCGGGCGGCCCGCAGCGCGGCGACCAGCGGTTCGACGTCGGGCATCGGCTCGGAGTTGGTGCCGTCCGGCGCGATCGGCCCGGACCACGGCGGCACCTCCACGGACTGCACGTCCAGCGGCAGCCCCAGCACCACCGTCGCCCCCTCGGCCGCCGTCCGGTACGCGGAGCCGACGTCCGCGGCCACGTGCTCGGCGCGTACCGTCCGGAACACGGCGCCGAGCGCGACCGTGACCTCCGGCAGGTCGATGAAGAAGTTCGACGTCGGTACGGTCGCCTCCGGCGCCAGGACCAGCATCGGGGTGCGACTCTTGGCCGCCTCGGTGATCCCGGTCAGCGCGTTGGTGATCCCCGGACCCTGGTGCACGGAGAGCACCCCGACCGCACCCGAGGTACGGGCGTACCCGTCCGCCATGCTCGCCGCGCCGCCCTCGTGCGCGGCCGGCACCAGCCGGGCTCCCGCCGCCACCAGCGCATTGGTGACGTGGAAGTTGCCGCTCCCGACGACGGCGAAGACGTGCCGCACCCCGTGCGCGGCGAGGACCCGCCCGACCACCTCGGCGACCCGCATGCCGCTGCGCCCGCCCTACCGTTCGACCAGGGCGAGCACCCGGCACGGGCTGCCCGAGCCGCCGACGATCGGCAGCGGCCCGGCGACCACCACCGCGCCGGTCGGCGGCAGCGAGGCCAGGTTGCGGAGCTGGGTCAGCCCGTACTTGTCGGCACCGAGCAGGAAGGAGTGGCACGGGAACGGTGGGTCGAAGGAGTGCGCTCCGCCCGCGTCGGTGCCGACCGTCTCGACCCCGACACCCTGGACCGGTGACTCCTCGGCCAGCCACTTCGCGCAGGCGGGCGAGATCCCCGGGGTACGGCCGGCGTTGGCGTAGCGCGCGGCGTCGTCCCCGTACGCGTCCCAGCCGGTCCGGTAGAGCAGCCATCCGCCGGTCGGCAGCGGGCCGTGCTCGGCCTCCCAGGCCCGGACGTGCTCGACCTCCAGCAGGAAGTCGGGGTCGGCGGCGGCCTCGGCGGTGTGGTCGAGTACCACCGCCGGGGCGACGAGCCGGTTCGCCGGCACCTGCGACACGTCGTCGCCGTGCTGGCCGCTGACCCAGTGCACCGGGGCGTCGAAGTGGGTACCGGTGTGCTCGCCGGTGGTGATGTTGTTCCAGTACCAGGCCGGTCCGCGCTCGTCGTACCGGCTGATCTCACTCAGCCCGAAGGGTACGGTCTGGCCGAACGGCTCTGGCAGGTTCAGGATCGGCGTCTGCGCCGAGAGCGGGGCGGTGAGGTCGACGACCTCGACCCGGCCGCTGGCGAGCGCGGCAACTAGATCTTGCAGCACGGTCATGGCGAGAACCTACCCGACTTCACGGCCCCGGGGACCGCGCGATCGGTCAGGAGATCCTTCGCGTCGGCCGTTCGACGCGTCCGCTCCCCGGGTAGTCGGATCCGTCACCGGGCAGCCCGGATTCACCGTCCGGTTTGGACCGGGGCCGGGGCGGGCCGCAGCCCGGGCCGCTTGGGCGCGGTCCGCCCCGGCTGTCCGTCACCGCTGCTGCGTGCCCAGCGGTTGCCAGGGAGCCGGAAGGTAGGTCTGTGCCTGGCCGCAGTAGGTGGGTCCCGGGGTCGGTATCGGGCTGTTGTCGAGGGTCGTCCGGCAGACCTGGATGACGACCCGGTCGATGCCGCCCCGGACGAGGTCGGCCTGGAGCCGGAACTCGAACTTCGTCACGTCGTTGTCGACCCGGTACGCCTGCTCGTCGACCAGGACGTCGCGGCTGAACGCGGAGAAGGTGGCATAGCTGTACCGTCCGTCGTCCCGGCAGGGGACGCCCGGGTCGAACGGGACGGGCCGGTCGGTGAGCGTGCCGCCGACCGCCACCACGCCCTGGCTGGGGGGTGCGGTGACCGGGCGCCATTCGAGTCGGCCCTCGGTGTACCCGTACCTGCAGTTGTCGCCGGAGTCTGCGGCGAACGACTGGACGGCGGTGGTGCTTCCGGCGGTCGAGCCGTGCTCGCCGGCGGAGGCGGAACCGGGCGCGGCGGAGGCGGAACCGGGCGCGGCGGTGCCGGCGGCGAGCAGCGCGGCGGCGAGGACGGTCGACGCCCGGTGGAGCGGTCGCTGCATGAGCTTCCCTTTCGGACGGTGGTGGTGACGGGCGTGCATACGACCGGCCATCCGGGCGGATTCCCGTCCACGAACCGGATCGCCGGCCGGGCTGGGCCAGCAGGCAACGACATTGTCACACGTCGATTTATCGAGAGGTAGCCTCCAGTCGGAGGCGACCCTCGAGGCGGGTCAGCCCGGGGCGATTCTCGAGGCGGGTCAGGCCGGGCGGAGCCAGAGCACGCCGAGTGGTGGCACCCGGAGCGCCGCCGAGGCGGGCAGCCCGTGCCAGGGCTGGTCGTCGGCGTACACCGAACCGAGGTTGCCGACGCCGGAGCCGCCGTAGCAGTCCGCGTCGGTGTTCAGCGTCTCGACCCAGGTGCCGGCCAGCGGCAGTCCGATCCGGTAGCCCTCGTGCGGCAGCGCGGCGAAGTTCGCCACGCAGACCAGCGGCGAGGAGTCGGCGGCGATCCGGATGAACGCCAGGGTGTTGTTCGCCGAGTCGTCCGAGACGATCCATCGGAAGCCGGCCGGGGTGGTGTCCTGGGACCAGAGCGCGGGGGAGTCCCGGTAGCCGTGGTTCAGGTCCCGCAGCAGCCGCTGGATTCCGGCCCGGCCGGGATCATCCAACAGCCCCCAGTCCAGCCCCCGGGTCTCGCTCCACTCCCGCTCGTCGCCCAACTCGGAGCCCATGAAGAGGAGCTGCTTGCCCGGATGCGCCCACATATACGCCAGCAACGCCCGTACCCCGGCCAGTTTCCGCCACTGGTCGCCGGGCATCTTGCCGAGCAGCGACCCCTTGCCGTGCACCACCTCGTCGTGGCTGATCGGCAGGACGTAGTTCTCGCTCCAGGCGTACACCAGGGAGAAGGTCAGTTCGTTGTGGTGGTGCTGCCGGTAGATCGGGTCCTTGCCGACATAGGTGAGGGTATCGTGCATCCAGCCCATGTTCCACTTGAAGCCGAACCCCAGCCCGCCGCTGTCGGTCGACCGGGTCACCCCGGGCCAGGCCGTCGACTCCTCGGCGATCATCAGTACGCCCGGATGCTCCCGGTAGACGGTCGCGTCCACCTCCTGGAGCAGCGCGATCGCCTCCAGGTTCTCCCGACCGCCGTGCTGGTTCGGTGCCCACTCGCCGGCCTCGCGGGAGTAGTCCAGGTAGAGCATCGAGGCGACGGCGTCGACCCGCAGCCCGTCGACGTGGTACTCGGCGAACCAGTAGAGCGCGTTCGCGACCAGGAAGTTCCGGACCTCCGGCCGACCGTAGTCGAAGACGTACGTGCCCCAGTCGGGGTGCTCGCCACGACGCGGGTCGGGATGCTCGTAGAGCGGGGTGCCGTCGAACCGGGCCAGCGCCCAGTCGTCCCGGGGGAAGTGGGCCGGCACCCAGTCCAGGATCACCCCGATCCCGGCAGAATGCAGCCGGTCCACCAGGTAACGGAAGTCGTCCGGGTCGCCGAACCGGGCGGTCGGGGCGTAGTAGCCGGTCACCTGGTAGCCCCAGGAGCCGCCGAACGGATGCTCCATCACCGGCAGGAACTCCACGTGGGTGAAGCCCAGGTCCAGCACGTACGCGGTGAGCTGCTCGGCGAGGTCCCGATAGGACAGACCCGGCCGCCAGGAGCCGAGGTGCACCTCGTAGACGCTCATCGGCTCCTGGTGCGGCTGCCGGCGGCTCCGCCGGGACAGCCATTCGGCGTCGGACCATTCGTACCGGGACTCGTGCACCACCGACGCGGTGCTCGGCGGCACCTCGGTACGCCCGGCCATCGGGTCCGCCTTGTCCCGCCACTGTCCGTCCCGGGACAGGATCCGGTACTTGTAGCGGTGTCCGGGCGCCGCCTCGGGAACGACGATCTCCCAGACGCCGCTGCCGCCGAGCGAGCGCATCGGCCAGCCGTCGTGCGCACCCCAGCCGGTGAAGTCGCCGACCACCCGGACGCCCCGGGCATTGGGCGCCCAGACCGCGAACGACACCCCACCGCCGTCCCGGGGTCGGGCGCCGAGCGCCGTCCAGAGCCGCTCGTGCCGCCCCTCCGCGATCAGGTGCAGGTCGAGTTCCCCGACGCTCGGTGGATACCGGTACGGGTCGTCGCGCAGTTCGCCGTCCACCACCATCCGGTAGTCCAGCACCGTGCCGGGAACGTCTGCCTCGAAGACCCCCTCGTCGTGTACCCGCCGCATCGGAACCCGCGTCCCGCCGCCCTCCCGATCCACCCGGTCCAGCACCAGTTCCACCGTTCCGGCACCGCGCCGCAGGGTACGCACGACGGTCCGATCGCCCTCCGGATGCGCGCCGAGTACGGCGTGTGGGTCGTGGGTGGTACCGGCGATCAGCTCGTCCATCGCATGCCTTCCGATCCGGCGGGAGTGTCGGTGCGGTCGGTCCGATCAGCACCGGATCCGGCATCGGAGTCCGGCTCCGCGCCGTACCGCCGCACCGTGAACACGTGGGCGGGCTGGAGGAAGGGGTCGAGCCGGACCGCGTTGTGCTGTCCCCAGTCGTACCGGGCGCCGGTGAGTTCGTCGTGTACGGTGAACCGCTCGTGCCAGTCGAAGCCGAGCGCGGGCATGTCCAGCACGGTGTTGCCCCACTGGACCTGGCCCGGGTCGACGGAGCAGACGACCAGGACGGTGTTGCCGGTCTCCGGGTCCCGTTTGGACCAGCAGAGCATCGCCTGGTTGTCGATGTCGTGGAAACGCAGGTTACGCAGCCAGTGCAGGGCCGGGTTGGCGCGCCGGATCTCGTTGAGCCGGGCGATGAACGAGGCCAGCGACCGGCCCTCCGCCTCGGCCGCCGCCCAGTCCCGGGGCCGCAGTTCGAACTTCTCGTTGTCCAGGTACTCCTCGGCGCCCGGCCGGGGCACGTGCTCGAAGAGTTCGTAGCCGGCGTAGATGCCCCAGGACGGCGAGAGCAGGCTGGCCAGCACCGCGCGGATCTTGAACATCGGCGGGCCGCCGTGCTGGAGGTGCTCGGGCAGGATGTCCGGGGTGTTCGGCCAGAAGTTGGGCCGCATGTAGTCGGCGGCGGCGACCAGTTCCGTGCAGTAGTCGCGCAGCTCGGCCGGGCTGGTCCGCCAGGTGAAGTACGTGTACGACTGGCTGAAGCCGATCTTTCCCAGCCCGTGCATGATCGCCGGTCGGGTGAATGCCTCGGCCAGGAACAGGACGTCCGGGTCGATCCGCTTGACCTCCCAGATCAGCCAGTGCCAGAAGTCGAACGGCTTGGTGTGCGGGTTGTCCACCCGGAAGACCTTGACGCCCTCGCCGACCCAGTGCAGCACCACCCGCAGCACCTCGGCGCGGATTCCCGCCGGGTCGTTGTCGAAGTTGACGGGATAGATGTCCTGGTACTTCTTCGGCGGGTTCTCGGCGTACGCGATCGAGCCGTCCGCCCGGGTGGTGAACCACTCCGGATGCTCGCCGACCCACGGATGGTCCGGTGCGGCCTGTAGCGCGAGATCCATCGCCACCTCCAGCCCGACCTCCCGGGCGGCGGCGACGAACCGCCGGAAGTCCTCGGCAGTACCGAGTTCGGGGTGGATCGCGTCGTGGCCACCCTCGGCCGCCCCGATCGCCCATGGCGACCCGACGTCGTCCGGCTCGGCGACCAGGGTGTTGTTCCGGCCCTTCCGGTTGACCCGGCCGATCGGATGGATCGGCGGCAGGTAGAGCACGTCGAACCCCATCGCGGCGACCCCGGGCAGTCGGTCCAGGGCGGTGCGGAAGGTTCCGGACCGGGCCGGCTGCCCATCCCCGGCGAGCACTGCCCCCTCCGAACGGGGAAAGAACTCGTACCAGGCGGAAAACTGTGCCCGGGGCCGGTCGACCCAGAGCGTCATCGGCGCCGCATCGCTGAGCAGCGCCCGTACCGGGTGGTCCCAGAGCAGTTCGGCCAGCCCCAGGGCCGACGCGACCCGCTCCGGCAGGTCTCGCGTCCCGTCCCGTAACGCGGCGGCGGCGGCCCGGACCCGGTCCCGCGACTCCGCCGGTACGTCCACCGCAGCGGTCTCCAACAGCTCGGCACCCTCGACCAGGTCGTTGGCCAGCTCCGCCGCCCCCTGCCCGGCGTCGACCTTCTTCACCACCGCATCCCGCCAGCTCAGGTACGGATCGTCGAACGCCTGCACGGTGAAGCTCCACTCACCCACCGCGTCCGGCCGAATGCTGCCGTGCCACCGGTCGTCGAAGTCCGGCCCCGGTCGCATCCGCACCACCGGCCGGTCCACGCCATCCGGCCCCCGCCAGGCGACCTGGCAGCCCATTGCGGCATGCCCCTCCCGGTACGACCGCGCGGACACCGGAACCAGCTCGCCCACCACCGCCTTCGCCGCATATCGGCCACAGCTCACGGAGGGCGTCACGTCTTCGATCGGAATCCGTCCGGTCACCCTGCCCAACCTAGTGGGAATGATCCACGGCCGCGCGGTGGAAGTGCCGACAGCAGAGGAGACACGGCAGAAGAGAGCAAAGGCGTGCTGGCAGAAGAGTCCCGCCCCGAGCCACCGCCCGAGGAAAGGGCCAGGATCCATGATCCCGTAACGTCCGGCTTGCCCAGGAAAGCGGAACTCTTCGCGATCATGTGAGGATCCGGCAGATCGGTGCGCAGGGGTGGGGGTGGCCGGGCCAGCCGTTGCGGCGTAGCACGGTGGCGACCTGCCGGGCGGTGGTGCAGGCGTTCTCCGTCGTGTCCGTCCAGCCGTACCGGAGGGTCGTCTCGCCCTCGGCCGCCGCCGCGTTGTCCCGGCGGGCATCCAGCCACCGCCGGTCGGACGGATGTCCGGCCAGACCGTCCAACTCCACGCGGGTGCGGTAGGGGCGGTAGTCGACGTCGTCGTACCAGCGTCCGCCGCGCCGGGCTCGGGCGACCTGCCGAGCCCCGGTCGGTAGCCCGTGGGCCCGTTCGACGTCTCGCAGGTAGCGCAGTTCCAGCAGCGAGTGGCAGCCGTCCGCGACCTCGACGAGGGCCGCCCGCAACTCGGCCCGCCAGCGCAGCTTCGCCCGGCTGGCCATTGACCTGGTGATCCGGTCTGCGGTGGTGAGTCGGCGGCCACAGGCCCGGGCCAGCCAGCCCAGCGCCTCGTCCAGGCTGTCGGCCTGTTGGGTCAGGTCCAGCACCGTCTCCTCGACCCGGGTCTGCGGGGGCAGCCGGGTCGGGTGTCGGGCCCGCTCCGCCCCGGCCCGCAGATGTACCACGACGCCGCTCATCCGGCGTACCCGTCGCTCCCCGGGCACGGTGAGGTGGATGACGGGAGCCGGCTGCTCGGCCAGCCCCTGTACTTCGGCTGCGGTGTGATGGCTGAGCATGGCACCGGACCCGGCCCGGAGCAGGGCGGCCCACAGCACCGCCTCGCGGGGCGGCATTCCGCTGAAGGTGGCGAAGACCCGCCCGACCAGCACCTGCCAGCGGCCGCTGTGGATCCGGTGTTCGACCTGGGCCCTGGTCAGCCCGCAGGCGTACGCCTGTTGTCGGGTGAGTACGCCGTGCTGCCGTCGGACAAGCTCCTCGAACACCCGGCACACCCTGCCGCCGCTGCCCCCTCCCCGCCACCCCACCCACCCCGCCTGTGGACAACCCCTCCACCCTCATCCACAGGCGATGTTTCCGTGATCCCGTAAAGTCCGGCGTGTCCAGGCAAGCAGAACTCTTCGCGATCATGTGAGGAGTCTGGGGGCGGGGCGGGGCGTTGTCGCGGTGTTGTCAGCGGGGGGCTAGGGCCTCGCGGTAGACGGTTAGGGTGCGGTCGGCGATCGAGTCCCAGGAGAAGTGCTCCACCGCCCGCCGCCGCCCGGCTCGACCCAGCTCGACGGCCCGCTTCGGATCGTCCAGCACCTCGTTGATCGCCGCGGCGAGGTCGGCGACGAAACCGTCCGGGTCCAGCGGGGTACCCGTACCGTCGGCGGCCTGCGCGATCGGCACCAGCAGGCCGGTGGCGCCGTCCGCGACCACCTCGGGAATGCCGCCGGTGGCGGTGGCGACCACGGCGGTCTCGCAGGCCATCGCCTCCAGGTTGACGATGCCCATCGGCTCGTAGACCGACGGGCAGACGAAGACCGTGCTGTGGGTGAGGATCTGGATCACCTCGGGCTTGGGCAGCATCTCGGCGACCCAGACCACGCCCTCCCGACTGCTCCGCAGCTCGGCGACCAGCTCCTCGACCTCGGCCGCGATCTCCGCCGTGTCCGGAGCACCGGCCAGCAGCACGAGCTGAGCCTCCGGCGGCAGCAGCCGGGCCGCCCGGAGCAGGTAGGGCAGGCCCTTCTGCCGGGTGATCCGGCCGACGTACGTCACGCTGGGCCGGTCCGGGTCCACGCCGAGCCGGGCCAGCACCTCCGTGCCCGGGTCCGGTGCGTACTGGTGGGTGTCGATCCCGTTGTGCACCACCCGGACCCGGTCCGGGGAGACCGAGGGGTAGGCGGCCAGCAGGTCCCGCATCATCCCGGCGGAGACCGCGATCACCGCGTCGGCGGCCTCCAGCGCGGTGCGCTCGCACCAGGAGGAGAGCGCGTAGCCGCCGCCGAGCTGCTCGGCCTTCCACGGCCGCAGCGGTTCCAGACTGTGCACGGTCACCACGTGCGGTACCCCGTGCAGCAGCTTGGCGACGTGGCCGGCGAGGTTGGCGTACCAGGTGTGGCTGTGTACGACGTCGGTGCCGGCGCAGCCCGCCGCCATCTCCAGGTCCACGCCCATCGTGCGCAGCGCGGCGTTCGTGCCGGCCAGGGGCGCCGGCTCGGCGTACGCGGTGACACCCGGCTCGGCGTACGGAGGCTGCCGGGGTGCTCCGAAGCAGTGCACCCGGGTGTCGGCGCGGGAGCGGAGTTCCCGGGCCAGGTACTCGACGTGCACTCCGGCTCCGCCGTACACCTCCGGGGGGTACTCCCTGGTCAACAGGTCCACCCGGAGCCGCCGGTCGTCGGGCGTCGTTTCGGTCACAGCCGGCACCCTAGTGCAGCCGGAACCGGTCCGCCCGCGACGCGGTTGGCTCACCGGTGCCTTGCGGCGGTGTCGAGGGCCTCGATCACCTGTTCCGGCTTCGCCTTGCCGGCGAACTGTCTGGCGACCGCTTCGTTCAGCGCCTGGCCGACGCTGGTCCGCAACGCGATGTCGAAGTACATCTGTACGTAGCTGGCGCCTGCCCGGAAGTCCAGCAGTGACTTCATCGTCGGGTCGGTGACGGCGCTCTCGGAGCCCTCGGCGACCGGCAGGCCGGTGTTCAGCGCGGCCCACCGCTTCTGCACGTCCAGGCTCGAGATGTACTTCAGGAAGTCGGCGCACACGTCCGGCGCCCGGTAGGAGCAGGCGAACCCGTCGCCTCCGCCGAACGCGGCCTTCGGGTCACCCGCGCCTCCGGAGACGGCCGGGAACGGGAACCAGCCGAGCTTGCCGCCGAGTGCCTTCCGGTCCGGCATCAGGCCCTGCATCACGCTGGGGTTCCAGTGGCCCTGCAACTCCATCGCCGCTCTGCCGTCGGCCAGCAGCCCGGCCGAACTGGTGGCGCCCTGCTGTGCGGGGGTGGCCAGGAAGCCCTTCTGGAACGGCTGGGCGTCGATCAGTTCCTTGGTCTTCTGGCCCGCCTGGACCCAGCACGGGTCGTCGAACCGGTAGTTGGCCACCGAGTCCTCGAGGACCTGCCGCGAGCAGCCGCGCACCGCCAGGTACCCCCCGTAGAGCGCGTCCGGCCAGCGGTCCTTGCCGCCGATGGCGATCGGTGTGAGGCCGGCGGCCTTCAGCCTGCCGATGGTGCCGAGCAGTTCCTTCCAGGTGGCCGGCGGCGCGGTGATGCCGGCCCGGGTGAAGAGGTCCTTGTTGTACCAGAAGCCGACCACGCCCAGGTTGTACGGAACCCCGTACTGCCTACCCTCCACCTGCCAGCCCCGGGCGGCGGCACCCAGCCCGCCGATCCACGGCCCGGTGGCCTCGCTGATGTCCTTGACCCGGCCGGAGCTGACCTGGTCGGCGAGCTGGCCGCCACCCCACGACTGGAACACGTCCGGCGGGTCCTGCGACTGCAACGCGACCGGGATCCTGGTCCGGAACTGCTCGTTCTGCAACGGGACGACGTCGACCGCGACGTGCGGGTTCTTCGCGTGGTACTCGTCCGCGACGGTCCTCCAGAACCCCAGGCCGGGCTCCGCGTTGGCGTTGTGCCACCAGGTCAGGGTCACCGTCCCGCCCGATTCCCCGTCCCCGTCCCCGTCGCCATCGCCGCCGCGACCGCGCGTGTCGCGGAGCGTGCCACGGGTGTTGCCGGAGCGTCAACCGTCCGCACTGCCGATATTCGGCAGGCTCGGGATCCGGAAGCCCCATGGAGCTTTGCGGTCCGATCCCGAAACTATCGGAGCTGCGATCAGTCGTTCGTGACCAGGCTGACGCCGATGGTGACCATGGTGATCGCGATCAGGGCGTCGAGGACCCGCCAGGCCATCGGGCGGGCGAACACCCGCCCGAGCAGGCGGGCGCCGTAGCCGAGCGCGACGAACCAGACGAGGCTGGACAGCGCCGCTCCCGCCCCGAACCACCAGCGGCCGGACCGCCCGTGCGTGTTGGCGATGGAGCCGACCAGCAGCACGGTGTCGAGATAGACGTGCGGGTTGAGCCAGGTCATCGCCAGCATGGTGAGCACGGCGGTCCGCAGCGACGCGGCGCCGCCACCGTTCGCGGCGCCCAGGCTCTGTGCGCCGAAGACCCGGCGGGCCGCGAGGAGCCCGTAACCGACCAGGAAGGCGGCGCCGGCCCAGCGGACGACGGTGAGCGCGACCGGGGCGTGCGCGACGACGGTCCCGATGCCGGTGATGCCGGCCAGGATCAGGACGGCGTCCGAGACCGCGCAGATGGCGACGATCGGTAGTACGTGCTCGGCGCGGATGCCCTGCCGGAGCACGTACGCGTTCTGGGCGCCGATCGCCACGATCAGGGACAGCCCGACACCGAACCCGGTCGCCAGCACGGGAACCAGTTCGGTGGCGGGCGCCAGGCCCGAGGAGAGAGGCACGGACCCGACCATAGAGGGCCGGCTCAGATCACTCCAGCTAATCATTCTTATGATTCGTTAGACTTGCTTATCATGGACGTCCAGTTCGAGCAGCTCCGAACCTTCCTCGCGGTGGTCGACCACGGATCGTTCGAGGCCGCCGCCCGGCAGCTCCACGTCACCCCGTCCGCGGTCAGCCAGCGGATGAAGGCCCTGGAGACCAGCGTGGGCCGGGTCCTGGTCGAGCGGGCCAAGCCGGCCCGGCCGACCCGGTCCGGCCAGGTCGTGCTGCGCCTGGCCCGTCAGGTCGCCCTGCTGGAGACCGACGCGGTCCAGGAACTGGGGTACGACTCCGCCGTCGATCCGGCCGAGTTCACCCGGATCCCGGTCGTGATCAACGGGGACTCCCTGAACACCTGGGTACTGCCCGCGCTGGCAGCGGCAGCCCGGCAGCGGATCTGCGTCGACGTCTACCGCGAGGACCAGGACCACTCGGTGGAACTCCTCCGGCAGGGCAGCGTGATGGCGGCGATCACCTCCGAGGACCGGCCGGTGCAGGGCTGCGCGGTCCGGCCGCTCGGACGGATGCGTTACCGGCCGATGGCCAGCCCCGACTTCGTCCGGACCTGGCTGCCCGGCGGTCCGACGATCGACAACCTGGCCCGGGCGCCGGTGCTCGTCTTCGACCGGCGGGACGACCTCCAGGACCGCTACCTGCGCCAGCGGGCCCGCCGGACCTGGGACCCGCCCCGCAGCTACCTCCCGTCGTCCGGGGACTTCCCGGAGGCGATCCGACTCGGCCTCGGCTGGGGGATGCTGCCGTACCAGCAGACCGACCGCTACGAGGTGGCCGGCCTGCTCGTTCCGGTCGACCCGCAGGCGGCCATCGACGTGCCGCTCTACTGGCAGCAGTGGCGGCTCGACTCCCGGTCCCTCGGCGTACTGGCCGACGCCGTCGTCTCGGCGGCCGGCGAGGCGCTGGAGATGTAGCCGACCGCCGAGGCGCCGGAGCTGTACCCGGACGTACGGGCCGGCCGGAGGCACGGGGCAACCGGACGAAGTGGTCGTTAACGATCTTGGCGGGATGAACACGACGAGGCTCGTGCGGAGCGCTCCCCGCTCCGTTACGGTCGGGACATGTCAGCCAAGGTCCTCGCGATCGTCCTGGCCGGGGGAGAGGGCAAGCGCCTGATGCCCCTCACCGCAGACCGGGCCAAGCCGGCCGTCCCGTTCGGTGGCATGTACCGGATGGTCGATTTCGTGCTGTCCAACCTGGCCAATGGTGGATTCCTGAAGATCGTGGTGCTGACCCAGTACAAGTCGCACTCGCTCGACCGGCACGTCACCAAGACCTGGCGGATGTCGAACCTGCTGGGCAACTACGTGACGCCGGTACCGGCGCAGCAGCGGCGCGGGCCGTGGTGGTTCGCCGGATCGGCGGACGCGATCTACCAGAGCTTCAACCTGATCAACGACGAGCAGCCGGACTACGTCATCGTGTTCGGCGCCGACCACATCTACCGGATGGATCCCCGGCAGATGATGGACGACCACATCGCCTCCGGTGCCGGCGTCACGGTCGCCGGCATCCGCCAGCCGCTCTCCACGGCCGACCAGTTCGGGGTGATCGAGGTGGCCGAGGACGGCCGGCGGATCCGGGCGTTCCGCGAGAAGCCGACCGACGCGCAGGGGCTGCCGGACGCGCCGGACGAGATCTACGCGTCGATGGGTAACTACGTCTTCTCCACCAAGGTGCTCTGCGAGGCGGTCGAGCGCGACGCGGCCGACAAGACCAGCAAACACGACATGGGCGGCAGCATCATTCCGATGCTGGTGGAGCGGGGCGAGGCCAACGTCTACGACTTCCGGGACAACGAGGTGCCGGGCAGCACCGACCGGGACCGGGGGTACTGGCGGGACGTGGGAACGCTGGACTCGTTCTACGAGGCGCACATGGACCTGATCGCGGTCCACCCCGTCTTCAACCTCTACAACTACGACTGGCCGATCTACACCGACCATCCGCCGTGGCCACCGGCCAAATTCGTACACGGCCTGGAGGAGCGGGTCGGCCGGGCGGTCGAGTCGATGATCTCTCCCGGCGTGGTGATCTCAGGATCGCTGGTGGAGAATTCCGTGGTCTCGCCGAATGTCCGGGTGCACTCCTGGGCCCACGTGGAAGGCTCGGTACTGATGGAGGGGGTGCAGATCGGCCGGCACGCGGTGGTCCGCAACGCCATCCTCGACAAGAACGTGGTGGTGCCCGAGGGCGCGGAGATCGGCGTGGACCTGGAGCGGGACCGCGAGCGGTACACGGTGTCCGACCGTGGAATCGTGGTCATCGGCAAGGGTCAGCGCATCGAGCCCTGACCTCGCCGGCCACCACCGGACGATCCGGCGCCCGTGGGTAGGCCGGAGAGCGTGCACCATCCGTGTCAGAAGGAGGCCCCACCGATGTCGGTCCACGCCCGTGCCGGCCAGCCCGCCGAGCCCGAGGACCTGGTCGACGTGCCCCGGCTCGTCACCGCGTACTACGCCGAGCACCCCGATCCCGCCGATCCGGCGCAGCAGGTCGCGTTCGGTACCTCGGGGCACCGGGGGTCGAGCCTGCGGGCCGCGTTCAACTCCGACCACATCCTGGCGATCACCCAGGCGACCTGTGACTACCGCCGGGCGCAGGGGATCGACGGGCCGCTGTTCCTGGCCCGGGACACGCACGCCCTCTCGGAACCCGCCTCGGTGAGCGCGATCGAGGTGCTCGCCGCCAACGAGGTGACGGTGCTGGTCGACAGCCGGGACGGGTACACACCGACCCCGGCGTTGTCACACGCCATCCTCACGCACAACCGGGGTCGTACCGCCGGGCTCGCCGACGGGGTGGTGATCACCCCGTCGCACAACCCACCCTCGGACGGCGGCTACAAGTACAACCCGACGCACGGCGGGCCGGCGGACACCGACGCGACCAGGTGGATCCAGGACCGGGCCAACGCGCTACTGGCCGACGGCCTCCGGGAGGTGCGCCGAATTCCGTACGCCCGGGCGCGGGCCGCCGACACCACCGGCCGGTACGACTTCCTGGCCGCGTACGTCGACGATCTCCCCTCGGCGGTGGACCTGGCGGCGGTCCGGGCGGCCGGGGTGCGGATCGGCGCGGACCCGCTGGGTGGGGCGAGCGTGGCCTACTGGGGAGAGATCGCGTCCCGGCACGGGCTGGACCTGACCGTGGTGAATCCGCTGGTGGACCCGGCGTGGCGGTTCATGACCCTGGACTGGGACGGCAAGATCCGGATGGACTGCTCGTCCCCGCACGCGATGGCCTCGCTGATCGCGCGCCGCTCGGAGTACCAGGTCGCCACCGGCAACGACGCGGACGCCGACCGGCACGGCATCGTCACCCCGGACGGCGGCCTGATGAACCCCAACCACTACCTGGCGGTGGCGATCTCCTACCTGTACCGCAACCGGCCGGATTGGGCCGCCGACGCGGCGATCGGCAAGACGCTGGTGTCGTCCTCGATGATCGACCGGGTGGCCGCCGACCTGGGGCGCCGGCTGCTCGAGGTCCCGGTCGGCTTCAAGTGGTTCGTGCCGGGGCTGCTCGACGGCTCGGTCGGATTCGGTGGCGAGGAGAGCGCCGGGGCGTCGTTCCTGGCCCGTGACGGTCGCACCTGGACTACCGACAAGGACGGCATCCTGCTCAGCCTGTTGGCCGCCGAGATCATCGCGGTGACCGGGCGGTCGCCCAGCGAGCACTACGCCGACCTGGTGGCCCGGTTTGGCGAGCCGGCGTACGCCCGGATCGACGCGCCGGCCAACCGGGACGAGAAGGCGGTGCTCGGACGACTCTCGCCGGACCAGATCACCGCCACCGAGCTGGCCGGGGAACCGATCACGGCGACCCTGACCAACGCGCCGGGCAACGGTGCCGCGATCGGCGGCCTGAAGGTCACCACCGAGTCGGGCTGGTTCGCGGCCCGGCCGTCCGGAACCGAGGACGTCTACAAGATCTATGCCGAGTCCTTCCGGGGGCCGGAGCATCTCGGTCGGCTCCAGGACGAGGCACGGTCACTGGTCACCGGGGTGCTCAAGGGCGCCTGACCGTTCCCGGCCCGGTCATGGCCAGGTGTCGCCCGCTTCGAGCCGCCTGCGGAGCATCGCGTGCAGCGGCATCGACTGGCCGTCCGGTCCGCCCTCGCCGATGACCAGCTTCGGGGACGACGGCTGTGGCGTCGCCCCGGTCAGCCGGGCCCGTAGGCTGGCCGGCACCGTGAGCACGTAGAAGGCCCCGCCTCCGTCGACCGCGTGGATCAGGGCGACGTCGAGGTACCAGCCGGTCAGCGGGGTGCGGTAGCGGCTCCGTCCGTTGTAGGCGACCGCGGTCAGCGGGGTCTGCCGCAGCCCGCGTTCCCGGGCCTCCCGGAGGAACGACACGACGAGTTGCCGGGCCTGCTCCGTCTCCGCGTTCCGGCGGCGCTCGTCGGCCGCCGCGTGCGCGACCACCGCCCGTCGTCGTTGTTCCGCCCAGTCCTCGGGCCCGCCCTCCGCCATGCCTGGACGGTACGCCCACCGGATCGACGCCCGGCCCGTGAACCCGGGTTCCGGCGGTTCCGGCGCTGTCCGCTGCTACCCGCCCGGGTAGGGCGGGCCGGGGTGTGTCGGTGGGCGGGGCTGACCGGACTGGCCGTACCCCGGTGGCGGCTGGTGCGGTGTGGCCGGATAGCCGGGCGGCGGATATCCGGGCTGCGCCGGGTACCCGGACCCGGGCCGTCCAGCCGTCGGCGTCGCCGGATAGCCCTCCGGCGGTGGTGGTGGATGCGGGGGAGTGGTCGATTGGCCGGGCGGACCGCGCCGCCGGCGTCCGGAGCGTACGAGCAGCCAGACGAGTGCGCCGACGCCGGCCAGCACCAGCAGCAGGCAGAGCCCCCCGACGACGTATGCCGCGGGGCTGAGCGTGATGCCGGGCGACTCCCCGGTGTCCGGTGGTGCGGCCGCCGGCTCGGATGGATCCTCCGCCGACGGGCTGGAGCTGTCGGGCGACGGTTGCGACTCGGCGGGCTTGACGTCGGCGGTGAGCGCCTCGACGAGGTTCAGTACGCCGTAGCCGTACTCGGGGTCGCGGCCGGGTGCGCCCTCGTCGGTGGCGGTCGCGGTGAGCCGGTGCACGACCTCGGTCGCGGAGAGGTCCGGATACTTCGCCCGGACCAACGCCGCCGCGCCGGCCACGATCGCCGTGGAGTCGCTCGTTCCGGTGGCGGACTTGTAGTCGCCGGTGCGGCTCGTGGTCGCGATGTCCTCGCCCGGCGCGACGATCCCCACCGCCGCGCCGGTCACGCTGACCGGCGCCAGTTTTCCGTCCCGGCCACTGGCGCCGACCGCCAGCACCCCCGGGTACGACGCCGGGTAGCCGACGAACCGGTCGCCGGGCCGGTTGCCGACGGCTGCCACCAGGACCACGTCGGCGGCGAGCGCCTTGTCCACCGACTCCCGGAGCCGGTCGAAGGCTCCGCTGCTCAGCGACAGCGAGATTACTTTGGCCCCCCGCTGTACCGCCTGGTCGATGGCGGTCGGGAGGTTCTCGGCATTGCCGACCTCCGATTTTGCGTCACGAATGGGGAGGATCTTGGCCTTTGGTGCGATGCCCAGCGCGCCGTCGGCGTTGCCCGGTCCGTGTCCGTGCGCGGCGATCAATCCGGCCATCGAGGTGCCGTGCCCGTGGGCGTCCTGCTGGCCGTTGCCGCCCTCTCCGGTCAGGTCGACTCCGGGCAGGACGTTGCCGACCAGGTCGCGATGACTCGCCCGGACCCCGGTGTCGATCACCGCAACCACCACACCGGCACCCTGGGTGATCCGGTGCGCCTCGGCGACGTTGAGGGCGCGTAGGTGCCACTGCCGGTTTCGCTCCGCGTCCGCGAACGCCGGCGGTGCGCCGACCACCACCGCGAGGACTGCGCAGGCGGCTGCCGCGCACCAGCGCGGCAGCCACGTCCTGTGCGGGCGGCGAACCCTCACCGATCCTTCCCGATGACCCCGGTGCCGGGCTCGTGCCGCCCGACGGTCCGGTTCGGCTCGATCTCGGGGGCGACGCCCTCCTCGACCGCCCACGGATTGTCCGGGTCCCAGTGACGGGTGTCCTGCTCGTCCCCGGTCTGTCGGCCGCGCTGGCTGCCGATCATGCCGGGAGAACCAGATCCGGCGGCCGCGCCCGCGCGGCCGGCACCCGCCCCGCGACCTGCTCCGGCACCACCGGCCGCACCGGCCGCTCCGGGCCGACCCGCGCCCTGGTTGGACTGTCCGATCACGCCACCGACCGGGTTCGCCCGTGGCGCGCCGCCGACTCCGCCCGGCACACCGCCGACGTTTCCGCCTGGTCGGGCGCCGATGACCCCACCCGGCGGTACCCCCGTGCTGAGGGCGGTCGGCCCCAGGCCGATCTTGCCGGTGGGACCGGGGCCCCGGGGAACGCCGCCGGTGCTGATGGGGCCGACCGGCGGCGGTCCTCCGATATACGGGGGGCCGACCGGAGGAGGGACCGGGGTGACGGTGGGCGGTGGTGTGGGCACCGGAGGAGTGGGTGGAAGTGTCGGTCCGGGCAGGGTGGTCGTCGGCGGGGTGACCCCGGTCAGACTCGGACCCTCCGGTGGGTAGGTCGGTGTCGTGATGTTCGGCGGAGGGTGTTCGGTGTGCAGATCCGGCGGCGGCGTGCCTTCGATGTAGCCGGGCTTGTCGTCGTCCTCCGGCTCGGCCCGACGGTGCGGCGGAGGGTTGACCTCGGGGGGAATCCTCGCCCGGCTCCGCTTGGCGGAGCGCTCCGTGCTCTCCTGCTCCTCGACGTTCCTCGGTGGGAGGTACTCCGGCGGGGGCTGGACCCGGTTGCTGCCGTCCCGGGCCGCGCCGTCCACTTCCACCTGCACCGCACGGGCCCGCGCGACCAACGCCGCCTGTTGTGCGTCGCTCACCGGCGGATCGGTGAATGCCTGCATGCCCTTCTCGCCGATGAAGTCGCCCGCAACCCGGCCCAGGGCGTCGAGGCCGAAGCGTGATCCCCCGACGCTGCCGATCGCCCCACCGATGTCGCCGGCCTTCTCGACCTGCTTCTGGTAGTCCGCCAGCAATGCCTGGTTCTTGACGTACTCGTCGTAGATCGGCTTCAACTTGACCCGCGCCTGGTCGATCGCGTCCGCCACGTAGCCGATGTGCGTCGCGTTGTTCTGGGCGGCGGTCGACGTCTGCTGGGCCGCCACGATCAACCGGTCCAACTCGGCCATGTACGCGGCCGAGGCCGCGTTCTGCTCCGGCGGCCACAGGGTGGCGAGCTGATTACGGCATTCCTGGAGTCTCGAGGCGTGGTTGCTGAGCATGCCGGAGGTCCGCTCCCAGGCCGAAACCTGGTCCCGGCTCGGCTGGAGCTTCTGCTGGGCCGCGTCGATCATCTGCCACAGTCGGGGGATGTAGGCCGCGTCAGCCATTGTCGCCGCCTCCCGTCGGGGTGGCCGGGGCGGTCTCCGGTGCCGGCTGCTCGGGCGGCGGCAGAACCTCCTGGACGTCACTCACGGTGGCGTGGGCGAACGCGTCGGAGCCGCGGTAGTTGGCGGCGATCTTGTCGGCGGCCTGGGCCACGGCGTCGGTGCCCTTGTCCAAGTTGTACAGCGAGTCCAGGGTCTTCTGGATGCACTCGTCGTAGCGGTCCTGCAAGTGCTTCCAGTCTTCGCCTTCGATCCGATCGCCGATCGTGGCGCCGGGCTGCATGGCGTCGTGCACCTGGGGTACTTGGGAGCGGTAGCCCTGTTCCAGTTCGTCGCGCATCACCGCCGCCGCGCTCACCAGACCGTCGATCTCGACGTTGATCTGGCCGATCACCGCGGCGGCCGCCGCACCGAGTGCCACGCCGGACTCAGCCGGAATCATCGCAACCCCTCCCCGTGGGTGGTCGTCAGATATGGGCGGGGCTCATTGTAGCCGAGGCACAACACCGGGTACCTGTCAAATCGGCCTATTCGATCATCATCCGAAAGTGGACCCGACCGCCGACCGTCCTTCTTCGACGCTGGCTACCGTACCCCTGCCGGATCGTCTCATCCGATGCCGGCCGTCGACTCCGGTTCACGGCGATGTTGCCCGCCGCACGCCTTCCGGACGCCGACCGCCGTGATGCTGTGCCCGACCGCCGGACCCCAGCCGGCGTGACCTCTGACAACGCACCCGGACGGCCGCCAGGCTGATCCTCCGGGGGCACCACAGTGGAACGGGTGATACCCATGTCCCGACGGCGCCACATCCTCGGCGCGCTGCTGGTGACGGTAACCGTCCTGGCCGGGGTGCCGACCGGCGTCCAGGCCGGCGAGCGGCACCGGCCGGAATCCGCACGCGGCTTCGACCTGCAGGCTCACCGTGGCGGGCTCGGCCTGCGGGTGGAGAACACGCTCGCGTCCTTCGGCAACGCGCTGCAACTCGGGGTCAGCACCCTCGAACTCGACGTGCAGATCACCGAGGATCGGCAGGCGGTGGTCACCCACGACCGCCGGGTCACCGGCACCAAGTGTGTGGACACCGGGCCGGCGACGCCTGGTGACACCGAGTACCCCTACGTCGGCAAGTACGTCAACACCCTGACCCTGGCCCAGGTGCGTACGCTCGACTGCGGCAGCCGGACGCTGGCCGACAAGCCGGGACAGCTCGCCGTACCCGGTGCCCGGATGCCGCTGCTCCGGGAGGTCTTCGCGCTCGTCAAGCGGTACGACGCGGACGACGTGACGCTGAACGTCGAGACCAAGGTGGAGGCCGGCGCGCCGGCCGAGACCGCACCCCGGGAGCAGTTCGTCCAGGTCACCGCGGCCGAGATCCGGGCCGCCGGACTGCTGGACCAGGTCACCATCCAGAGCTTCGACTGGGGCGCGCTGATGCGGATGCGTCAGGTCGAACCCCGGCTGCCACTGGTGGCGCTGACCAACTACGACTTCCTGCAGACCGGTGCGCCGGGTGCCTCACCCTGGCTCGGCGGCCTGGACATCGACGACTTCGGCGGCGACCCGATCAGGGCGATCAGGACCTTCGGCGCCCGCACCTTCTCGCCGGTGCACGGCTTCCCGCAGAACGGCACCGTTACCGACCCCGGCTACCGGCCGTACGTGACGAGGCAGCTGGTCGAGCACGCGCACCGCAACGGCGTCAGGGTCGTGCCGTGGACGGTGGACGACGTACCGACCATGGCCAAGCTGCTGGACGACGGGGTGGACGGCATCATCACCGACTATCCGGACCGGCTGCGTACGCTGCTCGCGCAGCGCCGGATCGCGCTGCCCCGGGGGTACGTGGCGCCGTTCGACATCCAGGCGCACCGGGGCGGCCGGGCGACGAGGCCGGAGAACACCCTGCCGGCGTTCCGGAACGCGCTGGACAACCCGGCGATCTCCACTCTGGAGCTGGACACCGGGGTGACCCGGGACGGCCACCTCGTGGTGCTGCACGACCGGACGATCAACGGTAGCCACTGCGAGGACACCGCACCGGCCAGGCCGGGCGACAGGGCGTTCCCGTACGTCGGGAAGCTGGTCCACGACCTGACGTGGAAGCAGATCAGGACCATCGACTGCGGATCGAAAACGCTGCCGGAGCTGCCGGACCAGGTCGCCGTGCCGGGAGCCCGGATCCCGAGCCTCGACGAGGTGCTCGACCTGGTGCGGGCGAGCGGCCGGCGGGACGTACGGCTGAACATCGAAACGAAGCTCAGCCCGCTGGTGTCGGACACCGAGCCGTACCGCAGCTTCACCGCCAAGCTGGTCCGGGCGATCGAGAAGGCCGGCTTCACCGACCGGGTGACGATCCAGTCCTTCGACTGGCGGACCATCACGTACGCCCGACAGCTCAACCGGAAGATCGAGACCGTGGCCCTGGTCTGGCAGTACGGTCCGAGCGAGTGCGCCAGCCTGGCCGACGAGTGCTCCCTGCGGGCGGTGTACGGCGACCGCTCGGTGCGTAGCCCCTGGACCGCCGGCCTGGACTGGTGGCGGTACCAGGACCTGGGCAAGTTGGTCCGGGCCGCCGGTGCGGAGACGGTCTCCGCGAACTGGCAGGTACACGACCCGGCGCAGGGCACCGTGCGGTCGACCGACTGGTACCTGCGGCAGGACCCGGCCTACTTCCACGGACCGACGGTGCCGGAGCTGCAACGCCGGTACGGACTCAAGGTGGTGCCGTACACGGTGGACGATCCGGCGCTGATGCAGCGGGTCATCGACCTCGGGGTGGACGGCATCATCACCGACCACCCCGACCGGCTGGTGGCGGTGGCAATCCGCAACGGTCTCCGCTGACCTGTTAAGAAGGGCCCCTTCTTATGCAGAAAACGATAAGAAGGGGCCCTTCCTTACACCGCATTGAAGTAGGAGCGGACCTCGGCGACGACTGTTTCGAGATGTTCGTCGGGGAGTTCGGGGTAGATGGGGAGGGACAGGCACTCCCTGGCCCAGGCCTCGGTCACCGGGAGGTCGCCCGGCTGGTAGCCGAGCGAGGCGTACGCGGGTTGCAGGTGCAGGGGGATCGGGTAGTGCACCCCGGCGGCGATGCCCGCGTTCCGCAGGTGGGCCAGCAACCCGTCGCGGTGCCGGGTGCGCACCACGAACAGGTGGTGGACGCCGCGCCGGTTCGGCGGCTCGACCGGCAGGACCAGGTCGCCGACGCCGTCGAGCCGGGATCGGTAGGCGGCGGCCAACTCCCGCCGGCGCTGGTTGCCGTCCGCCAGCGTGGTCAGCTTCACCGCCAGTACCGCCGCCTGTAGCGTGTCGAGCCGCGCCGCGTAGCCGACGGTGAGGTGCTCGTACTTGGTGGTGCGACCGTGGTCGGACAGCCGCCGGATCCGGTCGGCCAGCGCCGGGTCCGAGGTGGTCACGGCTCCGGCGTCGCCGAACGCGCCGAGGTTCTTGCCCGGGTAGAAGGAGAAGCAACCGATCCGGCCGTACGCTCCGGCGCGGACCGTCGAGCCGTCGTCGCGGACGTACTCCGCCCCGTGCGCCTGTGCGGCATCCTCGATCAGCGGCACTCCGGCCGCCGAGGCGAGTGCGCCGATCGCGCTCAGGTTGACCGGTAGCCCGTAGAGGTGCACCGGCAGCACCGCGCGGACCCGGTCGATGACCGCCTTCAGCGCGTCGGGGTCCATGCCCCCGGTCTCCTCGTCCACCTCGACGAAGCGCGGCCGGGCGCCGAGCCAGCTCACCGGCTCGGCGGTGGCGACGAAGGTGTGGGCCGGGACGGCCACCTCGTCACCGGGACCCACGCCGAGGGCGGCCAGGCTCAGGTGGATCGCGGCGGTGCCGGAGGAGACTCCGACGGCGTGGCTGGTGCCGCAGAAGGCGGCGAAGGCCGACTCGAACTCGCCGACGTCCCGGCCGAGGATGAACCGGGTGTCGTCGACGACGGATCGCATGGCCGCGTCGATCGCGTCGCGGTGCCGGTCGTACGCGGCGGCCAGGTCGACCAGGGGGATTCGGGGCATGACGGGCTCCTGTGTGTTCACGGTGCGGACGAGCTGCGCTGTGCGACCTGCGTTTTTTCAGTGCGCGGCGTGGGTGAGGTCGGGGTGTGGGCCGTCGGAGTGCGGCCGTCCGAGCGGTGCCCGGTTGACGGACGGCCGCGCGATGTCCGGCGAACCGGGAATCCGGGGCACCGTCACCGTCACGCCACCGGCCCGGAGCGAGGCGTCGGCCGCCTCCAGTACGGCCACCACGCGCGCGCCGTTCCAGCCGTCCGTCCGGGGCCGGGCGCCGGTGCGTACGCAGTCGAGGAAATGGCCCAGTTCCACCGCCAGCGGTTCCGCCGTGGACAGCACCGGTACGTGCGCCGCGTCGTCGCGCAGCCGGTACCGCCGGATGCCGTGTCCGTCCGGCTCCAGTGGTTCCGCGCCCTTGTCGAAGACGGTGAGCCGGGCGTCGGTGTTCAGGTCGTCGTAGACGAGCATCCGGCGGGTGCCGACAACGGTGGTGCGTCGGGTCTTCGCCGGATCCAGCCAGCTCACGTGCATGTGTGCCACCACGTCGTCCGGATAGCCGACGGTGACGAACATGACGTCCTCGACGCCGTCGTGCAGGTACCGGCCGCCCTGTGCGGCGACCCAGCGTGGCTCGGCGCCGAGCAGGTAGTTGGCGATGGAGACGTCGTGCGGCCCGATGGACCAGAACGTGTGCAGGTCACTCTGGATCCGGCCGAGGTTGAGGCGCTGGGAGTGCAGGTAGAGGACGTCACCGATCTCGCCGGCCTGGATGAACTCGCGCATCCGTTCCACCGCCGGGACGTACTCGAAGGTGTGGCCCACCATCAGCACCAGGCCCTGGCGGTCGGCCGTCTCGGTCAGCGTGACCGCGTCGGCGACGGACATCGCCAGCGGCTTCTCGACGAAGACGTGCTTGCCGGCCGCCAGCGCCCGGCGGGCCAGTGGTGCGTGGCTCGGCGCCGGGGTGGCGATCAGGACGGCGGTGACCTCGTCGTCGTCGAGGACCTCGTCCAGGTCGTCGGTGGCCCGCACCTGCGGGTACAGCTCCGTCGCGGCGTGGCGTCGCTCGGGACTGGCGTCCACCAGATAGCGCCACCGCGACTGCGCCAGTTGGTCGAGGATCCGGGCGAGATTGGTACCCCAGTAGCCAAAGCCGATCAGGCCGAACTTCTCGGTCACGATACTGTCTCCAATGGATCGGGGACGGTGATGGGTCGCCGGAAATGCCGCCGTGGTTCGCGCGCGTTACGTGAATTCCATTCGCCGATGAGCGCTCGCGATCGGATGTCGTTAATCGTCGGGACGGCACATGTCCCGACCAGTCGACGCCGCCCGGTCGGAAGGTCGAAAGGCGGGGCCAATGGCTTCGTTGATAATGCGATGACAATTCACCGGGGATCCTGCTATGGCGCCCCCGCGACCCGCCAGACCGCTGTCCAGTTCCCGACCTCGTCAGGTCGATCGGAACGAGGAAGGGCGAGCGTTTCGCGTATTCGGCACCAGTGCCGAGGCGCGGAGGGTCTGGTCCGGGTGGTCGCATAGCCAGGCGAGGCGTTCGATCACCTTCTCCGGATCGTCGTACGGATCCAGCCCGGTCACCTCGGTGGGATTCAACGCCGGAACCGAGACGTGCGAGATCAGCGGATGCAACGGTCGGACGTCGAACTCACCCTCGCCGAGCAGATCCTCGTGCAGCTTCTCGCCCGGCCGCAGACCGGTGTAGACGATCCGTGGCTCGCCGGGCGCCTGGGCGGCGAGCTGCCGGGCCAGGTCCTCGATGCGTACGGGGCTGCCCATGTCGAGCACCAGCGCCTCGCCGTCCCGCCCCAGCGCCGCGGCCTGGAGCACGAGCTGCACCGCCTCCTGCACGCTCATCAGATAGCGGGTCACGTCCGGGTGCGTGACCGTGATCGGCAGTCCGGCGTCGATCTGCGCCCGGAAGGCGGTGACCACCGATCCCCGGCTGCTGAGCACGTTGCCGAACCGTACGCTGAGGAACGTGCCGGGCTCGTTGGCGCCGGCGTACGCGGTCAGCCGCTCGGTGATCCGCTTGGAGTAGCCGAGAACGCTTATCGGGTTCGCCGCCTTGTCCGTGGAGATGTTCACGAACCGGGCCACGTCGCGAGCGGCGTTCAGGACGGACAGGGTGCCCCAGATGTTGGTCTTGACCGCCTCTCCGGGATGCCGCTGCAACAGGGTGAGGTGCTTGAGCGCGGCGGCGTGGAAGATGATGTCGGGCCGCCGCTCCCGGATCGTCCGCGCGATGCCCTCGCCGTCGCGCAGATCGGCCAGGATCAGTTCGGGCCCGTCCAGCATCGCCCGGCCGGACAGCGACAACTGGAGGCCGTGCAGGGCCGACTCGTCCCGGTCGAGCATCATCAGCTCGCCCGGGTCGGCCCGGAGGATCTGCCGGCACAACTCGGAGCCGATCGATCCGCCGGCCCCGGTGACCAGCACCCGCCGGCCGGTCAGGGCGGAGTCCGCGCTGCCGAGGTCGGCGACGACCTGACGCCGGCCGAGCAGGTCGTCGATCTGCGCGTCCCGCACGTCGGCGACGCTGATCCGGTGGTCGACCAGTTCGCGTACGGGTGGCAGCACCTTGAACTCGGCGCCGGCGGCCAGTGTGGCGGCCCGGACCGCGCGGATCAGTTCCGCGTCCGCGTTGGCGACCGAGAAGATCACTGCGCTGGCGCCGGTCTGGGCCACCGCCTCGCGGATCTCGCGTCGGCCACCGAGCACCCGTACGTCGTCGATCCGCAGATGCCGCTTGTCCGGGTCGTCGTCGAGGAGGCCGACCGGCAGATATCCGCCCCGGGGATCGCTGACCATGGCCCGCAGCAGCGCCTGGCCGGCCGAACCCAGGCCGAAGAGCAGCACCGGGATCGCCGAGCGGGTGTTCGGGCGCAGTGCGCGGTCGCGCCGGTGGCGGTAGGCGGACCGGACGCAGAGCATCAGGAGCAGGGCCACCGCCGCGCCGACCGGCGGGGTGCTGGCCGGGATCGGACGGTCCGCCGTGGCGAGGACGGCGAGCAGCATGATCGCCGCGCTCGCCGCCACCGTCACGGCCAGGGCCCGGATCTCCTGCAGGCTGCCGAGCGGGTGCCGTCCCCAGTATCTGCGCTGCACCGAGGCGAGGGTGGGATGCAGGGCGGCGGCGATCAGTCCGGCGCCGACCACCTGGACCAGTTGACCGGTGGTGAGGTCGAACTCGTATCTGGTCCACGCTGCTGCGGTGAAGCCGCCGATCCACGCGACGGCATCGCCGGCGACCAGAGCCGCGGCGCGGGCCTGGGCCTTCCGGCGACGACTGGCGCTGTGGAGGGGGGGCGCATCTGCGCTGAGCGACATGTACGACTCCTGGTGCGGCTCTGTCTCGTTGGGACCTGGCGGAACGCGTGGTCCTATTCGTCGGGTGATAAACACTTACCCGACTGATAAGCGGGCCGAGGGCTTTTCCCAAGTTTTCCGCTCATGCGCGCTCTGCGCGTTACCCGACGACTCCTCCGTCGTTGACGGGTCGGGCGGATCAGGTCGGTGGTACTGGCGCCCCGTACCGATACGAATGATGAAAAAGCTACGCCTAGGTGAATAGGGAAATCATTGAAGATCGTCGTGACTGGCGGGGCTGGCTTCATCGGCTCCAATGTGGTACGCGCGCTCGCGGACGCCCCACGGGTCAATGAGATCGTCGTTGTCGACGATTTCTCGACCGGGAGACTCGAAAATCTCGTGGAGCTGCCAGCACGATTGCTGCCCGGCACGATTCTCGCCCCCGCGACCCTCGACGAGGCATTCGCGGGGGCGTCGAGCGTGATCCACCTGGCCGCCATACCCTCGGTCCAGCGATCCGTGGACGATCCGATGCGCAGTCACCAGGCCAACGCGACCGGCACCCTGATGGTGCTGGAGGCGGCGCGGCGGCACCGGGTACCGCACGTCGTCCTCGCCTCCTCCTCGTCGGTGTACGGCGGCAACCTGACCCTGCCGAAGGAGGAGACGCTGCGGCCGATGCCGCTGAGCCCCTACGCGGTGTCGAAACTGGCGACCGAGGCGTACGCCCTGGCGTACTCGTCCTGCTTCCGCCTTCCGGTGCTGCCGTTCCGGTTCTTCAACGTGTTCGGTCCCGGCCAGGCCGCCGGGCACGCCTACGCGGCGGTGGTGCCCGCGTTCGTCTCGGCGGCGCTCGAAGGCCGACCGCTGCGGGTGTTCGGCGACGGACGGCAGACCCGGGACTTCACCTTCGTCGGCAGCGTCGCCTCGGTGATCGTCGACGCGGTGCTCCGCCGGGTGTCGGCGCCGGACGCGGTGAACCTCGCCTTCGGGTCGCGGGTCTCCCTGCTCGGCCTCGTCGCCGAGCTGGAGGCGGTGCTGGGGCGGAGCCTCGAAGTCGTCCACGAGCCGCCCCGGCCGGGCGACGTGCGGGACTCGCAGGCCGACCGCACGCGACTGACCTCACTGTTCCCGTCGGTGCGGCCACATCCCCTGCGGGTGGGGCTGGCGGCCACCGTCGACTGGATGTCCGGCCGCGTCCTCGCCGGCCGCTAGCTCCCGCCGGGCATGCGTGCGGTGAGGCGGGACGTCGTCGAGCACGACAGGCCGGCCGACCGGCGGTCGGGCGAGGATACTGCGGCGGTGGGTGGGCTCGGCCGGGACCGGAGCCGCCGGCTGGTCTCCGGCATCGCCACCGCGGCGCTGAGCCGGGGGACCGGGGTGGTGGTCCCGCTCGTCCTGATCCCGGTCACGCTGTCGTACCTCGGTGCGGACAGGTACGGCCTCTGGATGGCGGTGACGGCGCTCACCGGAATGGCCGCCTTCACCGACCTGGGGCTCGGCAACGGGCTGATGACCAAGCTCGCGCCCTGCTACTCCAGCGGGGACGCGGCGAAGGCCCGTGGCTACGTCTCCAGCGCGTACCTGGTGCTGACGGTGATCTCGGTCGGGACCTGCACCCTCCTCTGGGTCCTCTCCGGCGTCATCCCGTGGGCGTCGCTGCTCAACGTCTCCGGCACGGCGACACCGTCGGATGCCCGGGCCGTCACCCTGGTCTGCCTGACCGCCTTCGTCCTGAACATTCCGCTCTCGCTGGTCATCCGCGTCCAGTACGCGTACCAGCAGGTCGGCAGGAGCAACATCTGGCAGGCGGCAGGCAGCCTGTCGTCGCTGCCGCTCACGCTGGGGGCGGTGCAGGCCTCGCTGCCGCCCGTCACGGTCATCGCGGCCAGCGTGTCGGGCCCGGTGCTGGTGAACCTGGTCAACACCGGGTGGACGTACGTCCGGCAGATGCCGGAGATCGGGCCCCGGATCGGTGCCGTCGACCCCCGGCTCGCCCGGGAGCTGCTGCGACTGAGCGGGCTGTTCTTCGTCCTGACCATCGTCTGGTCGCTGGGGATGAACGCGGACAGTCTGGTCGTCGCGCACGCGCTGGGCCTGGAGGCCGTCACCGCGTACGCGGTACCCGCCCGACTGTTCACTCTGCTCGGGTTCCTCGTCATCCTGGTGAACCTTCCGCTCTGGTCCGCCAACGGCGACGCGCTGGCCCAGGGCCATCTGGACTGGGTCAGGCGGATCACCCGGTGGATGACGCTGATCTCCGCGCTCACGTTGCTGCTTCCGGCCGCTGTCCTGCTGATCGCGGGCGACCGTCTGCTGGCGGCCTGGCTGCCGGTTCCGCTGGGCGGGGACCGCTGGCTGCTCGGCGGTCTCGCGCTGTGGATGGTGCTGCTCGCGGCCACCTCGCCGATCGCCATGGTGCAGAACGCCGCCGGTGTCGTCCGTCCGCAGCTGCTGGGCGTGTCGCTGTACCTGGTGCTGTCGGTGCTCGCGAAGTGGTACGGCGCCACGCGGTACGGGATCGCCGCCGTGCCGTACGCGTCGGCGGTCAGTTACGTGCTGACCGTGCTCCCGTTCACCTGGTACGGATACCGGCGGGTGCTGACGACGCATTCGCCGAAAGCGTCCTCGGCCGACCTGGATCCGGAACGCGATTCGCATTCACGGGTACGGGAGGGGCTGCCGGGATAGCGACGGGGGAACGATTCCCGGAATGTTTTCCGGGTTCTCGAAGGTTCCTATCGGACCGAACTGACTGGACTATGGTTGGCGAGCTATGAACAGACACTCAGTGATGGCGCGGCTACGCACGTTGGCGCCGGGAGTCCCGCGTACCCGTGGTGAGGCGCTGGCGTCCCTGCACCTCCTGGCGACCCTGCGGGCCCAGGGATGGCAGCGGTCGATGAGCGGCGGGGCGCCCGTCGATGCGAGCGGTGAGCCGCAGCCGTGGCTGACCTATCCGGCGGTGGACTGGCTCGAGCGGGCGCTGACCCCGAGCGTCCGGGTCTTCGAGTACGGCGCCGGCTCGTCGACCTCCTGGTTCGCCCGGACAGGCCGGGTCAAGGAGATCGTTTCCGTCGAGCACGACCCCGGGTGGTTCGCCCGACTGCCGCAGCCGACGAACGGGAGGATCAGTTACGTTCCGTGCGAGGGCACGTGGTGGGAAACGGACGAGCGGGCGCCGTACGTGCGGGCCGTCGCCGACGGAGCGCCCTGGGACGTGATCGTCATCGACGGTATGGCCCGGAACACGTGTGCCCGGATCGCCGCCAACCACCTCTCCCCGGCCGGCATGGTGGTCCTCGACGACACCGACAACGTCGCGTCGCTACCGGCGCAGGTCGAATTGACCAACCGGGGTCTCGGCCGACTGGACTTCTGGGGATTCAAGCCCGGAATCGGCACCCGGCTCTGCACGTCGGTGTTCGGCCGGGACATCAACGCCTGGCTACCCAGGTGACCCGGCGCGGAGCCTGGGTCGCCCAGGTCGGCCCGTTCCTCTTTCCCTGGGGGCAGCCCGGTTCCCGGCGGGTCTACGGCGTGGCCAGGTCCCTGGCCGCCGCCGGATACGACGTGGTGGTGGCCAGCGGCGAGGACGGGCCGGCGACGCCGACCCGGCTCGACGAGGTCGACGGGCCCGGGTCCGTCCGCTACCTCGGGCTGGGCGAGATTCCGTCGGCCGGGGCCGGTCGGCTCACCCGGTCCGTGCAGTGGTTCCTGCGCTGGGGACAGCGGACGGCCCACTGGCTGGACGCCCAGCCGACGTTGCCGTCACACGTCGTGGTCGCCGGCGGCGACGCGCCGTACATGGTGCACCTGCGGCGGTGGTGCCGCCGCAACCGGATCCCGTTGATCGCCGACGTCGTCGACTGGTACAGCCCGCAGCAGCTCCGGGGCGGTGTCCTCGGCCCCCCGCACCTCAGCGCCCAGGCGGCGTTGCGCTACTACTATCCCCGGTGCGACGGCATCATCGCGGTGAGCTCCTTCCTGGAACGGCACTACCGCAGCCGGGGGAGTCGGGTCCTGCGCGTGCCGCCGACCCTCGACGTCCAGAACCTGACCGTGCACCCCACCGGGGCCGGCACCGGCGGGCCCGATCTCACCCTGGTCTACGCGGGCACGCCGGGCCGGAAGGACCTGATCATCGAGATGATCCGCGCGGTGGACCGGCTGGACCGGGAGGGCGCCAGGATCGAACTGCGGATCTACGGTCCGTCGCCGCAACAGGTACGGGCCCTGCTCGGCGGTGAGCCACCGCCCGGCATCGTGCGGTCGCTGGGGCGGCTGCCGCAGCAGGACATCCCGCGCGCGTTGCAGGAAGCGGACTTCAGCGTGCTGCTGCGCCGGCCGGAGCGGGCCAACCAGGCGGGATTTCCGACGAAGTTCTGTGAGAGCCTCGCCAACGGGACGCCGGTGATCGCCAACCTCACCAGCGACCTGGGTGGCTACCTGGTCGACGGTCGGGAGGGACTCGTCTGCGCCGACCACTCGGTGGCCGGGCTCGGCGAGACGCTCCGGACGGCGTTGCGGCTGACCACCGCGCAGCGGCGGCAGATGCGCGAGGCCGCGCGGCGGCGGGCGCTCGACTCGTTCGACTTCCGGGCGTACGCGGAGCCGCTCGGCACGTTCCTCGACACGGTCCGGCTCTGACCGTTACCGGTGCAGCCGCTCGGATCGTGCCCCGGCGCCCACCGTCGCGTCCCGCAGTGCGTGGTAGAAGGCGTCCCGCCGCCGCGCCAGCGGCTCGTCGCCGAAGTCGGCGGCCCGGCCGAGGTTGCGGGCCGATGCGGCCGCCATCCGGGCCGGATCGGTCAGGAACTGCCGGATCGATCCGGCGAGGCCCGCCGGGTCGTCCGGCGGCACGAGATCGTCCGGCGGCAGCAACTCGGGTATGCCGCCCACCGCCGTGCCGACGGCGGGCAGCCCCCGGGCCATCGCCTCGATGAGCGCCTTCGGCAGGCCCTCCGTCCGAGAGGGCATGACGAACAGGTCCGCCTCGTCGAGCCGGCGCCGTACCTCGGCACCGGCCGGCAGTGCGCCGGTCAGCACCACCCGGTCCGCCACGCCCAGCCGCTCGGCGATCCGTTCGAGCCGGGGGCGGCACCGGCCCTCGCCGACGTGCACGAGCCGTAGCGGAAGTCCGGTCGCCACGAGCCGGGCGAGCGCCTCGACGAGGGTGTCGACGCCCTTGTACATCTGCTCCAGCGTGCCGACCGACACCAGCGTGTGGGCCTGCCGCCCGGGATCGGGCCGGCGCGGTCCCTCCCGGTACGCCTCGGCGGGAAGTTCGATGCTCGAGTAGGCCGCCGTGACCGCCCCGGTCCGGGCCGGGTAGCGGGCCTGGAGGTATCGCTCGGTGACGTAGGCCGCCGCCACCGCGGTGCGGCACTGGTGCCGCAGCCGTTCCGTCTCCCGCCGGCGCAGCAGCGGGCGCAGCGGATGCCGGATCACGCCCGGGGCGAACACGTCGTACGGGTCACCCACGACCTCGACCGCGTAGGGCAGTCCCGCGCGTTCGCGCGAGGCCGCCAGCAGCGAGCCGAGTGGGGACGGCACCCGCAGCACGACGGCGTCACCGTCGTCCGCCGCCCCACGCACCGCCCGGACGACCGCCGCCCGGCGCACCAGATACTGTGCCGGCCCGACGTAACAGGGCACCGGCCACACCTCGACCCCGGGGCCGTCCACCCGCTTCGCGCCGTCGTCGTGGCGGGGGACGTCGGCCACCCGGGCGAGGACCCGGACCCGGTCGAAGGCCGACAGGTATCGGGTGAAGAAATGGTACGCCGGTCCACCCCGGCTCCAGATCGCCCCGTCCGGGGAACGGCTGAACCGTGCCTCGACGGTCACCACCACTCTGGTCCCGGAATATTGAGAAGCGTTCACTTCGCAGAGCCTCCACATCCGTTCCGAGGCGGGCCGGGACGCAATTATCGCCATAGGACTAAATCAGATTAGGGATGGCCTTTGGCCGTAACGGCGGATGTTCCGCCAATTCTGCGTGTCTTTCGTCTTGTCACCTCGTTGACCCCGATGTTGTTGACGAACGGGAGTACGGATGACCTTCCTGCCCGCCGGCCGCCGCGTGCTGATCACCGGAGGCACCGGTTCCTTCGGTCGGACCATGGCACGCCGGCTGCTGCACCAGGACGTGGGCGAGGTCCGGATACTCAGCCGCGACGAGGCCAAACAGGACGCCATGCGTCGCACCATCGGTGACGACCGGGTGCGTTACCACGTAGGCGACGTACGGGACTACGACACGGTGCTGCGGGCGACCCGCGAGGTGGACTTCGTGTTCCACGCCGCGGCGCTCAAGCAGGTGCCGTCCTGCGAGTTCTTCCCGCTCGAGGCGGTCCGGACGAACGTCCTCGGCAGCGCCAACGTGGTCGAGGCGGCCGACCGCAACGGGGTCAGCTCGGTGGTCGTACTCAGCACCGACAAGGCGGTCTATCCGGTCAACGCGATGGGGATGAGCAAGGCGTTGATGGAGAAGGTGGCCCAGGCCCACGCCCGCAACAACCCGCGCAGCCGTACCACGGTGTCGTGCGTGCGGTACGGCAACGTCATGTACTCGCGCGGATCGGTGATCCCGCTCTTCGTGGAGCAGATCAAGGCGGGCCGGGCGCTGACCGTCACCAACCCGGCCATGACCCGGTTCCTGATGTCGCTGACCGACTCGGTGGAACTCGTCGAGCACGCGTTCTCGCACGCCCGGCCGGGGGACGTGTTCATCCGCAAGGCGAGCGCCTGCACCCTCGGCGATCTGGCCGCCGCGCTCTGCCAGTTGTTCGACGCGCCCGCCAAGCTCGACGTGATCGGGGTGCGGCACGGCGAGAAGCTGGACGAGACGCTGGCCAGTCGTGAGGAGTTGGCCCAGGCCGAGGACTTCGGCGAGTTCTTCCGGGTGCCGGTCGACGCCCGCGACCTCAACTACGCCCTCTACGTCTCCGAGGGCGATCCGAGCACGGACACCGTCGACTTCAACTCGGCCAACGCGCCGCGGTTGGACGTACCGGAGATCGTCGCGCTGTTGCGTACCCTGCCCGAGATCCGCGCGGAGTTGGCCCTGCGCGAACCGGTGCTGATCGCATGAATCTCGCCCTCACCGGCGCCGGCGGCTTCCTCGGCTGGCACGTACGCGTGCTGGTCCGGGCGCTGGGCTGGCCCGACCCGACGGTGCTGACCCGGGCCGACCTGGCCGATCCGGCCGTGCTGGCGGCGAAGCTCGACGGCGTCGGCCGGCTGCTCCACCTGGCCGGCGTCAACCGGGGCGACCCGGCCGACGTGGCCGCCGGGAACGTGGAGATGGCCGCGGCGCTCGCCCGGGGCCTGCGCCGGTGCGCCCAGCCGCCGCCGACGGTCGTCTTCGCCAACTCCACCCAGGCCGGAAACGGCACCCCGTACGGCGACTCGAAGGCGGTGGCGGCGGCCACCCTGGCCACCGCGACGGAGCGGGGCGCGCACTTCGTCGACCTCCGGCTGCCCAACCTGTACGGCGAGCACGGGCGGCCGCACTACAACTCCGTCGTCGCGACCTTCTGCCGGGTGCTCGCGCAGGGCGGTGACCCCGAGGTACGGGACGACCGGGAACTGGATCTCGTGCACGCGGGCGACGCCGCGGCGCTGCTGGTCGACGCGCCCGCCGAGGGCGCCTGGGACAGCACGATGCCGGGCCTGCGGATCGGCGTACGGGCCCTCGCGGAGCGGCTCGGCGACTTCGCGGCGACGTACCGCAGGGGTGAGATCCCGGCGCTGGGGGACCGGCACGACGTCCGACTCTTCAACACCTACCGGTCGCACTGCTTCCCGGAACACGCTCCGCTGCCGCTGCCCCGGCACGCCGACCAGCGCGGCGAACTGGTCGAGGTGGTCAAGACGCACGGCGGCGCCGGCCAGACCTTCTGCTCCAGCAGCCGTCCCGGAGTCACCCGGGGCGAGCACTTCCATCTGGCCAAGGTGGAACGCTTCGCGGTGCTGCGCGGCACCGCCGAGATCAGCCTGCGTCGGGTCGGCCACGCCGAGGTGACCCGGTTCGCGGTCAGCGGCGACGAGCCGGTCGTGGTGGACATGCCGACGATGTGGGCACACCACATCACCAACACCGGTCCGGACGAACTCCTCACCCTCTTCTGGGCCAACGAGATCTTCGATCCGGCCCGTCCGGACACCTATCCGGAGCCGGTGGACGGCGGGGCCCGGGTACCGGCGGTGGTGGGATGAGCGGCTCCGCCGCGACCCGGGTGATGACCGTGGTCGGCACCCGACCGGAGATCATCCGGCTGTCCCGGGTGCTCGACCGGCTGGACCGCACCCTGGACCACGTGCTCGTGCACACCGGGCAGAACTGGGACCGGACCCTGTCGGACGTGTTCTTCACCGAACTGCGGCTGCGGAAGCCGGACCGTTTCCTCCGGGTCGACACGTCGTCGCTGGGCCGGGTCCTCGGCGGCGTGCTGATCGGCATGGAGGAGGCGATCAACGAACTGCGGCCGGACGCGCTGCTGGTGCTGGGCGACACGAACAGCTGCATCGCCGCGTTGATGGCCCGGCGGATGCGGATTCCCGTCTACCACATGGAGGCCGGCAACCGGTGCTTCGACCTCAACGTGCCGGAGGAGACGAACCGGCGGCTGGTGGACCACGTCGCCGACTTCAACCTGGTCTACACCGAGCACGCCCGGCGTAACCTGCTCGCCGAGGGGCTGCATCCGAGGCGGATCCTGCACACCGGCTCGCCGATGCGGGAGGTGCTGGAGCACTACCGTACGGACATCGCCGGCTCGTCGATCCTCGAGCAGCTCGAACTGCGGCCGGACCGCTACTTCGTGGTGAGCGCCCACCGCGAGGAGAACGTCGACGACCCGGGCCGGCTCCGGCGCCTGCTGGACTGTCTCCGCGCGGTACGCGACACCTGGCAGCTGCCGGTGCTGGTCTCCACCCACCCGCGTACCCGCAAACGCCTGGAGGCGTCGACCGCCGACGCCACCACCCTGGACGGGGTCGCGTTCCACGAGCCGTTCGGGCTCTTCGACTACGTACACCTCCAGATGGGTGCCCGCTGCACGCTTTCGGACAGCGGCACGATCAGCGAGGAGTCGGCCATCCTCGGCTTTCCGGCGGTGACCCTGCGGGAGTCGATCGAGCGTCCCGAGGCGCTGGACTCCGGCGGAATCATCATGACCGGGCTGGATCCCGCCGGGGTGGTCGAGGCGGTCTCGGTCGCGGTCGACCAGGTCCGCGCCGAGGGCGTGCCGTGTCCGGTGGACTACCGCGTTCCGGACACCTCCCGCCGGGTCGTCGACTTCATCCTCTCCACGGTCCGTCGTCACCACGACTGGGCCGGCATCCGGCGATGAGGCCGGTGGGACGTTCAATGGCGACAGATCGGACGACGACATGCACGTGGTGATAATGGCCGGCGGCAAGGGCACCCGGCTGCGGCCGTACACGACCGCCCTGCCGAAGCCGCTGGTTCCGATCGGTGACAGCCACGCCATCCTGGAGATCGTCCTGCACCAGCTGGCGGCGCAGGGGTTCGCCGACGTCACCCTGGCGATCAACCACATGGGCTCGCTGATCCGCGCCTTCGTCGGTGACGGCTCGCGGTTCGGCCTCCGGGTGGACTACGTCGAGGAGCGCGTCCCGCTCTCGACCATCGGACCGCTGTTCGGTCTCCGGGACCGGCTGCCGGAGCATTTCCTGGTGATGAACGGGGACGTCCTCACCGACCTCAACTACGCGGACCTGCTGCACACCCACGCCGCCTCGGGCGCCCCGCTGACCGTCGCGACCTGCCACCGCACGGTCAACGTCGACTTCGGCGTGCTGTCGGTCGAGGACGGCAGGATCGTCAGCTTCAGCGAGAAACCCAACCTCGACTACCAGGTCAGCATGGGCGTCTACGGGCTCTCCGCGCGCACCATCGCCGCGTACCCGGAGGGGTTGGCGTTCGGGTTCGACCAGCTGATGCTGGAGCTGCTCGGCCGGGGCGAGTTGCCGGCCAGCTACGACTTCACCGGCTACTGGCTGGACATCGGCCGCCCCGAGGACTACGACGAGGCCAACCGCAGGTTCGACGCGCTGAAGCCGATCCTGTTGCCGAGCCCGGTACCGGAGCCGGTATGACCGAGCGGAGTGAGGACGTCGGCCAGCCCAGGGTGCTGCTGTTCGGCGCGTCCGGATTCATCGGCGGCCACGTCCGCCGGACGCTCGGATCGGTGGCCGCGCTGCGCTGCCCGCGACGCGACGAGTTCGACCTGGTCCGGTGCGAGGTCGACGAGCTGGGTGCGCTGCTGCGCGCGGAACGCCCCGACGTGGTGGTCAACTGCACCGGTCGGCTGGCGGGCGGCACTCACGACCTGGTCCGGGCGAACACCGGGGTCACGGCAAAGCTCGTCGACGCGGTGGCGAAGGAGGCCCCCGACGCCCGACTGGTCCGGTTGGGGTCGGCGGCCGAGTACGGTCCCGTGCCACCCGGGCACGCGGTGACCGAGAGCGATCCGGCCGCGCCGATCAGCGGGTACGGCGTGAGCCAACTCGCCGCGACCCGGCTGGTCGAACTCGCCGCCGCGGCCGGTCGGGTCGACGGGGTCGTGCTGCGGGTGTTCAACCCGATCGGTCCCGGCACGCCGGAGGAGACCCTGCTCGGCCGGGCCGCCGCACTGCTGCGTCAGCCACCGGTCCCGGGCGGTGCCGCCGGAGACCTCTCGTTGGGCTCGCTCGCGGCGTACCGGGACTTCGTGGACGTCCGCGACGTGGCGTCCGCGGTCGCCGCCGCGGCCCTGGCCGGGACGCTGGCCGAGCGGGTGTTCAACGTCGCCAGCGGCCGCGCCGTGTCGGCGCGGGAGGCGGTACGGCTGGTCGCCGAGACGGCCGGGTTCGCCGGGAAGATCCGTGAGGATCGGCCGGCACCGGAACGGTCGGCGGACGTCGGGTGGATGTGCGGCGACATCCGTCGCGCCGGTCGGCTGCTCGGCTGGACGCCCTCGTACGACCTGGAGGGGTCGGTCAAGGCGATCTGGTCGGGTGGGCTCGACTAGGTCCACCGGCCACTGCCCTCGGGTCGAACCGCCAGAACCGGCCCGACCGGCGCTCCGTCGACGGGGCACCGGCCGAGGGAGTCTACTTCGCAAGGAGGCAGGAGTTTGTACCGGAAGATAGGCGTCGTCGGGCTCGGCTATGTCGGCCTGACCCTGGCCGCCTCGTTGGCCCGCAAGGGCTACCAGGTGTTCGGGGTCGACGCGCAGCCGCAGGTACTGGAGTCGTTGCGCGAAGGCCGGGTGCACATCTTCGAGCCCGGCATCGCCAAGGTGTTCGCGGAGCACATCGGACGGTCCCTGCGGGTCGGCACGGAGCTGCCCCCGGACGTCGATGTCGCGGTGCTCTGCGTGTCCACGCCCGTGGACGACCAGGCACACCGGCCCAACCTGGGTAACCTGGCGGCCGCCGCCGAGCAGGTGGCGCGGTGGTGCGGACCGGAGACCCTGGTGGTGGTCCGCAGCACGGTGCCGGTCGGAACGAGCCGTGCGGTGGTGCTGCCGCCGCTTCTCGCGGCCTGGGATCGGGCCCGGCTGGTGATGGCGCCGGAGCGGACCATCCAGGGGCAGGCGCTGCGCGAACTGGTCGAGCTGCCCCAGGTGGTCGGTGGGCTGGACGAGCCGAGCCGGGAGGCGGGACTGGCGTTCTTCGGCGGGCTGGCCACCCAGGTGGTACCGGTCTCCAGTTTGGAGGCGGCCGAGCTGGTCAAGCTGGCGAACAACTGCCACACCGACCTGATCTACTCGTTCGGCAACGAGCTGGCGCTGATCGCCGAGCGGCACCGGCTCGACCCGTTGGAGGTCATCGGCGCGGCGAACCTGGACTACCCCCGGCCGGACCTGAGCCGGCCCGGGTACGTCGGTGGCGGCTGCCTCTCCAAGGACCCGTACCTGATGATCGACAGCGCCGGCGGCCCGGGACCGTTCCTCGTCGGCGCGGCCCGGCGGCTCAACGAGTACCTGCCGGTGCACGTCGCCACCCGGGTCGTGGAACTGATCCGGCACGAGCGCGGCACGACCGTCGGTGCCCGGCTGGCCGTACTGGGGTGGGCCTACAAGGGCTGGCCGCCGACCGACGACATGCGGGGCACCCCGATCGCGGCGATGATGACCGTGTTCCGCGAGGCGGGGCTGGTGGTGCTCGGCCACGACCCGATGGTCTCCGACGACGTGGTCCGGGACCACGGCGGCGAGCCGACCAGCCTCGA
Source organism: Plantactinospora solaniradicis (assembly GCF_042658085.1). Lineage (NCBI taxonomy): Bacteria > Bacillati > Actinomycetota > Actinomycetes > Micromonosporales > Micromonosporaceae > Plantactinospora > Plantactinospora solaniradicis. The sequence continues at coordinate 46,034 of NZ_JBHSPR010000084.1, read as the reverse complement.
CAAGGCGTTCGCCGAGGCCGACGCCGTACTGGTGATCAACGATCATCCCGACTACCGGGCGATCGAGATCGGGTCCGTGCTCGGCGCCCGGCGGCCGGCGCTGATCTACGACTCGTGGCGGATCCTCGACGAACCGGCGATCAGGGCCGCCGGCATCCGCTACGCCGGCATCGGCTACCTGCCGGAACCGCACGGCGCCGACCGGCCGCAGCGGGACCTCTCGGAGGGCCGGGTCTGATGCGGGCACTCGTCCTCGGCGGCGCCGGCTTCATCGGCAGGCATCTCGCCGACCGACTGGTCGCCGACGGGCACCGGGTGACCGTCGTCGACGACTTCTCCCGGGGCCGGGACGACCGGCAACTGGCCGCGCTGCGCCAGCACCCGGCGGTGGACGTCCGCTCCGCCGACCTGACCAGCCTCGATTCCTGGGCCGCGCTGCCCCGGGGGTGGGACCAGATCTACCTGCTGGCCGCGGTCGTCGGCGTCCGCAACGTCGAGGCCGACCCGGCCCGGGTGGTCCGGGTCAACACCCTCACCGCGCTGCACCTGCTGGACTGGATCGCGCCCGGCGAGCGGGTGTTCTTCAGCTCCACCAGCGAGGTGTACGCCGGCGGGGTGGACGCCGGCATCGTGCCGGTGCCGACCGCCGAGGACGTACCCGTGATGGTCACCGACGTGACCTCGCCCCGGTTCGCGTACGCGATCAGCAAGCTCCTCGGCGAGGCGGCCTTCGTGCACGCCGCACGGGCGAAGGGCTGTCCGGCGGTCATCGGGCGGTTCCACAACGTCTACGGCCCACGGATGGGTACCGACCACGTCGTTCCGGAACTGGCCATGCGCGCGCTGGGCGGCGAGGACCCGTTCCGGGTGTGGGGCTTCGACCAGTACCGGGCGTTCTGCTACGTGGACGACGCGGTCGAGGCGATGCTCCGGCTGATGGACTGTCCCGACGCGGCGGGTCGGATCGTCCACATCGGAAACGACACGGCCCACACGAGCATCGGCGAGTTGGCTGGCCTGGTGCTGCGGATCGCCGGGGTGAGTCCGGTGGTACAGCCGTTGCCGGCGCCCCGGGGCTCGGTGAACCGGCGCTGTCCCGACCTCGGCCTGCTCCGCCGGCTGACCGGGTTCGAGCCGACGGTGTCGCTGGAGGAGGGGGTGCGGCGCACCTTCGACTGGTACCGGGAGTGGCAGGCGTCCACCGACCGCCCGTCCGTCGGCGCCCCGGTCACCGGCACACCTGCCGGAGGCGCTCCGGTGGTCGGCGTCCATCGACGGGATCCCTGAGGCGGTCACGCCACCTCGGCCCCGGAACCCTGCCGCCGTAGTGGCAGCGGGAACCGGGGCCGAACCCGTAGCGGATCCGGGGCCGAGCCGTAGCCGGTCGAGTGCGGGACGTGCCCGGCCCCGAGGGTCAGTGCCGGGGCGGGTCCGGTAGCGGCCAGGCGTCGGGCGCGGCCGTCGGGCGGGTCCGGGCCGCCGTGGCGCTCTCGGTCGTCTGTCCGGGACGGGCCGCCCTGCCGATCGACCGGCCCTGCCGTGCCAGCCACACCACCGCGGCGACCGGGAGGACGTACTTGAGCAGGAACCACGTGTTGTTGTCGAGGTCGGCGGTGGGTAGGAACGCGCACACGAGTGCCATCGGCGCGAGCAGCTTCGCGGTGAGCGACCGCTGCTGTCGCGCCCGCGCGTAGTACCTCCGGCCGAACCGTACGAACATGCCCAGGAAGGCGAAGGAGAGCACCCCGCCGGCCGGGCCGAAGTTCATGATGGCCTCTCCGGCGAGGCCGTAGACCCGGCTCGACCGCAGCCCCGACTCGTACGCCCCAGGGCCGAAGAGCAGGTCGGTGCCGGCCGCGACCTTGTCCGGGGGACGCTCGGGCAGGACCACGCCGGGTACGAGGAACGAGACGTCACCGAGATAGGTGACTCCGTACGCGAGTTCCGTGTTGCCCCGAAGTTGCCGGTCGAGTACCAGGGCCTGGATGTCCGCCCGGGAGAGATCTCCCAACAGCAGCGAGGGCACGTCCCGGCCGGTCTCCGACGATATGTCCCCGACACTGCGGGTACCCCGGGCGGCGTCGAGCACCTCCAGCCCGGCGGACTTGTAGAGGCCGTACGTGTAGATGAAGAGGCCGAGCACCAGGAGGAAGATGAACAGCGCCTTTCTGGAGACCCGGACGACGAGGAGGTGGATGAGGGTCAGGCCGATCAGGATGGGCCAGATCGTGTTGCTCCGACTACCCCGCAGTCCGCCCACGAAGAACTGCATCAGCGCCAGGCCGACCAGCAGGAGGAGGATCGCCGACCGGTGCCCGGCGAGCCAGCTCCGCCACCGCACGACGACGAGCGCGAAGACGATCATCGGGAAGGCCTCGCCGAGGATGAGGAGCCAACCCAGCCCGGTCAGCTCGACCCGGTCCGACTCGCCGGTCATCGTGCTCAGGTATCCGGAGATTCCGCCGAACATCGCGACCTCGCCGCAGAAGGCCAGCACGCTCACGAACACCGCGGCAAGGCCGAACCGGTAGAAGGCCCGCTCGTCGAACCGGGAGGCCCGGCGGGACCGGGGCTGCGGCCGGTCCCGGAAACCCAGCACGACCCGGTAGAGGCAGAGGCCGAGCACGTTCAGCAGGGCCATGGTGCCGAGGGCGGCCCGCCAGTCCGGCGGCCCGACGAGGAAGCGGGGCCAGTGGTCGAGCATGACGTTGAGGACCGGCGCCAGGTAGAAGAAGTGCATGCCCAGCAGCCCGAGGATCGCCTGCGGATCGAAGATGTCACGCCGCCGCCGGACCCACTCGATCGCGTCCACGCCGATCAGCACGCCACACACCGTCACCGGGATCAGGAACCAGTGTCGGAGGCGCGGATCGAGGAGCGCCAGGGCCGTGCTGACCGACGTCACCAGGAGGGCGGACATCGCCCAGCTCGCGGCCTCGGCGCCCAACCCGGGACCGATCATGGCGACCCGTACCGGTGGGGTCTCCGGAGGCGCTCCGCCGTCCGGGACCGGTTCGGCGATCGGATCGGCGGTCGGTTCGGTGGGTGGCGTGGACTCGCCCGCCGAACTGCCCACCGCTGAGTATCCGGTTCGGATCACCGCGCACCTGCCCGCCACAACGTCTTCCACTCCCGTACCGCGTGCTCCAGGACGAACGGCGATGACCGCAGGCTCCGGCTGATCTCCTGGCGCCCGGCGGCATCCGTCCGGGCCCGTACCGTCGCGGCGTCCGCCCAGCGACGCGCTCCGGCCGACAGCGGCAGCAGGGTGAGCCCGTCCAGGTGGGCGGCGAGTTCCCGCAGGCAGGGCAGGTCCGTCGCCACCACCGGGACACCGGCGGCCAGGGCCTCCAGCACCACGCCGGGCAGCCCCTCCCGCCGGGAGGGCAGCACCAGTACGTCGGCGGCGGCCAGCACCGAGGCGATCTCCTCGGTCTCGCCGGGGAGGAGAACGTGCGAGTCGTACCTGACGCCGGGACGTGTGGTGACGATGTCGTCGACGCCTCCCGGACCGACGGCGAGCAGCCTCGCGTCCGGCGACTCCACCCGGACGGCCCGGTGCACGTCGACCAGGAACGGGCGGTTCTTCGCCGAGGCGGCCCGGCCGATGTGCACCAGGACGGGCACGTCGGGCGGGAGGTTCCACCGTCGTCGCGCCGGCTCGCGCTGCCAGCCGTCGACCCGGTCGGTGGAGACGCTGTTGTAGAGCACCCGGTAGCGGGCGTCACCGGCCGGGGGAGCGGCGAGGTCGAGCGCCGCCGCGGTCACCCCGACGACGTCGGTGGCGGTGCGGCGGAGCAGTCGCCGCAGGAGTGTCCGGCGGGTCCGCTGGGTCCACGTGTCGGGTCGGCCGTCACCCTCGCTCCACATCCGCGCCACCCGCACCGGCACCCGGGCCGCCCACGCCACCAGCAGGACGGCCGCGCTGACCAGGCTGACGTGCGAGACGACGATGTCGGGCCGGAGCGCCCGCAGGCTCCGCCACAGGCGCGGCCCGAAGGACCGGGCCGGCCGGAGCGGGCACTGCCGTACCACGGCGCCGGCCGCCCGGAACTCGTCGACGAGTCGTCCCTCCCGGCCGGCGAGGGTGAGGAAGACCTGCTCGACCTCTTCGGACGGCACCGAACGGCAGATGTCCAGGGTCACCGTCTCGGCACCGCCGCGGTCCAGGCTGCCGATGACGTGCGCCACCCGGACGGCCCGGTCCGGGAACTGGCCGGTGCCGTCCCGGGCGACCTTCTCGATGACGTCGGCGACCCGGCCCGCCGAGGCCCGGTTGTCGAAGAGCCGGGCGGCGCGGAGCCGGGCCTGCTCGCCGCGCCCGGCCAGACGCCCGGCCTCGAACTCGCGGTACGCCGAGTCGAGCGCGGTGGCCAGCGCCGTCGCGTCGCCCCGGGGCACGATCCAGCCGGACGACTCGTCGACGGTCTCGGGCAGCCCCCCGGCGTCGCTGACGATGCTGGGTACGCCCATCGCGCTCGCCTCGACGGCGGCACCGTGCCCCTCGGACAGGGACGGGCTGACGCTCAGGTCGGCGGCCCGGTGGCAGGGGCGTACGTCGGCGACCGACTCGAGCCAGGTCACGCTCGGGTCCGTGTCGACGCCGAACCGGTCGACGAGTTCGCGGCGGTGTGCCTCACCGGCAGCGGTCCAGCCGCCACCGACCAGCAGCAGGTGGGCCCGGGGATGCTGGGCCCGGAAGGTCTGCCAGGCCGTGAGGAGGACGTCGTGGCCCTTGATGGCCCGTCCCTTGTGGGCCAGCCGTTTCGGCGGGTAGACGTAGGCGATCATGACAACGAGGAAGGCGTCGGAGTCGACGCCGAGGTCGGCGCGGGCCTTCGCCCGCAGCTCGTCCCGGGTGGGGTCGCCCGGGTCGCCCGACCGGACCCCGTCCGCCGGGTGGGCCACGGCGAAGTGGGCCGGGTCGACGCCGTAGGTCGCCACGGGCCGGCGCTCGGGCGGGCACCCGAGCGCGCCGTAGAGCCGTGACGTGTGTTCGGTGCCGCAGATGGTGGCGTGGTCCAGGCGCCACAGCACGCGCTCGACCGGCCGGATCAGCGGCGATTCGAGGAACAGTGGCCCGGCGACCATGTGCACCCGGCGTACCGGCAGCCCGAGGGTGCCGAACCGGGCCGCGAGCGCCGAGGCGTACAGGTGGTAGTGCAGCACGTCAGGCCGGAGCCGGCGGAGCAGCCGGCGGAGCCGCCACAACCCTCGCAGCGTCGCCACGCCCGGCCGGAACCGGAAGTCGAACGGCGATTCGAGTACGTCGAATCCGCGCCGGGTCAGCTCCGCCGTCAGCCGACCGGGCCCCGGCGGCAGTACGACGACGACCTCGTGGCCACGGCCACGCAGCTCCGCCACCTGGGGGAGGATCCACATCCCACCGCTGTTCGTCTTCAGCAGGACCGCGACGCGAAGTCGTTCCACCACTGCTGGTCCTCTCTCTTGCCCGGGCTCTTCCCGCCCTGGCGTGGACGCGCCCGGTCGGCCGGCGGGTGCCGGCGTGACCGGGTGCGGATGTCACCTCGCCGGCACTCCCTTGACCACCGCACCGGCCGGCACGTCCCGGACGACGCAGGCGCTGGCGCCGACGGTGGCGTCCGCGCCGACCCGGAGGCCCTGGAGCACCACCGCGCCGGCACCGATCAGCACGCCGGCCTGGAGTTGGCACTCCCCGGAGACCGCGGCGAGGGGATTGACCGAGACGTAGTCCGCCAGCACGCAGTCGTGCGCGACGGTCGAGTTCTGGTTCAGGTGCACGTGCCGGCCGAGGGTGACGTTGGTGGTCACCCGCGCACCCGCGAAGACGACCAGGCCATCCCCGGAGACGGTGTCCGGGCCCACCACGGCGGCGGGGTGCACCAGGCTCGCCGCCGGCAGCCCGTACCCGTCGACCCGCCGACCGACCGCGCGGCGGACCCGGGGATCTCCGAGCCCGAGTACGACGTGCGTGCCCGGCTCCGCCTCCCGCAGCCACTCGACCGTGCCGAGGTACGGCACCGCCAGGCGTTGCAGCCGCTTGTGGTTGACCTCCGAGGGGCGGTCGTCGACGAAGCCGAGCATCCGCCACCGTGGGCCGGTGCTCGCCGACGCGTTGATCGCGCGGATGATGTCGAGGGCCTCGCGGCCGTGGCCGCCGCAGCCGACGATGACGACGTCCAGGGTCATCCGGTCCGCCAGCCCGCCGCCGGCCACTGCCCTGCGGCTCCCCGGCTGCCGGTCAGGTCGCCGAGGCTGGCCGTCCGGTCGTCCGGACCGTCCGGCGCGTCGTGGTCGGCGCCGCCCTGGCCCGGTAGTTCGATGCTGCCGAGGAATTCCGGCGCGGTGGGGCTGCCCGGTGCCGTGATGCCGCGCCGGCGCAGTACGGCACCGACGGTGCTGGCGAGGATGTGCAGGTCCAGGCGGAGGCTGCGGTTGTCGACGTACCACACGTCGTGCGCGAAGCGCTCCGGAAAGGGCATCGCGTTGCGACCCCGGACCTGCGCCAGTCCGGTGATGCCGGGTCGCACCTCGTGCCGCCGCGCCTGCGCCGGGGTGTACCGGTTGAGGTAGTCGACGAGCAGCGGGCGGGGCCCCACCAGGCTCATCTCGCCCCGGACCACGTTCCAGAGCGTGGGCAACTCGTCCATGCTGGTGGCCCGGAGCCGACGGCCCAGCCCGGTCAGCCGGTCGCGGTCGGTCACCGCGCCGCGAGCGACGTCGACCGGCCGCATGGTCCGGAACTTGACCAGCTCGAACAGTTCGCCGTGCCGGCCCGGCCGGACCTGCCGGAACAGCACCGGCCGTCCCAGCGTCGCCGCGACCGCGACGGCGACGGCGAGCATGACCGGCGACGCGACGACGAGCAGCAGAATCGCCAGCACGACGTCGAGGAGGCGCTTGGTCGGGTCGTACCACCAGGTCCGGCCGACGGCGCTGATGCCCTCGCTGTGCCCGGTCACCGCCGTGCCTCCAGGAACTCCGCGGTGGCGTCGAGGACCCGCCCGATCTGCGGCTCGGTCAGGGCGGAGCCGCTGGGCAGGGTGAGTCCCTGGTCGAACAGCCGCGCGGCGGCACCGGTCAGGGCGGCCCGGGCCGCGCCGAAGACGGGTTGCAGGTGCATCGGTTTCCAGACCGGTCGGGTCTCGATCTGCCGTTCCGCGAGGTGGGCGGCGAGTTCGTCGGCCCGCCATCCGGCTCGGGCCGGGTCGACGACGACGACGGTCAGCCAGCAGTTCGCCCCGGGATCGCCGTCGCCGAGCAGGCGTACGCCGGGTGTCGCGGCGAACAGCTTGGCGTACCGCTCCCGCAGGTCGCGGCGGCGTGCCATCATCTCGTCCAACCGGCACAGTTGGGCCCGGCCGAGGGCGGCGAGCACGTTGCTGAGCCGGTAGTTGTAGCCGACGTCGGTGTGTTCGTAGTGCGGCACCGGCTGGCGGGCCTGGGTCGACAGGTAGCGGCACCGCTCGATCAGCGCGGCGTCGTCGGAGACCAGCATGCCGCCGCCGGAGGTGGTGATGATCTTGTTGCCGTTGAAGGAGAGGGCGGCGAGCCGGCCGAACGACCCGGCCGGTCGCCCCCGGTACGTCGCGCCGAGCGCCTCCGCCGCGTCCTCGACGACCGGCACCCCGGCGGCCGCGCACAGCGGAAGCAGCGTGTCGTAGTCCACACAGGCGCCGAACATGTCGACCGGGATCACGGCGGCGACCCGTTCACCGGCGGCGGTCAGCCGGCGGAGCAGGTCCGCCAGCAGTCCGACGTCGAGGTTTCCGGTGGCCGGATCGCAGTCCACGAAGACCGGTTCCGCGCCGGTGTACGCCACGGCGTTGGCCGTCGCGACGAAGGTCAGCGTGGGTACCACGACCACCTGACCGGGCCCGGCGCCGAGGGCCAGCAACGCGAGGTGCAGGGCGGCCGTTCCCGAACTCAGCGCCACCGCGTACCGGGTGCCGGCGCGCTCGGCGACCTCCTGCTCGAACGCGGCGAGGTCCGGACCGGCCGGCGCGATCCATCCGGAGCGGATCGCCCGTAGGACGTACGACTCCTCCAGCGCTCCGACGTCGGGGGGCGACAGCAGTATCTGAGCGGTCATCGGGTGGCGGCTCCGAGGATGAAAAGCCATGAAACTGGCTCAAAATGGCCTACAGGTCCTACTACCGCTCTAACGGTGCTGACCGGCGTTTTCCGACGATGTCATGGAGAATTCGGCTACGGCGCACGATGTAAGTGATATCCGCCCAGGGCGCCGGATGATCCAGCTACCCTGACGGGTTGCCCAGGCCGGCGCCGTCCGGCCTCTGCGGGTGCGATCGCGCGGGCGACCGCTCAGACCGGCGTGACCGGCAGGGTGAGGGTGAAGGCGGTGCCCGTCCCGAGTTGGCTGGTGACCTTGATCGATCCGCCGTGGTCGGTCACGATCTGCCGGACGATCGCCAGGCCCAGCCCGCTGCCACCGGTCCGTCGGCCGCGTGCCGAGTCGGCCCGCCAGAACCGGTCGAAGACGTGCGGCAGCGCGTCGGGGGCGATCCCCGAGCCGGTGTCGACGACCCGTACGACGGCGGAGTCGGCCTCGCGTTCCAGCGTGAGCGTCACCTGACCTCCCGGGCGGGTGGCGCAGAGCGCGTTTGTGATCAGGTTCCCCAGCACCTGCCGGAGCCGGTCGGGATCGGCGTACACGGCCACCGGGGTGGCGGTGACGGTCAGCGACACCCCGGCGGCGTCCGCGCTGGCCCCGTGGGCGGTGCGGCAGGTCTCCAGCAGCTCCGCCAGGTCGACGGCGGTCCGGTGGTAGGCCAGGCTCCCCGCCTCGGCCAGTGCGAGTTCCTGGAGGTCGTCGACGATCCGCTGTTGCAGGACCGCCTCCTCGTGCAGCGAGGCGAACAGCTCCGGATCGGGCGCGATCACACCGTCGGAGAGCGCCTCCAGATAACCACGCAGGTTGGCCAGCGGGGTACGCAGTTCGTGCGCGACGTCGGCGACCAGCCGGCGCTGACGCTCCTCGCCGCGTTGCAGGGAGTCGGCCATCCGGTTGAACGAGCGGGCCAGCGTGGCGAGTTCGTCGTTGCCCCGGACCGGTACCCGGCTGCTCAGGTCGCCTCGCCCGAGCCGCTGCGACGCCGTGGTGAGGATGCCGATCGGCCGCAGCACCCGGTGGCTGAGCAGGGCGGTCGCGATGATGGCCACCGCCGCCACCCCGGCCGCCGCGGCCAGCAGCGGACCCACGACGAGCCCCGGCCCGCCCTCCTCGCCGACCCCGACGATGACCCGGGCCGGCTCGGGGGCCACCTCGTCGATCCTGGCGTCGAACGCCTGGGCCAGGCAGTAGTTCATCGACTGGGAGTCCGCCGACGTGCCGCAGGCGGCCAGCTGGCTCTCGTCCGCCCGGGACGCCTGCGGGGACTCGCGCGCCCGCTCCTGACAACTCCGGACGGCCTCGGGGTTCGGGAACCTGTCCCGGGCGACGTCGTAGGTCGGCACGCCGTACGGGCCGGGTGTCTGGACGACCTCGACGCCGCTGCGGGTCAGGCAGGCCGCGTACCGTATCCCGGTCCGGTACGTGTGGAGCTGTTTCGCGGTGATCGCCACCGCGTCGCGGCCCGCACCGGACAGGTCCAGCGTCGGCCGAGGATTGACGAGCCCGACCACCGTGCCGAGGCGTCGGGTCGCCTCGTCCGGATTCGCCTCGTGATCGGTGTCCACCAGGACCCAGCCGGACTCGGAGACCAGGTGGATCCGTTGCCCGGTCTGCTCGCCCAACTGCACGACGACGTGCGCAACGCCCTCCCAGGTGCCGTGCCGGCTGCCGTACTCGGCGAGCTGCCCGGTGATCCGGTCGAGCGTCGCGCCGGGGACGGCGGACTCGTCGATCTGCCGTGAGGCCTGGCGCAGGACCAGCCAGAGGGTGGCGGCGGTCGCGCTGACCGCGACGAGCATGACCAGGGCGAGTACCCGGAACCGGAAGCTCACGCCGGCAGTTCCGCCCCGTCGGCGGTCGGCTCGGCCAGCCGGTAGCCGCGCCCGAACACGGTCTGTACGTAGCGCGGCTCGGCGGGATCGATCTCGATCTTGCGGCGCAGGTTCATCACGTGCGCGTCGACGGTGCGTTCGAGCACGTAGTGGTCGAAGCCGAAGGCCCGGTCGATGATCTGTGCCCGGGTGAACGCCCGTCCCGGCTCGCCGGCCAGCACCTCGAGGATGCCGAACTCCTTGGCGGTGAGCGTGATCAGGCGCCCGTCGATCCGTACCTCGAACCGGCCGGGGTCGACCTCCAGGTTGCCCACCCGCAGCACCGCCTGGTTACCCGCACTCAGTACGCCGGACCGGCGCAGCAGGGCGCGCACCCGGGCGGCCAGTTCCCGCGGACTGTACGGCTTGGTGAGGTAGTCGTCGGCCCCGACGTCCAGACCCAGCAGTACGTCGTCCTCGGTCGTCCGGGCGGTCAGCAGCAGGATCGGCAGGGTGGATTCGGCCCGCAGGATCCGGCAGACGTCGAGCCCGTCCACCACGGGCATCATCACGTCGAGGATCACCAGGTCGGGGCGGCGGGAACGGCACTGCTCCAGCGCCGCCCGGCCGTCGCCGACCACGAGCACGCTGTGCCCTTCCCGTTCGAGATAGACCCGGACCAGGTTGGCCTGCTTCGGGTCGTCCTCGGCGACCAGTATCCGCGCGCTCATGATTCCCCATTCTGCCTGCTCCGGGAAGGTTCGATTAGAGCCGCCGACCGGTGAAAAAGTGATGAAGGCCGGGTCGGAAAACCGTCAGACGGCTATCCGCACCCAGTGGGGACCATTCCTTCACAGCTTCCACATATCCGCGTCCCTACCGTGGTGGCATGGAAGAGCGGAGATCAATCGTGCTCGGCACGGTGGGGCGGTCCGGCGACGGCGCCCAGGCCCGGAGCCGGGCCGCGCGGCGCCGCATCCGGGAGATCCTGGCGGTGCGCCGCGCCGACGCGGCGGCCGGACTGCGGACCGGAACGCCGGACGGGTACGGCCCGGCGGCGGCGTAGCCCCGTCCCGGCGGCGGGCGAACGCAGGGGAACCTGACTAGAGTCTTCGCCGACCAGCCTGCGCCGCGCTGGTCGGGTGGAGGATTGGTGCCCGTGCTGCACCTGAGGATCATCGTGCCGACCGACCGTTCCGCGTCGGTGGTGGACATGCTCTCCGCCGACCCCGCGGTGACGCACGTCATCGTGTTGCCCGGCGCCGCCCGCACGCCTCCGGGGGACGTGGTGCTCTGCGACGTCGTCCGGGAGGGCGCGGACGACGTGCTGGCGGCGCTGCGGACGCTCGGCGTGGACAAGTCCGGCGGGATCGCCGGGGACGGGGTGGACATCACCCTCTCGGCCTCGGCGGACCGGGCCGCGCGGGCCGCCCCCGGCCTGGGTACGGACGCGGTGGTCTGGGACGAGATCGCGCAGAAGACCGGCGAGGAGACCCGGCTCTCCGTCACGTACCTGCTGCTGATCACCCTGGCCACCGTCATCGCCGGCATCGCGGTGCTGCTCGACCAGCCGATCCTGATCATCGGTGCCATGGTGGTCGGCCCGGAGTTCGGTCCGCTCGCCGCGCTGAGCGTCGCGCTGGTCCGCTGGCGGAGCCCGGTCGTCCGGCGGTCCGTCCTGGCCCTGGGGGTCGGATTCCTGACCGCGATCGCGGTGACCGTGCTCAGCACGTGGGCGCTGGACGGCGCCGGGCTGATCGACCGGTCGATGCTGCTCGCCGAGCGGCCGCTGACCGACTTCATCTGGCGGCCGGACGCGCTCTCCTGGGTGGTCGGCTTCCTGGCCGGGGTGGCCGGAATGCTGTCGGTCACCTCGAACCGGTCCGGCTCGCTGGTCGGCGTGCTGATCTCCGTCACCACCGTGCCGGCGGCGGCGAACGTGGCGGTCGCGCTCGCCTACGGCGTCTTTCCCGAGGCGGTCGGCTCCGTCGTCCAGTTGCTGATCAACCTCTGCGCGATCGTGGTCGCGGGGGTGTTGACCCTGCTGGTGCAGCGGCTGTGGTGGGAGCGGATCACCTCGCGCGGGCCGGGCGCGGTCGGCGTCGGGCGGTTCGGACTGGCACCCCGGCGCGCGGTGGTGGACGCGGAGCCGGTCGAGGCCGAGCCGGACCGTACGGCCGGGTAGCCGACCACGCACCGGCAGGTGCCACGAGCGCCGGGCGGTCGTGGCACCTGCGCGGCAGGTACCGCAGGTGCTACCGGCCGGACCCGTCGAGTCCCTTGTCCAGGCCGGCGCGGCGCAGCGCGTCGGCCAGCGCGCCGCCGCCGAAGCCGCCGCCCTGGCCGCCGCCGGAGCGTCCGCCGCCCTGGCCGCCGCCGGAGCGACCGCCCGCACCGCCGGACCGGCCGGCACCCTGGCCACCTCGTCCCTGCCGCGGCTGGCCGTCGCGCTGCTGGCCGTCCCGGGACGTCGTCCGGTCCCGGGGCTGGCGTGGCTCGGCCTCGTCCTCCAGCCGGAGGGTGAGCGAGATCCGTTTGCGCGGTACGTCCACGTCGAGCACCTTGACCCGGACCACGTCGCCGGACTTGACCACGTCACGTGGGTCCTTGACGAAGGTCCGGGACATCGCCGAGACGTGTACCAGACCGTCCTGGTGCACTCCGACGTCCACGAACGCGCCGAAGGCGGCGACGTTGGTGACCACGCCCTCCAGCAACATCCCCGGTTGCAGGTCGCCGATCTTCTCCACCCCCTCGGCGAAGGTCGCGGTCCGGAACGCCGGTCGGGGATCCCGGCCCGGCTTCTCCAGTTCCCGCAGGATGTCGGTGACGGTCGGCAGGCCGAAGGTGTCGTCGACGTACTCGGTGGGCTTGAGCGCCCGGAGCACGGTGGCCTTGCCGATCAGTGCGGAGAGGTCGCCGCCGGTGCTGGCCAGGATCCGCCGGACCACCGGGTACGCCTCGGGGTGCACGCTGGACGCGTCCAGCGGATCGTCCCCGCCCGGGATGCGCAGGAAGCCGGCGCACTGTTCGAAGGCCTTCGGGCCGAGCCGGGCGACCTCCTTGAGCGCCCGGCGGGTCCGGAACGGGCCGTTCGCGTCCCGGTGCAGCACGATGTTCTCCGCCAGGCCGGCGCCGATCCCGGAAACCCGGGTCAGCAGCGGTGCGGAGGCGGTGTTCACGTCCACTCCGACGGCGTTGACGCAGTCCTCGACCACCGCGTCGAGCGAGCGGGAGAGCTTCACCTCGGACAGGTCGTGCTGGTACTGGCCGACGCCGATCGAGCGAGGGTCGATCTTGACCAGTTCGGCGAGCGGATCCTGCAACCGGCGGGCGATCGACACCGCCCCGCGCAGCGAGACGTCCATCCCGGGCAGTTCCTGCGAGGCGTACTCGGAGGCGGAGTAGACGGAGGCGCCGGCCTCGGAAACCACGACCTTGGTCAGGTTGAGGTCGGCGTGCCGCTTGATCAGCTCGGCGGCCAGCTTGTCGGTCTCCCGGGAGGCGGTGCCGTTGCCGATCGCGACCAGGTCGACCTGGTGCGCGCGGGCCAGCCGGGCCAGCGTCTCGATCGAGGCGTCCCACTGCCGGCGCGGCTCGTGCGGATAGATCGTGTCGGTCGCCACCACCTTGCCGGTGCCGTCGACCACCGCCACCTTCACCCCGGTCCGCAGCCCCGGGTCCAGCCCCATCGTCGCCCGGGTACCGGCCGGCGCGGCGAGCAGCAGGTCACGCAGGTTGGTCGCGAAGACCCGGACCGCCTCGTCCTCCGCCGCCTGCCACAGCCGCATCCGCAGGTCGGCGCCGAGATGGATCAGGATCCGGGTACGCCAGGCCCACCGCACCGTGTCGAGCAGCCAGCGGTCGGCCGGCCGCCCCCGGTCGGCGACGTCGAATCGGGCGGCGATCTCCTGCTCGTAGCGGCTCGGGCCGACGGGTGCGTCCTCGGGGGCGGACGCCTCCTCCGGGTCCATGGTCAGGTCGAGCATGCCCTCCTTCTCGCCCCGGAACATCGCCAGGATCCGGTGCGAGGGCAGCCGGGTGTACGGCTCGGCGAAGTCGAAGTAGTCCGCGAACTTGGCGCCGGCCTCCTGCTGGCCGTCCCGTACCCGGGACACCAGCCGGCCCCGCGACCACATCCGCTCCCGGAGCGTGCCGATCAGGTCGGCATCCTCGGCGAACCGCTCGACCAGGATGGCCCGGGCGCCGTCCAGCGCGCCGGTGGCGTCGGCCACCCCGGCGTCCGGGTTGACGAAGCCGGTGGCGACGGTCCGGGGATCCTGCGACGGGTCGCCGAGCAGCGTCTCGGCCAGCGGCTCCAACCCGGCCTCCCGGGCGATCTGGGCCTTGGTCCGGCGCTTCGGCTTGTACGGCAGGTAGATGTCCTCCAGCCGGGCCTTCGAATCGGCCGCCATGATCTGCGCTTCGAGCGCCCCGTCCAGCTTGCCCTGGGTCCGGATCGACTCCAGCACCGCAGCCCGGCGCTCCTCCAGTTCCCGCAGGTAGCGCAGCCGCTCCTCCAGGGTGCGCAGCTGGGAGTCGTCGAGCGACTCGGTGACCTCCTTGCGGTAGCGGGCGATGAACGGCACGGTCGATCCGCCGTCGAGCAGCTCCACCGCGGCCCGCACCTGCCGCTCGTGTACGCCGAGTTCCTCGGCGATCCGCTGGTCCACCGAGCGCGGCTGCGCAGAGGTTGTCACGATCCTGATCCGCCTTCTCCACTGGGTTCCGCCAGCGCACTCCGCCGGAGACCGGGAAGTTCCACTGGGTGCCGGAGTGCATTCTGCCGCACCCGGCCCCGACCGCCACCCGTGCCGCCACCCGGCGGAGCCCGCTGCCGGCCGGTGGGCGTTGGCCCGGTCGCGGCCGACGGACGGTGTGCGCCCGACCGGCTGCCGGTGTGCGCCCGGCCGGCTGCCGGTGCGCGCGCGGCCGGTGGACGGTGTACGCGCGGTGGACTATGGACAACCGAGAGTGATTCGGGTTAGGTCGGCTCCGGATGATCCGCGAATCGACGAGGGACACTATGACTCTTCTGGCCGACGACCGGCCCGCCGGCTCCGGGGCGGGCGCTGCCGACGCACATCCGCTGGCCCGGCTGACCGCCGACGAGATCCGGTCCGCGCGGGCCCTGCTCGACCGGCACGGCCTGCTCAGCCCGACCACCCGGTTCGCCCTGCTGGCATTGGAGGAGCCGGCCAAGGACGTGGTGCTGGCGTACTCCGCCGGGGACGAGATCGACCGTCGGGTGCGGGCGGTACTGCTGGACGTGGCCACCGGAGTGTCCCGGACCGTGGTGGCGTCGCTGACCACTGCCACGATCGGCTCGGTGCGGGAGAACGATCCGGCCCGGGACGGCCAGCCACCGATCATGCTCGAGGAGTTCATCGCGGTCGACGAGATCGTCAAGGCCGATCCGGGATGGCGGGCGGCGATGGCCCGCCGGGGCATCACCGACCTGGACCTGATCCGGCCCTGCCCGCTCTCCGCCGGAGACTTCGACCTGCCGGGGGAGCGGGGCCGGCGGCTGCTCCGGGTGCTGTCCTTCCTGGCCCACCGGCCCGAGGACCACTGCTGGGCGCATCCGATCGACGGCGTGGTCGCGTACGTGGACCTGATCGAGCGCCGGGTCACCGAGCTGATCGACCACGAACTGCTGCCGGTGCCCGAGGAGGAGGGCAACTTCGACGATCCGGCGTACGTCGGTCCGGCGCGTACCAGCCTGAAGCCGATCGAGATCAGCCAACCGGAGGGCCCGAGCTTCTCCGTCGACGGTGACGTGGTGCGCTGGGAGAACTGGACCTTCCGGGTCGGCTTCGATCCCCGCGAGGGTCTGGTGCTGCACCAACTGGGCATCACCGACGGCGGCCGGGACCGCCCCGTGCTCTACCGGGCCTCCGTGGCCGAGATGGTGGTGCCGTACGCCGACCCGGGTCCGGTGCGGTTCTGGCAGAACTACTTCGACGCCGGCGAGTACCTGCTCGGCCACCAGGTGAACTCGCTGGTGCTGGGCTGCGACTGCCTGGGGGAGATCTACTACTTCGACGCGGTACTCGCGGACGGCGCCGGTGAGCCGCGCGAGGTGAGCAACGCGATCTGCCTGCACGAGGAGGACCACGGGGTGCTGTGGAAGCACTCCGACCTGTTCACCGACTCGGCCGAGACCCGTCGGCAGCGCCGGCTGGTGATCTCGTCCTTCGTCACGGTCGGCAACTACGACTACGGCTTCTACTGGTACCTCTACCTGGACGGCACGATCCAGTTGGAGGTCAAGGCGACCGGTGTCCTGTTCACCTCCGCGTACCGCCCCGACAGTCCGTACGCGACCGAGGTCGCTCCCGGGCTCGGTGCGCCGTACCACCAGCATCTGTTCAGTGCCCGGCTCGACATGACGGTCGACGGGGTCCGCAACGCGGTCGACGAACTCGACATCCGGGTCGTACCGGTCGGCCCGGAAAACCCGTACGGTAACGCGTTCACCCGGGTGGCGACCCGGCTGTCGTCCGAATCGGAGGGTGCCCGGAGCACGGACGCCGCGCGCGGGCGGGCGTGGCGGGTGTCGAATCCGGAGCAGGTCAACCGGCTCGGCCAGCCGGTCGGTTACCTGCTGCGGCCGGAGAGCCAGGCGGTGCTGCTGGCCGACGCCGACTCGTCCGTCGCTCGCCGCGCGGCGTTCGCGACCCGGAGCCTCTGGGTCACCCGGTACGACCCGGCGGAGCGCTACCCGGCCGGCGACCTCGTCAACCAGCATCCGGGTGGCGGCGGCCTGCCGGCCCACGTGGCGGCGGACCGGTCGATCGACGGCCAGGACATCGTGCTGTGGCACACCTTCGGCACCACCCACTTCCCCCGCCCGGAGGAGTGGCCGGTGATGCCGGTGGACCGGTGCGGCTTCACCCTGCGTCCGGACGGCTTCTTCGACCGCAATCCCACCCTGGACGTGCCGGCGAGCACCGCCACACACTGCGGGACCGCCGCCGGCGCCGACAGTCCGGGCGACTGCCACTGAGGCGTTCGGAAGGGGCCCTTCCGCCACCAGAGGCGCGGGTCATTCGTCCGGCCGTTGGGTCGGTATCCGATCCTCCGGTTCGGTGGACGCCTGGAGGGCGTCCTCTGCCGGCAGCGTGACGGTGACCGCCAGTCCACCCTCGACGTTCGGCGCCGCCGCTACCGCGCCGCCGTGTGCGTGCACGATCGACCTGACGATGGCGAGGCCCAGACCAGTGGAGGTGGAGCTTGCGGTCCGGTTCGACGCCAGCCGCTGGAACGGCTCGAACAGTCGGTCGACCTCCGTCGGGGGGATGGCGTCGCCGCTGTTGCGCACCGTGACGACCGCTTCCCCGTCGTCGAGACCGGTGACCACGTCGATCCAACCGTCCGGATGGTTGTGCCGGATCGCGTTGTCCACGAGGTTGCGCACCAGCCGGTCCAGCAGGGCCGGGTCGCCGCTGACGGGGGCGGTGCGCAGATCGGTGGTGACGACGAGGCCGATGCGCTCCACTTCGGAGTCCGCCTCGCCCAGCGCGGTGGCCGCCGCGACCCCGAGGTCGTGTGGCTCCCGGGCGGTGACGCCCTCGCTGCGGGCCAGCGCCAGCAGGCCGTCCAGCAGTCGTTCGGCCCGGGCGGTCGCGGTGAGCGCGCGGTGCGCCATGGCCTCCCACTGCGTGGTGGTGCTGTGCCGCTTGGCCAGCAGCACCTCGGCGCCGGTACGCACGATCGCGAGCGGCGTACGCAGCTCGTGCGAGGCGTCGGCGACGAACCTCCGCTGGCTGTTGAAGGAGGCTTCCAGCCTGGCCACCATCTCGTCGAAGGTGTCGGCCAGCTCTTTGAGTTCGTCGTGCGGGCCGGCGAGCGCGATGCGCTCGTGCAGCCGGTCCTGGGAGATCCGCCGGGTGGCGGCGGTGAGGGTTCGCAGCGGCCGGAGCATGCGCCCGGCGACGACCCAGGAGACACCGAGCCCCAACACGGCGGTGATCGCCAGCGCGATCGCCGAGGTTCCGGCCGTGTTCAGCAGCGTCTCGTTGCGCAGCTGGGTCATCGTGGCCAGCCTGAGCTCATGGGCCTTGAGCTTTTCGTCCATCACCGCCCCGGGTGGGTGGAGCTTTTCGGCCGTCGGCGGTTTCACGATCCTGCCTGTGCCGACCTCGGCGTAGAGGCTGCGGTAGAGCAACGCGTAGTTCAGCGCGAGGAGCGCCGCGCAGGTCGCCACGAGCACGACCGCGTAGGTGAGGGTCAGCCGTAGCCGGATCGACGAGCGCCTCCGGTGCGGCCTCACAGCCGGTACCCCGCGCCGACGACGGTCTCGATCAGCGGTGGGTCGCCCAGCTTGCGGCGCAGCCGGGCGATGGTGACCCGCACGGTCGCGGTGAACGGGTCCGCGTGCTCGTCCCAGGCCCGTTCCAGCAGGTCCTCGGCGCTGACCACGGCACCGTCGGCGCCCATCAGGATTTCCAGCACGGCCAGCTCCTTGGTGGTCAGCGGGATGATGCGGCCGTCGCGGGTGACGATCCGGCGCGCGGTGTCGAAGGTGAGGCCGGCGTGCCGCAGCACCCGTGGGGCGTTGTTGGCCCGGCGGGCCAGCGCGCGTATCCGCAGCACCAGCTCGTCGAAGACGAACGGCTTGGGCAGGTAGTCGTCGGCGCCGAGGATCAGTCCGGCGACCCGGTCCGCCGCCTCGCCCGCCGCGGTGAGCATGAGGATCCGGGCATCGGTACCGCTCGTGGCCAACGCGGTGCAGACCTGGTCACCGTGCAGGAGCGGAAGGTCGCGGTCGAGCACGACCACGTCGTACCGGTTCGCGCCGGCCTTGTGCAGGCCGTCGAGGCCGTCGGCCGCCAGGTCGACCGCGATGCCCCGATCCCGCAGCCCATCGGCGACCTGTTCGGCCAGCAGTACCTCGTCCTCGATCAGCAGCACTCGCACGCGCACATCCTCCCTCCGCAGTCTCGGCGATCGGGCATTACACCGGCGTTACAGCCGCCGTGACGGTGGTGTTGCGGGCCTCCTGCTCGACTTGGGCCGACCGAACCGGAGGAGATCGCTGATGAGAAAGAGTTTCCTGGGCGCCTGCCTGCTACCGCTCTTGCTGGTCACGGCGGCGGCCTGCACGAAATCGGACGACGGGAGGGACGTGGCCTCGGTGGGCGGCACCGCCGCGCCGAGCCCGACACCGAGCCTCAGCATGCTGGAGCAGGGGATCAGATACGCGCAGTGCATGCGGGCGCAGGGCGTGGCCTGGCCCGACCCGGAGGTCGACGGCGACAGCGTCCGGATCCTGGGGGCCGACAAGAACGTGGACGCGGACGTTCTGAACAAGGCGGAGGAGGCGTGCAAGCCGTACCAACCCACCCTGAGCGGGCCCGAAAGGGAAAGGAAGGTGGCGGGCGGGCTCGAGTTCTCGCGGTGCATGCGGGAGAACGGAGTGGAGGACTTCCCCGACCCGGACGCCTCCGGCCCGGGCGACGCCGACGATTCGGTCCGTAAGGACCCGCAGTTCGAACAGGCGGAGGTGACCTGCCGTGGGCGGATGCGGCCGTCGTCCGGGCCGAGTTCATGAGCGAGCCGGTCGCGACGAATCGGCGTTCCGCCCGTCGACGGCGGCGTGGTCGGGCCGTCGCGGTGGTCGGCGCGGTCGTGGTCGTGGTCGGTGCGGCGGCCGTGGCGGCGGTCGGCGTCGGCGGGGGCAACCCGGGTACGCCGACCGCGTCCGACCTGCCGCCGGGCACCGCGCAGGTCACTCGGGAGACGATGCTGGACACCGACGACGCGGTCGGCGATCTGGGCTACGGCGCCAAGACCACGCTGGGTGGCTGGATCGCGGGCGTGGTCACCAAGGTGCCGCTGGCCGGCGACGTTCTCAGCCGGGGCCGGCCGATCTACCGGGTGGACAACGCGCCGGTGGTGCTGATGTACGGTGCCGTCGCCGCATACCGGACGCTCGACCGGGATGCCACCGGCGCGGACGTACGGCAGCTCGAAACCAACCTGAAGGCACTCGGCTACGGCGGATTCACGGTGGACAACAGGTACACGGCGTCCACGGCGACCGCGGTGAGGCGATGGCAGAAGGCCCTGGGCCTGACGCAGACCGGCCAGGTCGAGCTGGGTCGGGTGCTGTTCGCCCCGGGCGCGATCCGGGTCGACACCGTGACGGCCGGGGTGAACCAGCCCACCGGCGGCGGGCGGGAGGTGTTGCAGTACACCGGAACCGGGCGTCAGGTAACGGTCCGGGTCGAGGTGTCCAAGCAGCGGCTGGCCCGCAAGGGGGTCGCGGTGCAGGTCCAGATGCCCGACGGTAAGACGGTGGCCGGCCGGGTGGAACGGGTGCACACGGTGATCGAGCAGGCGACCGACCCGGGCAGCGAGGCGGAGACCTTGATCGAGGCGCTCGTCTCGTTGGGTGACCCTACGGCGGCGGCGGGGATCGAGGCGGCTTCGGTCACCGTGGTCTTCACCGCGGCCGAGCGCGAGGACGTGCTGACGGTGCCCGTCGCGGCGCTGGTGGCGCTGGCCGAGGGCGGGTACGGCGTCGAGGTCGTGGAGGGATCCACCACGCGCTATCTCAAGGTGGAGACCGGCCTGTTCGCGAACGGCCGGGTCGAGGTCACCGGCGGCGGGCTGACCGAGGGCATGACCGTGGGGACACCGCAATGATCGAACTGACCGACGTGACGAAGGTGTACCCCGGTGACGTTCGCGCGCTCGCCGGTGTCACCCTGACCATCGGCGCCGGCGAACTGGTCGCGGTGGTCGGCCCGTCCGGCTCGGGCAAGTCCACCATGCTGCACATGCTGGGCACGCTCGACCGGCCCACCACCGGCCGGGTGGCGGTCGACGGCCACGACGTGTCGCGGCTGTCCGACCGGCAGTTGTCGGCCCTGCGGGCGAGCCGGATCGGCTTCGTCTTCCAGCAGTTCCACCTGGCGGCCGGCGTACCGGCGCTGGACAACGTGGCCGACGGCCTGCTCTACGCGGGCGTACCGGTGAAGGAGCGCAAGCGTCGGGCCGAGGCCGCGCTGACGCGGGTCGGGCTCGGACACCGGCTCGACCACGAGCCGCACGAGCTGTCCGGCGGCGAGAGGCAGCGGGTAGCGATCGCCCGAGCGGTGGTCGGCGAACCCGCCGTGCTGCTCGCCGACGAGCCGACCGGCAACCTCGACTCCACCTCGGGCCAGGGCGTCATGGCGGTGCTGCGGGAACTGCATGCCGCCGGTACCACGGTCGTGGTCATCACGCACGACCTGGAGGTCGCCTCGGGGCTCGACCGGCAGGTGCTCATGCGGGACGGCCGAGTGGTCGGCGACGGCGTGACCACGCCGCACGAGGCGGGAGTGGTCGGGTGAGCACCGCGCAGCAGACCCGCGGCGGGCTCACCCCTGCCCGCATGGCACCCCGTGACGTTGCCCGGGTCGGCGCGGCCGGGCTGCGCACCCGCCCGACCCGGGCGCTGCTCTCCGCGCTGGGCATCGCGATCGGCATCGCCGCGATGATCGCGGTGGTGGGCATCTCGTCCTCCTCCCGCGAACAGCTCGACCGTCAGCTCGCCGCGCTCGGCACGAACCTGCTCACCGTGTCCACCGGACAGAACCCCCAGGGCCAGGACTCGAAGCTGCCCGCCGAGGCCGAGGCGATGATCGCGCGGATCGGTCCGGTCACCGCCACCTCCGCGACCGGCCTCGTCGGCAACGCAAGGGTGTACCGCTCGGACCGGATCCCCTCGGTGGAGACCAACGGGCTGATCGGGTTGGCCGCCCGGGTCACCCTGCCGCAGACCGTCGGTGCGACCCTGCGCAACGGCACCTGGCTCAACGGTGTCACCGGCCGGTATCCGGCGGCGGTGCTCGGCGCCGACGCGGCCGAGCGGCTCGGCATCGGTCGGGCCAGCCCGGAGGCGGAGATCCTGGTCGGCGGCGAGCGGTTCGCCGTGATCGGCGTGCTCAACCCGGTCCCGCTCGTTCCCACGCTGGACACGGCCGTCCTGATCGGCTGGGAGATCGCCACGGACCTGTTCCACTTCGACGGGCGGGCGACCACCGTCTACACCAGGTCACGGGACAGCCAGGTCGAGGCGGTACACCGCGTCCTGGCCGCCACCGCCAATCCGCAGGCACCGGGCGAGGTCACCGTCTCCAATCCGTCGGACGCGCTGGCCGCCGGCCAGGCCGCCGACGTCACCCTGAACGGACTGCTGCTCGGGCTCGGCGCGGTCGCGCTGCTCGTCGGCGGCGTCGGGGTGGCCAACACGATGGTGATCTCGGTGCTGGAGCGCCGGGCCGAGATCGGGCTCCGCCGGTCGCTCGGCGCCACCAGGGGACAGATCCGGTTGCAGTTCCTGGCCGAGTCCCTCCTGCTGTCCACGCTCGGTGGCCTGGGCGGGGTGCTGCTCGGCATCGCCGTCACCACCGGCTACGCCGCCTACCAGACCTGGCCGGCCGTCGTACCGGCGTGGGCGACGGCGGGCGCGCTCGCCGCCACCATGTTCATCGGCGGCCTCGCCGGGCTCTACCCGGCGATCCGCGCGGCCCGGATGTCCCCGACCGAAGCCCTGGGGAGTTAGGAAGGGGCCCTTCTTCTACAGAATGCGATAAGAAGGGGCCCTTCCTTACATCTCGTTCAGCGGCGGACGGTGAGGGCGGTGGAGGCGACGGCCGCGTCGACCGCGTTGAGTAGTTCGGCCAGTTCGGCCGGGAGGAGCCGGCGGCCGGCGGCGATCCGGTCTGTCACGATGGTCCGGTTGGTCGGCAGCAGCGCCCGGACGAGGCCGGCGGCGCGGACCAGGCCGGCCAGCGTGGCGGTGCGCGGGTCCAGCGGTTGTTCGGACCGTTCCAGGATGGCGTTCAGGCGTACCCGGGGCCGGGCCACCCGGTTCGGATCCAGCCCCGGCCAGCGCACCGTCGTACGGAGGTTGAGCCCGCGCGCGGTGATCCGGCGTACCGCGCCCGCGCTCACCAGGCGGTCGCCGACGTGGTCGCGAACCCGGGGGGCGAGGAACTCCAACCACGAACGCGCCGGATGCCCGTCACCGCGTCGTACCATCTCGCCCAGCACCCGATCGGTCACCGGCTCGCGCCACGCCCGGTCGTCCGAGACGTAGACGTGGGACCGGGCGAGGGTGATCCGCCCGTCGAACAGAAGTTCCCCGAGTAACGCGCCCGCGAGTGCGGCATCGACCAGGATCGCTGCCGCGAGTGGCTTGCCGCTGTAGTCGTCGTGCGCGATGAGGAACAGCTCGTCGGCTAGCCGCTCGGTGGGGGAGTCCGCGTTATTGGTCATCCGTCATCCTCGGCCGGCCGGCGTGCCGGGTCGGTCAGCGCTCAGTGTCGATGCAGGACGGTACGGCAAGAGCACTGTCCGTTCAACCCGCCCCTGCCCTGCGTATTCAAAACTGTGATGCATCGATCTATTGTCGCGCGGCGTGATCACCCATAACCTCTCCGGTGTCGCTCGAGAGCCCCTTTCTCGCCCCCTTACCGAGAGAGACCGACATATGTCAGCCAGTTCCGCTTCGGATACCGGCCTGCGCCGGGGACGTCTGGGCACGGTGCATCTCGTCTTCTTCACGGTCGCGGCGTCCGCTCCGTTGACCGTGCTGGGCGGTGGCGTAACCACGATGTACGCGGTCAGTGGCAACGTCGGGGCTGCCCTGTCCTATGTGTTGTTGGCGGCGATTCTGGCCGTGTTCGCCGTCGGCTACGCTGCGATGAGCCGATTTGTCAGCAGCGCCGGTGCGTTGCGTTGCAGGCGTACATACGCCTAGACTGATCCACATGAGACCCCTCAAGCTCTTGGGGGCCGCTCGCCTGAGCCGTTACCGGGGTGAGCTGGACCCTACCACCAGTCCAGAGCGTCAGCAGGCCACGTGCCGAGCGTGCGCCGACG
Organism: Plantactinospora solaniradicis; assembly: GCF_042658085.1. Classification (NCBI taxonomy): domain Bacteria; kingdom Bacillati; phylum Actinomycetota; class Actinomycetes; order Micromonosporales; family Micromonosporaceae; genus Plantactinospora; species Plantactinospora solaniradicis. Next base: position 22,229 of record NZ_JBHSPR010000084.1, on the reverse strand, counting down.
AGCGTAGAGACACGATCGTCGCCTGGGCGATGGACCTAGACGTCAGCGCGATCACGAAGTCTCCGTTCGAGCGCCCTGAACTAGGTGTATGGCTGAGGACTCGACACCGCGAGATTGACGGCATTGTATGGTCTCGGCTTGATCGAGCCGTACGCTCGATGCGAGACCTTCATGCCCTCGTCGAGTGGGCAATCGAATACAAAAAGATCCTTATCTTCGCTTCGGGGCCAAACGGTAGCGGAGCAATGGAACTCGACATGCGGCGGGGGCAGCTAGATGCGATCCCCCGGCTAATCGCTACGGTGCTTGCGTTCGCTGCCGAAATGGAAGCGCAAGCGATTGTTGACCGAAACAAGGATACTCGGGCGTACCATAACGCTACCGGCAGATGGAGTGGCGGTATGCACCCGTGGCATCTGATGCCGGTGAAAACAGCCGACGGCTACAAGCTCGTCAAGAATCCCGAGACCTGGGACTTTATGTGGGAGATCGTCGACCGAGTACTCAACAAGAGTCAAAAGCGCCAGTCCATAGGCCATGACTTCATGCGGCGCGAAATACTAACTCCGATGGAGTACAGACTCCAGAAGTCAGGCAAGCTGCCGATAGCTCCGCATGATGGCATCGTAAAATCGATCGCCGATGGCGTCGTTACCATCAGTTCCGAGGGCAAGCCAGACGAGTCCGTTAAGATCTTGCCACCAAAGGCCGTGCTCCGCGTAGAGGTGGGGCAGTCAGTCAGCAAGGGAGAGAGACTGACTCACCGGGGCGTCTGGAGAACGATGACCATCACGCCGATGTTGCAAAACAGGATTCTAACCGGAGATACCGCTCCCGGCGGGGAACTTCTCCTAGATGACGATGGCTACCCAATCAAGCGCGCTGAGGCAATGATGGAGCTTACAGACTGGCTCCGCCTCCAGCGAATTCTTGACGAGGAGGCGGGGAAGCCGGGACAGAAAACGAAGGTCCACCTACTAACCGACGTCGGATTTTGCGGCCTCTGCGGCGAGAAGCTTCACTATAGGAATCAGAAGGTTGACTACGGGTCCGGACGGTGGATCGGCTATAACTGTCGATCCGCCTGGCAATCCTTGAAGCACCAAACTCCCGACGAACGATGCAAGGCGAAGGCGATGCGTGACGACCAAGTACAGCCGGTGATCGAGAAAGCTCTACTTGGTCTGGTGGGAAACCGTGAAGTATTACAGCCAGTTCTCATCCCTGGCATATCTCACTCTGCCGAGCTGGAGGATGCGAAGCGAGACCTGTCGCGCCTAATTGATCTGGCTCTGGATAAGCCTCCATCGGTCAGTAGCGTCTACGAGGAAAAGATCGCTAAGGCTGAACTTCGGATCGCCCGGCTGGCCGAGATGGAAGACACAGAAGACCACTACGCATACCAACCAACCGGAAGAACTTATAGTCAAATATGGGCCGAGGGCACCGACGAAGATCGAAACCTGATGCTGATTCAGGCCGGAATTCGGCTTTCGATGTTCAAGCGCCAGAAGGACGAGCAATGGCAGAGGCTTCCGGGGCTTAATACGGATGTGGAGCATGAGGTAGTTGAAGTTACAGGCGATGACAACGTTGTGCTTGCCCTGGCCATACCGAAGGATCTACTCCGCCGGACCACCGGGCAGGAAGTTGACCTCGGATTCAAAGACGTTCCGCTAGCAGAGCTGTCGCAGGACTTGTCAACTGTCGGGTAGCTGGGTGGTAGAGGTGGACCAGGGCGCCGCTGTGTCTCACAGTGGCGCCAAGTGTCTTTTCACAGTCCACATGGAACGCCGTATCCTCACAGCCCCAACCTAGAAAGCGCTCGTCTTGTCCGCCGGCACGCCAGTAGGCGGCAGGGGTGATGACTAAACAGCCTCCTACGCTCTCCTCCCAGTCGAGCAGGACGCGACAGAGATCCACCGGCATCCCCGAGAGGTATTGGGTCGTCCCTCGCTCGCTGAGGCTGACGAACCGCGTATACGGGAGGTGCAGCCGGTCGTCGGAGGCAGCCTCTATGGCTGCCCTCAGTGGAGCCTCCTCAGGGATGCTGTCGGCATCGCAGATGACGACCACCTCACAGCCGGCGGCCTCCGCCAGGCGGACACCGAGGTTTCGGCTAGCAGCCCGGTTGAAATCGTCGTGGCCGGAGTCAGCTTCGACGTACTCAGCCCCAGGAAGCATCTGCCTCAACCGAGTCTCAGTGACAGCCTTCGCCTTGGCCCTCTCAGGGCCATCGTCCCGCCACGGGACGACAATCCCTACCCTCATGGCTCCCTCAGTCGTTTTACGGTCTCTACGGCTCTCTGGAGGCCACCAGTGGCCACGAATTCGCGGTAGGCCCTGCCGTCCCTGACGTACGACTGATGCCGGTTGACCCTGAGGTGTCCTTCGTCCCACTCAGCCTTGCCGGCTGCGGGGTGGCAGTGTTCGACGACAACCTCAGGCAGATAGCGGAGGCAACCAGCCTCCGAGCCGAGATCCTTCCAGTAGTTATCGCAATAGAGGTGTATCAGGGTCTCAGGGGCGAAAAACCCAACCTCCCGAGGGATATCTACCGTCATCGCTACCTGCGTAGGCAGTGCTTCACCCTGGAGGAGGTCATTTCCGTAGACAACGCCGGTGCGGAGGTCTCTCAGGGCGTCTAAATAGGCTCTGTCCCACCCGACAGAGCGAGGTCTGTGGTCGTCTCCCATAAAACCAACCGCAAATACGTCCTCAGGGAGCGTTTTGTAGCCGAAATTGAGCCCTGTGATGAGGTTGTGCCCCGTCTGGACGGTCCAGGAGACCCCGAGGCGAGTGCATTCGCCCTGGTAGAGGCCCAAATTCGGGTCTTCGTCATCCAAGATCAGTAAAACAGAGGTTTCAGCGACAACTGTCGATCGAAACGCCTGCATCAGGGGCTCTACCTGGTGTGGTCGACCCTTCGTAGGGACCAAAACTACAAGATCAATGACGGCTCTCCGGTGGTGTGAGCTGGGAGTTAGCGAGTGTCAGGGGGTGTCGGTACCATCGCGGGCATGAACGCACTTGGGAAGACTCAGCGAGAGGCAGTGATGGCAGCGTGGCTCGGCGACACCCTGAAACGACACACCGCAAAAGAACTTAGCGACAGCACAGGAATCCCACTGGCGTCCATGCAACAAATCCTGAGGGAAATGGTCGGACAAGAATTGTTGGTCTTCAAAGAGGAACTACACGGGCGATGGTGGCGCAAACGCTACTGGATGCCTCCACAGGGAGAGGCGAGACTTCGAAGGAAGCTACGACTGGAGGGGACTCCGGTCTGACATGTGGACAGCCGTGACCGATAAAATTCTCGGCGCTGTCGTCCTCTGCTTCCTCCTGGTTGCTGCCGGTGGGGCAATGCTCACCGGGGTCCATGAACCGGGGGCGTGGATATTCGCAGTATTGACAACGACGACCTATCAACCAAGGGCGGTTTCGTAATGACATCTCAGGCAGTGATCTACCTGTACCCGGCCAACGAAAATCAACAGTTCCTATGCGTTCGTGCGGCCAAGGAACTAGGTCTTGAAATCCGGGGGATCTGGGAAGACGATGAATCCGTGCACCCCGGGGCCGAACACAGACCTAGTCGAGAGCGAGCCCTAGAAGCCCTGGAGTCGAATGACACCCTCATTGTTCACGACTTGCAACGCCTGTCTCGGAGGCCAGAGTCGACAACCGCAATAGCAAAGCTGCTGCTGGAGAAAGATGCACGAGTGGTGATGGCCTCGGAGCAGTCCGGCCTTCTGGTGTTGCGAGTAATGGGCAAGCAAGGGTTGATGATGGTCGCGCTGATGGAAGACCTCGTTGAGGTGTTCGTTGAGAGCGTTGAGGGTGAGAATGCGTAGGACACTCTACGGACGCAGAGGGTGGGCGATAGTGGAAAGACCTGACGACCAAGACCGTCTCCCGCTCGGTCGAATAGGAATCCTGGCCTTCCTGGTGCCGTTCATGAAGGTCTGGGTCGTGGGCTGTGCCGGGGCGAGGTGCAACCTCTACCACTCATGGCCCTACGAAAGGGCGGCGCGACAGTCGGCAAGCTTTCATTGGGACAACTGCGGGAGTAGTTCCTTCTGCGAGCAGCGAACCGTGTGGAGCCTCCGAGGGCACCTAGGCGGAGATCTGGAGTGGCTAGCAGACCTGGACGACCGACGAGACGACAGACGCGAGGCGAGAAACCTCAGGAGGGTTTGAACTGATGGCAATCGTAGAGCTTCCGGACCACGGGTTAAGTGCCGGCAAGGCTGCTCGCGGTAAACACTGGATCAAGCAATTGGATCGAGTTAACCGCACCGTACAAACCGGCTACGCCTTCGAGGGTACCTTTAAGAAGTGGAACGAAACAGTAGAGGTTCCTGAGGGGACCTGGTTTCTAACCTTCATCGAAGACCTCACCGGCTCTGGCAGGGTCAGAGATCAAACGGTTGCGCTCTGGCGAGTCCAGAACGGTGAGCTAACTGCGGACCTCCGGTGGGAGCTGGACGGCAGTCCGGGGTGGGCACTAAAGGTCCGCGACCCAATTGCAGATCGACTGGAGGGCGACGACCACCCCGAGCTGCCCTCGGTGGCAGATGCCTTCGAGGCATGGGTAAGCGACGAGGCCACCCGGCGGGGGGTGTCTAGCGGCGCCATCTTGGATGACCTAATGAAGGCGATCTTCTCTAGTCATGCAGAGTCAGGACTGTCAGGCACCTGACAGTCCTGACCTCCGGAGGTTTGCTAGTCTGCCTCGGTCAGCGCCCCTCGGGGCGAGGATTTCAACGCACCAGTCCCCACTCTCTCGTGGGGGTGATCCACTCAAGCGCGACGACGCCATAGCAACACCTTCCTCCGTAGGGGGACTCCATTGCGGCGTTGAGTTGGTTGGAAGACTTTCGGGAGACCGGAAGCGTCTCCGGCCCTTCGGGGCCGGACCCCATTGAACCGCCCCGGCACACCAGCCGGGGCGGTTCTGCGTCTGCTACGGTTGAACCCTCCCGCGTGGAGGTCTGGTTGCAGGTTGCACAGTTAGGGCGTCTCCGCCTTGCCAGCGGGGGCGCCCTTTCGCTTCCCTTGCTTGACCCACCAACCGGCGGGGTTGTGAGAGATCGGGGTAAGAGCCTCGATCTCGGTGTCCCGCTTCCACAGATCATTCGAGGCAAGTTCCTGTTCGATGGCCACCATCGGTCCGCCTTCGGCGGGGATGCGGAAGCCACCACGGCTCTTGAGCCTGGGATCGGTGGCGAGGTCGAAGATTGCGTCCTCAACGAGCAGATAGCACCCCGGAGACACCAGAGGCCCGTAGAGAGCTATCTCCTGGGCGACGTGAGGGGCAGCGTGCTCAGAGTCCAGGATGACCATCGTCCGTCTCCGCCTGACGAGCTGGCGCACCTCGGCGACAGTCTCAGGGGCCACAGAGTCGCCCTGGACGTACGTCACACGGTCTGAGAGGCCGCGTGCGGCCTCAGAGACTTCAGGGCTGTCGCTGTCAACGGTGATGACGTCTACGCCCCTGTCAGCGAGCCACACAGCGGTCCCGCCCCACCTCGTACCCGTCTCGACGACCACAGTGGGTTTGGTGGCGTCCAGGATGGCCGCCAGGCGGTCTAGGTCGTCCTGGTGCTTCCACAGGGTCAACCCTCGGTGTTCGCAGGCGTAGGAGCCATCTGAGAAGGTCTGTAGGGACGCCTGGACGTCAATCGGGGTAGGAAGACTCACGCCGCCATCCGGCGGGAAGAGTCGTCGTTGACAGCCTTCGCGAGGGCAGTCAGGAAGGTCTCATTGACCGCAAGAGCTGCGGCTACCTCACCGGCGTCTACAGAAACCTCTATTTCCCTGGTGCCGAGCTGGTCAACCTTCGCCTCGATGGTCTGAAGCCTCTCAGGCAGGTCCAGGACGTTATCAAGGGCGTAACCGATGGTCTTCCCGGTACGGCCGATGCCCTGGTTGTGGACTGCCCGTGCGACCAGCACGGCGTCATCGTCAGTTAGTGGCAAATCGTCTCCTAGAATCCAAGGTGTGTTGTTGTCCTCCCGGGACTCGTCTGAATTCCAGTGGACATGCTTATCATGGGGGTTGGCGCCTCGATAAGGGCGCCGATCCCAGCCGGTATTACGGTGAGCAATTCGACGGTTGTGAATCCAATAGCGCGCAGCGGGGTGCTTTTCGAAGACGTCCTTCAGCATTTCGATAGCGGCGGAGTCGCCTCCTGACCGGAGGTCGACATCCATATCCCAGGCGTCTACACTGCCATCAGGATCGGGGTTATGATCACTATCCGTCAGTTGGTGAGCTGCGTTTCCAATCCAGCCGTCTGAGGTTTTGTCACGACGGGGATACGCTGCGTTGACTGCGGTGCGGTAGTTGGTCAAAGACCGGTTGAGGTATGCCAAATACTGAGACTCCATCGATAGGCGTCGAGATTCCACGGGATTTTTGAGCGCAGTTTGTGGAGCGGTTGAAGTCGTTGAGTACTCAACCGAGTGATGGACGTCTATAGCGAGCTGTGTAGATATCCAGCTCAATCAATACGATTGCCATCAATATAGAGGGATGTGAGTACCTCTATTTGTCCTGAATCCTGGGAAACGGACAAAGTATCCAAACAGTACATCGCGGCAGACAGGTCGAGAGACCGTGCGCGCCTGAAGATCGTTTAGGGGTATCCCCCCGCCCGTATAAAAATACACACCCATCCACGGAATACGCATAGACGCAGTTGTCAAGGCTGTTATCAAACTGTGTTGTGTGTTAAGTCATAAAGAACGAATAAGCCTTTGACCTGCATAAACATCACTCTGATCTAGCTCTAAGACCTATCTCATAGATATAGCTACTATGAGTGAGTGGTATGTATATACACCATGCATAGTGATCTTGTGCATGGTTATGCATAAAGACACCTGTCTATGGGTTGTCTAAAGTGGATCTGAGAGCATCAGCAAAGGGTTATATAGAGACCCCTTGATATAAACCCTCCACTAGGGACAGACAGCGCCGAGCCGACGTAGCGACAGAGGTCTATTAAACGGGTTGGTTGAATAGACGAACATCATCTATGACTCTTGAGTTATAAAGACGACTATCACTGCGTGGCGATCATGCTCATAGACGATTGTCGTCTTCCCGGATCATGGTAACGGTTTGGTCAAGACTAGCGATCATGCTGCGAAAAACCCGTTTTTTCGCACGGAAGCGACTAAGCTTGGGGCAAGCCCCACGGCGGGGCGGGAGGGACCGGGACGGCTGGCAGCGCAGGCGCCTCAAGCGCCGTAATCGTCGACTGCTGCGCACATGGCGTCACTTAATAGACACCCGTCTATGAACGGGTCATAGCTGCCTGTCTTCATTCTCGGATGAGGAATGCGTGTTGTTCCTTCCCTCTGGCTTAGCCTTTGGGCAGTGCGACATTGCAAAAGACTATGTTGCCTTGGATCGTTTGAGGGCAGGCAGAGTAAGACCTAGTCGTTTAACTAAGGTGTACGCGCTTTCGGAATGGAGAAAGCGCTATGGAAAGCATCGAACGTGTCACCATCGCTACCCCTGACGCGATTCAAATCGTGGCGGTTAGCTTCTCTGGAAGCGTCGCGGAAGGGCGCGATAACGCATTGATCGTTGAATTCCCCAATATCGATCACGCATGGGGATTCGCGAAGGTCGTGAAGGAATGGGAATGGGATTTCAAGCTCCACCAGCCCGTTGCAAGCTTCACTGAGCCCGTGCTCGTTTGGGTGGGTCTGGCATGAGGTACGCAGAGGTCACCACTCATCAGGACTCCGAAAGCTGGAGAGCCTTTGAAGCTGTCGCCTACCCGAAACGGGAAGGCTTGTCTCTCGGGTGGCCAGACAAAGACGCCGCGTTGGAACACATGATGCAATGGGAATGCGGCGAGGCGTGTTCGTCAGAGGTCTTTCACGACTACCAGACCGAACACCCCGGCAACAGGGAATCGGATTACGTCGAGACTGAGACGCATGTCGTGACCTGGCACACGGGGCTTTGTCATGTCGCGCTCTATCGGAAGGTGCCCACTGGCACGGTCTATCTGGTCGAGGTCGAGAGCGGCACGGGCAAAGCCCGGACTCACTCTGTGCTCACACAGCCAGAGGGAATGAAACTATTCCGCCGTATGTGCGAGCTACACGAATTCGGGCCGGAAGAGGTCTCTCTTTGGGAGATCACGGTTTACCCGGACGAGCACGAAGATCTAGAGCTTTTGGAACTGGCGTAACAAACCCCTGAGAGTGCGCGTACGCCTTAGTTAAGCGACTAGGAAGCCCTACCCTAGCGACAACCTCTGTTTGGCCGTCTACGTGGCTCTGAGAGGCTTTAAATGATGCCTCTGAGTCCTTCTGGCGTAGGCGTGAGCTGAATCGGATGCGGCACTGCTATCGGCAGTGGGGGGTGCGACTCCCCTGTAGGGCGCATGAGCAAACAAACGAGTGATCTCATCAGGGGAATTCTGGGGATTCTCTACGTCGCTGGTGCGCTGGTCGCACTGCTCATAACGACGGAGGTTATCGAGACTGAGTGGACGAAGGCTAGAAACGCGTCTGTGGCAACGGCGCCTACGGTGTCGACGTCGCCCAGGGCGACAGAGGCGCCTACGGAGCCATCGGCACCTTGGATCAGTTGCGAAGACGTCGAGCGAGAGACCGAATATCCCGTGTGCTTTTTGTGGGCAGACGGACTAGAGATCTGTGCATCCGAAGACTCCGCACCGACCGGAGAGAATCCGGGTTGCTACTGGCCTAAGGGTGATTGCGGTTATGCCTTCGTGAGACTGCCTGAGCCATGGGGCGACGCGGTACCGCTCACCTTCACTCCTGAGTCGGATGCAGAGATCTGCAAAGAGATCAAAACGGAACTGTGGAAGTAGCAACGTCCTAGGCGAGCAACAGAGCCTAGGGCGCCCGGCTCACCACAGACTCACCTGAGACGAATTGGCACGGGGTCGCAGCCTGTGAACTGCGACCCCCTCTGTTCGCTTAGCTGAGACGAGGGGAACAGGCATGGGAGCAATCGCACGGTCCCGACGAGACCTCATCATCGGGAACAGCCCTTACTTCGCGTACACGTGGGACATCATCGAAATGGTCGGCGATGAACTGGAGTACTCCGAGGAATGGGTAAGGGCAGGGGTGGCATTCCGTAGCCCACCCGACAAGGACGGAAACGTTACCTACTGGTCCGTGCTTTTCGAGGTCTCGCGAACGTTGGTGGCGGCAGAAAACCGGGTGGCAGAGGATCACCCCTTCGCCGACACAACCGTTGTCCGGCTCTACCAGTCCTGAGCACTTCAGTCGAGCACTCATCACGGGGGATGAGTGCTCTATGAGTTGCTTAGGGAGGGGAGAGAATGGCCAAGGGAAAGCGTCCGTCATACGGGTTCACGATCCGAACCAGTGACGATCATGGAACGGTGTCGTTTCTCGCAGAAATTTGTGTCGTCAACCCTGACGGCACGTTCTATCGGCCCAACTCGGATGGCCTTGGGGACAGCGTCCACCACGGGTACGCCGACTTATGCATCTCGGCGTACGCCGAGATGAACACAACCAGTGTCTATATGCCTCGCATCTACTTCCAGCCCTTCCGGCTGGAAAAGATCGACGTTGCTAGGGCAATGGCGAACACGCTGAGTCGAGCGGATCGGGGACTCAAGAAGGTCCAACAGGATCACGGATACCTGGAAGACCACGACTTTCCGGGATGGCTGATGCGCTACGGAGACATCCTCGGAATTCGGAAGTACTTCGTGCGAAACACTCGGCAGGCTAGGGGGATGTCCGGCCAGCAATACGGCCAGACGAATGGACCGGGATTGCAGTTTTGGTTCGGCGAGCGACGTCGCGAGATCTCAGAGGGATACGTACTCGACTGATATCGCCATTCGCTAGACGGCACTCGGGAGCGCTCGACGTTATGAACCGTGGGAAGCGTCGAGCGTTGCCAGAGTTGCCTAGGGAATGGAGTAGGGAATGGCAGTAGGTCCCTTACGGGTGGTCATCTACTACGGGTGGTATGGGTGCATCAACCCACAATGCCCAGGTGGATGGCACGGCAAGTGCCACACGCAAATAGTCACCTGTACGTCACTTGAGGGTGCCCGACTCGTTATGAGCGACATCAACCGGCGGACCGCGTTGGGGGAGACATACCCGCTAAGCGTCCGAGACTCCTCGATCGGTGTTGCGGCATTCACTGTCGATCGACAGCTACCGCGACCGATGTTCGTGGAGTGTCCGGCGCTGGGAATCAACCGGCTAGAACACAAGGTCACTGTGAGGGTTTAGTACTGGCACACGCGCTACCAGGTAGCGCGTGTGCCTCACTAAGCCTTTATGGGGAGGTGAGTAAATGGGGAAGGAGACGCTACCGGAACCGGTACATGTCTTCATTGCATGCGAGGGAACCGAGCGATTCGCAGAGGGGGTATATCACTACCGCACCGTTGAGCCTGACAGTTTCTTCGACGAAGAAAGGGTGTGGGTCGATCCTAAAGGCGACCGGTGGTATTGGACTTACACCCCGTGTGCTTATGACGATGCGTACCTGATCATTCGAGACCAGCGGCCTAAGGCTCCTGGTGCCAGAGTGGAAATCCAATCCGGTACCATCAACCGACCAGTCCGGCGACGTCGGCGACGTCCGACGCTGACAAGCGAGATCATCAGATGGGTGGACGAATGGCTCAGGAAGTAGGGTCCAGTCCGGCAACTGTGGGCCTCACGCGCGAACAAGCCCTAGTTGCTTGGGATGCTCTGGCGGAGGTCTTCCCGACGTCCGGGAAGTGGGAAGGCATGGCCTGCCATGTCGAATCTCTCCGCACCCGACGGGGGGTGCTGGAGGTATTGCTAGAGCATCACGAAGACCACGAGTGGGTTGACGTCGCCCAGGTCGAGGCCGGGAACAACCTTCGTGAGCTGATGTCGTCTACGAAGCGACACGACATGTATAACGGACAGGGGCCGATGGCTCCACTGGTCAAGCGGGAACTTAACCGCGCCCAGGTCGCGGAAGAGTCTTGGAAGGCTCGCAACCGTCCGGCGCAAAACCGCCCGTGGTTTTCGGGCTTCAAGACCCCCTGAAATCCATTCTGAGCCACTATCGAGCGTGCGAGGTACTCGGTATCACGTACGTTCGCTTCGTCGCTTAGAGAGGAACTGAGAGTGGCAGAGGACGTCGCAGAGAAACTGCCGGAGGTTAGTCCGGAAGACTGGAAGATCTTACGGGAAGCGCTCTACAAGCTCCGTGAGGCCAAGGGAGAGACCTGGGCTAGCGCACAGGTGGTGGTGAGCAGCATCGAAGCGGGAGAGCCGGTACCGGCTCCACTGCCGACCGGTCGGGCTGGCCTCGACGCTGCTAGGACGTTCGCAGCGGACATCGGCGCACAGATGGTCAGGATTGACGACCTAATCCAAAGGGTCGACGACGGGCTCTATCCGGCGGAGAATGACGATTAGTCCGCTGAAATCCACTGTGAGGCGCTATCGAGCGGATAGGGGTACGGGGGTACCCTGTCCGTTCTGTTAACCCCTTAGAGAGGAGATGGGTGGACTATAAACAGGAGGCTGCGGCTACGGCGCTAGGACAACAATTCAGGGTTGGTCCGTTGAGGCTTGCTGCTCGACACGTCGGCGTGCGCTATGCCGGAGAGATGAGAAAGGCAGAGCTTGCACGCGAGCTTGCTCGTAACGACTGGGACGTTCCGCGAGTGCGAGAGTTTCTGGCGAGCCAGCAGAGAGGAAACAGAGTGGTGAAGGTTCCGGAGTCCGTAACCGGTGCACTCCGGTGGAAATACAGCGGGTTATTCGACCCGTTTCCGCCGGAGAAACAAGACAGAATTAGCCAGTGGCGGAATCACGCCGAGTGGTTTGCTAGCGGCTACCTAGCCGGCAAGGGCTTCCCGTTCGAACGGGAAGCCCGCGAGGAGGAGGCGACCCTTTTTGGCTACGCCTACGGAATCCACGTCATCGTCCGGCAGGAAACGCCCTTCCACATCGAAGACTGCTGGCGGATGTGGACCGAAGGTGACGCGATGTGGATTGGTATAGCGTTCTAGCCCGATGGCTCAGGCCGAACAGCCGGACGGAGTCCGGCTGTTCCCTTGAACTATTGGCACTAGGGAAGGATGAGGGATGGCGGAGATGCCCACGAAGGCGGATCTCAAAGACGTCTTTGAGACTCTGAGGACTGTTGCCCGGTCCATCGGGTTTGATGTCTCGCAGTGGGAGATGATCAGCCGTAACGGTGCGTGGCTGATTCAAAAGCGGGATGACGGCCGGTACGTCGACACGGAGCTACCTAAGCACATCGCGGAAGTCAGCGATCCGGAGACGACCTATAACCGGCTCGCCGATTACATCGCGGCCTTCACTGCCGTTCGCAACCTCCGGGCGGGAGGCTGAGGGATGTCCTATCAGCTATCCCTAGCTATCGTGCGAGATGACAACGGGCAGTTGCGGGCGGTATGCCAGCACATGGCAGGGCATCCGGACCACTGCGGCGATTGGTACCCGCTCGACGGCGTTGACGCCGGAGAGAATCACTGGATGCTAAAAGCGGCGGTTGCGCACGCCGACCTTGCGCACCCCCAGATAGCCAGCCCGGAGGCGTCCGACAGTGCTACCGGCTGACGCTTGACAGGGTCTAGAGCCTGCCTCACCTCCAGGAGGTGAGGCAGGCTGTGATGTCCTGTTAATCGACGCTAGGGGAGGACATGAGCAAGTACGCGTTACAGGTTGTCCACGGGAAAGACTGGGGCTACGTCATTCCGGCCGATACGGCGGAAGAGATGTTCAATGCCGAGGTAGCGCGCTTCAAAGAGCCTGGCGCAACCTGGGATTTCCGCACTGTGATGCGGCTGGACGACGGAGCCGAAATCTCGGTGTCGATGCGCCGGGGGTGTGATGCCGACGGCCCGTACTACTGGGCTTGCTGTGCCGTAAACTACTGTGTCCAGGATGCCCACACGGGAAATCAGCACGTAGACGCTACGGGGTTTAGCTGGACGGAAGGGGAATAGAAGATGGCGCAGGAAACCCAGGGAGAGGCTTTCCGCAGACAGGGGGATGAACTGCGAGAATTGACCGATGGCGAGCACTACTTCACTGGTACGGCCAATCGTGGCGGTAGCAAGGTCTACCTGTTTTCCTTCGGTGACTTCACCGATGCGGAGGTTGCGCAGCTTGAGTTGAGTGAGCGCCTACGGGTCGCACGCGAGGCGCAGACCGAATTCAACGAGCGCTTACGGATCGCGCGTGAGGCGCCGCCACAGTCCTGATAGGTGAGCCTGGCAGACGTCGCACGGGGGCGACGTCTGCCGTACTGATCTATCAGCCATAGCAATACCCCTGAGACACAGCCGGTCGGCTGTGTCTCTTTGTTGTGTCCAGTGGGAGGAGTGACAAAACCAGCATCGATGACGCTGATAGAGCAGCCCCGAGAGCACAGCGCGTACGGCGCTGTGCTCTCCCCTGTTTTATCAGCACAGCGCCACACACGGGAGAGCAGAAACGATGACACGTGAGACTGAGCTGCGCGCAATGCGGGCTAGCAAACTGCGAGCGACGATAGCGGGGCGACGCGGGACCAGTCCTGAGCCGATGAGTAATGACCTCAGGAGGCGACATTACAACTGGACCAACCTTATGAATCGCGGGACGAAATACGCCGCAGGTCGTGACGTCGATGGAGAGTTTGGGAAGCTCACGGCTCGACAGGCACGGCGTATCCAGAAAAAGGAAAACCGCGCTAAGGGGCGACCGTGATCGCCCTGGACGTCGCCACCGGCTACTACGGTCCGGCGGACCGGCTACCGCCGGAGTTAAGCGAACAGACTCGGGAGAGCTTCGTACGGGTAATCGCTGAGTCCGGACTGTGCCGATGCGAAGTCGGCTGGTATTCCGGCGATACAGGGGTCGTCCGGCCGTTTAGCACCCATGCATCAGAGGCGTTGATGGTGCCTTAGCGGATGTGTGGTGAGTATGGGGGATCGGTAGGTTACACCTAGGGTTTCATTCTGAGTGCAGGTGATATCCTATGGAGCCGATCCCCCGTCCTGTCCACATAGACCACTACAGGAAAGCGAGTAATTGATGCGCGGTAAGTGGAATCATTTAGAACCACGCGACACCCAGCCGATTCCGGCTGACAACACCAGTGAGTACGTCCGCAAGCAAGTAGCGTTGCACCGGCAAACGGGAAAACTGATTCATCCCGAGGTAGCAATGGAAATCGCCGCCTGGCATCACTCGCCGCAGTCTCCGGGGATTACCGCGTTTGCGTCGAGCGGAACCATCCTGGTTAGTCTCGTCCCCGAAATCGAGCGCGAGCGCGCGGCCAACCCTGATACCAGTTATGCGGTAGAGGCACTTATCGCGTACGTCAAGGCATCCCCCGGACCGGTGGCCTTCGAGACCTTCGACAGCTACGCCGCAGAGGCGCTGGCTCAGAAGATCCTGAAGCGGGGGACGGACTACGTACACACCTTCACTCCCCATGTTTTGGTCGGTGTTGTGCACGCACTACAGGACGTGGTCGACGGACAAGAGTTGGACGATGCCACTCTCGACACGGCGGAAGAGTTTCTTCTGTACGTCGGTGAGCAGTACGGAATCAAAATCGAGGGGAAGTAACCCGCGCGGTAGCCATTGAGTCCGTCCGGCCCGGCAATGCGAACGTGCATTGCCGGGCCGAATCATTCAGTGACTACCTATCGGAGGTAAAGAAGTGGGAGCTATGAAAAACCGGCTGATCGAGCTGGCCGGAACGGTGGAGCAGCAGGCAACGGTGCTTTCCGAGACCGGGGTGAGGATGCTCTATATGGACGGCACCCCGGAAAAGAATATCCGAGAGCTGGAATTTGCTCGGGACCAGGTCGATCGGGTCTTAGAGGAATACCGGCGGCTATGCAGTCTGTAGCCGAGCGTCTACCGCTACTCCGGGGCGACCGGCTGACCGGTCGGGCGAGGCAAGACGCTTTGAAGATGTTGGGGAAGATGCAGCGACCAAATCCGGAGTCATGGCTGCACAGGTATTACTTCTACGCCGTCAGCGAAAAACGGTTGTCTCCGTATCACGGGCATCCGGAAGTCGTCGAATATCGATTCAAGGGAGAGTGAAGATGGTCAAGGGTTGGGACACCCTACGCACGGAGAGCAGCGGCTTTATCCGGACGGAGAAGAGTACGTACCGCGACGGTGCGTACATCTCTGCGCAGCTACCCATCACTACAGAGTCGGACTTCCGGGCGGATGTATCGGTACATCTGTCGCGAGAGGAGACGGAGACTCTGATCAGCAACCTACAAAAAGCTCTTGCCTAGAGAACCAATAGGCCACACAGCCTCGCGGCTGTGTGGCCGGTTGGCTAGCTAGGAAGGAGAGGGCGAAGTGCCGATTGTCGGGCGAGACATCCGGCAGACCGTGGCAGAGATCAGGGCGGATTATCCGTGGCTGCACTGTCAGTGGGTAGACCTCGGGGCAAACCGGTGGATGGTCTACAACGGGAAGGCAAGTATTGACCCAACGCAGCCGATCATGGTAGGAAATTGGCGCTGGTGGGTTAAGATCATCAGCGGTGACGTTCCCCTGGGCAGTGCCATCTCAAAGGATGCTGTCCTAGAGGAATACACCGAACGCGGCTATCCGACAGAGGGTGCCGTACGTCCAGTGCTAGAAGCACTCGAAAAGAAGTGGGGAAAGTAGTGGCCAGCAAGACGAAGACTGACCGTCAGGACATCGACGGAATGAGCAAGGACTCCCTACGCGAATACGCTAAGGGAATCGGGGTGAAATTCCCGCCTCGGCTGGGTGAGGACAAGATGCGAGAGCAGATCCGCGAGCACTGGCGGGTACGGGATGCGCAGAAGGACGTCACCCCGGGGTCGGTGGGAGCGGCTGCAACCATCAAGACCTCCGCCACCGACGTCAAGGTGACCAAGCCCGTCAGCGCACCGCCGGCCGCGACCTTCAGCGACGCCCAGGAGCCGGCGGAGCCGGCGACGTCGACGAAGGCCCCGAGGCAGCGCAGGGCGACAAAGGCGGCTGTGCCGCCGGTTGTGCCGGTGGCTGCGGCGGCCAGCTCCACCGCCAGGCCCACGAAGACCGTCGAAGTACCGAGCGTCAAGGGTGGGCGCTCGTGCATGGGCCGGTGGGATGATGGGACCGGGGTCGCTACGCATCGGATGCAGAAGAATGACGGACCGCCCATCCTCTGTGTGGGGTGCGTCACGGAGTCGACGGCCGTCAACGGTCACATCACGTGGGTACCGGTTGGAGGGTAGAGAGTGAGCACTGAGTACGCCGAGACTGCCGGGAGGCTCTTGGCTGTCTTCGAAGAGTTGGAGCACCTGGTTACGTCGAAGCGAAACCTAGCCCTGGACATCGCCCCGTTGGGGGCGGCATCTCCGGCTACCGCTGTCGAGGCCGTAATACGGAACCTACCGGAGTTGGTAGCCCAGGGGGCACAAAGGTTCCGCACGAGCGCGGCTGGCGATCTCGACAGCTACAGCGTCCGAATGATGGAGTTGCTCACCGAGTTGGATCAGCACACTCCGGCGGACGGTACCGACTTCGCTAACGCATTTGCTGCCGGTCATGCACGCGAGATGACGGCACTACAGAACAACTGAATACCGCACAGCCGGAAAGGCCACTCCCTGTAGGGGGTGGCCTTTCCCCATTTCTGGGGAAAGATAATGGAAGCTTGCTGTTGTTTTGTCGTAGTCTTCTGCGGCGCGGTGGTGTGGCTGGGAGTCGGGAGGCTCCGCTACCTCCGCCAGAGGGATCATCCGGGGTGATCATGCACTAGCACAGAGTGACCCCCCGGTCAACTGGCCGGGGGGTCCGTGTGCGCCATACGGATAGATCTTGGCGCCAACCGGCAACCCGAGGAGGTCTCACGACCGGGACTGTTACCTTAGCTGGACATTAAGCGCCCTTTGAGCCAGGGAGGTCCTAGTGTCCGGTTTCGCTACCCTAAGTCACAGTCGCCTTGGGGGTCCGGTCCGAGCTGGCGTGGGTCCGGTGGCTGTCGACAACAGTCCGGTCCTCACGCGGTCTGGTCCGGTCCGAACACCAAAAGACCGGACAGCCCGCCCGCCTCAAGCCGCTGTCCGGTCTGGCCACGCGCTGCCTTTACTCTTCGACTTCGGCCACCGGGCTAGCGGTCAGGGCTCGCTCAACCTGGCCCAGAGCTTCGGCTAGCGCCGAATCTTCTTCGGCGTGCGCTACTAGCTCTTTTACTAGCGCCTTCAAGAGCCATGGCCCGCGAGACAGCGGGAGCGCACTTTCGACGATGCGCTTGTGGTGCTCGCTGCCGGGACGCTGTAGTTCCGAGTAGATGTGGATTTGTTGTCCAACGACTCTCGGTGCTCGCCTCAATAGATTCGCCGACCATGGATCTTGCATTCCCGCTTGTCTAGGCACACGAACCCCCTGTAGCCGAAGTCTGCTTTCCATACTGCGAATTCTCTAAATTTTCGCAGCAACATGGTAGCAGCACCTATGGTTCAAGTCACTCGGTGCCCTCGTTGACGACCTTTGCAGGATGTGATACGTGCACACTTCGCCGCGTTGTCGCGGACCTCCCTCGCCCGTTGGCCACAGCCACGACGCGAGCGGACGTGTTTTTCCTCCCCTGGACCCTGGGCCACAGCCCGGACCCACTCCTCTCAGAGTTAGGCAGCGTAGTGAGTACCCCTACCAATTCCCCCCGCCCGGTTCGGTCCGAAACGACCGATGGCGCCCTGGTAGCCGGGGATTACATATATGACGGCTCGTACGAGTCCCTAGGACATTGTCCTCGGATGAGTCTGAGAACGGCGCTTGCGTTTGAAAGGTTCATCTTGCGAGAGCGGAGGCTAAACCCTGATGACGCATGGTTTTCGGTGCAGATTTCGGCGGAAATCGCAGAAGGGAGAGTGAGACTGCCATGACAGATGTTGTCCCCGGACGGCACCTACGGATCGTGGAGACAACCACGACGACGCAACGGGTGGTAGAGGTGCCCGAGGCGAGGGTGATCCAAGAAAACAGGAGGTTGAGACAGGAGCTTGGCGACGCACTGTGGAAACTGGAAATGGCGCTGGCGGAGCTGGAGCTAGCTCGGCTAGACACGGAAGAACTTCTGAGCGGACCGCATGTCATGAACCCCTCTTACGTTGTCCCAGCCCTCTATCCCGACGAAGACGAAGTTCGAAAGCTTGCCAGCACCCGATGGGAAACCCGTGCCCGATGAATTTGCCCACCTGCACGTCCACGGAGAAAAGTCCATTACTGACGGAGCGGGGAAGTTTAGGGAATATGCGGACCGTGCCGCCAGACTAGGAATGCCCGCGTTGGCTGGAACGGACCACGGCAACGCCAACGACGGTCGGACGTTGTGGGAAGAGTGCAACCGCGTCGGGGTGAAACCCATCATCGGCAGCGAGATCTACCTAACTCCTGGCACCGACCGCAGGGACCGGACTCGGGTCCGGTGGGCCGATGGGGGAGAGGCTGACGTCTCCGGTGGAGGCGCGTACACGCACCTCACTGTCCTCGCTGGAGGTCCCGATGGCCTACGAGACCTCTTCGAGCTACAGCACCTCAGCTACACCGAAGGCTTCTACTCGAAACCTCGGGTTGATCGAGATTTGCTGAGGATGTACGGACAGGATCTCATCATCCTCTCCGGGTGTGTCGGCGGGGAGCTGGGGACACGGCTGCGCCTCGGCCAGCTCGACGAGGCGGATGAGACGGCGGCCTGGTTCGCCGAGACCTTCCGAGGTCGGTACTGGATAGAGGTGATGTCCCACGGCAACCCGTGGGAGACAGACCTCAACGAACAACTCATCGCACTCGCGAAGCGTCATGGACTAGGAACGGTGTTGACGAATGACGTCCATTATCTCGATACTCTCTCGGCTCCCACTCATCGCGCTATGCTCTGCGTTCAAACTCAGTCGACGCTTGCCAGGCCGGCGATGTCGTTTGGCGACGGCAATTATTCTCTGCGCCCTGCTCGCGAAATGGACAGCCTTGGGCTGCCCAAGGAATCCAGTCGTAATACGCTTGTTGTCGCTGAACAAATCGGGAGCTACGACGAGGTCTTCGAGGAGGGACTTCAATTCCCAGTCGCCCGACTTCCCGATGAATTCGAATTCGCCGAAGATTATCTACATGCTAGGGCAAATGCCGGACTCATCCAGCGTCGCCAGGGCTTTCCGACAGAGCAGGACAGACGACAGCTCCAGTACGAGCTAGAGACGATCTGCAACATCCCCGGCGCGGCCGATTATCTCCTCGTCGAAGCCGACATCATCGAGGCGGTAAAGGCGGAGGGGATTCTTGTCGGACCTGGCAGAGGTTCCGCCGGTGGCAGTTTGGTCGTCTATGCCCTCGGGATTACAGACCTCGATCCGGTTGCTCACGGCGGCATCTTCGAACGGTTCATGAACCCCAACCGGCTCGGGATGCCAGATATTGACATCGACGTCCAGGACGACAAGCGCGACCGGGTTATCGAGATCATTCGAGAGCTGTACGGAGACAATAATGTCGTCCAGTTTGGGACCTACCTGACCTTCGGAGCCAAAGGCGCGCTAGGTGCTGCGGCGCGCGTCCATGGCAAGACCTTCGAGCAGGGCCAGGCGTACGCCAGGCAGCTCCCCGAGCCGAAGGCCGGCAGGCCGGTAGACCTCGCCGACTACACAGGTCTGAGGGATGAGGTCTACGACACCGCTGAGGGGCTGTTCGGGCGCATACGCGGCCAGGGCGTACACCCTGCCGCCGTAGGTATTGCTCCGCCAGGGTACCGAGTGGAGAGGTCGATCCCTCTTCGTCGACCTGGCGGCGTCGGACCTCTGGTGACCGGCTACGTCGATCACGTCATGGAGGAGTACCTAGTGAAGTATGACTTCCTAGGGCTGCGAAATTTGACCATCGTCGCCAACACTCTGAAATTCTTGAAGCAACGCGGGGTCGCGCTGACGCTCCCGCTACTCCCAGGAGAATGCAATGACCGAAAGACGTACGAACAGCTCTCCGAGGGGTACAGCCTCGGATGCTTTCAGCTTGACGGCACTCAAATGCGGAGATTGCTTCGACGTCTCAAACCCTCTGAATTCGGTGATATTCTCGCCTTGCTCGCACTATTCCGTCCCGGTCCTATGGGTGCCGACGCTGACGATTACTACGCCGATCGAAAAAACACGAACGGTGGTGTCTGGTCAGATGACTGGGCAATTCATCCTGAGTTGGGAGAGGCGCTTCGTCCGGCCCTAGAAGAGACCTACGGACTGATTGTCTTCCAGGAGCAGGTATTGCAGGTTCTTAACATCATCTGCGGGTGGAGCTATGCCGAGGCTGCCCTACTATTCGACGCGATGAGGAAAAAGAACATTGAGAAGATGGACGCTACGCGACCTAACTACGAGGCTGCTGGCTTGCGTCGCGGCTACTCCGCTGAATCGCTTACGGCGCTCTGGGAAGTGCTGGTGCCTTTTGCGGATTATTCGTTCAACAAGGCGCACAGTGCCGGATACGGGCTGGTTGCATATTGGACGGCGTATCTCAAGGCGAATCACCCGGTGGAGTATATGGCCGCGACGCTTACTAGCGTCTCTGATGACCAAGACCGGCTACCGGAATACCTCGCCGAGTGTGCTCGTATGGGACTGCGAATACTGCCGCCAAGCATCAACGGTGGCTTCGGATTCTCCCCCGGAGACGGGGGGATCCACTACGGACTTGGGGCGATTAAGGGGGTGGGAGCATCTGTATACGCAGGAATCGAGGAAACCCGGGGGACCAGGCCGTTTTCGTCTCTGCGGGACTTTTTCTCACGTGTCGACCAGAGAGCCCTATCGCTGGGGACGCTGAAAGCCCTGGTGGCGTCCGGGGCGCTGGACACCCTGTGTCCGCGTCGAGAAGAGTTGTACGTCCAACAGACGGAGCTAGCAGCGAGGGCGATTCGGTGGAGAGCGGAGAGTGCCTTCGGTCAGCGGAGTCTGTTGGAGCCGACTTTCCCGGTTTGGCCCCGGGGGATGTACTCCACGACGACCCGCCGCGAGTGGGAGCAGCAATACCTAGGGGTAGCGCTGACGACTCAGCCGATCGAGCTGGGGACGACACGTCGGGTGACTCAGGAGGAACTTGAGTGGCTGAGAAATGTCCTCTCCCGGAACCCCGGAGATAGTCCAGTGTGGTTGTTGATCGGAGGTCGTAAGATGTCGCTGCCGTCGGCCAACTGGCCGGCGATTGAGGCCGCGATCGAGAGTGTAGGGATTTTTGATGTATCCGCCCCATAGGCCACAAAGGTCCAGTCTCGCGATTTGGAGCCTTGCGCTCGGGATTGTCTCGGTGCCGTGGTGCGCCGGGACGTTGGTCATCCCCGTTGCTGCGATCATCACCGGGCATCTCGCCCGGCGAGAGATTCAGGCAGCGCCGGACCTCAGGGGTAGAGTTATGGCCGGCTGGGGCTTGGGGCTCGGATACGTGTCGCTAGCCTTCGCCATCTTCGTTTACGCAGGGGTCGGTATCAACATCAGCCAGCAGTAGGAGGAGAGATGGGTACTGAAGTACTTGAGACTTTCAAGGCTGCCGTGTTGGACGAGGCCGTAAAACAGCAGATGGCGCGACTGCATGCAGTCGCGGAAACTCTGAAGTCCAATCCAGACATCACGAAAGAACGGGCGATAGACATCCTACTTGCGGAAGCGCAAGAGAGTTTCGGTGTCGACTGACCCGCCCTGACTCACAGAGCCCGTCTCCCCTTCGGGGGAGGCGGGCTCTTTTTTTGTGCCCTCAGGATGCCTCTCAGCTTCTCCTCTTCGGTCTTCCGGTCGTGGCACCTGGCACAGGCCCACCCGAGGTTGCTCGGGTCGTCAGTGCCGCCCTCAGCGCGATTGATGACATGGTCCACCTGTCCACCAGGATCACGGAGGCCGCAAAAAACACAGATTTTTGTCGCGAAATTTCGCGCCTGCTTTTTGAGAGTCGACCAGTTTCCCGGTAACTGCCGGGTGCCAGAGGATTCCTTCCAGACCTTGTGTCTTTTGCAGGGGGCGACCTCTTTACAGCCTGGCTTTGCGCACCTCTTCTTGGCTCGGGGGATGAGGTCTCCTGTCGTCGAGCGCGTCGACCAGCTCGGCACACAACTCCCGGCGTAGCCGGCGACGAACCTGCCGGGGCTCGCGACGCGGGTAGGGCAGTCAGGGCCAGGGCGACCGTGCTGGGGACACCACGGCGGCGACA
>NZ_JBHSPR010000083.1:0-3126 GCF_042658085.1 Plantactinospora solaniradicis | reverse complement strand
CACGAATCAACAGCCCAAAGGTGACGGCCATTCACCCGAAAGGTGACAAAGTACTACTAGGGCCATGAGCAGGAGGAACGCCGGGATCGTCGGGGGAGTAACCGCAGCGATCCATCGCGCGGTCTCTCCCACAGTTGCGTGCCTACTTGCCGCTGCCGGGCTTCACCGCTTGCCCACCCTTCGTGTCTCGCCCGGACCGCACGCTCGGAGGTGCGGCAGATTCCTGCTGCCCAAGCAAGGCTGCCGCTTCGTCGTCAGGTACGGCAATTCCGTAAATTCGAGTCCGTCAACGGAGCTCGGTTCGGTGCTCGGGCAGCCTCGGTCGTTCCGTCGCCTATCGAGGCCCGTATCCCAGTCGGTCGAGGAGCGCGGGGACCGTTGCCGCCAGACCGGGCCGCCGATCCGCCGCACCCTCGTGTGGCTGGACCTAATCACGCCAGCACGGAGGTGATCTCGTACCCAAGCGGCGCGGTGACACAGATCACGCTGCGCTGGAACCAGCGCGCCACGCTGTCGTTGTTCCGCATGGCCGCCACCCAACCCTTTTGGAGGAGTGCGACGTCGTACGGTGCGGACTCGGCGACGACCGTCTTGTGGTCTCCGGTGGACCCGGCGGTGACCCTGGCACCACCACTGAGCGGCCTGGTACCCGACGGGCAGGCCAGGGTGCCCCACCCCAACGAACCGGGGTTCACCTGAAGGTCTTGGCTGAGGTCGACGTAGCCGGCCGGAGTCTTGGCGCAGACGGCGGTGACCAGGAACGTACGCGGAGTGGCGGCGGTATTCTTCACCATCACCGCCCACCTGATTCCGTCGCTGAGGTTCGGTGCGGACTCCTGGAGCAGCGCGGCGGACGGATTACCGCTGGCGGCCATGACCTGAACACCGCCGCCGATCACGCGCTTGCTGGCCGGGCACATCGCGCTGATGGAATCGACGGTGTTTCCGGGCACGCTGACTGACGTGACCACCGTCTCGTAGCCGACTGGAGGGTCGATGCACACGGCGTAGAACCGGATCTGGTGCGCAACGATGTCACCGTTCAGCAGCGAGGTCAACCAAACGCTCTTGCCGCCGAGGCTACCCGGTCCGGACTCCTTGATGCTCACGTGGTGTTCGCCGGCCGGCTCGCCCACCACCGCGGCGCCGCCGCCGGTCGCCACCTTGCCAGCGGAGCAGGACACCACCGCGTTTATCAGCCCCGGAGCCACCCTGGCCACCTGCGACCGCTGGGTGGCGGGAGATGCAATGGATGGCGAGGCCGACGCCGCAGCCGGCGCCCCGACGACGAGTCCGACGCACGCCACGACGGCCGACACGGTCGCGGCAGCGATCCGACGCCAGACTCCGCTATTCTTGTCCATCGATGTCCTTTCCTGATCCGCGCAGGTGCGACATCGCACCTTGCGATCCGGGAAATGGGATTCGGGTCCCGGGCAGAACGTAGGGTGCCAGGACCGGCGCCGGGATGCAGTCGCCATTCTGTCCGTCCGGTTGCCGTCCTCTTCCGGTACCCGTGCGGCGGGCAGGTCACCACGGATTGTCGGTCCGACCACGGCCGGCGGTGGCCGCGACAGTGTCGGCAACCGTACTCAGCTGGCCACGACGAGTCGGGCACCAGCGGCGTTCACCCGCCAGTCGAGCCCGCTCAATGCGTCACGGAGAGCATTGCCCCCGTTGCCACCGTCGGCACAAGGCGTACACCGCCGACCAGGACCCGGACTCGGGTGGCAGGTCCCGCCACGGGGCGCCGACCCGGATCCGCCACCGGATCCCGTCGATCAACTGCCGCCTGTTCCACAACGACGGTCGACCCGGCCGCTTCGGGGTCGGCAGCAAGGGCTTCAGCACCGCCCACTGGGCGTCGGTCAGGCCGAACCGCCTCGTCACCGCTACGGTGTCCACGAGGTCTCCGGATGTCTGGTTCTGCTTGGTCGCTGAACCATCTACCGGAGACCTCGCCGCATCTCGAACACCGACACGCGAAGATCCTCCAACCAGCTCAAGCCCTGGCACCGACTTCGACACAGGCCCTAGCTACGCCAACCTCGCGGCGGCTGGGATCGACTGGCGCGACGCCCTCCACATCCTCAAACGCGCCCACCACCGGGTCCGCCACCACACCGGAGCCGTCCTCCGGATCGCGGCACCCGACCGGGACGGCCGGTGGCTCACCATCGCCCTGATCGAGGAAACCGACGACGCCTACCTCGTGGTCGGCGGCCGGTACCTCGACCAGGAAGAGATTGATGCCATTCGAAAAATGATGAAGGGGGAATCCTGATGGGCAGCCGTGAAGATGCGCTCCGGTCACTCGAAGATCGGGACTGGAGTGGCGCCGAGGTTGAACACACCCCCCGTTCAGCGATGATTGTCCATTCAATCCGGCTCCCCGAGGACGCATCCCGCTGG
Source organism: Plantactinospora solaniradicis (assembly GCF_042658085.1). NCBI lineage: Bacteria > Bacillati > Actinomycetota > Actinomycetes > Micromonosporales > Micromonosporaceae > Plantactinospora > Plantactinospora solaniradicis. The sequence continues at coordinate 714 of NZ_JBHSPR010000083.1, read as the reverse complement.
GTGGAGGCCGAGGCCGTCCGGCAGGGCACGAACCCGTCGGTGGTCATCCGTGGCCTGGTCGAGCGTGCCGCCCGCCCCCAACCGTCGGGTGAGACGGTGGTCGTTCGGGTTGATGAGCTACGCCGGAATGTGCTGCAAGCCGTGGAACAGGCCATCCACCCCGCCGCCTAAATGCGGCAATCATGCCCGTCCGGCGCTACTCCCACCAATGTGAGTGCATTGTAATGTGAGAATGAAGTCGAAGTCCGTCACATTGCCGGAATTCTCACGCTCGCGCTCGCCTGTGTGGAACCCCTGTGCCGTGCCAAAACTCGTGCAACGGTGGTGACCTGGAGTTTTGATGATCAGTTCAGGCTGCTCGGTGGTACTCGTTGATCACCCCGCTGAGGCGTTTTCGGCGGCGTATGGGCTTGTCAATTGGGATGATGACGGCTGGGTCATGGTTGGGTGGCCGCTGCTGCCGCCCTTGGTGCGGCCGGTGGTCGTTGAAATGGTTGACGTACTCGCCGACTACGGTCAGCGCGTGTCGCTCGCTGTAGATCAACACGTGGTCGGTGCACTCGCCGCGGAGGCTGCGGCCCCAGCGTTCGATAAAGCAGTTGGCCTGTGGGGTCCGGGGTGGGATCTTGACCACGCTGATGCCTCCGGCGGTGAAGACGTGATCGAAGGGGGCGGTGTACTTGCCGTCGCGGTCGCGGAGCAGGAATCGGAACC
>NZ_JBHSPR010000082.1:0-10371 GCF_042658085.1 Plantactinospora solaniradicis | reverse complement strand
AGCTCAACCTGCTCCAGTAACACTCGTAGGGGAACAGCAGCGAACGCACTCACATCGGCATGTCCGGTCTTCGGTCGGCGCGGGAGGCCAGGATACGGAGCGTGACAGCTTCGGCTGATGGCGTCGCACACGGTCGGCGGCAGATCCGTGCTGTGCGGGAACTACCGCTCCGGTTGATCCTTGAGCACCTCACGTACCTGCATGAGCGCGAATCCGAGCAGGTTGAGCCCTCGCCAACGGCTGGGGTCGGTAACAGCCGGATCGTCGCGGTTCAGGCCGATACCCCAGATCCGGTCGACTGGGCTGGCCTCCACGAGGACCCGCTGCCCCGTAGCCAGCAGAAATGCCCGCAGCGCGGGATGCTGGCCGAACTTCGCCACGTTACCGGCCACCACGATCGCGAAGCGGTGTTCGCCCCAGGTCTGCTGATCGAAACCTGCGACGCGTCCTCCCAACGCCTTGGCGGCGTGGGGATGCGGCGCGGTAAGAATCTGCTCGGCCATCGCACGGTCACCGAACAGCGTTGCCTTGCGCCACATCATGTAGTGCTCTGCGGTGGCGAACCGTAGTCCGTCGGCGGTGAACGGCGCCGGCCACCACTGGCTCAAGCAGCCCGCGCCGACGCTACCGTCACGCTCGGGCTGGTGCCCCCAGAAGAACAGGAACTTGACCCGATGACCCTGCGCCTGCGCAGCGGCCAGGTCCGCGACGCTTCGAACCGATGCCAGCATGATCGCGAGTGTGCGCTATCGGCGCTCTGCGCGCCCCGCATTTTCGACCGCGACAACGCGCCCAAGAACGGACGGCGAGTCGGACGCGACGCCCAGGATGCCCAGAACCACCAGCAAGATCAAGCCACTCTTGGAAACCTGCTGAATGGTTGCGGGAACGCACTCTCATCGGCAGTTCCGGACGTCGACCGACCCGGAGGCCGGGCCACGGAGCGTGACCGCTCGGGCTGGATGGCGCGCACGGGTGGCGGCAGATCTGGGCAGCTGATCTTGTTCTTCGGACTTTAGGGTAAGTGGCCCGACCTTCTTGGCCGATGGTCCGTAGCGTCGGCCCAGCGGTCAGCGCGTTCCTCGAGTTCGGCGGTGGATAGGTCCTCGTGTTGGGTGGCTAGGGACCATCGATGGCCGAACGGGTCGCGGATGATGGCGTACCGATCGCCCCAAAACGCGTCCGTCGGCGGCATCAGAGCTTCGGCGCCTGCGGACACGGCGGTGGCGAAGGACCCGTCCACGTCGGCGACGTACAGGTGCAGTGTCACCGCGGTACCGCCCAGCGATTGCGGACTGCGGTGACCGTTTTCGGGGAACTCGTCGTGCAGCAGCAGCCGCCCGCCGTTGACGAGCAGTTCGCAGTGCATGACACGACCGTCCGGCCCGCGATTGTGGAGCAGTTCGTCGGCGCCGAACGCCTCGCGGTAAAACTGCACGGCCATGTCGGTGTCGGGTACCGTCAGTTGCGGGGTTACGCCGGGGAACTCCGTGGGCACGCCGCCGGTCATGGGTTCATCTGTCCTCGTCGTCGTCGTGTAACAGGGCCTGTGCGGCGTCGCTGGCGAGCACGGTGGCGAGGCGACGGGCCTCGTGCCGGACCGCCGCCCGTCCGGCCGCGGTGATGCGGTAGCCGCGCCGCCGTTCTGCACGCCGGTCGGCGCGCACCGCGTTCTGGTCGGGAGGGATCTCGACAACCAGCCCGTCAACCCGCATCCGCTGCAGGGTCCGGTAAAGGGTTCCCGGGCCCAAGATGATCTCTCCTGCGGTGAGTCGCTCAACGTCGGAGATCAACCGGTACCCGTGCCGTTCGCCTTCGGTCAACGCCAGCAGCAACGCGAACGCCGCCGGCGTCAACGGGTCACTCATTTGGTAGCCGTGGTCCGGCCGCTATTGCTGCGAGATGAGCAGTTCGTGCCCGTCCGGGTCGGTGACCTTGATGAACGTGCCCCACTGCTGGGTCTCCGGCTCCGTCACCGGCACGCCCTTGCCGGCCAGCTCGGCGTGCAGCGCATGCACGTCTGAGCAATGCAGCGTTACGTCGGCCGACCTGCCTACCCGATCCTGTTTGTCGAATGCTGCGGCGTCAGCAAGCACGACGCCGGTTCGCGCGCCTTTGGGCGCCACCTCGATCCACCGGCCCATCTCGCCCATGTCCGCGTCTGTGGTGAGCTCAAAGCCAAGCGTGTCCACATAGAACTGCTTCGCCTGCTGCTGGTCGCGGACGTAGAGCGAAACCGTGTTCAGATTGGTGATCATGCATCCTCCTCGTGGTCCTGACGATAGGTTGCGAATATATCCACGGTGGATATAAAGTTTCAACCGGCTGGTACGGGGAGGGTCATGAACGACGAGGTAGAGCGGCTACTCGCCGCGCGGGAGCCGCGGATCGCCGACCTGGGGCGGCAGCTGTGTGCGCTTGTTCTGCATGTGTATCCGGATGCGGTGGTCACCGTGGACAACGGCTACATCGGCTTCGGTAGCAGCAGAGGGTACAAAGGGCTGGTCTTTGTGGTCGGGCCGCACAGCAAGCACGTCACCCTCGGCCTGTCCGGCGGTGTCGGGCTGCCCGACCCCGCCGGCCTGATGGAAGGCACGGGCAAGGTGCACCGACACATCAAAATCCGCCAACCGTGCGACCTGGAGCAGCCGGAGCTGCGCGAGCTCATGACCGCCGCGCTGAACCGGCAGCGCTGACCACCCATTCGACTGGCCGGAGTACCGGCTGATCCCCAGGGCTCACCTACGCCAGACGGCACCGACCACTGGTCAACCGTCCGCTCCGAACCGACAGGTGACGTCCCCTCATGGGCACGAGCGCGCACGGGGCACCGATGATCGGAGCCGGAGGCTGATGCGCGCAGAGTGACGCCTCGGCCGTCGGCGGTTCGCGCACTGTCGGCGGCAGAAGAGTGCATTGGCGGCCTGCCAAGGTGGTCGACCGGGCGGACAGGCTCATTCGACGATCCCACGTGCCCAGCCGGTGGTCATGCCGGCGTACCTACTACATCGTGGTCTGGCTGAGAGTGCCGCTGACGTAGAGCACGTTGCCCATGCGCAAGCCGTCGTCCTTGAGAGGCGGAAGGTTGTTGGCGGCGAACAGGTCTCGGATGCTGATCCCGTTCAGCGCCCAGCCGCGGCCGGTCAGGTAGGGAGCCGCTTCATTGCGCTCACCGAAATATCGCAGCCTCGCGTGGTCGAGATTGAACCCGTGCGCACGCCAGCGGTCGGAGATGCGGTGCAGGCCTTCCTTCGTCTTGTCCTCGTCGCCCGGTTGCGGGTTGGGTCTGCTTTCGGTGGCCACCCAGCTTCCCGAGGCGCTGAGTTCGGTGATGGTGTCCAGCAGACGGTCCTGCGCTTCGGGCTGCAGGTAGCCCAGCAGGCCTTCGGCGCTCCACGCGGTCGGCCGGACCGGGGCGAATCCGGCGGTGCGTAGTGCTGTGGGCCAATCGTCGCGCAGATCGGCCGCAACTACTCGGCGGTCGGCGGTGGGCGCAGCGCCCAGCTCGGCCAGTGTGCGGGTCTTGAATTCGATGACCTGCGGCTGGTCGACTTCATACACCACGGTCCCGGTTCGCCAGGGCAGTCGGTACGCGCGGGAGTCCAGCCCTGAGGCCAGGATCACGACCTGCGTGATGCCCGCGTTGGTCGCATCGAGGAAGAACTCGTCGTAGAACTTGGTACGTACCTTGGCCCCGTCGATCGCTACATGATCGACCAAGTCGTTCGGGGGCAGTTCACCGGCCGCCAGCTGGGTGAGGACGTCGACGCCGACCGCCCGGACGAGCGGTTCGGCGAACGGGTCGTCGATGAGCGAAGGATCCGCGCGGGTCGCTATCGCCCGGGCCATCGCGGCCATGGTGGCGGTCGCCCCGACGCTGGACACCAGGTCCCAGGTGTCTCCGTCGTGCCTGCTGGAAGTCATGGTCCGCCCTATCGTCGCCGTGTTCTTTTCGATCAGGACTGCTCAGCGGACCGTAACGGACACCCCCGTGCGGCCAACTAAAGTGAGAGCGGTGACCGCTCGTTTGCCTCACAAGTTTCGTTCCGATGCCCGGGACAACCACGACCGGATCCTCGACGCGGCCCGCGCGGTGTTCGTCGCCGATGGCCTGGACGTGCCGGTCCGGGAGATCGCCCGACGCGCCGAGGTCGGGCCCGCGACCGTCTACCGCCATTTCCCCACCAAGGAGATGCTGCTCGCCGAGGCGTTCACCGAGCAGATGCTCGCGTGGCGGTTGGCGCTGCACGAAGGGATCGCCGACCCTGATCCCTGGCACGGCTTCTGCCTTGCGGTCGAGAAGCTCTGTGAGCTGCAAGCACGCGACCATGGCTTCACCACGGCCTTCAAGGCCACCTTCCCGCGCGCGATAAACTTCGCCGCGATCCGCACGTCCTCGCTGACCTCCGCAGCCGAACTGATCCGCCGCGTCAAGGACACCGGCCGACTGCGCCCTGACGTTGTCCTGGATGACCTGATCCTCATGATCATGGCCAACGACGGCATCCACGCGAGTACACCGTCAGCACGAATCGCGGCCTCCCGGCGCTTCGCCGCACTCATGATCCAAGCGTTCCAAGCCTCGCCCGTGTCCTCGCCGCTGCCGCCCATGCCGCGACTGACGCCTGCGGCGTCGGTACCTCGACACAAACCAACATAAGTGTTCTGAAGTAGTTCGGCCCGCCATCTGTATGAATGGACGCCACGGGTCAAGCCGCGATCTCGCCATGCCCACGATGTGCACGTAACGCACCTACATCAGCAAGATCACATGCACGCTCATCGGCACGACCGGACTTCCTGACACCTGGACGCGCGGTCGCTCACGGCTACCGAGGGTGTCGGGAGCCCTGGTGGTGAAGCGCGGTCGGCGGCAGGAGTGGATGGCGACCACATCGATTGTCATGAAGCCGAGTTCGTGCCACCATGATCAGCGTGGATGAGAAGCCTCGGTACGCGATCCGGCGCGGAGCGGTCGAGCTGACTCCGGGCCAATGGGGAGCGCTTGGCGGCATACTTTTCGTAGGTTCCGTCGCGACTGGCGTTCTGATCGCTATCGTCTCGCTGGCGGCCGGTGGTATCGCCATGGGGATCATTGGTGTTGTGGCTGCGCTCATCATTGGATTCGGGCGATCTGCTCAATCCGGCAAATGACCCTCGTTCGCTCGGCCGGGAGGTGGGCCCAGTGCGGAGGTGGTCACCGAAAGTGATTTCGGGTGGAGCGGCCGACACGCACGATCCGCGGCAGATCCGGATGGCGGCCCGCTTGGTAGCCCGGGAAAGATCAAGATCATGGGACGCAGAGCTGCCAGGTGGGCATGGTCGAAGGTCAGCACGATTCATGGGGCTCGTGCTGGGAGCGCCGATGCGTGTGCCGGTGAGATCTACTCCTACAGGTACCGCTTCTACGCACCCTCTGACGGTCTCTACGAGCGCTGTGTCGGCTTGGCGTGGTGCTCGAGCTGCCGTGAGTACTCCGGGACGATGGTGTTTGTGCCGCAGGACGAACGTGTCCCGGACCTGCTCGCCGAGATGCCAGCATCCGAGCGTGAGCGGCTGTTTCGAAGCGAGGTGAAACTGCTCGACCACCTTGATCGACTCGTCCGCCGGGGCTCTTGGCCGGGTCGCCAGCCGTGACCGGCGGACGTTCCCGACGAGCTGAAGCTCGTCCAGGACATCGCGGATGCTATCGGCCTGTCCGAAGCGAACAGGCCGCCTCCCGGCTTGAACGGTTCGCCCTTGGCTAGGCGGTAACGAGACCTCTGACGAAGCGGGTCTTGGACGCGCATCGGTTGGCCGTGCTGTGGATCAGGGCTGGGACGCCACGGTGAGCTTTGCGATGTCTGGGGCATAGACGGTCATCCAGTGCGGATGCAGCCGGTAGTAGACCACGTCGTTGTCCCAGTCGAAGGGGTCGTCGCCGTAGAAGTCCTTTAAGTACGCGAGCACGTCCGGCCAGTCCGTGGCCTGGTCGCCGTTCTGGGGGTTGAGGATCTCCACCTTGCCGTGTGTGAAGACGCCGAGGTCCTCACCGCGCATATGTGCGGCGCTGACGGCGGGTCGCGCCGAGAGATGGCGCGCCTTGGCGGCGTCGCGCGCCGTGCCGAAGTACCACTTGCCTCGCAGGAAGTGCCCGTCCACACCGCTGATCCGCGGCTCACCCTTCGCCGTCACGCTCGACAGAGCGAGGGTGCACATGCCGGTGAGGACCTGGGTGAGCTGCTCCGCGTTCAGTGTGCGTGCGGTGTTGATGATCGAGCGGAGGTGGGAGGTGGAGCCGGCGAGGGAGGCGTCAAGGAGGGCTTGGAGCTTTTCGAGATCTTCTGGGGTTTCGCGCATGGAGGTCCTTGTCTCTCCGTATCTATCTGTGCCGTGGTCCGCGCCTATCACCGGCGCCGACCGATGAACCTATGCTCCACCCAAATCCTGACACCTTGTGTCATATTTCTTCAACTGGCTTCCGGACGCCAGCGGGCCGCACGGCAGCCGGCGCGACGTGAATGGCTCCCGGCTGGCGACGCGCACGCTCTGCGGCAGATTCGGACACTAGGTGTCCTCCGGTGTGCCGCTCGAACAATCCGGTCCAGGTATGGTCGCGGACCATGGGCGCCGACGGTGATGCCGCACTCGCACGCCTGCTTCATAGCCTCGTAGCCGATCTGCTCAGATGGCTGGACGACTACCCGGACGATCAAGTCGACCCAGAGGTCGTGGCCTCGATCCGGCAGAGCATCGACTGGGTGATCGAACGGCTTCCAGCCGAGCGGCGCGACCGGCTTGCTTCCGGTGACCCGGACCCGGCGGCGTTGAAGACCGTCACCGGTCTCGTCGTCGACCTGTTGTGGTGGCTGGACACCTGCGAAGACGAGGAGGTCGACCCGCACGTGGCGGTGAAGCTTCAGGAGAGCAGTGCCGCCTACGTCGATGACCTGTCGGACGAGCGGCGCCGACGGCTGCTCGAGGTACTCGAGGAGTTGGCCGCGACGGAACAGCACGACGGCCGCCGGTACGAGTTGCGTTTCTTCCCGTACGCGATGGGCCTCGTCGCTGACGAACCCGATGTCGAGGAGCCGCCTGTCCGCGAGTGGGTCCGCCCCGAAGCCCGGACCGCCGGCCCGGCTGGGGGCGGGTGAAGACGCCGCAAACCGCGAGGGACCTCGTCGCGGCCTCGGGCCCGACAAGGTACTTCGATGGCATCCGAACATTGGCATGTTCGGACGTCAATCGAGATCGGAGGCTGGCCACGAAGCGTGACGACTCCGGCAAGCGCGAGGCGCGTGGACTGCGGCACGAGCGGACGCCGAGGCTGACGTGCGACGTCGGACGAGGTCCCGATATAGTCGCGGCCCCAGATCCGTGAAGCGTAGGGACAGTGATGCACAGGACCCTTCGAGCTATTGGGTACTGGCGTGGTTCGTCGGTGTCGGACAGCTTGCCGGACGTTCGTGACTTCATCGATGAGAGCGTGCCTACTGGTGCACGCACTGCCGTGGTTGCGTATCTCCGGTCGGGCACCTGGTTCGTCGCGACGGCAGAGCATTCGCGGTGCCGGATCTGCGGGGCGGCCAACGGTAATACGGACTTGACTGATGGCGAACACTTCGTGTGGCCGGAGGGCCTTGCTCATTACCTGGAGGCGCATGGTGTCTGGTTGCCGGACGACGTCATTGCCATCGCACGGCAGGGACTGGCGGGAGCGGTCGACGCCAGCGAGTTCGAGCGGGCGCTGCTTGACACCGGCGAGGTAGTCCTCGATCAGCAATGGTGGGCAAGTCAGCGTCGGTGATTGAGTCAACGCCGACCTTCCCCCCGAAACGCCGTTCACCGCTTGATCGAGTATCCGCTCATCGGCATTATGCGGGTGATCTTCGATCACCTTCGCCCTGACGGGCCGCATAACGCCTGATATGCAGAGTGATCGAGGCGCTGCGCGCCCAGAATTTGGAGCCTCACGATCACCTGCCTATCAAACAGTTGCGGACGTCGGCCGGCCCTGGGGGCCGCCCACGGAGCGTGACGGCTACGGCTGGTGGGGGCCGCGCACACCAAGCGGGAGATGCGGATGCGCGGCCGCAGGTCCCGCTTGGTGTGGCGGGTTGTGCTGCTCGTGCTCGGCACCACCCCGCGCACCGTCGACAGCGATCTCATCAAATGGGCCGGCACGTCCTGGACGTCGACGTCGAGGCTCTGCGCCAGCGTGTGGCCGTCTCTCACGACTGAATCGTGGCTGCAGCGGTCAGCTGGGCGGGCCGGGCTGGGCTTCCTCCCAACCGGGTCGCTCCAGAAGCGGAAATTCCGCTATAACGAGCATGCTGTTCCGCTGGCCGACATCGCCCTCTCGGAGTGCCCATGACAACGCAGTTGCGTGACCGTCTCGACCAAATACTCCAAGCTGGCCAGGTCGGCGGTCTGCACGCCGTCGCGGCGGTTCGCGGTGGTCAAACGGTGCTGGAGTACTACAGGGCCGGCGAAGATTTCGCCTGGGGCGACTCGCTGGGCGTCGTCGAGTTCGGGCCCGGGGTCCTGCACGACATCCGGTCCGTCACCAAGAGCGTGACCGTCCTGTTGTACGGCATCGCGCTCGGCGAAGGACTGGTCCCGCCGCCGGCGGAGCCGCTCCTGCCGCGGTTCCCGCAGTACCCCGACCTGGCGGCCGACCCCCGGCGTGCCCGGCTCACCGTCGAGCACGCGCTGACAATGTCGTTGGGCGTGGAGTGGCGCGAAGATCTCCCGTACAACAGCCCAGCCAACGCCGAGATCGCGATGGAGCTGGCACCGGACCGATACCGGTACATCCTGGATCGGCCGATCCTCGAACCGCCCGGCACCCAATGGACCTACTGCGGCGGTGCCACGGCGCTGCTCGGCCGACTGATCGCCGACGGCACCGGGCAGTCGTTGCCGCAGTACGCGCAGGCCGTGCTGTTCGCGCCGCTGGGCATCGGCAGCTTCGAGTGGATGACCGGCGCGGACGGAGTGGCCTCCGCCGCGTCCGGGCTGCGACTCGCGCCGCGCGACCTGGCCAGGCTCGGCGAGCTGGTGCTGGCCGAGGGAACCTGGGACGGTCAGCGGGTCGTCCCCGCCGACTGGATCCGCACGATGCTCCAGCCACGCCTGCAGACCAGCTGGGGCGCGCAGTACGGCTACCAGTGGTACATCGAATCCATCGAGGGCCATCGACTGCTGGCCGGCATGGGCAACGGCGGCCAGCGCCTGTTCGTCCTGCCCCACCTGGACCTCACCGCGGCCATCACCGCCGGCAACTACGACGACCCCGACCAGTGGCGGACCCCGCTCACGGTGCTGGAACGGGTCATCCTTCCCGCGATGGCTTGAGGCACCGCGCCCGCCGGTCAGCCCATCGGCAGGGCGCACATCTGGGCCGGACGTCAGCTCACGCGTGCGGTTGGGACAGCTTCTGCGTTCGCCGGAAAGGCACCCGCGTCACGGCACCCGATCGACATCCGGTCATCGACAGAAGCGGGAGCCGAGGCGCGTGTCGTTGGGTGGTCGCTCGTTACACACCGTCGCCGACCGGAACCGTCGGCCGAACCACGCCGTCAAGACAGCCGACAAGCGGAAGGCCGTCCGACCCCGATGCAGTCTTGTACGCCAAGTCGTACCCGTCTCTGCATCGGGCCTGCACGCCGACAGCTGGCCGTCGTCGCGCCTGTTGGCGTCACTCGCTCCGGCTCGGGTGTCCCGCTGGGCCGGGCTGTAGTCGCGTCCGTTCCCTCGCGGTCCCCGGCTGCCGGGGGTAGTCCGGCGGTAGGTACCGGTAGACCGAGCGCAGCGACTTGCCGATTCTCTCGGCAAGCAGTTCAGGGTCCATGTTCGGGTCTTTGCGCAGCCAGTAGGCCACTGCCTCCGCGGTTCCCTTGGGAACCTCCGAGTCCCCGTCGCCGCGGGGACCGTCCTGATCGTCGTCGTCCACCTCGTTGCTGGCGGCGTCCTGATCGTCGTCGTCCCTCTCGTCGTCGTTTCTTTCGTCGTCGTCGATGCGATCTCCAGCGGCGTATTTGCTGTCCTCGCCTTCGCCTGCCGGGTCCGCCACGGCCGGTTCGTCCCCTGACGGCACGGCGTGTGGCGGACCGGCCTCGTGGCTTTCTGACGGCTGCTGTTGATCGTCGTCGTTCGGGGCGGGCGCGGGGTTGCGCATTGACTCTGGTTTCGGCTCCTGTCGGCCATCGTCTGGCGTGTCTGCCGAGGACGGGGTGGGTGTCGGTGGCGCAGGCGAGGTGGGCTCAGGGGTCCAGGGAGCCTCGCCAAGGCGTTCTCGCCTGAAGGGGCGATGTCGCCGATCAGGACTGTTAGCCCGGGTGATTCACAGTGATCGTCAAGTTGTCGGCTCGTACGGCGTGTAGATAGGCG
>NZ_JBHSPR010000081.1:0-7615 GCF_042658085.1 Plantactinospora solaniradicis | reverse complement strand
ATCTGACCGCCCCTCCGGCACGAGCCCGACGCGTTTCCGATGCCGCAACGCAACGGCGCCCCTGACCGACCCGCAGCAATGGCACGGCTACGCCTACGGCCACAACAACCCGATCAACTTCGCCGACCCCAGCGGCCTCAAGGACTGCGATTACACTGACTGCAACCACGACGGCAGCGACAAGAACCCCGGCAAAGGCAACGGACCCGGAGGCGAAGGCGGAGGCGCGGTCGGCGGAGGACGACTACCCAACGACACACCCACCTACAACCCCCCAACACCGCGCCCACCAACCATCCGCGGATACCCACTGCCCAAGGGCGGACCAGACCTCGTCGACCTCGCCCGCCTCGTCGGGAAGGACCGCCGGCTTAAGAACGGCGTCGACCCCGGCGAAATCGCCATGATCATCCTCGATAAATGCAATCCACTATTTGGCACCGAGATCGAGTGCAGTGACGAATTCGAACGAGCGCTGCGCGCCGACTGGCGCGACCTGGTGTACTTCGAAAATCTAGAAGAAGCGATAGAAGCAGAGTCGGGCAGGATCGGTTCCGGTGGCTTGCCCGGAGGCAGGGGTGCGCGGCCTGGCGCATGCGGTCTCCGAAGCTTCGCCGGCGAGACACCCGTCCAGATGGCCGATGGCTCCCACAAACGCATTTCAGAACTGAGAGTCGGAGACGAGGTCCTCGCAACCGATCCCGAAACCGGCGAACAAGGCCCCCGTGCAATCACTTACCTGTGGATCCATGAAGACCAACTCGTCGACCTCAAACTGGCCGACGGCACCACACTCACCACGACCGAAGACCACCCATTCTGGAACCACACTGACCAGCAATGGCAGGACGCCCAACAACTCGACCGCGGCGACCTGCTCCTGAGCCCCAGTGGGGCCCGCGTAGCCGTCGAGGGGCTACTCTCCCAAACGACGACTCGGGGTATGGCCTATAATCTCACCGTCGCTGGCATCCACACGTATTATGTGGTGGCTGGCACCGGGCCGGTCCTCGTGCACAATTCCAACGGTGGTTGTGGTGTGCCGGGTCCAGGCAAGCGAAAGCGCGCTGAGGACCTCCAACCCGACCCGAACGCGATCGGCGACCATACTGTATTTTTGAGGGATGAGAATGACCGTGTGATTCAATACCAAACCTGGATTGCAAATGATAGGGCTCCGGGTGGATGGGTTAAAGGGCCGAGGTTCCGTGGTACAGGAAGAATACATTCAGGAGTTGAGCCTCCGATCTACTACCCGACGGGCGGCGGCAGGGGAATTACAGCTGCAGGTAAAAACCGTCCGATTGGTTACCCTTACTAGGGAGGAATGTCGATGAAATCGGATTCGAGGGCGGCTGCCATACTTCGTGAAGCGTTTCCTGAGGTCGACTCCGACGATCCAGTATCATATTTCTCTCGCACGGGAGACATATTCCAAGCTTTGAGTTATGCCTGGCTGTTTTGGCCGCGACTGGTGGAATTGCACGGTGCCGTCTTTCTCGCCTTGGACGGTCACGATGAGGAAGATATATCCAGCCGTCTTAAGGTCCCTCTTGCGGACGGCCATCCGGCATGGCCCAGTCTTACCTGGCGCGAGGCGGTGGATAGCTATAACACCTTTGAGGTCGCTCAGCTATTCCGCCGCTGGCGGGAGCCGCGAGATATGGTCTCAGAGGCCTACCTGGAACTAGCTCAGATCTTGGTCGAGACTTGGGACTGCCGATTGCATCAGCAGTATCCAGACCGGGCATTCTCCGTTAACTTGTCCGAAGTTGGTGAATCTGTGGAATTGTGTGTAGAGGTTCGACAAGAGTCACCCGATCTGAGGGTGCCACTTAGATGGAATGAGCAGCGCCGATTTATTGACATATAGCAGAGGTGATCCAGCAAATTGGTGATGCCTCCGCAGCAGGGGAAGGACCTCGACAACCTCGCCCTCGATGTGCTCCCGGCGGTCCACGAGGTGCTTCGTCCCCATGTCGAGCCATGGCACCTCACTCCCGGACTCCTTGACGAGGGCGACCGGGCAGACACGCAGATGAAGCTGAAGCGCGATCAGGCGCTCAAGCGACTGAAGTCGCTCAACGCCCAGAGCGTCACCGCCTACCAGGTCGTCGAGCTGAAACGTCGTCCAGAACACCCTGTACCGTTCGGAAACTCGGTCATGGCCCGTGAAGTGCGGTTTTGTGTGATGTCGGGCGTGTGTTGATGGCCATGCTGACGTCCATGATCCTGTCGTGTGGGTACCTGTTCCTGTGTCAGATCACGCAGTTGATCGTGCTTGCGTTGCGCGGCGATCGGTCGAACGAGGTCGAGATCCTTGTGCTGCGTCACCAGGTTGCGGTCCTGCGTCGGCAGGTCAGCCGTCCGGATCTCGAGCCAGCGGACCGGGCGGTGTTGTCGGTGTTGTCGCGTCTGCTGCCCCGACCGCGGTGGGCGAGTTTCTTCGTCACCCCGGCCACCCTATTGCGGTGGCACCGCGACCTGGTGGCACGAAGGTGGACCTACCCGAGACGTCCGGGCCGTCCATCAACTTCAGCGCAGGTGCGCAGGCTGGTGCTGCGGCTGGCCCAGGAGAACCCGACCTGGGGCTGCCGGCGGATCCAGGGCGAACTGGGCGGCCTCGGCTACCGGATCGCAGCCAGCACCGTATGGAAGATCCTCACACGGGCCGGGCTGGATCCCGCACCGCGGCGCAGCGGGCCGACCTGGACCCAGTTCCTGGCCGCCCAGGCCAAGGGGATCCTCGCCTGCGACTTCCTGCACGTCGACATGATCGGCCTGACCCGCGTCTACGTACTGTTCCTGATCGAGATCGGGACCCGGCGGGTACACATCCTCGGCGCGACCAGAAACCCGACCGGGGCGTGGGTGACCCAGCTGGCCCGCAACCTCATGATGGACCTCGGGGACCGAGGGTCCCAGTTCAAGTTCCTGATCCGGGACCGGGACACCAAGTACACCGCCATGTTCGACGGTGTCTTCACCGCTGAAGGGATTGAAGTCCTGCGCAGCCCGTCCGGCGCACCGCGAGCCAACGCCCACGCCGAACGGTGGGTAGGCACGGTACGTCGGGAGTGCCTGGACCGGATGCTGATCTACAACCCGCGGCACCTGCAGGTCGTGTTGGACGAGTACGTCACGCACTACAACGACCATCGACCCCATCAGGGCCGAGCCCAACGCCCACCGAACCGCGAGGAACCACCTCCACCGGTGGCCGACCTGGCCACGATCCGGGTACACCGACGGAAGATCCTCCACGGCATGATCAGCGAATACTTGCAGGCAGCGTAGCCAGAACCGGGTTTACGAACGGTACACGGGGTGAAGTGCAGGTGAAACCGGGGATGCTTCACCAACCACTGCCGGATGGCGGGCGTCTTGTGGGTGGCGTAGTTGTCAGGACCAGGTGCAGGTCCAGGTCCGGCAGGGTCGCGGCGTCCACGGTGCGCAGGAAACGCAGGAACTCCTGGTGCCGATGCTTGCGCTGGGTCTGTCCGATCACTCTGCCGGTCGCCACATCGAGGGCGGCGAACAAGCTGGTGGTGCCATGCCGGACGTAGTCGTGCGTCACCCGACCCGGCACGCCAGGCATCATCGGCAACATCGGCGTGGTTCGATCGAGGGCCTGCATCTGCGATTTCTCGTCCACCGCCAGGACCATGGCAGCCTCCGGCGGGTCCAGATACAGCCCCACGATGTCACGGACTTTGTCAATGAACAGCGGATCGGTCGACAGCTTCCAACTTTGGACCAGGTGAGGCTTGAGCCCGAACGCCCGCCAGATCCGCGAAACCGCCGTCTGGCTCAGCCCCACCGCACTCGCCATCGACCGGGTCGACCAGTGACTGTCCTGGTTGGCCGGCGACTCCTCAAGCGTCTTCGTGATCACGGCCTCGACCTGGGCGTCACCGACCTTCCGCGGCGCACCCGGACGCGGCTCGTCCCGCAGCCCGTCCACCCGGTCAGCCAAGAACCGCTTACGCCACTTGCCGACCGTCGGCAGCGACACGCCAAGCTGGCGCGACACCTCACTGTTGGACAAGCCCTCCGCGCAGGCGAGGACGATCCGCGCCCGCACCGCCAACGCCTGCGCCGTCTTCGGCCGCCGAGCCAAACCCCGCAACGCCTCCCGCTCCTCAGCGGTCAGCTCCAACAAGACCAGCTTCGGACCACGACCATCACCCACCCAGACAACCTAACAGCGAACTAACGACTCGGGACACTAGCCGTCCCGATCCCGGATGAAGTACTTCACCTGGCATCCCGCGTCCTCGAGGTCCATGACGAGGTTGCGGGCAGTCTGGGTCACCCACGCGGCGGTCGGGTGCGCGGTCGCGCCGAGGACGCGGACGCGGCGGCTGGCGTGCTCGATTACGGCGAGGATGTACAACCTGGTGCCGGTCAGCGTGATGGTCTCGATCTCCCAGACCGTGGAGGCGGCGACCGTGACCCCGAGGGTGAGCAGTTCCCCGTGCACCCTCCGAAGGTTACAAGGTTTCGGGGTCGGCATCCGCATTCTGTCGGGCAGCGTCGTCGATGGTTCGGAGCGGGTTGATGGTTCGTTCCGGTTGGTTGAGTGTGGCTTGTTGGCTGTCGGTTCGCTGGGCTGATTTGGGTAGTCTTACGCCACCCTCCTCACGGATTGGTGATCTTAATGTCGCAGGTTGTGACGTATCGAGTTGATGACGAGGTCGAGGTTCAGTTCGAGTTCGAGCCGGTGGAGGGCTTCACGCCAGCCGGCGTTGAAGAGGTGGCGGTTCGGGTACGGGAGGCGGTCGAGCCGGCTGTGGCGGCCGCTCGGACGGTGTTGGAGCAGGTCAGGGCGCTTGGTCCTGAGGGTGTGGAGGTGACGTTCGGGATCAAGGTCACAGGGACGGCGAACTGGCTGGTCGCAAAGGCGGCGACGGAGGGGAATTTTGGGGTGAAGTTGTCCTGGGGACCCGGCGGGGGGACTGGGGTCGGCGCCGAGTGTGACTGACCGGGATGCGGCTGGGGTGAGCCATCCGCACGACGTTTGGACGGCGACGGTGTACGGGCCGGGCCCGGAGCCGGCGGTGATCGGGTCCGGCGTGTTGGTCGACGAGTGGCGGGTCCTCACCTGTGACCACGTTGTCGCTCGGCATCGGGCTGCGCCCGCTGGTCTGGAAGTGGCGTTCCGCAAGGCGGGCGTGGTGCCGACGCTGCGGGTGCGGGTGGCGCGGGTGAGCGAGGCGACGCCGGAGGCCGACGTGGCGGTATTGGATTTGGTCGAGCCGGTCCGGGTGCCGCCTGCTCCGTTGCTGTGTCCAGAGCCGGCGAACCTGTTGGGCGACAGGTGGTGGGCGTTTGGATTCCCGAAGGGGTTTCCCCGCGGCAACGCCGCAGACGGCAGGGTAGGGGAGGTGCTTGCCGACGGCTGTGTACGGTTGAACACCGAGTCGCGGTATGGAGTGGAGCAGGGGTTCAGCGGCACGGGCCTGTGGTCGCAGCGTTACCGGGCGGTGGTGGGGCTGGTCGGGCAGGTCCAGGTCGGTGGCCCCCACCGGGGTGATGCGGACGCGGTCACGCTGCACCGGGCGGATCTCGCCCTGCCGGAGGCGAAGCTGGCGGTGCTGGCCGGATGGCGGGTCGACGACGCCGACGAGGTGGCCCACGCCGCGTGGGGCTGGACGCTCACCGATGACCATGACGCTGCGGCGCACTGGGATCCGCGTGGCCGTGGAGTGATACAGGGCGACGAACGTGGATTCCGGTTCCAGGGCCGGCGTGCTGCGCTGTCGGAAATCGTGATGTGGCTGGCCGTCCCGCCGGGGGCCGGGCGTCCTCTGTTGGTCACCGGCTCTCCCGGTAGTGGGAAGTCGGCGGTACTCGGCCGGCTGGTGACCACGGCTGATGCCCGGTATCGGCAGCAGGTGCCCGACGATGGGCAGGTCGCTGCGCCCGTCGGGGCGATCGCCTGCGCCGTGCACCTTAAAGGCAAGACCGTCATGGACGCTGCGAACGAGATCGCCCGCGCGGCGGCGTTACGGCTGCCGCAGCGCCCGGACGAGGTCGCGCCGGCGTTGTATCGGTGGCTGGCGGCCCGGCCGAGGCGCCGGTTTACGGTGGTTTTGGACGCTCTCGACGAAGCGTTCACCCCGGCCGAGGCCCGCGCGGTCATCACCGAACTGATCCTGCCCGTAGCCCGCACCTGCGCCGAGGTCGGCGCACAGGTGTTGGTCGGGACCCGCCGGTATGACCACGGGGGGCGGTTACTCGATGTCTTTGGCGACGGTGTCGACCTGATCGATCTCGACGAGCCGAGGTACTTCGACCGTGCCGACCTTGTCGCGTATGCGCTGGCCACACTGCAGCTACGCGGTCAGGAACGTTCGGGCAACCCGTATAACGACGCCGCGCGAGCCCGGCCGGTCGCCGATCGGATCGCCGAGCTGGCCCAAGGGAATTTCCTGGTCGCAGGTCTCGTCGCCCGCCGCCACGGGCTGCACGACCTACGCCCGGTCGACCCGGACAGGTTGCACTTTCCGCCCGATGTCGGCGCCGCGCTGCGCGACTACCTGGCTCGGCTGACTGATGCCGGCCTGGCATGGGTGGATGCCGCGATGACGACATTGGCCTACGCGCAGGCGCCCGGCATGCCGCTGCACCTGTGGCAGACCGCTCTCGGCGGCACCGGTGTGCAGGTCGCGCCGGCCGACCTTGCTGCATTCGCCACCGGATCGGCCGCAAACTTCCTGATCGACGCCAGCACCACCGGCGACGAGCCGACCTACCGACTGTTCCACCAAGCGCTCAACGACACCCTTCAGGACACCCCGGACCGGAGGGCAAGGCAGCGCGCCATCACCACGGCGCTGATTACCCACGGCCAGCATCACGGTTGGGTCGACGTGCACCCCTACCTGTTGCGCGCCCTCCCGATCCACGCCAGTGGCGCCGGAATCGTTGACCAGCTGTTGACCGACGACGCCTACGTCCTCCAAGCCGACGTGCCCCGCCTGCTTTCCGTCGCTGACCACGCCGTGACCGCGCTTGGCCGTGACCGCGCCCGGCTGCTCCGCCTCACCCCTTCAGCCGCTGACGCCGCGCCTGGGCAGCGCGCTGAACTATTCAGCATCACTGCCGCGCTGGAACACCTGGCACCGGTGAGCCCTGGCCGGCATTCGATCCGCTACCGCGCCCGGTGGGCCGCGACCAAGCCTCGCGCGGAATACGCCATCCTCGAAGGTCACACGGGCCGTTTGTATGGGGTGTGTGGTGTGTCGGTGAGTGGGCGGAGCCTGCTCGCTTCCGCCTCAGGCGATGGAACCGTGCGGCTGTGGGATCCGGTTACCGGGCAGCACGAACAGACTCTAAAAGCTCGTGCCGGCTCGGTGAACGGGGTGTGTGGTGTGTCGGTGGGTGGGCGGAGCCTGCTCGCCTCCGCATGTGCTGATGGGACGGTGCGGCTGTGGGATGTGGCTACCGGGCAGCACGAACGGACTCTGGAAGGTCACCGCGGCTCGGTGAACGGGGTGTGTGGTGTGTCGGTGGGTGGGCGGAGCCTGCTCGCCTCCGCATGTGCTGATGGGACGGTGCGGCTGTGGGATGTGGCTACCGGGCAGCACGAACGTTCGCTGGAAGGTCACAC
>NZ_JBHSPR010000080.1:0-1561 GCF_042658085.1 Plantactinospora solaniradicis | reverse complement strand
GTTCGCCGACGTGCTGGACGTGGACGCCGTCGGCATCGACGACAGCTTCTTCGAGCTTGGCGGACATTCACTGCTGGCAGTCCAGCTCACCTCCCGCGTCCGGACGCTGCTCGGCGTCGAGATCGAGGTCCGCAAGCTCTTCGAGGCACCGACGGTGGCCGGACTCGCGGCGCTGCTGGACGAGGCCGGTACCGGACGGCGCCGCCCGGTGCTCCGGGCCGGGCAGCGGCCGGACCAGGTGCCGCTTTCGTTCGCCCAGCGCCGGCTGTGGTTCCTGGCACAACTGGAAGGCCCGAGCCCGACGTACAACATGCCGGCAGTCGCCCGGCTGACCGGTGACCTGGACGTCGCGGCGCTGGAGGACGCCCTGCGCGACGTGATCACCAGGCACGAGGCGCTGCGCACGATGTACCCCTCGGCTGAGGGCGAGCCGTACCAGCACATCATCGACCCTCACGAAATGCGGTGGGGCGTGCACGTGGCCCAGATCCCGCCCGAGGACGTGGCGGACGCCGTCACCCGTGCGACCCGGTACCACTTCGATCTCGCCGTGGACCTGCCGGTGCGGGCGTGGCTGTTCGAGCCGGGAACCGACGAGCGGATACTCGTGCTGTCGATCCACCACATCGCCGTCGACGGCTGGTCGATGGGCCCGCTGATGCGGGACCTCTCCACGGCCTACGCGACCCGACTGCGCGGGGAAGCGCCCGGCTGGGAGCCGCTGCCGGCCCAGTACGCGGACTATTCGCTGTGGCAGAGGGAACTGCTCGGCAGCGACGGCGATCCGGACAGCCTGCTGGCAGAGCAGGTCGGATTCTGGCGTCGAGCGCTCGCCGGCGTGCCGGAGGAACTGGCCCTGCCGCACGACCGGCCGCGGCCGGCGGCGGCCAGCCACCAAGGGCATACAGCGCCGCTGCGGGTGCCCGCCGACGTGCACCAGCGGCTGGTCGATCTCGCGCGCGCCGAGGGCGTGACCCCGTTCATGGTGCTCCAGGCCGCGCTGGCCGTGCTGCTGTCGCGGCTCGGTGCCGGCACCGACATCCCGATCGGCTCCGCGGTGGCCGGTCGGACCGACGAGGCCCTGGACGAGATGGTCGGGTTCTTCGTCAACACCTTGGTGATCCGTACGGATCTGTCGGGTGATCCGGAGTTCCGTGAGTTGCTGGCCCGGGTGCGGGAGACGACCCTCGGCGCGCTCGCGCACCAGGACGTGCCGTTCGAGCGGTTGGTGGAGGAGCTCGCCCCGGCCCGGTCGCTGGCGCGGCATCCGCTGTTCCAGGTGCTGCTCACCCTCCAGAACACGGCCGAGGTCAGGCTCGAACTGGCCGACGTGACGCTGACGCAACTGCCGACGACCCGGCCCGCGGCACGGTTCGACCTCGACGTGATGGTCGCCGAGGAGTACGACGCCGAAGGTCGCGCGAATGGGATACGCGGTGCCGTGACGGTGTCGGCGGATTTGTTCGATGAGGGGGCGGCGGTTCGGTTCGCGGGGTTGTTTGTGCGGGTGGTGGAGGTGGTGACGGGGTCGCCGGGTGTGCGGGTGCATGCGGTGGATGTG
>NZ_JBHSPR010000079.1:0-4652 GCF_042658085.1 Plantactinospora solaniradicis | reverse complement strand
GTCGGCGTGGACGACAACTTCTTCGACCTCGGCGGACACTCCCTGCTCGGCGTCCGGCTGGCGTCGCGGATTCGCGCGGTGCTCGGCGTGGAGTTGCCGCTGCGGGAGCTGTTCGAGGCACCGACGGTGGCGGGACTCGCGACGCGACTGACGGGCACGGCCACCGGCCGCGTCCGCCCGGTGCTGCGAGCCGCGGACCGGCCGGAGCGGGTGCCGCTGTCCTTCGCCCAGCGCCGGCTCTGGTTCCTCGGCCAACTCGACGGGCCGAGTCCCGCTTACAACATCCCGACGATGCTCCGGCTGCCCGCCGAGGTGGACGCGGCGGCGCTGGAGGCGGCGCTGCTCGACGTCATCACCCGGCACGAGTCCCTGCGTACGGTGTTCCCGGCCGCGGACGGCGAGCCGTACCAGCAGATCGTGGACTCGCGGGAACTGCGATGGCGGCTGCAGCTCAGCGAGGTGGCCGCCGATGAGCTCACCCAGACGGTCGACCAGGCGGCGCGGTACGCGTTCGATCTGTCGGCGGAGATGCCGATTCGAGCCTGGCTGGTGCACGGCGGCCCGGACCAGCACCTGCTGGTCCTGGTCATCCACCACATTGCCGGCGACGGCTGGTCGCGGGCTCCGCTCATCCGGGACCTGATGTCGGCGTACGAGGCCCGACGCCGCGGTGAGTCGCCGGACTGGTCGCCGTTGCCGGTCCAGTACGCGGACTACGCGCTGTGGCAGCGCGAACTGCTCGGTAGTGACGACGACCGCAGCAGCCTGCTGTCGACGCAGGTGGACTACTGGCGGCGGGCGCTGGACGGCGTACCCGAGGAATTGAGCCTGCCGGTGGACCGGCCCCGTCCGGCGGTAGCCGGCCATCGCGGCCACAGCGCACCCCTGCGGGTACCGGCCGGGGTGCACCAGCGCCTCGTGCAACTGGCCCGCGACGAGGGCGTGACGTCCTTCATGGTGCTGCAGGCCGCGCTTGCCGTCCTGCTGTCACGACTCGGTGCGGGCACCGACATCCCGATCGGCACGCCGGTCGCGGGCCGGACCGACGAGGCGCTGGACGGGCTGGTCGGGTTCTTCGTCAACACCCTGGTGATCCGCACGGACCTGTCGGGTGAGCCGGAGTTCCGGGAGGTGCTGGCCCGGGTGCGGGAGACGACCCTCGGCGCGCTCGCCCACCAGGACGTGCCGTTCGAGCGCCTCGTCGAAGAACTGGCCCCGGCGCGGTCGCTGGCCCGCCACCCGCTCTTCCAGGTGATGCTGGCTCTGCAGAACACCGGTGGCACGGCCGGCGCCGGTACCGGTCCGGAGCCGGTGACGGTCAGCGGTTCGGCCCGGTTCGACCTCGACATCATGGTCCAGGAGACCTTCGACGAGCACGGCCGACCGGCCGGGTTGCGAGGCTCCGTCACGGTCGCGGCGGACCTGTTCACCGCGGCGTCGGCCGAGCGCTTCGGTGTCTGGCTGGCGCGAGTGCTGGAGATCGTGACCGAGTCCCCGGCGAACCGGGTGCACACCGTGGACCTGATGCACGCCGCCGAACGTGAGCTTCTGGTCCGCTCCGGAAACGAGCACGCACTGCCGACCACGCGGGAAACGGTGGTGAGCCTGTTCGAGCGGCAGGTGGCCGCCACTCCGCACGCGCTGGCGGTCGTGGCCGACGGGGTACGGCTGTCCTACGCGGAACTGGACAGCTCGGCCAACCAGCTGGCCCGGCACCTGTCCGGGCGGGACATCGGCCCGGAGTCGGTGGTCCCGGTGGTGATGGATCGTGGAGCCGACCTGATCAAGGCACTGCTGGCGGTGCTGAAGGCGGGCGGCGCATACCTGCCGGTCGACCCGAGGTACCCGGCCGAGCGGATCGCCGTTCTGCTTACCGGCGCCGGCGTCGCCGGGGTGTTGACCTCCTCGGCGTATGAGTCTGTGGTGCGGGAGACGGCACCGGGCGGCCTTCCGGTGATCGTGGCGGACGAGCCGGCAACCACTGCGGAGCTGGCACGACTGGAC
This sequence comes from Plantactinospora solaniradicis, assembly GCF_042658085.1. Lineage (NCBI taxonomy): Bacteria > Bacillati > Actinomycetota > Actinomycetes > Micromonosporales > Micromonosporaceae > Plantactinospora > Plantactinospora solaniradicis. The sequence goes on along the minus strand of NZ_JBHSPR010000079.1, from coordinate 2,648 downwards.
GGCGGGAGGCTGTCCGACGCGGACCGGACCAGCCCGCTGCTTCCCGACCATCCGGCGTACGTGATCTACACGTCGGGCTCGACGGGCGTACCCAAGGGGGTGGTCGTCGCCCAGAGCAGCGTGGCGGCGTTCGCGGCCTGGGCCATGGAGGAGTTCGGGCCCGACGGTCTGTCGCGGGTCGTCGCCTCGACGTCGCTCAGCTTCGACGTCTCCGTCTTTGAGATCTTCTGTCCGCTGCTGGCCGGCGGAACCATCGAAGTGGTCCGTGACGTGCTGGCGCTGGCGGAGAACCCGCAGGACAGGACACTCACCCCGAGCCTGATCAGCGCGGTGCCGTCCGCCTTCGCGGAAGTCCTGGCCGGCGGGGCGGGCGAGGTCTCGGCCGGCATGGTGGTGCTGGCGGGTGAGGCGTTGAGCGCACACCTGCTGACGGAGATCCGTACGGTCCTGCCGCGCACGCGGGTCGCCAACATCTACGGCCCCACCGAGGCGACGGTGTACGCGGCGGCCTGGTACGCCGACGACTGGGACGGCGAGCAGCCGCCACTGATCGGTGCGCCGGTCGGTGGCCTCCGGGCCTACGTGCTCGATGACCGGCTGGGACCGGTCCCGGCCGGAGTGCCGGGCGAGCTCTATCTCGCCGGCCCACGGTTGGCGCGCGGTTACCTGGGGCGCCCGGCGCTGACCGGGGAACGGTTCGTGGCGTGCCCGTTCGGCGCGGGCGAGCGCATGTACCGGACCGGTGACAAGGCGAAGTGGACGGCCGACGGCCAGCTGGACTTCCTCGGCCGGGTCGACGAGCAGGTGAAGATCCGCGGGTTCCGGATCGAGCCGGGCGAAATCGAAACCGTGCTGCGGGCGCACCCCGAGGTGGCACAGGCGGTGGTCGTGGCCCGCGACGACAACCCCGGGGACAGGCGGCTGATCGCGTACGTCGTGCCCGCCGATGAGAGCGAACCCGGCCCCCAGGCGTTGCGCACGTTCGTGGCCGGGCGCCTGCCGGACTACATGGTGCCGGCGGCGGTCGTGGTCGTGCCGCGGTTGCCGTTGAACGCCAACGGCAAGCTTGACCGCAAGGCCTTGCCGGCTCCCGAGTACGCGGCCGGCACCGGGGAGGGGCCCGCCCGGAGCACCGTCCAGGATGATCTGCTCCGCGCGGCGTTCGCCCAGGTGCTCGGCCTCGGCACGGTGGGGATCGACGACAACTTCTTCGAGCTGGGCGGGCATTCGCTGCTGGCGGTGCGGCTGGTGTCGCGGATCCGGACCATGCTGGGCGTCGAACTGCCGCTGCGGGTGCTGTTCGAGGCGCCGACCGTGGCGGCTCTGGCGGCGCGGCTGCGTGACAAGGACACCCGCCGGGCACGGCCGTTGCTGCGGTCGGGACAGCGCCCGGACCAGGTTCCGCTGTCGTTCGCCCAGCGGCGCCTCTGGTTCCTGGCGCAGCTGGAGGGTCCGAGCCCCACCTACAACATCCCGGCCGTGATCCGGCTGACCGGTGCGGTGGACGCGCCGGTGCTGGAGGCGGCGCTGCTCGACGTCATCACCCGGCACGAGTCGCTGCGCACCGTGTTCCCGGCTGTGGAGGGAGAGCCCTACCAGCACATCCTTCAGCCGCAGGAGACGCGATTCAGCCTGCACGTCACCCAGACCTCCACCGGGGAACTCACGGCCGCGGTCGGGGGAGCCCTGCGGTACGCGTTCGACCTGTCGGCGGAGATCCCGGTGCGGGCGTGGCTGTTCGAGGTGGGTCCGGAGGAGCGGGTGCTGGTGCTGGTGGTGCATCACATCGCCGGTGACGGCTGGTCGATGGCGCCGCTGGGACGGGATCTGTCGGAGGCGTATGCGGCGCGGCTGAATGGTGCGGCGCCGGAGTGGACGCCGTTGCCGGTGCAGTACGCGGATTATGCGTTGTGGCAGCGGGAGTTGCTCGGCGGCGAGGACGACCCGGAGAGCCTGCTGTCGGTGCAGGTGGACTACTGGCGGGGAGCGCTGGCCGGTGTGCCGGACGAACTGAATCTGCCGGTCGACCGACCCCGCCCGTCGGTGGTGAGCCACCGTGGTCACAGCGTTTCCTGGCGGGTGTCCGCCGACGTCCATCGACGGCTGGCGGAGCTGGCCCGGGCCGAGGGCGTCACCCCGTTCATGGTGTTGCAGGCGGCCTACGCCGTACTCCTGTCGCGGTTGGGTGCGGGCACCGACATCCCGATCGGCACGCCGGTCGCCGGCCGCTTGGACGAGGCCCTCGACAGCCTGGTCGGGTTCTTCCTGAACACCTTGGTGATCCGTACGGATCTGTCGGGTGATCCGGAGTTCCGTGAGTTGCTGGCCCGGGTGCGGGAGACGACCCTCGGCGCGCTCGCGCACCAGGACGTGCCGTTCGAGCGGTTGGTGGAGGAGCTCGCCCCGGCCCGGTCGCTGGCGCGGCACCCGCTGTTCCAGGTGATGCTGACGATGCAGAACACGGAACACGCGGGGCTGGAACTGACTGGTGCCCGTTCCGGCGGGCCGAACACCGCCCTCGGCGACGCCGCGCTCACCCCGGGACGATACGACCTTTATCTGGCGGCCAACGAGGTCTTCGATGCCGACGGGGCCCATGCCGGGCTTCGGGGTGTGGTGACGGTGTCGGCGGATTTGTTCGATGAGGG
>NZ_JBHSPR010000078.1:0-1320 GCF_042658085.1 Plantactinospora solaniradicis | reverse complement strand
CGAGCTTTCGGTGGAGGCGCTGGCCACGGCGCTTGGCGGGCTGGTTGCCCGGCATGAGGTACTACGGACCCGGCTGGTGATCGCCGAGGCCGACGGCGTGCCGTACCAGGTGATCGACCCGCCGGCACCGTTCGACCTGCCGCTGATCGACCTGTCCGGCGAACCAGACCCGGCCGCCGCCGCGCAGGCGTGGCTGGCCACAAACGCGGCGGTGCCGTTCGATCTGGCGGCCGGGCCGTTGTTCCGGGCGAGCCTACTGCGGCTCGGCGCCGAGGCGCATGTGCTGGCCCTGGCCATGCACCACGTGGTGGGTGACGAGTGGTCCGACGGGATCCTGCGCCGAGAGCTGGACGCGTTGTACGCCGCAGCGCGCGACGGTGTGGAGCCTGGGCTGGCGGCGTTGCCGGTGCAGTACGCCGATTTCGCGGTGTGGCAGCGGCAGTGGCTGACCGGCGACGTCCTCGAGGAACACCTCGCCTACTGGCGCGAGCGTCTCGCCGATGCGCCGGTGCTGGAACTGCCGACGGATCGGCCGCGGCCGGCGGTGCGGTCCTCGGATGGTGCGATCATCGAGTTCGCGATTCCGCAGGAGGTGGTGGAGGCTCTTCGGTCGGTGTCCCGTTCGGCGGGGGCGTCGATGTTCATGACGTTGTTCAGCGCGTACGCGATGTTGTTGAGTCGGTACTCCGGTCAGGACGACATCGTCGTCGGTACGCCGATCGCGAACCGGAACCGGGCCGAGATCGAAGGGTTGATCGGCTACTTCGTCAACACCCTGGTGCTACGCACCGACCTGTCCGGTGACCCGACGTTCACCGAGCTGTTGGGTCGGGTCCGGGCCGAGACACTGGCCGCGTTCGCGCATCAGGATGTGCCGTTCGACCGTCTCGTCGACGAGTTGGTCTCGGATCGGGACCGGTCCCGGACCCCGTTGTTCCAGGTGCTGTTCAACTATTTCGCCGAGGACGAGGCGGACACCGACAGCGGCGACGATGCGCTGCTGGGCCGGGTGCAGGAGGAACTGGCGAAGTTCGATCTGCGGCTGGTCGTGGCGGAGCGTGGTGGTGGTCTGCTCGGTGCGGTGCATTACGCGACGCGGTTGTTCGACGAGTCGACGATCCGGCGGCTGATCGGGCATTTCCTGCAGTTGCTGACCGGGGTGGCCGGGGATGCCGGGGTGCGGTTGTCCCGGCTGACGCTGACGAGCGGATCGTCGTATGAGTCCGAGGTGCCGTCGGTGCCCGGGGTGGACGAGCTGATCGACACCGACACCGACGTGGTGGCGGTGGTCAGTCAGGGTGAGTCGTTTACCTATGCGGA
>NZ_JBHSPR010000077.1:0-2599 GCF_042658085.1 Plantactinospora solaniradicis | reverse complement strand
ACGGCGACGGCGGCCGGAGCCTCGGACTCGGTGGTGGTGGCCCGGGTGGTGGTCGGTGCGGTCATGGTGGTCCTCCCTGCACCCTCTCAGCGACCTGCGCCTGGTGGCGCTCAGTGGTGGTGGTCGTAGTGGTCCGCTGTGGTGGTGATCGTGGTGGTTATCCGTTCAGGCATCACCTTAGCCCGATCGTCTTGGCAAAAGCTAGCCGAACGGCTGATGCATTAAAGGGGCAAAAGCCCTGATACCACTTCACAATCACGACGGTTGCTCAACTTTCATCGCTGCCCAGACCCCGGATTTGCGGAATCCCGCCGCCGGGGCGCTCGCCACGAGATGATTACCGGCTGTGAACTGGCGGCCGAACGGCGTGGGTGACCGGGTACGCCTGGACGGGGACGCGGCGTGATCCGACTGCGCCGGCTGACCGCCCGCTGGGGGCTGGAACCGTCCGCGTTGCCGGGTAGCGAGGCGCGACACGCGACCTGGCTCGAACTCTTCTTCGACCTGGTGTTCGTGCTCGCCCTCGCCGCCGTACAGAGCCGGCTCACCGACGAAGTGCCCGACGCGGGCGAGATCCTCCGGACCGCCGGACTCTTCGTCGTCGTCTACTGGGCCTGGGTCGGGCAGGCGTTCTACGACACCCGGTTCGATCCCGACGACTTCGCCCACCGGGTGTCCGTACTCATCGGCATGCTCGGGGCCGGCACCATGGCCGTCGGCGTCCGGGACGCCCCGGACACCCTGCTCCTGCCGATCGGCTACCTCGTGGTCCGCGCGACGCTGCTGGCCCTCTACCTCCGGGTCCGGGGCACCAGCCCGACCGCACGGCGACTGACCGCCATCTACCTCAGCGGCTTCGGTGCCGGATGGCTGATCTGGGCGGCCTCGCTCGCCGTACCGGGGCATCTACGGCCGCTGCTGTGGCTCATCGGACTGGCCGTCGAACTGCTGACGCCGTGGCTCGGCCGGCGCTGGCTGAGCCAGCATCCGGTCCACCCATCGCACCTGCCCGAACGGATCGGACAGTTCACGATCATCCTGCTCGGGGTGAGCCTGACCGACCTGATCGGCGCGGTGCCGACCCAGCCGTCGGTCGCGGTCAGCGCGGTGGCCGTCACCGCGTTCGCCATCCCGGCATCGGTGTGGTGGGTCTACACCACCTACGTGACCATCGGCCTGACCGGAACCCGGCTGAACGCCGGGCTCGGCTACGCCAACGTGCAGGGGGTGCTCGGTGCGGCCCTGCTGCTCCTGGGCTGGTGCCTGGGCCAGGCGGTCCGGGAGGTGGCCGCAGGCTCGCCGGAACTGCCGGGGATGCTGCGCTTCCTCCTGGCGGTGTCGCTCGGCGGCTGGTTCCTCGGCGGCCTGGCCCTGCAGTGGCTCTCCCTCGGCACCGTGCCGCTGCCGAGGATCCTCTTCGCGCCGATCGCCATCGGGCTGATCAGTGCCGTCGCCCTCGTGCCGAGGGCGACCGCGATGGTGCCACTGCTCGCCGTCGTACTGATCGGCTACGCCGTCGTGGTGAGCCGGCTCATCATCCGGTTCAGCCCGGAAGACGGCGACGACCAGGGCGGTGGCAAGCCTGCCCCGTCAGGCCCCGAACGGGGTCACCGGTAGGCCGCTCATCCCGGGTGTGGCCCGGAACAGCGCGCCGGCGGCGGGCTCCGGCTCGGACAGGCCCAGCCGGGAGGTGGTGATGTAGAGGTCGCGCAGGTCGGGCCCGCCGAAGGCGCAGGCGGTGACCTGGCGGACCGGCAGCGGTATCCGGACGTCGAGCCGCCCGGTCGGCGTGTAGCGCCGCACCTCGCCGCCACCCCAGAGCGCGACCCACACCCCGCCCTCCGCGTCGAGCGTCAGGCCGTCGGGGGCACCGTCCGCCGAGTCGATCCGGGCGAACGGGCGGCGGCCGGTCAGCGCGGCGCTGTCCGGGTCGTAGTCGAAGACGTCGACACGCTGGGTCGGCGTGTCGACGTAGTACGCGGACCTGCCGTCGCGGGACCAGGCGATTCCGTTGGAGATGGTGACGTCGCCGAGCACCCGCCGGGGAACGAGGTCGGCGTCCAGCCGGTAGAGCTCGCCGGCACCGGGCCGCATGTCGTAGGCCATCGAGCCGCAGTAGAACCGGCCCGCCGGATCGCAGCCGCCCTCGTTCATCCGCCGCCCCGGGTCGGACCAGAGTTCCGGAAGTCGACTCGTCGGACGCAGCTCCGGGTCGGTGAGGAGAAACCCGCGCTCGACCGCGACCAGGTAGCCACCGGCCGCGCGGGGCCGGACCACCGCCGCGACGGTGTCGAGATGATGCCGGACCACCTGGTCCGGGCCGGGCGTCAATCCGAGTACGTCGCCCTCGAGCATGTCCACCCAGAGCAGCCGCCCCGTCCGTGGATCCCAGACCGGTCCCTCACCGTGCCCGCAGCACGGATCTGTCACCTGTACCGCGTCGACCATGTCGCGCTCCTCCAAGACCCGGCGGTACGCCAGCCCGCCCCGGCCGTCGAGCATCCCATGACACCTCGGGGAAGTTGACGACGCTCTTGCGGGTACGACGAAAGGGCCAGCCCCGTCCGGGGCTGGCCCTTCCTCGTCGTGCTGGTGGTGG
>NZ_JBHSPR010000076.1:0-1354 GCF_042658085.1 Plantactinospora solaniradicis | reverse complement strand
CGCGGACTACTCCCTGTGGCAGCGTGAGGTCCTGGGCGACCTCGACGATCCCGACAGCCTAATCAGCGCCCAGTTGGCGTATTGGCGGGAGGCGCTGGCAGAGGCACCACAGGAACTGGTGCTTCCTACCGACCGGCCGCGCCCGGTGGTGTCGTCGTTCCGGGGCGCAACGGTGTCTTTTGAGGTGGGTGCGGGTGTCCACCTCGAGTTGGAGCGGCTCGCGCAGCGCGGTCGGGCGACGATGTTCATGGTGGTGCACGCGGCGTTGGCGGTGTTGCTGTCGCGGGTGGGTGCGGGTACGGACATTCCGATGGGTACGGCCATCGCCGGTCGTGGGGACGCTGCCCTTGACGAGCTGGTCGGGTTCTTCGTCAACACGTTGGTGTTGCGGGCTGATCTGAGTGGGGATCCGTCGTTCGGTGAGGTGCTGGCCCGGGTACGGGAGGCGGACCTGGCGGCGTACGCGCACCAGGACCTGCCGTTCGAACGCCTGGTGGACGACCTGAACCCGGCCCGCTCCTTGAGTCGCAACCCCCTCTTCCAGGTCATGTTCGCCGTGCAGAATCTGCCAGCGGGTGGCGGGCGGTGGGAAATTCCTGGGCTTGAGGTCAGACCGTTCGGCGGTGGCGCTCAGGAGATGGCAGCGCGGTTCGATCTGTCTATGGACTTGGCGGAGCGGCGTGATGCGGAGGGTTCGCCGGCCGGGCTTGGCGGGGTCCTGCTGTATGCCACTGATCTGTTCGACGAGTCGACTGTGCAGGGGTTGGCTGCTCGGTTGGTGCGGGTGTTGGAGCAGGTGGCGGCGGATCCGGGTCTGCGGCTCAGCGATATCGAGGTCCTGGACGACGCGGAACGGTCACTGGTCGTCGGCCGGTGGAACGACACGGCGGTGCGGGTTCCCGACCAGATGGTGCCGGAGTTGTTCGAGGCACAGGTCGCGGCCTCACCGGACGTGGTCGCGGTGCGCTGCGGTGCAGACGTGCTGACCTACGCGGAGCTGGACCAGCGGGCCAACCAACTCGCCCGGTACCTGACCGGGGTGGGGGTGGGGGCGGAGTCGCGGGTGGGTTTGTGTCTGCCGCGTGGGGTGGACATGGTGGTCGGGTTGTTGGCGGTGTGGAAGGCCGGTGGCGCGTTCGTGCCGTTGGACCCGGCGTACCCCAGCGACCGGCTCGACTACATGGTCGCCGACAGTGACACCACCGTCCTGGTCGGGACTGGCGACACGTTGTCGGGGTTGTCGACGGCGGGGGTGCGGCAGGTCCGTCTGGACGAGGTCACTGATCAGGTCGCTGCCCTGTCGGCGGCTGTGTCGAATCGACACGTGGCCCCGGACGGGTTGGCGTATGTGATC
>NZ_JBHSPR010000075.1:0-15763 GCF_042658085.1 Plantactinospora solaniradicis | reverse complement strand
ACCGAGCAGCAGCCGACGCGGCGGCTCCTTGGAGTCCACGACATCGATGATCGCCCGTGCCATGCGGGCGGGGTCGCCCGGCTCGTTGCCGGCGTAGTCGGCGAACATGGTTCGCCACTGTCCGACGATCTGCTCGTAGTCGGCCTGGGTGCTGCCGGACGCCAGTGCCGCGCCCCCGGCCCAACCGGTACGGATGCCACCCGGCTCCACGATGGTCACCTTGATACCCAGCGGGGCCACCTCGTTCGCCAGGACCTCGGAGAAGCCCTCGACCCCGAACTTCGCGGTCTGGTACGCGCCGAGTCCGGGAGTGCCGCCCACGCGGCCGCCGATGGACGAAATTTGCACAAAGTGCCCCGAACGCCGGCCTCGCAGGACCGGCAGCGCCGCCCGGGTCACGTTGATGACGCCGTACAGGTTTGTCTCAATCTGCGCACGCAACTCATCTTCCGGGAAGTCCTCCAACGAATTGCTGGTGGCGTAACCGGCGTTGTTCACGACCACGTCGAGGGAACCGAAACGCTCGACGGTCGCCGCGACCACGTTCCGTGCCTCGGAGGGTGACGTGACGTCCAGCGCCACGGTTTCCAGCCGCTCCGGGTGCTCTGCCTTCAGATCGGCCAGCGCCTCCGGCCGACGTGAGGTCACCATGACCTGATCACCGGCGGCCAGCACCGCAACCGTCAGTGCCTTCCCCAGTCCCTGGGAACCACCGGTGATCAACCAAGTCCGTGACATGGCGTACCACTCCTATCTTGTACGAACGTCTAAGTGTCCGCCCCAGCAGAGGCGCCTTATGACTGTAGAAGTTGACCACCGTAAACGCAACATCAATGTGGCGGTAGTAAGCCATACCACTACGACCAAGCTGCTCATGACCTCCGAAACGCCGCAGTGATAGGGTGATGGCGACTATGAGAGCTGATGCCGCACGCAATCTGACGACGGTCCTGCGCACGGGGGCCCGACTACTGGCCGAGGATCCGAGCACGTCCCTGGCAGCCATCGCCAACGCGGCGGGGGTGGACCGCACCACGGTGCATCGGCGCTTCGTCAGCCGGGAAGCCCTCCTCACAGCCGTATTTCAGGCGAAACTCGACTCCACCGAACGGGTCCTACACGAGGCGCGACTCACGGAGGCGCCGGTGCCGGTCGCACTGCACCGCTACGTGGAGGGCATCATCCCCGTCAGCCGTGAGTGGCCGGTCGACACGACCCGCTTGATGCAGCAGGACCCTGACGCGCAGCAACGGCGTCAGGGCCAGAGCGAACGGCTGACCGGTTTCCTCCAACGCGCCGTCGATGAGGGCTTTCTGCACTCGGACGTGCCCCTGGAATGGGTGCGGGCGGTCCTCGACCAACTGGTGTCCAGTGCTGCCCATCAGTTCCCCGACCTGGCACCCCCGCAGGCGGCCGACATCGTCGTGGACACGTTCCTCAACGGCCTCGGCAGAGCCTGACCCCTCACCGGCGCCTGAGGAGTGTCCGCGGCCAGTAGTTCCCGCTGACCGTTGACAGAGGAGTCACCCGGCGCGTGGGCACTTCGGCGCCGAACCGCCCCGAGGCTGTTGGCGGCGGGTGAGCCCCAGGCCCTGCCCGCACAGTGTCGTCCCGGGCAATGGGACCGGGACTGCGGGATTCGAATTGTGCCTGCGGCCCGTCGACCGGGTCGACGCTCTTGGCGCAGTTGCGGGGCACCACCATCAACCGTCGCGCATATGGCTGCCGCAGCCTTCGTGGGGGCCGGCCGGCTCGGTGTCCGGCATCGAGTTGATCAGTCGGGCACGAGCCGGAGTCGCGGTCGTCATACCCACTCCTTGGCGTCCTGACCGTCCGGTGGTTGCCAAGACAAATGCTCCTCAAAGACATATGCCGCGTCCAACACCTTTCTCCTGTGGCGACCACAGTCTAATCCTGTTCTCGCTGCCCATTGCCATGAAGTTGGGGCTCGTACAAGGCGGCATCAGGGTGAGATGAGCGTGCTGATCGCCATGGGGCAACGGGTTAGCCGACCTCGCCGCGTACGGCTTGTCCCATGGTTGCGACGACCTGCTCAGCCTGCACGGCGCAATCTAGTGCCGCGCGGGCCTCGAGAACGGGCGCCGCCCTGGAGAATCATCAGGGCAGCCGCCCGCGTGAATTCGTCCCGTGTGCCAGGGCGAGAAGATAGCTCAGTTCGCTGCAGCTCAGGAGGCGTCACAAGAGCAGTTTGTCGCTGCTCCAGGGAGCGACTGTTGGACGGTTTTGTGCGCCTGGGGCCAAGATGGTTCTCGCAAGCCGTTACAGAGAACCGGCACCGATCAGGAAGCAAAAACATGACAGACCAAACCCAGGAACGCGTGTGGCTTATCACAGGATGCTCAAGCGGTTTCGGCCGTGAGATTGTGCGCGCCGCAGTGGCCGCAGGTGACCGTGTGATGGCGACAGCGCGCCGTCCCGAAACTCTTCAAGACCTCGCCGATCTCGGCAACGGGCAGGTCAGCACCTGCGCCCTGGACGTCACCGATCCCGACTCCATTCAGGTCGCGGTAAAGGCGACGCTGGCACTATTCGGGCGGATCGACGTCCTCGTCAACAACGCCGGATTCCTCATGATGGGCGCCGTCGAGGAAATCACCATGCAACAGCTGCGCGAGCAGATGGAGGTCCTGTTCTTCGGCGCCGCCGAGACAACGAAGGCTGTACTGCCAAGTATGCGCGAGCGGGGTAGCGGAACGATCGTGCAGATGAGCTCGATGGGTGGGCAAACGAGCTTCCATGCCTTCGGGGCCTACCATGCCGGAAAGTTCGCCCTGGAAGGCCTGTCCCAGACACTGGCGGGAGAAGTCGCCCCACTTGGGGTGCGAGTCATGATGGTGGAACCGGGAGCATTCCGCACCCAGATCAACAGTAACAAGACCGACTCATCGGTCATCGACGCCTACAGTGCGACCGCCGGGGCGTTCCGCTCCTACGTCAACGCGATGCAAGGCTCCGAGGAAGGCGACCCCGCCAAGGCCGCAGCTGCCATTGTCACCGCGGTTGACAGCGCCAATCCGCCCCTTCGACTCGCGCTGGGGGGTGACGCGGTCGACGGGCTCCGCGCCGAGCTCGCATCGCGTCTAGCCGACCTGACTGCTTGGGAAGAGCTGAGCCGATCGACCGCGGTGTCCTGACACGCTGTGCGTGTGGCTGAGCCTGGCCGGCTTGATTCTTACTGCCGGGGCGGGGTGCCGGGCTCCCGGTCGAGGTCTTCGCGCTGCACGGCCGGACGTGCTGTGCACGTCCGGCCGCAGGAACGCCGAGCGCCTCACCATGCGCACAACGCGTCGGCCTCTGGGTTTGGATGACCCGGTGGCGTGGTTCGCGTACCAGTTCGGCGGGCCGAGTCTCGACGGCAGTTCATCCCGCTCACTCTCGGCGAGGTCCGCCGTCTCCTGGCACGCCTGATGATCCCCGGCGGCCGACTGATCGCGTAGCACCCGACCTCGACCGCAGGCTCGGGCCCTTCGCCGCGTATGCAAGCAACATCTGTCAGCGCGAGTCCGATGACGAAACCGGTGTGTGCGATACCGCCGAAACCCGATCCCGACCGCGTCGTCTCTACGGCGAACGGGTCGCAGGCCTCTGCCCGGCGATGAGCGAGATGCGCGTTCATCAGGGGGACTGCCGCAGTGACGGTCCTGGCCTGACTGGCCGACGCGGTGGTACGCACACGGTCGCCGAGCCACCGATCGGCGGACGGGAGGCACAACCGCCTGTTCCAGCGACCGGGACCCCGTCCGACCCGGGTGGACCTCCTGCGAGGTCGAGGCGCTCAGGGAGTTCGTCGCCCCCGGCCGGATACCTCTACCCAGCCGCGCGTCGACACCAGCTTGTCGGCCACAGCCACAGTCCGCTGACAGACCAAGCCCGAAGCGACGCGACGACGGTGGCCAGTACCTGATCTTCGCCGAGGCCGGGCAACCAGCCTACAGGCGATGCTCGCGCCTGCCGGACGAGGAGGTCACCTCTGACGCCTGAACCGCGGAGACGTCCTGGGTGCCGAACCTGCTGTTGCTCGACGCGCGGGGCCCCAGGATCCGGCCGGGTTCCCGGTGAAACGGCTGCACCCAAGCCGCGCATCGAGGGACAGGAGGAGTGCGCGGCCTGCGCATGACCACCGGCTCACCTTCCAAGATCTGTAGCTGTGCTCTCGCTGGAGATCGCGTAGCCGAATCCGTGGGATCCTGCACGGAGGGGCCGTTTCCGCCACAAAATCATCGAGCCAATCGTACGCTGAACTCGGTTGTCGGTGGCTCACGCGCCGCCGCGTCGGCGTGCCGCTTGTCGTACGCGAGGCAACGCATGTTGGTTGCCTGCGTTGGTGAGCCGAGCGGCTTTGGGTTGATGGTTAGGGAGCGCTGTGACGGAAACCGGATCTTCTACCGGCACCACGGAAGTAACGCTACAGGTCAATCGCGAGCCGCAGCGCGTAGATCTCGACAATCACGTCACCTTGCTTGACTTGTTGCGGGACCACCTCTATTTAACCGGCACGAAAAAGGGCTGCGACCAGGGGGCCTGCGGCGCCTGCACGGTCCTACTGGACGGCAGGACCGTCCTGTCCTGTCTGGTCCTCGGCGCGCAGTGTGACGGTCGCGAGGTGACGACCATCGAAGGCATGGAGTCTGACGGCCAACTGCACCCGATACAGCAAGCGTTCATCCGTCACGACGCGTTCCAATGCGGATTTTGCACGCCCGGTCAGATCATGTCGGCGGTTGCCCTGATCAGCGAAGGAAAAGGGGCTTCCAACGAGGAGACCCGGGAGTTCATGAGCGGTAACCTTTGCCGCTGCGGCGCCTATCCGAACATCGTCGCGGCAATTCGGGAGGCCGCGACCAGTCAGGACATGGCCAAACGGGGGAACAGACCACAATGAGTCTTCTCGAATACGCTCGGCCCAACGATGTCGCCGAAGCCGTCGCGCTGGTGAGCAACGATCCGGACGCGGCCTACCTCGCAGGCGGCACGACCCAACTCGACCTGTTGTTGAAGGACGGGGTGATCCAGCTCGGAAAACTCGTCGACATCACCCGCCTGCCACTTCGTGGCATCACGGTCGCCCGCGACACACTCCGCATCGGAGCGTTGGCCACCATGGACGAGCTGGCCTCGGAGCCGATCGTGCACGAGCGGGCGCCCCATCTGCGTGACGCATTGTTGACGGGCGCCTCGCAGCAACTGAGGAACATGGCAACCATCGGCGGTAACCTCCTGCAGCGCACCCGCTGCCGCTACTTCCGCGACCGGTCGGTGCCGGTCTGCAACAAGCGGATTCCCGGCTCGGGCTGCTCGGCGGTGAACGGCCCGGCCCGGATGCACGCGATCCTCGGCGCCGACCAAAACTGCATCGCCCTGCACGCGTCCGACCTGGCTGTCGCCCTGGTGGCCCTCGACGCGAGCGTGCAGATCCAGGGGCGCGACGGGCAGCGCGTCGTCCCTCTCACTGAGTTCTATCTACTCCCCGGGAAACGTCCCGACGTCGAGACCGTGTTGGGGCAGGGCGACATGATCACGTACGTGGATGTGCCGCTTCCTCCGGTCGGTACGCGTTCCGAGTACCTGAAAGTTCGTGATCGGACCTCCTACGAGTTCGCCCTTACCTCCGCGGCGGCGGCGCTGCTCATCGAGGACGGCATCATCGCGGACGCGCGTCTCGCCCTCGGCGGAGTAGGAACCATCCCGTGGCGCGCGATGACCGCGGAAGAGGTGCTGCGCGGCGCACCGGCGAGCATCGACACCTTCCGTTCCGCAGCAGCGGTTGCCCTTCGCGACCCCTACACGGTGCCCGGCACCGCGTTCAAGGTCGAACTCGCCCGACGCACGATCGTCCAGGTTCTGAAGAACGTCTCGGGAGCGCGGTCGTGACCAGCAGTTCCGTCAACAGAGTGCTCGGCAAGCCCGTCGACCGGATCGACGGAAGGCTGAAGGTCACTGGGGCCGCCCCGTATCCCACGGACGTCAGCTTCCCCAACATGGCACATGCCGCGCTGGTGCAATCCACCATCGCGGCGGGCACGATCCGCACCATCGACGCCGCGGCGGCTCTCGCCCTGCCCGGGGTCCTGACCGTGATAACCCACGAAACGGCTCCGCCGCTCGCGGAGGGGCCAATGACACCACTGGGTCCGGCACCGCGATACCCGCTCAAGGACAACCGCATCGTTCATCACGGCCAGCATGTGGCGGTCGTGGTGGCAGAGACTCCGGAGCAGGCGAGGGAGGCTGTCCGGCTCGTGCGGGTCGAGTACGAGCAATCGGCTCCAGTTCTCGGCATCACCACACCCGAGGCCCGCGTGACACTCAACCCTTACGGTATGGATGTGCGGCGCGGCGACGTCGCGGCAGCGCTGGCCTCGGCCGACATCGTCTATGACGAGTCCTTCCACATGGCGCCGGAGACCAACAACCCGATCGGACTGTTCGCCACGCTTGCCCGTTGGGAGGGCGGCCGGCTACTCCTCCACGATTCGAACCAATGGCCCACGCTGACCCGCTTTGTTCTCGCGACAGTCTTCTCCGTGCCGGAGACGGACGTTCGAGTGCTCGTCCGGCATCTGGGCGGTGGGTTCGGGGCCGGACTCCGGGCCTGGCCACATGTGGTCCTGACGGTCCTCGCCGCGCGCATCGTGGACCGCCCGGTCAAGCTGGTCCTGACCCGGCCCCAGATGTTCAACTCCATCGGTCACCGGCCGGAGTGCGTACAGCGGTTGCGCATCGGCGCCACCCGCGAAGGCCGCCTGGTGGCCATCGATCACGAGGGCAGTACGACCAGTGGCGCCGAGGAGACCAACTTCGAGCCCGTAACCATGGCCACGCCCGCCGTGTACGACTGTCCCAACGTGGCTACCCACGACCGACTGGTGGCACTGAACATTCCCAACCCGGGGGCGATGCGTGCCCCTGGTCACGTGCAGGGCAACTTCGCGATCGAATCGGCGATGGATGAGTTGTCCTACCGCGTGGGTATCGATCCCCTGGAACTGCGGCTGCTCAACTACGCCGAGGTCGACTTACCAACGGGAAACGACTGGTCGAGCAACGCGCTGCGCGAGTGCTACCGGGTGGGTGCCGATCGGTTCGGCTGGAGTGCTCGTAATCCCGCGGTCCGGTCCATGCGCGACGGGGATTGGCTGATCGGCTACGGCATGGCTGGCGTCACCTTCGGCTGGTACGCCTCGCCGTGCAAAGCGCGGGTGTCCATCAGCCGCGATGGAACCGCCCGCGCGCGCAGCACGAGCACCGACATCGGAACCGGCACGTACACGATCACCGCGCAAATACTGGCCGAGCTCCTCGGCCTCGAGGTGGACCAGGTGCATGTCGAGCTCGGCGACAGCGACCTACCGCCCGCCCCGCAGTCCGGCGGTTCCGGCCTGGCGGTGTCCCTGGCCGGGGCCCTTGCCGACGGCGCCAGCAAGCTTCTGCGGGCTTTCCTCGACATCGTCGGCAGCGACTCCCCGCTACACGGCAGGCAGCCCGGCGAGGTCACCGCGTCGCACGGCCGAATTCACCTGACCGACGACCCCGCCCTGGGAGAGACCTACACCGAGATCCTGGCCCGCAACAACCTGGACGAACTGGGCGCCGACGGTGAGAAGATTCCTAACCCGAAGGCGGAAAGTACGGGGGTTTCGCCGAACGAAGGAGGGTCTGGGACCTCCAGTCACACGTCAGTTCGGGGTATGACGCCGGCCGGCCCGTTCGCCGCCCAGTTCATCGAGGTCAGGATTCACGAGGAACTCAGGGTCATGCGTATCGCTCGAGTGGTGTCGGTGGTCGACGCTGGTCAGGTGCTCAACGAGAAGACCGCGCGGAGCCAGGTCGCCGGAGCGGTCGTCATGGCGCTCGGCATGGCACACCTCGAAGAAACAGCATTCGACCCCACCACCGGACGTATCACCAACGCCACGCTCGGCGACTATCTGATCCCGGTGAGTGCGGACATACCCGACCTCGACGTCGTCTTCGTCGGCGAGCCGGACCGATTCAACCCCCTTGGGGTCAAGGGAGTCGGCGAGGTCGGCGTCGTGGGCGTGCCGCCGGCGATCGCCAACGCCGTGTACCACGCCACCGGCAAGCGTCTCCGCTCGCTCCCGATCACCATCGAGAAGCTGCTGTAGCGGCAGCAACCACCCGCGGTGGCTGGATTCAAAGAATCCTTTGGTAGCGATTTAGGTCTCGGGCCGGCTGCGACCAAAGGCATCGGCGCGGCCCCAGCGGCCGGGGATGTCGAATAGTTCAATGCGGTCGATCCCCTGGGGCAGGCAAGGTTCTACCACTAAGTGTTCGCCGTGCGGTGACAGGCCGAGCATCGTACGCAGTAACAGCAGCACCGCGCCTGCCGAGAGGGCATAGGGGCTACAGGCGTCCGGGAATCGCACGGGGTACCTGGTCAGTTCACGCCCGTAACCGGCAAACGCCTCAGGTAGACGGCCATGAAAGTACCGGGAGGCATCGATGATGGCCTTGGCGATGCGTCCGGATTCCTCGACAAAGCCATAGCGGCGTAACCCCCAGGCGATGATCGAGTTGTCGAAGGGCCAGACGGTGCCGACGTGGTAGCCGACGGGGTTGTAGGCTGCGGCGTCGGTCGCCAGGGTACGCACACCCCAGCCAGAGAACAGCTCCGGCCCGAGCAGATGATCGACGAGCCTCCCGGCTCGGTCTGGCGGGACGATGCCGCTCCACAGGAGATGACCGATGTTGGAGGCGAGGGCGTCGACCTGCCGCCCGTCTGGGTCGAGCGCAAGCGCATAATATCCTCGATCCTCGATCCAGAAGTCACGGTTGAAGCGTTCTTTCAATTCACCAGCTTCGCGCTCGAGTTGGTCGGCGTAGTTCGGGTCATTCCAGAAGCGGCGGGCCAATCGGGCGGCGCGCGTTTTGGCGTCGTAGGCGTAGCCCTGTAGTTCGCAGGTAGCACGAGGCAGGTCAGGTAGGGCGCCATCATGATAGGAGATAGCGTTCCAGGAGTCCTTCCAACAATGGTTTTCCACGTCGGTTGTGCTGTTGCGCGGTTGGTACCAGATGTACCCGTTACCCAAGGCGTCGGCGTACGTGTTGATCCAGGCCAGGCACTCACGGGCCGGGAACTCGTACTGGCGCACCAGCGTGTCGTCCCCGGTCCAGCGCTCGTATTCATCGAGGAGTACGACGAACAGTGGCGTAGTGTCGGCTGCACCGAAAGAAGGTGTGACCGGCTCCTCCTCAAACGCCGCCGACTCGCCCAACCGGGACTCGTCCGGGATCTTCCCAGGCTCCTCGTTCCGGAAGTCGTCCAGCTTCCTTCCCTGAGTAATTCCCAGCAACAGAGTGGCGGAGGCGAGTTCTGGTTTGAAAGGCAGCACCTGCAGGCTGGTCAGAATGCTGGAACGGCCGTGGACACCCATGAACCATGGGAGTCCGGCGGTCGGTAGCGCCTGCCCGGCAGTAAGCAGCGGCTGGTACCGGAGTGCGGCGAGATCAATCAGACTGCGCCGGTAGCTCGTGGTCAATGGACTAGAGTCGGACCTCAAGGTTGGTGCTTGACTGATCCAGTCGTCCAGGGCTTGCCGCGTCTGCTGTTTCGAGCGGCTGGGGAAGCCCTGCAGACTCTCTCTGAGGTCGCGCCCGTCGGCGCCCAACGTCACCACGTGCAATTTGTTGGTCCACTCCCCGTTCGACTCAATGCGGATGTCGAAGGTCATGCCATTCTCGTCGATCTGGGCGGCTTCAGCCGAGGAGATGACCGTCTCTCGGCGGAAGGTCTCTCGCTCGTAGCCTAGTCGAAGCAGTCCTTGGCCAACCTGCGTGTAACGCCTTCCCTTCTTGCTCACATCCGCGATCTCGTATATGTCCGCGAAATCAGTGCCGATGTTCAGCCGCACGCGTAGGTAGCACGGCTCGGTGTCGTGGTTGAGTACGGTCAGATCCTCCTCGAAGCTTGCACTGATAGAGCGTCTGCGGATGACCGACACTTTCGCGTCCACATAGTGGGTCGGCTCGCCCGGCACGAGAAAGAACTGGGTCTCGAAGTACTCTAGGTCGTCGACGGACAACGCGTTCAGCTGTTCGCCGTTGATGCTCAGCTGCCAGATCGACAGGAAGCGGGTGTCGAAGGCGAAGAATCCTGTCGGAAAAATGGGCGAAGGGATTATGTCACCACGGTCGTCACTGACGACGAACGTACTGCTTTCTGAGATGCTGACATATCTTACCTCGGGGGCCGTCCCCTTCCCGGTCGGTTCAGCCGTGGTTTTCCTGGGTTTGGCTTTGGCACGTGGGATCTGTCGAGGGTCTCGCGCCCCCGGCGGACCGGGATAAAGCCGCTCAAAGCTGCGCAGAATCCAGGCCAGGCCGTGTATTTTGATCTGGTTGCGTAGCCAGGCCGCAAGCGGACTCGTCTCGCCGGTGACGAGGCGATCGAACACGGCCTTGTCCACCTGCACAACGCAGTCCGCTTCTCGCACTTCCCCCGAGACGGTCATGTAGCCGTCGTCAATCTCGCAAAACCAGTGATCGAGCCGGTGACCCCGTTCAAGGTCAAACCGTATGGTGCCGCTCACGTTTTCCAGTCTCGGCTCGAACTTCCGGCGGGCGAACTGGTTGAAGAAGTCTGCGGTCGTATCGGTCATTCGCGCTCTCCTGTAGCGATACGGCTCGGTACCATCCAGGCGGGCGTGGCCGACGGTCTGCGGAAGCATGCGCGCCGCAGGACGTCATGTTCACGACGTTCGCAGGCCACCTTCCGGCAACCTGCTGCGACAGGAGTGGTCAGCTCTATGAGAAGAAGCATCAACTCGACAGGGATGCCGAAGCATCACCCGGAGAGGGTGATTTAGGGCCGGTCCGGAGACGGGTGGGTGACCCCGAGGACGGGGTGGTATCAGTGGGACATCGTCGAGCCGATCTTGTCGCTGCCACGCGGCTCGGCCGGCCAGAGTAAAGCCCCCGACGGGCGATCGTGGACGCGATCCTGTACGTGCTGGCGATCAGCGGCGTCCATGGGTCGCGCGATGGTCCGAACCAGCGGAGCGGCTCGGGCCACGGCTCGCCGTGCCGCCTTTCATGCGCAACGTAGCTGCGAAACGCCTTCCCGGTCGGCAAATTTCGGCCAACGATGCCTCGTGATGCTCGCGCCGGAGCAGAAACCGCAGCGGCGGTCGTTCCTGTTCATCGCCTTCAAGACAGCCGCCGCGCCCTTCAGCGAGTCATTTGGTTCCGTGCCGGTCAGTTTCCACCGTGAACTGCGGGTCACCCCCGGCTGTGTCAAATACGCCTCCAGTGCCCGGGTGACGTACTTTCGTTCAATTCGGTACGGAACGCGCCGGGCTCACAATCAGCACCCGTACGCTATCGTTCGGAATGTTGCTACTCCCGTTACGTGTCATCGTGACGACGAACGATGCTGCGGCGGACGGCTGGGCACGGCCAACCCCGGTTACCTGCTGTAGCGGTAGACTCAGCCTGTGACCCCTGATCTTCGGCAATTTCGGTACTTCGTCGCCGTCGCAGAGGAGTCCAGCTTCACGCGGGCCGCCACTCGGTTGATGCTCACGCAGCAGTCTCTGTCCCAGCAGATCAGCGCGCTGGAACGGATTCTCGGCACGAAATTGTTCGACCGCGACAGCCGGGGCACCAGGCTGACTGATACCGGGGCATTGTTCCTGGCGGAGGCGCGCGCGGTGCTGGACCGCGCCGACGGCGCGGTGGCCATGGTCCGGCGGGCTGCGCGCGGCGAAGTCGGCCAGCTTCGCCTGGCCTTCCTGGCTACCACCGCGAACCACCTGCTTCCGCCGGTGGTCCGGGCCGCTCGGAAGCACCTAGCCGGGGTGGAGTTCAGCACTGCGGAAACCACCATCGGGCCGCTGGTCGAGGGCGTGGTCGACGGCCGCTACGACCTCGCGTTCACCCATCCGCCGCAGGTCCCCGGCCTGGCCGCCCGAACCATCGCCACCGAACAGGTATGTGTCGTCCTGCCGGAGGGACACCCGCTCGCCGACCGCACCGAACTGTCGCTGTCCGATCTGGCGGACGAGCGTTGGGTGACGACTCCCCGCAGTTCCTGGGAACCCTGGCACCGGACGTTCGACGAAAACTTCCGCGCCGCCGGGTTCGTCCCGGACATCGTTGCCCGGGATGCCAGCGTGCAGGGGCTACTCGGCCTCGTCGCGGCCGGCGTCGGCATCACCCGGCTGGGTTGGTCGGCACACAACCTGCGCCGTACGGGGGTCGTGTTCGTACCGCTGGCCGGCGAGGCCATGCCGACCGAAATGGTCTGGCTGCCCGACAACACCTCACCTGCGCTGCGCCGACTGCTGGACGTGATAGTGGACCTGGCCGCCACCACGGACCTCACCATCAGCGGCTGACCACCGATTACCCACGGGTTCGCGACCCTGGCCGGCATCGACGTCCCTTGGCTTTCGGCGGACACGTGAAGGGACACGCCAGATCTCGAAATTTCGGGCCCATTCGCGATGTCCTCCCTCATCTGATCGCCACCGGGAGCTTCTCGCCTTCTGAAGACCGGGCCACAGGCTATGACTGTCGCCGTGCCAGCTAACCGGTGTTGGCGGGTCCGGCCCGGCCGGGACCAGGATCGTCACTGTCAGTGCGCACGGGACGGGCTCCTGCAAACCATGAGGAACTACCATGAGCAACCACGATTACTCCCCCGACCAGATTGCCGACCGGGAGGCGATCCGGGAACTGGTCGACGACTACGCCCGCTTGGCCGACCGCCGGGACGCCCGCGGGCAGGCGGCCCTGTTCATCGCTGACGGCCGCGTCGCTGTCTACCAGGGCGAACCCGGCACCGCCGAGCCGGTGCAAGTCGTCAACGGCCGAGACGAGTTGGCGGCGGCCTTCGGTGGTCTGCAGACCTATGACAAGACCACACACTTCAACGGGCACAGCAAGGTCACCCTCGACGGCGATCACGCCACCGGCGAAAGCTCCTGCCTGGCGTACCACCTCTGGACCGAACAGGGTCAGCGCACCCTCATGATCATGTCGATCCGCTACCACGACACCTTCGTCCGGCAAGACCAGCGCTGGCTCTTCGTCGAACGCCAACTCATCATCGACTGGGTCGACCGCCGCCCCTCAATGCCCTGAAAGAGCACTCACGTCCAACACTGACACCCGCTGCTGCCTGGTGTGATCGATACACCCATGCTCGATACGGAGTCCGACGCCAAGCGTGAATCCGTCTCCCACCGCGCGGCCACGGTCAGCCCCAAGAGATCGCCGCCGCGGTGACCTTCCTCCTGTCCGAGGACGCCTCCTACCTCATGGACGTCCACCTCGCCGTCGACGGAGGTTTCCTCATCTAACCTCACCAGAGCCGCCGGCTAGGACGGAGGGTAACTCGATCGACGCCCAGGCGGATTGCTTCCCGAGGCCCGACCGCGGCCCTTCTGAAACCCGCGTGCACCGCTCGCCCGGATGGCAGTATGGCCGGTGGCTCGTGCGGAAATTCGGATGGTGAAGGCCGAACCGCGCGGGGCCTCGGGAGGCCGCAGCGCAATGGTCGCAACCTTGGTCCCCGGTTATAGAGGTTTTTACAAAGAGTCACTACGGTTGAACAGCCGTCTTACAATTATCCTCATCGACCGCATTGTCCTGGAGGATCTCGTTCTCACGTTAGGCGGCGAAGAGATTGCCTCCCGGGCTGCGTCCAAACAGACCCGACACCGCGTCCTGCCAGCGGCATCGCCAGCCCACGCACCTGAGACCGAGACCGAATGAAAATGAGGAGGTAGTACAAATGGTCCGCAAGGATTCAGTAAAGATCGTGCACAGGTTCTGGTCTGAGGTTTGGCAGCCGCCTTACAATTTGGATGCCATCGACCGCCTTGTCGTGGAGGAATTCGTTCTCACGTCAGGCGGCGAAGAGATTACCTCCCGGGCTGCGTTCAAGCAGTGGGTCGCCGGCTTTCTGGCGCAGGTCACAGACCTACACCTCAACCCGTTAGAGAGCTTTCAGAACGCGGATGGTAGCCGCGTGGTATCACGATGGGTTGTTACTGGAAAAAATGGGGGCATTATGGGTACTTCCCCTAACCAGGAACCTATCCGTCTAACCGGCATCGCGGTGTGGGCGGTCCGGGAAGATGGAATGCTTCTGCACAACTGGGTGGAACGCAGTTCCTGGGAGCTCTACCGTCGACTCACTGACAGCTCCCACGGATGAAATCGTCAAGTCTTCGCTCGGTCTTTCGCGGGATTGTGTGGTTGCCAGTGCGCGACGAGGATCTCGTAGGCCCCTTCCACAACGGCGGCACCGAAGGCGTCAACACCAAGACCAAGCTGATCAAGCGGCAAATGTACGAACGCGCGGGCTTCATCCTGCTGCGCTACCGCACCTGCTCGGCTAACCAACACCGTCCGTCACCACCGAATGTGCGACAGAGCCGTTGGCGCGAGACAGGCCCCACCCGCCAGCCGCGTCTCCAACCTCTCTGGGCAGAACACCTAGGGCCTTCGACCGTTTGGCCGGGCGAACGTTCATCCACCGGCACGTCGGCGGGTGGGTCGATCCAGGGCTGGTTCGGTCGCGACCTCGACTCCGCAGGCGCATCGAGCCGATTACGCGCATTTCCCGAGGTGCTGCCCCCAGACGGCAATCGTCATAACCATCAGTTTGACCGAATGGGTGAACGTGAAAATCGCTGCGGGCCTCAGAACGCCACTTGATTGATGAGCTCAGCCGTGAACGTACTCAAGGTGTCGTCGTGCAACTCGGGCACGGTGGACGAGACCAGCACGGCCACGTCTCCCCCGTCGGCCGCGACGCCTCCGGCGGCCACCGTGCCACCCGCGACCTTGACCTGACCCGCGCCAGGTGGTGAGTCGAGAAACCCATGCAGGTCCTGAAGGGTCAGGTGCGCGTCACGCGCGATCTGCGGGGCGAGCAGGCTGACCGCGGCCGGGGCGCGGGTCGCGGTAAGGCGGATGCCGAGTTTGTCTTCGCCGACACGATAGTCGCATTCGACGTACGCGGCCGCGACCGCCTCGAGCGGGGGCAGTCCGTTCTGCTGCGCGGTGACCGGGTCGTCGGCGGGCTTCTCGCTCTTCGACACCTCGGCGCTCGCGGAGTCCAGCTGCGCGGGCCGGTCGACAGCTACGGACCGCAGCGCGGCGGACAGGTCGAGCCTGATCGGACACCGCGCGGGGTCGAACTGGGTCGCCGCCTGCCGCACCGCGTCCACCGAGACCTTGTGCCCCGACTGCGGCTCGTCCTCCGCCCAGCAACCGCCGAGCACCATGATCCCCGCGAGCGCGCTCACGCCGGCCACCAGTAGACGCACGATCATGTGCGTCAGACTATCTCCGCTGGCGCGCACCGTGACTGCGCACGGCACACCCGCCGTTAAACGTTCGGTAAATAGGCGGCAACCACCTCGGCGAACAACTCAACGCGTCGCATGAAACAGGTTTCCCAGCCTCCGCCGGTCCCGGTGGAGGCCACAAGCTCTTTCAGTTCCTTGTCGGCCTCCTTCGTCCGCCGGTAGACGCGTTCGAGGTCACCGATCAGCTCTGCGGCGACCCGGCGCCGGGCCTTGCCGACCGCGTCACGGGGCCGGACCGTGGCCAGCAGCACCTTGGCCTGGGCGGCAGACAGGCTCTTCTTCGCCCCACCCGGAATGAGCTCCAGCAACAGTTGGTGCACAACTAGCCTAGGAGACCATCCGGCGCCGTTGCGTTGCGGCATCGGAAACGCGTCAGGCTCGTGCCGGAGGGGCGGTCAGAT
>NZ_JBHSPR010000074.1:0-3558 GCF_042658085.1 Plantactinospora solaniradicis | reverse complement strand
GCGACCCAGGTCATCTCCCGGATCCGGGCCGCGTTCGACGTCGAGTTGCCGGTCGCGGCGTTGTTCGACGCGCCGAGCATCGCCGGGTTGGCCGCCGCCGTGGACGCCACCGCACCGGGAGCGGTCGCGCCGCCGATCGTGCCGGTGGACCGGAGCTTGCCATTGCCGCTGTCGTTCGCGCAGCAGCGGTTGTGGTTCCTCACCCAGCTGGAGCCGGACTCGATCGAGTACAACACCCCGGTGGAGATCCGCCTGACCGGTGCGCTCGACGTGGACGCGCTGCGGGTGGCGTTGAGCGCGCTGGTGGCCCGTCACGAGGTGCTGCGGACCCGGCTCGTCGCCGGCGCTGACGGGACGCCGTACCAGGTGATCGATCCGCCGGTGCCGTTTACGCTGCCGGTCGTGGACCTGTCCGCGGAGGCGGACCGAGCCGTGGCGGTGCGGGCCTGGCTGGAAGCGGATCGGCAGATCCCGTTCGACCTGGCGGCCGGGCCGTTGTTCCGAGCTACCCTGATCCGGATCGGTCCGGACGAGCACGTGCTGGCGATCGCCAAGCACCACGTCGTCAGCGACGAGTGGTCCGCCGGGATTCTGCGCCGCGAGCTGGACACGCTGTATGCCGCTGCCCGCGACGGGGTCGACCCGCAGGGGTTGCCGGAGCTGTTGGTGCAGTACGCCGACTTCGCGGTGTGGCAGCGGCAGTGGCTGACCGGTGAGGTACTCGAGGGGCAGCTGGGTTACTGGCGGGACCTCCTCGCGGACGCGCCGGTGCTGGAGCTGCCAACGGACCGGCCACGCCCGGCGCAGCGGTCCAGCGACGGCGAGGCATTGGACTTCGTGATCCCGGCCGTGCTCGTCGACGGTCTACGGGCGGTGTCCCGTTCGGCCGGGGTGTCGATGTTCATGACCCTGTTCGGCGCGTTCAACGTCCTGCTGGGCCGGTACTCCGGTCAGGACGACATCGTGATGGGTACGCCGATCGCGAACCGGAACCGGGCCGAGGTCGAGGGGCTGATCGGGTTCTTCGTCAACACCCTGGTACTGCGCACGGATCTGTCGGGTGACCCGACGTTCACCGAACTGCTGGATCGGGTCCGGACGGGGATCCTGGAGGCGTTCGCGCATCAGGATGTGCCGTTCGAGCAGTTGGTCGACGAGCTGGGCGTGGTCCGGGACCGGTCCCGCAGCCCACTGTTCCAGGTCTTGTTCAACTACGTCATGGAGGATGTAGAGGAAGACGGGGAGGAAAACAA
Organism: Plantactinospora solaniradicis; assembly: GCF_042658085.1. NCBI lineage: Bacteria > Bacillati > Actinomycetota > Actinomycetes > Micromonosporales > Micromonosporaceae > Plantactinospora > Plantactinospora solaniradicis. Next base: position 2,305 of record NZ_JBHSPR010000074.1, on the reverse strand, counting down.
CACCGCTGACGAGACTCAGCATGATGACACCATCGGGCACATGGTCGGCGGGGTCGACCTGCGGTTCATCGTCGGTGAGCGGGCCGGCGGATTGGTCGCCACGGTGGAATACAGCACGGCGCTGTTCGACCGGGACCGGATGGTCCGGTTGGTGGGTCACTTCGTGGCGTTGGTGTCGGCGATCGTGGCCGACCGTGACCGTCGGTTGTCCGGACTGTCGGTGCTGACCGAGTCGGAGCGCGGGGTGTTGCGGTCGTGGGCTGCCGGTGGGGTGTCGGTTTCCGATGCGGATCTGGTGCCGGGGTTGATCGCTGGTTGGGTGGGGGCCGCGCCGGAGGCGGAGGCGGTGCGGTTCGGCGTCGAGGGTCTGTCCTACGCGCGGGTGTGGGAGCGGGCGAACCGGCTCGCGCACTACCTGCGCGGGGTCGGCGTCGGGCCGGAGGTTGTGGTGGGGGTGTGTCTGCCCCGGGGCCTGGACTTCGTGACGACCGTCCTGGCGGTGTGGCAGGCCGGCGGTGCCTACCTGCCACTGGATCCCGGCTACCCGATGGAGCGGCTGGCGGTGATGCTGGCCGACGGTGGGGTGTCGGTGCTGGTCGGCATGGAGGAGACGGTCGGTGATCTGCCGGTCGGACGGGTCCGCACGGTCGTGCTCGACGACCCGGCGGCGCAGGCGTTGGTCGGGGTGCAGCCGGCTACCGCACCGCAGATCGTGCTGCATCCTGACCAGACGGCGTATGTGTTGTTCACGTCGGGTTCGACGGGCCGGCCGAAGGGTGTGCAGGTGACGCACCGCGGGTTGGCGAGCCTGGTGGCCGGGCAGCGGGAGTTGTTCGGGATTGGTGCGGGGACCGGAGTGTTGCAGTTCGCGTCGTTCGGCTTCGACGCGTCGGTGTGGGACATGTGCCTGGCTCTGGCCGCTGGTGGGCGGCTGGTGATTGCCGACGAGGCGGACCGTGGTGATCCGGCGGCGTTGGCGGCATTGGTGCGGGCCGGTGGGGTGGAGGTGGCGACGTTGCCGCCGTCGCTGCTGGGTTTGTTGTCGCCGGAAGATGTGGCCGGGTTGTCGACGCTGGTGAGTGCGGGTGAGCGGCTGGATGGTGGGCTGGCGCGGGTATGGGCGGCGTCGTGTCGGCTGGTCAACGCGTACGGGCCGACGGAGGTGGCGGTCTGTGCCTCGGCGGGGACGGTGGAGGTCGGGGCGCGGTGGCCGTCGATCGGGGCGCCGTTCGGTGCGAGCCGGCTGTATGTGCTGGATCGGGCGTTGCATGAGGTGCCGGTGGGGGTGGCTGGTGAGTTGTTCGTCGGCGGACCGGGGTTGGCGCGGGGGTACGCGGGTCGGGCGGACCTGACCGCGGAGCGGTTCGTCGCCGACCCGTTCAACGGTGACGGGTCGCGACTGTATCGGTCGGGGGACGTGGTGCGGTGGCTGCCCGATGGCCGGTTGGAATTCGTCGGTCGGGCCGATGACCAGGTGAAGGTGCGTGGGTTCCGGGTCGAGCCGGGTGAGGTCGAGCAGGTGCTCCGCGAGCATTCCGGGATCGGTGATGTGGTGGTGGTCGCCGACGGGACCGACGCCGACCGGCGGTTGATCGCGTATGTGGTGCCGGCGGATCCGGCAGAGGGTATGCCGGCGTTGGATGTGCTGCGCGGGCTTGCCCGGGCCGCGCTGCCGGAGTACATGATCCCGGCGGCGTTCGTGGAACTGACCGCGCTGCCGTTGAACCGCAGCGGCAAGGTCGACCGAGCCGCGCTACCGGCGCCGGACGGTGTACGGCCGACGCTGGCCGGAGGGTACGTCGCACCGTCCGGGCCGACGCAGGAACTCCTGGCCGGGATCTGGGCCGAGCTGTTGGGCGTGGACCAGATCGGCGTGCACGACAACTTCTTCACCCTGGGCGGGCATTCCCTGCTGGCCACGCAGGTGGTGTCGCGGATCCGGGCCGTGTTCGCCGTGGAGGTGCCGGTCGCGGCGTTGTTCGACGGTCCGACGATCGCGGGTCTCGCCGAGGTGATCGACGCCGCGTCGCCGGGTGTGGTGGCGGCGCCGATGGTACGGGTGGACCGCGACGGGTTGTTGCCGTTGTCGTTCGCGCAGCAGCGGATGTGGTTCCTGGCCCAGCTGGAGCCGGGCTCGGTGGAGTACAACATGCCGATGCCGATTGGCTTCGGTGGCGACCTCGACGTGGCGGCGTTGGCCGTGGCGTTGGGTGGGTTGGTGGCCCGGCATGAGGTGCTACGGACTCGGCTGGTCGCCGATGCTGACGGGGTGCCGTGGCAGGTGGTCGACCCGCCGGCGTCGTTC
>NZ_JBHSPR010000073.1:0-857 GCF_042658085.1 Plantactinospora solaniradicis | reverse complement strand
GTCCGGGGACCTGGTCCGGTGGACCTCGGACGGGCGGTTGTTGTTCGCGGGTCGGGCGGATGAGCAGGTCAAGATCCGTGGTTTCCGGGTCGAACCCGGTGAGGTCGAGGCGGTCCTGGCCGGGCACGAGTCGGTCGGCCAGGTCGCGGTCATCGTCCGGGAGGACCAGCCCGACGTCAAACGCCTGGTCGCGTACGTCGTACCCGCCACCGCCGGTGGGATGGACGTCGACACGGTACGGGAATACGCCGCCGCACGACTGCCCGAGTACATGGTCCCGGCCGCAGTCGTCACACTCGACTCCCTCCCACTGACCGTCAACAACAAACTCGACCGGTCGGCCCTACCTGCTCCGGGATCGGCGGGGCAGGCGGGAGACCGAGCCCCGGCCACCCCGACCGAGGAACTGTTGTGCGGCCTCTTCGGGGAGGTCCTGGGCTTGCAACAGGTGAGCGCGGACGCCTCGTTCTTCACCTTGGGTGGAGACTCGCTCCTGGCAATGCGCGTGATCGCCCGAATACGGGCGGTGCTGGATACTGAGGTGACCATCGGTGACCTGTTCACGTCGCCGACTGTTGCCGAGGTTGCCCGGCTGATCGATGGCGATGATTCGGCCACGCAGGTGGCGTTGGCGCGTCGGGAGCGGCCTGAGGTGTTGCCGTTGTCGTTCGCGCAGCAGCGGTTGTGGTTCCTGAACCGCCTGGAGGAAACCGAGCCAGGCGCTGGCGCGGCGTACAACACACCCTTGGCCCTACGGCTGTCGGGTGAGCTGGACGTGCCCGCATTGCAGGCCGCGTTGGAGGATATCGCGGATCGGCACGAGAGCCTCCGGACGATTTTCCCGCAGTCGGAGGGGG
>NZ_JBHSPR010000072.1:0-1922 GCF_042658085.1 Plantactinospora solaniradicis | reverse complement strand
GTCCGGGGACCTGGTCCGGTGGACCTCGGACGGGCGGTTGTTGTTCGCGGGTCGGGCGGACGAGCAGGTCAAGATCCGTGGTTTCCGGGTCGAGCCCGGTGAGGTCGAGGCGGTCCTGGCCGGGCACGAGTCGGTCGGCCAGGTCGCGGTCATCGTCCGGGAGGACCAGCCCGACGTCAAACGCCTGGTCGCGTACGTCGTACCCGCCACCGCCGGTGGGATGGACGTCGACACGGTACGGGAATACGCCGCCGCACGACTGCCCGAGTACATGGTCCCGGCCGCAGTCGTCACACTCGACTCCCTCCCACTGACCGTCAACGGGAAGCTCGACCGCAGCGCGTTGCCGGCCCCCGAGCCGACCGGCCGGACGGTCGGCCGGGCACCGGCCACCCCGGCCGAGACATCGCTGTGTCAACTGTTCGCCGAGGTCCTGGGCGTGGAGCAGGTCGGCGCGGAGGAATCCTTCTTCGAGCTGGGTGGCGACTCGATCCTCTCGATGATGGTCGTATCGGGTGCACGGCGAGCCGGTCTCGTCATCACCGCCCGGCAGATGTTCGAGCAGCGCACCGCAGCCGGGTTGGCGGCGGTAGCCGGAATCCTCGCCCACGACGCCTCGCCGTCCGTGCAGCACACCGGCACCGGCCAGGTACCCCTGACGCCGGTGATGCGTGAGCTGCTCGACCGGGTTCGGCCGGAGGGCCTGGCCGATGTGTTCCAGTCCAGCCTGATCACGGTCCCGGCGGAGCTGGACTTCGAGATCCTGATCGGCGCGGTACAGGCCGTGGTCGATCGCCACGATGTGCTGCGGGCACGGCTGGACCTCGACCAGCAGAGGCTGCTGGTACCCGACCCCGGTAGTTCCCAGGTCCGTCCCTGGGTGCGCCGGGTGGAGGCAACCGTGGGCGACCTGCACCGGCTGGTCGACGAGCAGACCCGAGCGGCGGTGTCCAGGCTGGATCCGCTGACCGGCGTGATGGTCCAGGTGGTGTGGTTCGACCGGGGGCCGGACGTCGCCGGCCGGTTGCTGCTCGTCATCAACCACCTCGCGGTGGACGGGGTCTCCTGGCGAGTCGTGCTGCCGGACCTGGCGGCGGCGTACACGGCACTCGGCGCGGGACGGTCCGTCGCGCTGGAACCGGTCCCCACCTCGTTTCGGCACTGGGCGTCCGCCCTGACGGCGCAGGCCACCGCTTCCGAGCGCGCGGCGGAACTGCCGGAGTGGACCCGGATGCTGGAGGATCCCGATCCGCTCCTGACCATGCGACCGCTGGACGCCGTCCGGGACGTGGCGGCCACCGTACGACGGGTGTCGATCACCGTCCCGGCGGACATCACCTCGGGACTCTTGACCACCGTTCCGGCGGCGTTCCACGCCGGCATCGACGACGTACTGCTGGCCGGGCTGATCACCGCTATCGCCGAACGGCGAGAAGCCATGGACGGCACGGGTGCGCTCCTGGTGGACGTGGAGAGTCACGGCCGAGTGCCGCTCGACGACGCGACGGACCTGTCCCGCACCGTCGGTTGGTTCACCGGCATCCATCCCGTACGGCTCGATATGGGTGCCGTCGACGTTGCCGAGGTGCGGGCGGGTGGCCCGGCGGCCGGGCGGGCGGTGAAGCGGATCAAGGAGTTGTTGCGTGCCGTGCCCGGTGACGGGCTCGGCTACGGCCTGCTGCGGTACCTCAACCCCGATACCGCAGCACAACTCGCGGCTCTGCCGTCCGCGCAGATCGGCTTCAACTACCTTGGCCGGTTCGGCTCGCGCGAGCAGGCGTGGCAACTGGCCGGGGAGTCCGGGCTCGGGGAGGGCACCGACGATCGGTCACCGGCGCTGCACGCCGTCGAGGCCGAGGGTGTGGTTCATGACCTGCCGGATGGTCCGCAGTTGACGCTGAGTTTGGCGTGTGCTGAGGGGT
>NZ_JBHSPR010000071.1:0-1947 GCF_042658085.1 Plantactinospora solaniradicis | reverse complement strand
CGAGTCGGTGGTGCAGGTGGCGTTGACGCGTCGGGACCGGCCCGAGATGTTGCCGTTGTCATTCGCACAGCAGCGACTGTGGTTCCTGAACCGCCTGGAGGAAACCGACCCAGGCGCTGCCGCCGCCTACAACACACCCTTGGCCCTACGGCTGTCGGGTGAGCTGGACGTGCCCGCATTGCAGGCCGCGTTGGAGGACGTCGCGGATCGGCACGAGAGCCTCCGGACGATTTTCCCGCAGTCGGAGGGGGCGGCATGCCAGCACGTTCTCGAGGGTGCTGCCGGTCGACCGGCGCTGACGGTCGTGGAGACGACGGAGGACGGTCTGCCGTCGATGGTGGCGGAGCTTTCCGGTCGTGGGTTTGATCTGAGTGTTGATCTGCCGTGGCGGGTGTGGTTGTTGACCGTGTCGCCGGTGGAGTCGGTGTTGCTGATCGTGGCCCATCACATCGCGGTCGACGGTTGGTCGATGGGTCTGTTGGGTCGGGATCTGAGTGCGGCGTACGCGGCTCGTCGGCAGGGTAGGGCTCCGGGCTGGGAGCCGTTGCCGGTGCAGTACGCGGACTACTCCCTGTGGCAGCGTGAGGTCCTGGGCGACCTCGACGATCCCGACAGCCTGATCAGCGCCCAGTTGGCGTATTGGCGGGAGGCGCTGGCAGACGCACCACAGGAGCTCGCGCTTCCCACTGACCGACCCCGCCCGACGACGTCAACCTTCCAGGGCGCGAACGTGTCCTTCGACGTGGCCGCGGACGTCCATGCCGAGCTGGAGCGGGTGGCACAGGACAGCCGGGCGACGATGTTCATGGTGGTGCACGCGGCGTTGGCGGTGCTGCTGTCTCGGGTGGGTGCGGGTACGGACATTCCGATGGGTACGCCGATCGCCGGTCGTGGGGACGCGGCGCTTGATGAGCTGGTCGGGTTCTTCGTCAACACGTTGGTGTTGCGGGCTGATCTGAGTGGGGATCCGTCGTTCGGTGAGGTGCTGGCCCGGGTACGGGAGGCGGACCTGGCGGCGTACGCGCACCAGGACCTGCCGTTCGAACGCCTGGTGGACGACCTCAGCCCGGTCCGTTCGCTGAGCCGCAACCCGTTGTTCCAGGTCATGTTCGCCCTACAGAGCACGTCCGGCAGGAGCGGGCGGTGGGAACTACCCGATCTGGAGGTGGGGCCGTTCCGCGATGGGTCGCAGGGTGCTTCGGCGCGGTTCGATCTGTCGATCGAGTTGGCGGAGCGGCGTGATGCGGAGGGTTCGCCGGCCGGGCTTGGCGGGGTCCTGCTGTATGCCACTGATCTGTTCGACGAGTCGACTGTGCAGGGGTTGGCTGCTCGGTTGGTGCGGGTGTTGGAGCAGGTGGCGGCGGATCCGGGCCTGCGGCTCAGCGATATCGAGGTCCTGGACGACGCGGAACGGTCACTGGTCATCGGCCGGTGGAACGACACGGCGGTGCGGGTCCCCGACCAGATGGTGCCGGAGTTGTTCGAGGCACGGGTCGCGGCGTCACCGGACGTGGTCGCGGTGCGCTGCGGTGCAGATGTGCTGACCTACGCCGAGCTGGACCAGCGGGCGAACCGGCTCGCCCGGTACCTGGCTGGGGTGGGGGTGGGGGCGGAGTCGCGGGTGGGTTTGTGTCTGCCGCGTGGGGTGGACATGGTGGTCGGGTTGTTGGCGGTGTGGAAGGCCGGTGGCGCGTTCGTGCCGTTGGACCCGGCGTACCCCAGCGACCGGCTCGACTACATGGTCGCCGACAGTGACACCACCGTCCTGGTCGGGACTGGCGACACGTTGTCGGGGTTGTCGACGGCGGGGGTGCGGCAGGTCCGTCTGGATGAGGTCGCTGGTGAGGTTGCCGGTCTGTCGGCGGCCGTGTCGGGTCGAGATGTGAGCCCGGACGGGTTGGCGTATGTGATCTACACGTCGGGTTCGACGGGGCGGCCCAAGGGGGT
>NZ_JBHSPR010000070.1:344-923 GCF_042658085.1 Plantactinospora solaniradicis | reverse complement strand
TCATCTCCCGGATCCGGGCCGCGTTCGACGTCGAGTTGCCGGTCGCGGCGCTGTTCGACGGTCCGACGATCGCGGGTCTCGCCGAGGTGATCGACGCATCGGCGCAGGGGACCGATGCCCCGCCGATCGTGCCGGTGGACCGGAGCCTGCCATTGCCGCTGTCGTTCGCGCAGCAGCGGTTGTGGTTCCTCACCCAGCTTGACCCCGGCTCGGTCGAGTACAACACTCCGATGGCGATCCACCTGGCCGGTGAGGTTGATGTGGCGGCGTTGGCCGTGGCGTTGGGTGGGTTGGTGGCCCGGCATGAGGTGCTACGGACCCGGCTGGTCGCCGATGCTGACGGGGTGCCGTGGCAGGTGGTCGACCCGCCGGCGTCGTTCGATCTGCCGCTGATCGACCTGTCGGGTGAGGATGATCCGGTCGCCGCTGCGGAGGCGTGGCTGGCCACCGATGCGGTGGTGCCGTTCGATCTCGCGGCCGGGCCGTTGTTCCGGGCCACTCTGCTGCGGGTTCGGCTGGACGAGCACGTGTTGGCGATCGCCAAGCACCACGTGGTCAGCGACGAATGGTCCATGGGGA
>NZ_JBHSPR010000070.1:0-287 GCF_042658085.1 Plantactinospora solaniradicis | reverse complement strand
AGCGGCAGTGGCTTACCGGCGACGTCCTCGACGGTCAACTCGACTACTGGCGAGACCGTCTCGATGGTGTGCCGACGCTGGAGTTGCCGACGGATCGGCCACGGCCGGCACAGCGGTCCAGCGCCGGTGCGGTATTCGATTTCCAGATTCCGGCCGAGGTGGTCGACGGTCTGCGCGCGCTGTCCCGGGATGCTGGCGTGTCGATGTTCATGACGGTGTTCGCCGCGTTCAACGTCCTGCTGAGCCGCTATTCGGGTCAGGACGACATCGTGGTGGGTACGCCGATC
>NZ_JBHSPR010000069.1:0-92907 GCF_042658085.1 Plantactinospora solaniradicis | reverse complement strand
CACCGAGCCCTGCAGGCCGTCCTTGCCTCCACCGCTTGACACAGGGCTACTCATGCCGCCACCCGTGCGCGCCACCCAGCCCGGAGCCGTCACGCTCCGTGGCCGACCTCCGGGTCGGTCGATGTCCGGAACTGCCGATGAGCGCGCACCCGATCATGCCGAAGGCCGGATGGTGTGTGGTTGGCGTTCGCGTGTCACGATCCACACCCGAGGCGATCGTTGAGCCCTACGCGGCACAGTTCCGGGCGCCGGCTATGACGGTCCACGGTCGATCATGTTCAGGGTGCCGGGTAAGGACAGAGGCGATCTGGTTCGTTGGCTCGCGGCCGCAGCCGCTGTGGTGTCGGCGCCGTCACGACCATCGGCGCCTCGATCGCAGACTTGATATCCGCACCCTTAACGAGTGGATTAGGCAGCTTCACGCCACGGAACTTGCGTTGGATCCGGGCAGCTGTCGGAAGTCGAAGAGCATTCCCTCGAAGTCGAAGCTGAGGTCCGTGTCGGCGAACACCAGGCCGCCGCTAAGGTCCAGCAGCTTGAGTTGGTTCTTGGCGACGGTATAAGAACGGCCCGAACCCAACATGCTCCACCCGAGTTCCTGGACCACGTCGTGGCTGGGGAAGCGCAACTCCTGCATGGCCGCCCCGAACTCGCGGGGGACGTACAGGACCGTGTCGCCGAGACAGCCGAGCACAGCGTCGACTCCGGCGTCCCGCAACACACGAGCGACGCGTCCGTACAGCTGTGGCGTACATGAAATCGCGACCATGGGACCGACGTGGAGGAAGTGGTACCAGCCCACGGGCAAGTCGCTGTCGGGATTCTTCGCGGCGACCCGGAAGAAGGACGTCGTCACGCTGTCAAGATGTTCGGATGTCCACACGAAGTACGTTGCGTAGAAGTCCGGTTGGCCGGGCGCCCGGCGAATTTCGCGGCGCATTGCCACGGGTATCTCGATCCTGACGTGCAACTGGCTCGCCAGGGCCGCCACGACGGTGGCCCAGTGCGCCAGTCGTAGCAGTTCCTGGGGTTGCGGTAGTCCGTGGTCCCGGACGATCGTCGCAAATGCCGGCGCTGCGGCGACCTCGATCCCTTGCATCCAGTTGTTGTTGCAGTCGCCGCACAGCGCGGTCACCACGCTGTTTCGGATGTCGCCCTCATGTTCGATCGCTCGATCGATGCCGCTCGACGCATGGCTGGACGACCCAAGCCGCGTGATCTCGTCGCCGGTTCCCATCAGGTCCCGGAACCGCTGCTGGAAGAGATGCGCCCTGGTGAGCTTCTCGTCTTGTCCGCAGTAGAAGCACTCCGCCATGGGCTTCTCCAACGCGCTGACTGAATGGCTCTTAGCCTAGGCGCCGCCTCCGCGGCCAGTCATCCGAGTTACGCGTGCATCCGTTCGAGGGTCAGGGACGACTGGCGTCGGAGTGACCTCAGCGCAGCACAGACTCGACCGGCTCTGCGAAGAGTTCCTTCTCAGCCGGCCGTCGGCCAAGGTCAAACACTTCACGATAATGGCGATGGGCGCCTACTTGGGTGAGCTCATCATCCGGGCGACCCGTGGTCGGTGGGGCTACGACGTGGACTTGCGCGAGGGGGTCGTCGAAACCGGCGGCCTAGTCGATGTCTCCGCCGACCTCGCCCGCACGACGCCGGCCGCCGCCCGAGCCGTTGGGCCGGTCATGACACCAACCCGCCGCCGCGACCGCGAACGACTCATCGGCGTGCTCATACCGACCCCGCTACCCGACAGACCGCAACCCGGTCCGGCGCCGATGCCGGAGTTGCCCGCACCAGTTCGCCAACGGCCTGTACCGCGCCAAAATCTGCCGCACATGCTGTGGGCTGGGAGTTCTCGGCTCGGGCTAATGATCGCCGGTATGGTCGTACGGTTGCTGTACCTGGGATGATCCACCTGTTCACCGGATTGGGGCTACTGCTCCGAGGAGACAGTGCGCTGCTGGTCGAGGTCCTCGCGCTACGGCACGAGATAGCGGTGCTACGCCGCCATGTCCACGGCCGGCCACAGCTGTCCTGGCCGGACCGGGCGATCCTGTCCGCCCTCGCCTGTCTGCCGCCCCGCCGGTTACGGGAGCATCGGATTGTCACTCCGGCCACGTTGCTGGCCTGGCACCGCCGGCTGGTGCGACACCGCTGGACCTACCCGAACCGACCCGGCAGGCCACCGGTCCGCGACGAGATCCGGAACCTTGTCCTGCGGCTGGCCGAAGAAAACCCGAGATGGGGACACCGCCGCGTCCAACGCGAACTACAGCGGCTCGGCCATCAGATCGGCGCCGGCACCATACGGCGAATCCTGGCTCGCCGCCGTATTGGCCCCGCGCCCCGCCAGCAGGACACCAATTGGCGTACGTTCCTGCGCAACCAGGCGGCGGGTGTGCTGGCGATCGACTTCTTCCACCTCGACACCATCCTGCTGCGGCGCCTGTACGCGCTGGCGCTCATTGAGGTGGCCACCCGACGGGTCCACATTCTCGGCGTCACCGCCCACCCCACCGGGCAATAGGTGACCCAGCTAGCCCGCAACCTCACCATGAACCTGGGCGAGCATGCCAACGGCTTCCGGTTCCTCATGCGCGACCGCGACCGCGACGCCAAGTACACCACCGCCTTCGATGCGGCGTTCACCGCCGAAGGAATCACGGTAGTCAAGACCCCGCCCCGCACCCCGCGAGCGAACTGCTTCATCGAACGCTGGGGCCGCAGCCTCCGGGAAGAATGCACCAACCACATGTTGATCTACAACGAGCGGCACGCACAGGCCGTCATCGGCGAGTACGTCGACCACTTCAACAACCACCGGCCCCACCAAGAACGACAGCAGCGCCCACCCAACCACAACCCGACCGTCGTCATCCCCCTGGACAAGCACGTACGGCGCCGACGGCGACTCGGCGGAGTGATCAACGAGTACCACCGGCCAGCCTGAGTCAATCTTCAAGACACCAGGTCACGGCCGTTGAACGAGTTTTGGCAGGTACAGGATTTTGGCATGGTACAGGGCGCACCAGGACAGCCAACCGGCGACCGCGGCCCGGTTGCGGTTCCAGGTCGCCGGGGCCCGGTGTCCCCCAGAGCCGTTCGAGGAGTTCAGCCGAGTCGTAGCCGTCGAGACCGGCAGGGGGCCAGTCGGCGCCGAGTTCGGCGAGCAGCCGGTCGAGGACGCCGGCGTAGCCGCGGAGCGCCGTCTGGAAACGGTCACCTGACTCTGCGGTATCGCTCAAGTCGTTCGCCGTGGCAATCCGCCGACTCAGCCGTTACCGCTGGGTGCTCGGCACAACGCCCAGTGTCCGGCTCGCGACCGCCTGGAGCGGGTCGACTTCGGTATTGGGATGGAGCCTGACGGATGACGGACATGGTCTGCGTGCCCCGTCACGCTGTCGCTGTACGCCATCCGACGCCACCGCATTACGCCGCAGCACTACCAGGAGTTCGACGATCTGGGCCACGAACGGGTTGCAGCGACATACATCGGCCGGGAACGGCGAGCGGACCCGGCCGGCTTTCGCCGACCGGGTCCATGAACAACAGACCGGTCCATGAGCAGCGGAACAGCCCACAAACAGCAGATCGGATGCGATTGCCCCCGATGTGGGTCAGGCGCAGGTCTGCCCGTTGAGGGTGAACGAAGCGGGGGTGTTGGGCGTGCCGGATGCGTTGAACCCGAAGGTGGTCGCGCCGCCGGCCGGGATCGTCGCGTTGTAGGCCAGGTTGGACGCGGTCACCGTGGCACCGGACTGGTTGGTCGCGGCGTTCCACGGGATGGTGACGGTGCTGCCGGCGCCCAGGTCCCAGTTGAGCCGCCAGCCGTTGATCGCGGAGCCGGAGTTGTAGAGGGTCACGTTCACCGTGTAACCACCCGGCCAGCTGTTGGCGACCTGGTAGGACACCCGGCAGGTGCTGGCGGTGCCCGAGTTGTCGACCGGCACGATGTCACCGAAGTCAGCGCGGGCCGTCGCGAAGTCCTGGAAGCCGATGCCCGGCCCAGCGCCGCTGGTGTGCGTGCCGGCGGCCAACACCGAGCCGTCCGGGTTCACCATGTAGACCGGACCGCCGCTGTCCCCGCCGTAACCGGACTCCAAACCGTCCAGCTGGGTGGCCTCGACCAGGTCCTGCCGGTCGGTGTAGTGGAACTGGACCTCGAGGTTGCAGATCGGGTGGCCGACCACCCAGGAAGTGGTGTAACCGGACTGGCAGAGCAGCTGCCCGGGGAAGACCTGCGTCCAGCCGACAACCGGCACCTTCGTCTCGTCGTACTGGCCGCCGACGTACATGTATTTACCCGCCGACTCGGCACTGATCAGTGCGGTGTCGTGGTCGACGTGCCGCCGCACCATCGTCCCGATCGGTTCGTTGACGCCGTCTGACCACAACGATCCGAGCTCACCGCAGTGCGCGGCGGTCAGCACGTACGGTGTGTTGGTGCCGGCGTGGCGAACCCCGAACCCGGCGGTGCAGTCGACGCCGGGTCCGTCCCGCGAGATGCCCGCGCCGCCGTTCCAGGGAGCCTCATCGTCGTCGCGGGTGGCGTGCAGCTTCGGCTCCTTCGCCGCGACGCTGTGGGTCTTGACGCCGGTGTTCGGCAGAGCCGGCACTTTGGCACCGGCTGAGGTGTCGACGGCGACCTCCAGGCCGCTGCCGTCCGTCTTGATCCGTACGGTATGTGCGGCGTCGGTCGGGTCGGAGGCGACGACGCGGCTCACCTTGGCTGCGGCGGTCTTCAGTTCGGTGCCGGAGTACGCGGCCGGTTCGACCTTGACCTCGGCGATCCGCCGGGCGCTGTCCACAGCCCGGGTGACGTCAGCTGGGACGGCGCCCTTCCACCACAGCGTGACGTGGCCTTTGACCAACCCGAGCCCGGCGTAGCCGCGTGGCTGGCCGGCCTCGACAGCCGACCGGATGACGCTCGCCGCGTCGATCAGCGGCACCTGGGCCGCCATCCGGGCGCGAACCGCCGATGACAGGTCGGCGGAGGTCACCGGCGGTGCGGCTGAGGCTGTCCCGCTGAACGCGATCGCGCCCACTGTGGACAGCCCGAGCAGGCCGGCAGCGACCACTCGGAGAGTGTTGCGAAAGATTGGCTTCATGCCCCCAGCCAACCGCCTGGTCGGACCCGCGAACAGGAAGAACAACCGGCAGGTTGGTTGGTGCCGCCAGTCCTGCCGGTCTTGGTGCCACAGCCTGAGGTGACGCCGTGTTGTCAATACTGAGCCGCTTTCAACCTGATCTTGCAGGTCAACCCGGGTGGGCCGGGGCCGCGGATCGATGAGGGCGAGGCTCCAGGTAAGACAGCAAATCGACCAAAACCCGATGCCCCAAACGGGAGCCTCACCATGCTGGCTTACCCGTCCACGATCTCGTTGTCCAGCCGAACCCTCAACCACCTCGCCGAACGCATCCGCAGCCACCGCAAGCAGCGTCGATCCCGCTGGCGGCGTTTCGGCCCCGGCCGTCGGGCCCTGCTCGCCCTAGCTGTACTGCCCAGGGACGTTGGTCAACCTGGTGATGGGTGAGCGGCCACCGATAGCGGTGTGGGGTCGGTGGTGATTGTAGTGATGTAGGAAGGCTGGTAGGGCCTTCCTGCGTGCGTTCTCTGATCCGTAGAAGCGGGCGAGGGCCCAGCCGTCGGTCATGGTGCGGTGGAAGCGTTCGACTTTCCGTTGGTCTGTGGCCGGTAGGGGCGGGTCTTCTTCGGTGTGATGCCGAGTTCGGTGCAGGCGTCGCGCCAGGCGTGGGACTTGTAGGCCGAGCCGTTGTCGGACAACACCCGTTCGACGGTGACTCCGCGGGCGGTGAACCAGGCGACGGCGTTGCGGAGCACCTCGATCGCGGTGAGGGCTTTCTCGTCGTCGCGGATCTCGGCGTAGGCCACGCGTGAGTGGTCGTCGACGACGGTGTGCACGAACGCGGTGCCGACACGGGGCTCGTAGCGGGTGTTGCGGGCTCCGGTGCGGCGGGCGGTCGCCTCGCGGTTGCGGCCGCCCTGGGCGTGGCCGACGTAGCGCCAGCCGCCGCCGTCGGGGATGTTGCCGTACTTCTTGACGTCGACATGCAGCATGGCGCCGGGATGGTGGTGTTCGTAGCGGCGCACGGGTTCGCCGGTGGCCCGGTCGATGTGTGACAGGCGGTTGACCCGGCACCGGGTCAGCGCGGCGTGCACGGTCGAGGCCGGCATGCCGAGCCGCCCGGCGATCTGGACCGGGCCGAGACGCTTTTTCAACCGCAGGTGAACAATCTCGCGGACAGTGGGCTGTGGGGTCCGCGACGGGCTGTGACATGGCCGCGATGACCGGTCCGCCATGCCGGCGCGACCGTGCTGGGTGTATCGGTCAGCCCAACGCCTCGCGGTCGGCCAGGACACGTCGTAGCGTTCGGCCGCTCGGGCGACCGGCCAGCCCTCATCGACGATCAGACGCGCCAGGCGCAGACGTGCGCGAGGGCTCAGGGCAGCGTTAGCGTGGGACACGAAGGCCTCCTGTTGCCGGAGCGGTTCCTAGACAGCTCCACTCCACAACCGGAGGCCTTCACCTACCTACGACATCAGATCGTGTCGTCACATGATCTCGACCAACCTCCCTGGGCAGTACACCTAGCCGGCGAGGCCACCTGGCTTACCAACCGCATCCGCGCGGACGGCGAGCCGGCGCTCTTCGATCCCGGCAAGGTGCGGACGACGTGCTACCCCTACCGGGGCACGAAGATCCCCACGCCGTGGGCCTCAACAAGCTGAGTGACGGAACGACCCCATCGCGGCTTGTGGAGAGCCCGGTGCTCAGTGATGGGCACGCCGCGTTCGGCGGGCGGCCCGAGGAAACGGACCGGTCGAAAGACCGGCACCGCGCCTCGGGCCGACCCAACAGAGCCCAAGGCAAACGCCACAACGCCGCCTTGATCTGCCTCGCGAGACGCTGCGTTGACGTCCTGTTCGCCGTGCGCCGCGACAATGCCCCCTACCAGCCACCGACGCCCAGGACGGCATGACATCAGCTGCGTGCGACCATGGTCGCCATGACGAGCACCAGAAAGGGCGATGGCGCGTAAGTCACCAGCGCGAGTACGCGCCGGCACACACCGCCGCCTTGACCAGCCCGCCGTTCCGGGCATCCCCGGCCTCAGCCCACGCGGCCGCGCCGCGATCGCCCAACTCGAACGCACCCGGCTATGGCCCGGCGCGGCATGTGAGGCCCTCGATGCATGGACTCACTTCCTACGCGATCCCTATCACCGGCTGTTCAACCCGGCATACGGCTGCGGCGCCCTCGCTTGCTGCCCTGACCCCATCGAACTCCGCCGCATCCTGCACATCATCATCCACGCCCTGCCGCGTCACGACGCCCGCCCACTCCGCCGCCGCGTCGCTGAACTCGACGACCAGTGGTGACATTCGAACCTTGACGGAACCCATAGGGACACCCCCACGCATGCGGATGTCCATGAGGACGACGTCGGCGCCGGTGCTGCGAGCGTTGTCGACGGCGTCGTGCCCGTTGGCCGCCTCGCCGACGACGTGCAGTCGAATGCATGCTAAACCGAAATGATCATGGCGGCCTGGCCCTGCCCCTAAAGGTCGTGGCGGACCAATTGGGCGGTCCGCCCGGACGGCGCCCCGATCTACGTCATCCTGGACATGTCCGTGCGGACCAGGCCCGGAGATCCGGGCCTGGGCGGCACGCTACCGAGGCTTCGTGACCCGTGTTGATCACAGTGTGTCGGGTCGGTGCCGGGACAGAGTTGGCGCGCGCCGGTCTTCGACGCTGCCGGTCAGCGAATCTTCTTCGTCGCCCGCTTGCAGGGCGGCGTCAACAGATCGGCGATCGCCGCGATCGCCGACGGCACCAAGCGGTAGTACGCCCAGACACCGCGCTTCTCCCGCTCGAGCAGGCCGGCCTCGGTGAGGATCCGGAGGTGATGACTCACGGTCGGCTGGGAGAGCCCGAGCGGCGCGGTGAGATCAGACACTGACGCCTCCCCCTCCGGAGCAGCCTGGATCAGACGAAGCACTCGCTCTACTGCACCAACCCGCTCTGCGGGGCGCGCACGGACGTCGGAGCGGGCGAGGCACGCCGGCTGCTCGCCGGAGCGCCGCGCTGCCGGCCGCGGAGTGCCCTGCACGTACACCTGTCGCGAGGCAGCAACCGGTCAGCCGAGCCGGGTGATCTCGACAGTGACGCCGATCTGCTCCGCCGCGGGTCCGGAGTAGACACCGGAGAGCGGCCGCACGTCAGCATAGTCCCGACCGCGGGCCAGCAGCACGTGCCGGCTGCCCACCTTGGCGAGGCTGGTCGGGTCGACCGCGAACCACTCGCCGGCCCAGAACTCCACCCACGCGTGGCTCTCGCCCGGCGTCGCTACCCCGATCGCCGCGTCCGCGTCCGGGTGCAGGTAGCCCGAAACATAACGGGCCGGCAGCCCGGTTGCGCGCATCAGCCCGAGCGTGACGTGCGCGAAGTCCTGACAGACGCCTTTGCCGGCGGCGCGCGCCTCCGCCGAGGACGTGTGCACGTGTGTCGCGCCGGGCTCGTAGCGCAGCGCCTCGTGGGTCCACGCCGCCGCGTGCAGCCCGGCCTCCACCGGCGTCGACCCGCCCCGCAGTGACCGCGCGACCTCGGCGAGCTCCGGCTCCGCCGGCACGTAGCGGGTGGCGCCGAGGAGCTCACCGAAGCGCTGCCGGACGGTACGCCCGTCCAGCTCCGCCCAGCTGATACCGGACGCTACGGGCCGGCCCGCGGACGTCTCGACCGTCGAGGTCGCCAGCACCACCAGCTCGGTGTGCGGGACGTGGATGTCGAACGCGTCCACCGTCGTACCCCAGTAGTCGGTGTATCGCAGTGGTGTGGTCTCCGGCGTGATGTTCAGTGCCGCCTGCAGGAGGCGCTGACCGTCGACGGTAGGCGGGGTCAGGCGGGCTTCGTTGTACGACGCCTGCACCGGCCCGCCGTAGCGGTAGCCGGTCCGGTGCCGGATCGCGATCCGCCAGCTCACGCGGCCGGCTCCTCGATGCTCCACCGCAGTGGGGCCGACCCGGCGAACAGCCGCTGGGTTACCTCTTCGCTGACTGTCGAGACCGTCCGCTGCAACCCGTGCAGCCGCTCCGACAGATTGTCGAGCAGGTTGTCACCGGACATGAACTCCAGGTCGGTGCGGGCCCTGCCGATGGCCCGGCGGGCGGGTTCGTAGAGCCCGGAGCGCCCGGAAACCGGATCGAGCCGGGCCAGCGCCTGCTCACCGGCGCGCAGCGCGTAGAACACCGACCGCGGGAAGAGCCGGTCGATGAGCAGGAACTTGAGCACCCGGGGAGCGTCGACGCCCTGCTGGTAGGTGCGCAGGTACGCGTCGTGCGCGGAGCAGGCGCGCAGGGTGGAGGTCCAGCGCTCGTCGCCCCCGGCCGCACCGATCCGGGAGGCCAGCAGCCGTGCGGTCATGTCGACCCGCTCCAGGCTGCGACCCAGGACGAGTACGTCATGGCTCGCGTCCCGGTTCATGGTGGCCTCGACGTGGCCCGCGAAGGTGGCGGCGCGCTCGCGGACGTACGAGAAGAACGGCGCGGGGCCGAAGTCGCGGGCGGCGGTGAGGCGGACCGGAAGGGCGTTGTAGGTCGAGTTGAGGCACTCCCAGATGTCCGCCGAGAGGGCTTCGCGGGCGCCACGGGCGTTCTGACGGGCCGCGATGAGCGCGCCGGCGATCGAGCTGGAGGCGTCCCGGTCGTAGCCGAGCAGCTCCAGTACGGACTGACTGGTCCGGTGCTGCCGGGCCGTGTCGTCGGGGACGCCCATGACCGTCAGCAGGACGGTGCAGGCGGCCACCTCGTCCACGGTCGGGTCCTCGAGCACCTCGTGGAAGTGCACGTCGAGAAGCCGGGCCGTGTCCTCGGCGCGTTCGACGTACCGGCCGATCCAGAACAACGACTCGGCGACCCGGCTCAGCATCGCGGTCCTCTCATTGCTGGGGCTGGTCGTTGCGGGGACCCAGGTCCGGGACGGTGCCGCGGACCGCCTGCGCGGGAAACGCCTCGGCCTCGGCGTCGGGCGTCCGGTGCAGGGCCGAGGTCAGCACCCAGGTGTCCTTGGAGCCGCCGCCCTGGCTTGAGTTGACGATCAAGGTGCCCTCCCGCAGCGCCACCCGGGTCAGCCCGCCGGGCAGCACCCGCACCCGCTCACCGTCGTTGACTGCGAATGGTCGCAGGTCGATGTGCCGGGGTACCAGCCGATCGTCGACGTAGGACGGAGCGGTCGACAAAAGCACCATTTCCTGCGCGATCCAGGCCCGCGGCTCGGCGATCACTCTTTCCCGTACGGCGGCTAGATCCTCGTCGGATGCGTGTGGCCCGATGACGATGCCGGCACCGCCGGACCCGTCCACCGGCTTCAGGACGAGCTGGTCCAGCCGCCCGAGGCACTCCGCGCGCACGTCGGGGTCATCGAGCCGGTAGGTCGCCACGTTCGGTAACACCGGCTTCTCGCCGAGGTAGTACCCGATCAGCTCCGGGACGTAAGAGTAGGTCAGCTTGTCGTCGGCGACGCCGTTGCCGGCCGCGTTGGCGATCGTGACGTTGCCGGCGCGCGCGGCGTTGAGGATGCCCGGGCAGCCGACGACCGAGTCGGGCCGGAAGTGCACCGGGTCAAGGAACTCGTCGTTGACCCGCCGGTAGACCACGTCCACCCGCTTGCGACCGCCGAGGCTGCGCATGTAGAGGACGTGCTTCTCGCAGAACAGGTCGCGCCCCTCGACCAGCTCGATGCCCATCTTGCGGGCTAGGAAGGCGTGCTCGAAATAGGCCGGGTTGTGCACCCCGGGGGTGAGCAGGACCACCACCGGGTCGTGGGCGCCCGCCGGGGCGCAACGGCGTAAGGCGTCGAGCAACAGTCCGGGGTACTGCGCGACGGGCTGCACCCCCTGCTCCAGGAACAATCCGGGGAAGACCCGGGCCATCGTGCGTCGATTCTCCACGACGTACGAGATGCCAGAGGGGACCCGCAGGTTGTCCTCGAGTACCCGGAAGGCGCCCGCCTCGTCACGGACCAGGTCGATCCCGGCGAGATGGATCCGCACACCGCCCGGCGGCCGGATGCCGTGCGCCGGCCGGCAGAACGTCTCGGAGCTGGTGAGCAACGAACGCGGCACCACGCCGTCGCGGACCACCTCGGCCGGCCCGTACACGTCGGCGAGGAACGCCTCCAGCGCGCGTACCCGCTGCGCGACACCCTCCTCGACCCGCTCCCACTCGGCGGCCGGGATCAGCCGGGGGATCAGGTCGAGCGGGAAGAGCCACTCCTCCCCCGCATGGGAGAAGGTGACGCCCTGATCACGGAAACTACGGTCCCGCGCGGCTGCCCGCTGCGCCAGATCCACGCCGGTAAGCGTCTGAAGGGCGTCGTAAAGTGCCCGCGCATGCGGATGCGGCGACCCGTCAGCCTCGAACATCTCGTCGTAAGCTGGACCGCGCGGGTATCCGTCCAGGAGCCCACCCATGTGGGATTCGTACCACCGATGTGTTGCCGCGCCTAGCCGTTACGGTGAGGAAACAATGACGGCCCACAATTCGGCGATGGCAGCCGTGGCACGCCAGGTCCGGGTCGGGTGCGAGTTCCAGTATGCGGCGGAGATCGACACACCCGCGATCTTCCAGGTCCAGCCCTCGGGGGCACCGCCGGCCACCGTGCTGCGGCAGGGCTGGGACATGGTCCCGGAGACCCCCCGGCACGGTTACGTCGACCTTTACGACAACGTCTGTCAACGGCTCACACTGCCGGCGGGCACGTCCACGCTGCGGTACGACGCGCTCGTGTCGGTCCCGGACGCGACCGAAGACGTCGACCTCGATGCCGCCGAGGTGCCGACCGCGCTCCTGCCTGACGAGGTGCTGGTCTACACGATGCCCAGCCGCTACTGCCTGCCCGACGTGCTCGGTGACGAGGCATGGCGCCTGTTCGGCAACGACAAGCCCGGCTACCGACGGGTGCAGGCGATCTGCGACCACGTCAACAACCACCTGCGGTTCGCCTATGGCAGCAGCAGCCCGACGACGACCGCCGCCGAGGCCTACGCCGCCGGCAGCGGCGTCTGCCGTGACTTCGCCCACGTCGCGATCAGCTTCTGCCGTGCGCTCTCGATCCCGGCCCGGTACGCCTTCGGCTACCTTCCCGACATGGACGTGCCGCCGGACCCGGCGCCGATGGACTTCGCCGCCTGGGTGGAGGTCTACCTCGACGGGCAGTGGTGGACCTTCGACCCCCGCAACAACATGCCCCGCAAGGGTCGCGTGCTGATCGGCCGAGGGCGCGACGCGGTGGACGTGGCCATGGTCACCACCTACGGTGGACCGATGCTCGAGAGCATGACCGTCTGGGCCGAGGAACCGCCATGACGCTGCCCTCCCGCAGCGAGATCCAGCGGGCGCGGCGCCTGACGTACGTGCTGAGCCAGCGCTTCCGCTACACGTACGACGGCCCGGTACGCGACCTCGACCACCGACTGGTGGTGGTGCCGCCCCGACGGCATGGCGATCAGCACCGGCGGCGGCACTCGATCACCATCTCCGCCGCCGGTGCCCGCACCACCCACCGCCGTGACGCCGCCGGCAACTCCGTCCTCCGAGCGCGGGTGCCGCACGTGCATGACCACATCGAGTTCGAGGTCGAGGCGGTCGTCGAACGGGCCGGGCCAGTCACCGACGTGTTGCTGCCCGCTTCAGCGCTCACCGACCCGCGGCTGCTCGGCGCGACCCGACTGACGACCGCCGACCCGGCGATCCGACACCTGGCCGCGACGATGGACGGCAAGGACCGGCTGGCCGTCGCCGAGCGGTTCTGCGACTACGTGCACGACGCGATCACCTACGAATTCGGCGTGACCTCGGTCACGACCACGGCCGCCGAGGCGCTCGCCGCCGGCCGTGGCGTCTGCCAGGACAGTGCGCACCTGATGATCGCGCTCTGCCGGGCTGTCGGCCTGCCAGCCCGCTACGTCTCGGGGCACCTGCTGGGCGAGGGCGGCACGCATGCCTGGGTGGAGGCCGTCGTCGCGGACCCGGCGGGTGCACGGGCGGTCGCGTTCGACCCGTGCAACGCCCGCCGCGCCGGCCGCGACTACGTCACCGTTGCCACCGGGCGCGACTACACAGACGTGGCTCCGACCTCCGGCTCGTACTTCGGCACCGCCCGCGGCACCCTGACCGCCACCAAACGGGTCGCCGTCACCCTCATCTAGCCCGCGCTCCTGCCGGTTAGAGGTGTCGGCCCGGCTCGTCCGCACCACGCAGGCGTTCGAGGAAGTCCTTCAGAGCGCGGTAGTACGGGGTGATGGTGCTGATCTCGGCGTACTCGTCCGGACCGTGCTGGCCGGCACCGCCGACGCCGAACGCGACCGCGGCGATGCCGCGCCCCGAGTAGAAGCCGCCGTCGCCGGCCCCGTGCTTGCGTAGGAAGTCGGACGGATAGCCCTGCCGCTGTGCGGCCCGACGAAGCTCGGCGACGTCGCGGTTGTCGTGGTCGACGTGCTGCGGGGGGTCGAAATGATCGACCTGGACCGAGACGCCCGGCTCGGTGAAGCTGACCAGAAACTCCGCGACCTCCGCCATAGTTCTGCCGTTCAGTCTGTCGTCCTCCGCCGGGAACCGGATGTCGAGCCACGCCTGCGCATCGGCCGGCACCTGGTTGTAGGCGCGGTTGGGGGTGTCGATCCGGGACAGGTTCACCGTTGTCCGCCACGCCTCCTCGGCAACCGGCGGATACGTCGCCAGCAACCGTGTCACGGTGTTCACCAGCTTCAGCACGGCGTTGTCGCCGAGCCACGGGTAGGCTCCGTGAGCGCCGCGGCCGGACGCCCGCAGGCGTGCGTGCAACAGCCCCTTGGAGTCGGCCACGATGTCGAGGCGGCTGTGCTCGCCGATGACCACGAACTCTCCGGTCACGCCTTGCTCGAGCTGATGCAGCGTTCCGTCCCGCCCGCCGACCTCCTCGTCCGCGACGAGTTGCAGGGCCAGCGGGTACGGCAGACGCGGCGCGACCTCACGGAAGACCTGAGCCTGCACCAGCCCGGTCACCTTCATGTCCTGGGCGCCGCGCGCGTAGATCCGGTCGCCCTCGATGCGCGCCCGGAACTGCTCGGCCTCGGCCGATACCACGTCGAGATGGGCGTTGAGGATGGCGCGGAAGCTCGCCGGTCGTGCCGCTCCGCCATGGGCGTCTGCGTAGAGCAGGGCGCTCGGCTTGCCGGCGGACTCGAATCGTTCCACCGTGAACCCCGGGCCGACGAAGTCGACGACCCAATCCACGGCGCGCCGGAGTTGGTCGGGTCGGTCGGCCGTGGACGGCAGGGCAAGCAACTCGGTGGCGGTGGCGAGGAAAGTGTTCAGATCCATCGCACCATCCTGAGACCAATCGCCGCGCGATGTTGCTGTGCGAAGGCGGATTGTGTCGTTGTCGGTCGTGCTGTCGCGGCTACTCGGACGGGGACGCCGATGCCGAGATCGGTGTCCCTGACAGTGACGGAACCCGACCTCGCGCGACATCTCTGGTCCCTACCCGAGATCGCCGGCACGACTCGCCTTCAGAGCCTGCTGAAGGACCCGGGGGCGTAGGGAGCGCCGTGGTTTGACGCTCGTCCGGCGCGGCTGCCATCGGATAGGCGGGCGAACGTCATCGGCTGGTCCGGGGTGGCCTCATAGCGTGGCCGGCTGCGGCAATCGGTCAGTCGCCTGGAGCAGCATTTCGGCCCGGTCGACCACGACGGCGTACGCGGCCCGGATGACCGCCGTGGCCGACGACGTTGTGCCCGGGGCCCGCGCATCCAACTGGCCGGCATCGCTGCCGGTATGACGGCCACTCTCATAACCGCCGAGCGCCTACCAGGACTTGTCTCGTAGGCGCAACGGAGGGGTCGGTGGTGCCGGCCCCTCCACGACAGCAAACGGTCAGCCGATCACGTCGGCGTTTCGGTCCTTTGTCGCCAGCCACTCGACGGTGTCCGACCCCTCGTCCGGGTCGGCCACGCAACCAAGGGCCAGATCCTCGGCCTCCTGTGCCTCGGCCGGCTGGACCTGGAGCACCTCAATCGTTGTCACCTCGACCTCAAAAAGACTGGTCACCGAACCTGAACCGGTTAGCGGTGAACCGACGCCCGCAGCTGCGGGACCAGACCGGGTTGCCGACCAACCCGGGCATACTGGGGGATGAATGGTGTCCCCCCGGTGGTCCTGAGGCCGTTCGGTGGGTCGGCGGCGCAGCACGGGTTCGAGGCCGTAGGGCTGTGCCGCCGGGTGAACTGACTCGGCGTGCAGGTGGGGGCACCAGCCGTCGACGGCGGCGCGACCCCGGGATGCGCGGGGTTTGTCTCCGCGAACGCCCATCACGTGCTTGTGGATCGCGTACGCGGACGGGTCCGGGCTCAGATCACCCCGGGCGATAGCCGTCTGGACGTCGGCCAGCAAAGCCAGGATGTCGTCCGGAAGGTCGTCCGCCCCGGCGGGTCGAGCGGGTGTCTTCCCCGGTTGATGCCGTCCGGACGACCATCCAGCTAAGACCCATCCGAGCTGCCGTACACGTCGTACATGGCCGCCTCGCACTCGTTGCGCTGGTCGATCATCATACGGATCCCGGTCTCTGCCCCATCGAGTAAGCCGGCGACGCCCTCCATCGCCAGGTGAAATCGGCGCATGTGCACCCGACCGAGCGAGGTCAACGTCTCGGAGCCATCTTTCAAGATCGGATAGCGGAAGTGCTCCGACGTCGGGTCGAAATCGTGCAACTGCAAAAGGATGTGCTCGACGTTGTCCAAGTCCGTCGTCGCGCCGCCCGGATATGCTCGCTCGATCAGAGGGCGTGCCACTCGCCAAAGATGGTCGATCTTGTGCGTTTTTGGCAATTCGCACGACTTACGCAGGTACGTGGCCGCCAATTGGGTCAAGACCTTGAGCTGCAGTTCGACATAGTGCCGCCAGCACATCAGGAACGGGTAGACAAGGTAGTCCTGGTCACGCCCGGTGCTCGCGACGCGTTCGACGATGACCGTCGCTGCCTTCCAGTAACCTTGGACGTAGCCGATCCACCGATCGCGCGGCCAATCCATACAGGCCACAAGCCACCAGTCGTCGCCGCTGCCAAGAAGGTCCGCCTCACCGGCAGGCCCAGACCCGACGGTGACATCATCATCGTTCGCGGCTTCTGCCCAAGCGGTCAGGGCCGGGGCGTGATCTGAGCGCCGTCGAGGCGCCGGTGGACCAGCGACAGCAGCGAGAACAGATCCAGCGCGTCCGGCTCGGTCACTCAGGCGCCCGCGCCTACTACGACCAACAGCGCGCCCGAGGCGTCAACCACCACGCCGCACTACGGCACCTCAGCAACCGCCTCGTCGGCATCCTGCACGGCCGTCTGAATACCGCGACGAGGTACGACGAGGACCACGCCTGGCCATCCGCCAAAGATCAACAATCGACCGCCGCTGCTTGACATCAAGACGTCATGGGATGTCTATCGGGACATGCCCTACCGGTCCGGTGACAGCAGGCACTCCCACGAGCCACAGTCGACAGATCAGAGCAAAGGCATCTACTGAGCCGGTTGCGTTGCGGGTCAGACCCCAGCCCGCAGGTGCACGGTTCTTACGATCTCAGAGCCGCACCTTCACACTCACAGTTGCGTCGCCTGTGGTTGTGGGGCCGAGGCAGGCTTGACGGGTGGCGCTAGCGAGTCGTCGTCCTTGGTCGCCGCCGAAGTCGGCGTTCACCGGGTTCCGATTGCCGGCCGAGGTGATCGTCGTCGCGGTTCGCTGGTACCTGCGCTACACGGCCATCAGGTCGAGGTGGGTGCTGCCGGGCACCTGAGCCGGCACCTGCCGTCCCACGAGGATGTCCGGCACCGGCCCTCCGGACGGCACGCAGGCGCCAGCCGTCGTGCAAGGTCTCGTGCATCATCCGTCCTCTCGTCGTCGGTCGGCGACCAGATCGTTACGTAGGCAGCCTAAATAAGTCAACCTGCAGCCAGTGGTTAGCCGGGAGCGAGGTCCGCATCGCGTCACAGCTTGACGCCGCCTGTACTGCCGAAACATGTCGAAGACTTTCTTCGGCAACTTGACAACGGCCGAAGCGCGGGCGACCTCGACGTGCTCGCCCCTCACCCCGGGCTGCCCGGTGGCGCTGGTTGGCGGGTCAGGATCGGGCAAGTCCCCGATCGCCCGGATCATGGCCCGCTGGAGCGACCCATCAGCGGCCAAGGTCATCCTCGAGGTCAGAGGTCAGGAGGCGGGCACCGGTCGCGGGGCCTCTTGGCGGGGATGTCCGAGGGTCAGTTCGCTCTGCAGGACCAGGACCGCGCCGCCGATCGCCGCCGCGTCGGACCCGTTGACCGACGGTACGACCCGCACCGGATGGGCCCGCCGGGCGAACGTGCGGCGGTCCACCTCCTGCTGGATCACCGCCTGGTAGATCGAGCCGGCGACTGCGAAGCTCGGCCCGGCCAGCACGATTGTGTCCAGGTCGAACAGGCTCGCCATGGTGACGGCGGCGGAACCGAGATAGCGGGCCGACCCCTCGACCAGGCTCCGGGCGGCGGGATCGCCGGCGTTCGCCGCGGCCGCAATCCGCGCGAACTCGCTGAGGAAATCGGCCTCGGCCGGGTCGAGCGCCAGCCGCTGGGCGAGCCCCGGTGTCGCCAGGGCCTGCCGGACCAGAGCCGACGGGCCGGCGTAGTTTTCCAGGCAGCCGATGTTGCCACACGGGCACTCGTCACCGTTGACGTCGATCGAGATGTGGCCGATCTCCACACTGTTGGAGGAACTGCCCCGATAGACCTCACCGGCGACCACGACCCCACCACCGATCCCGGTGGCCATGTAGATGCAGCCGTAGGTGCTGCGCGGGTCTACCGCGCCCATCCAGTACTCGCCGATGGCGGCCGCTGCGGCGTCGTTGTCGAGCAGGACAGGCATGCCGAGGCTCTCCGAGAGCCGCCGCGCGACTGGGTGGTCGAGCCACTCGTCGGTGGGCTGCGGCGTCAACAGCACACCCACGCGCCGGTCCTGCGGCCCATAGCTGACCAGGCCGACCCCCAACACCTTGTCGCGATCGACGGCCGCCGTGGCCAGCAGCGCCTCCACCTGCGCGGCCACCAGCGGCAGTGCCCGCTCCGGCGGCATCGACGCCACACCGTGGAACGACGTGCGGGCCACCTGCCGGCCCGCCAGGTCGACCACGACGATGACGCACGTGTTGCGCTCGAGCTGGACCCCGACGCTGAAGCGGGCCAGCGGGTTGAGCTGGACCAGCGTGCGTGGCTTGCCACCGGTCGGCGCACCCCGACCAGCCTCGACGACTAGGCCGTCACCCATGAGCTCGCGGACGACCTCGGAAATCGTGGCACCGGTCAGGCCCGTCGCCTCGGCGAGCTCGATGCGGGTGATCGTGCGCGCCGACCTGATCAGATCCAGGACCAGGCCGCGTGTCTTCGGCCGGCTGGTCCAGATCGGGCTGGTCGCCACCGTCTCCTCCTCCGGTCCGTCGCTTTGCCAGGCTACTTTACTTTCCCGTACCGGAACGCTCCGGTCGCTTCTTCCGCCACGCCTAGCGTCGGCCGTGCAGCGTATTGACTTTCGTAAACGACCTAATAAAGGATGTTCCGCAGCGCTCCCATCGATCCCTCAAGACCCACGAGGAGATCAGATGAAACACCGTCATGCACTACTGGCCGCCGGCGCAGCCGGCGCGCTGGTACTGAGTGGCATCGCCACGGCAACCCTTCCCGCCTCCGCGGCCGCCTCCGGCTGCTCGGTCACGTACACGGTGCAGAGCCAGTGGTCGAGCGGGTTCACCGCCAACGTCGCGATCACCAACCTCGGTGACGCGATGTCGAGCTGGACGCTCACGTTCGACTTCCCGAACGCCAGCCAGCGCGTCACGCAGGGCTGGGGCGCTAACTGGACGCAGTCCGGCGCCCGCGTCTCCGCGGCCAGCATGGGCTGGAACGGCTCACTGCGCACCGGCGCGTCCACCTCCATCGGGTTCGTCGGCGCGTGGAACGGCGCCAACCCCGTACCCGCGTCGTTCGCGCTCAACGGCACCGCCTGCACCGGCTCGGTGACCACGCCGACCGCCAGCCCGACGAGCGCCAGCCCGTCGCCGACCGCCACAACTTCCCCACCCAGCGGTCCGGCGCCCAAGCTCAAGGTGTCCGGCAACAAGATCGTCACTGCGGACGGCAAAGCGTACCGGCTACTCGGTGTCAGCCGATCCAGCGGTGAGTTCGCCTGCGTGCAGGGCAAGGGCATGTGGGATGGCGGGCCGGTCGACCAGGCCTCCGTCGACGCGATGAAGACCTGGAACATCCACGCGGTCCGGATCCCGCTGAACGAGGAATGCTGGCTTGGCGTCAACGGCTCCCCCAGCGGCGCCACCTACCAGCAGGGCGTCAAGGACTACGTCAACCTGCTGGTCGCCAACGGCATCAACGTGATCCTCGACCTGCACTGGAACTGGGGCGCCTACACCAACAGCCCGGACTGGCACTGCAAGGACGAAGCCGCCGTCTGCCAAAAGCCGATGCCCGACGCACGGTACGCCCCGCAGTTCTGGACCGGCGTCGCCAACACCTTCAAAGGCAACGACGCCGTCGTCTTCGACCTGTTCAACGAGCCCTACCCGGACATGCCCGCCGAATGGAACAAGACCCTGGGCTGGCAGTGCCTACGCGACGGCGGCACCTGCACCGGCCTGCCCTACGAGGCAGCCGGCATGCAGGACCTCGTCGACGCCGTCCGCGCCACCGGCGCCACCAACATGCTCATGGTCAGCGGACTGGAGTGGACCAACGACATGCGCGAATGGCTGGCGTACAAGCCGAACGACCCGCTGAACAACATTGCCGCCTCCTGGCACGCGTACAGCTTCAACGCGTGTGCCACGGAATCCTGCTGGGACAGTCAGATCGCACCGCTCGCGCAGCAGGTGCCGGTCGTGATCGGTGAGTTCGGTCAGGATAACTGCGGCTTCGACTACATGCAGCGGCTGGTGAGCTGGGCCGACGCGCACAACATGGGGTACCTGGCCTGGACCTGGAACCCCTGGGGATGCACCGGCGGCGCTGTGCTCATCAGAGACTGGGCCGGCACACCGGAACCCGGCGTCGGCGTCGGCTACAAAGCCCACCTGCTGTCCCAAAACCCGTACGTCTGACCGACTCTCGAAGTGAGCCCGGCCTATTTCGGAGGCTGGGGTCACCGCCCTCACCTCAACGGGTACCAAACGCGATGGACCGGGTGCCGCCCCGACGGCACCCGGTCCGGCGTTGCCTTTCGCGGTGGCTATCCCAGGCGGCACCGCTGGTTGCTTCCGCGGTGGCAGGCCCACAGTTCGGCCAAGGCTGGAGGCGTTGGTGACGTCCAAGCAAAGACCGGATTGGACGCCGATGATGGTGCCGCTGGCGTTGAGCTCCACCGCTGGTTGGTACCGCCTGTGCAGTCCCAGATGATGATCCGGGTGCCGTTGGTGGTGGCGCGACCGGCCGCGTCCAGGCATGTTGCCGTACACCACGAGTTGCTTGCCGGAGGTGTAGGTCCACCGCTGGTTGGTGCCGCCGTTGCAGTCCCAGATCGCCAGCTCGGTGTCGTTGGCCTAGGAGGCGTTCGGCACGTCCAGACACTTGCCCGCGCCAAGCACATGCATCGGTCCGGCCGTGCTGGTGCCCCGCCGTGGGCTTGGGTCAGTGGGTCGAACCACTTGGCCGCGATCTTCTGGTTGCCGGAGTTTGTTGGGGTGTACGCCGTCGCCCGTGTCGGTGGCGGTGTTGACGCCGGTCCACTGGTCGACCACGGTGAGCCGTCGTGGTCTTCGAGGCGGCCCACCCCGGGATCGCGTTGTTGAGGTTGACCGCGCGCTGGCCGCAGGCGGAGCAGTTGCTCGGGTTCATCGGGATGATCTTCGCGACCAGGAGCTTCATGGTCGGGTTACTGGCCCGCATCTGGTCCACGAGCTTACTGAACGCGGTCAGGATGTTGGCCGGGGCGATGTTGTTCCACATGTCGTTCGTGCCCAGGTGCATGATCAGGATGTCGGGCCGAGCGGCCGACAAGCGACACGCCACAACGACCTAACAAAGCACTACTAATACTCCAGCCGTACCTGCGGTTCCTGGCGTTTTGGCACTTCAGCAGCATGATCGACGTCTCGTCGGTGCCGATGCGATAGCTGCCAGCATCGATGCTAGTCGCCGGACTGGCCAGACGATCGCACTTCGTGTCTGATGCCTTGGGCTGCGGGCCGGGCAGGCTGTTGCGCTTGTGTTGGTCGATCACATCGTCGGGTGGCGGGCGGGTCTGGATGATCTGCTGGCGCGGTTTGCGCACCGGTTCGGGCGTGCGCAGCCGCGCAAGCAGGCGCTCAGCTATCTGGTCGGGTTGTTGTCGCCGTTGGCGGCGAAGAACGGCTGGACCCTTGCCGAGGCTGCCGGTGACGCGACGCCGGATCGGATGCAGAGGCTGCTCAACCGGTCGTTGTGGGATCCGGACGCGGTCCGTGACGACCTGTTCGCCTACGTGGCCGAGCATCTCGGCCACGACGACGGGGTGCTGATCGTCGACGAAACCGGCTTCCTGAAGAAGGGCGTGAAATCGGCCGGGGTTCAGCGGCAGTACTCCGGCACTGCGGGGCGAACCGAGAACTGTCAGCTCGGGGTGTTTCTCGCCTACGCCACCCCGATGGGTCGCACCCTCATCGACCGAGACCTCTACCTGCCTCGGGTCTGGTGCGACGATCCCGCCCGCCGCGACGAAGCCGCTATCGACGACGCGGTCACGTTCGCCACCAAACCCGCCCTCGGCCTACGCATGCTCGACCGGGCGCTCAACGCGGGACTCCCGGCGCGGTGGGTCACCGCCGACGAGGCCTACGGTCTGGACTCGAAGTTCCGAACCTGGCTACAGCAACAGCGAATCGGCTACGTCCTCGCCGTTCCCCGCAACCAACGCATCCCCACCACGACAGGCAACTGGCGCCCCGACATCCTGGCCACCGCCGCACCGGTCGAGGCGTGGAAACGGCGCAGCTGTGGCGATGGAGCGAAAGGACCACGGCTCTACGACTGGGCCACGGCCACCCTCCCCGACACCGACGGGTACCGCCAGTGGCTGCTGATCCGGCGCAGCATCACCAACCTCGACGACCGCGCCTACTACCTCTGCTTCGGCCCCGCCGACACCACCGACGAGACACTGATCCGGGTCGCGGGCACCCGGTGGGCGATCGAGGAGTGCTTCCGGAGCGCGAAGACCGAGGTCGGCCTGGACCAGTACCAGGTGCGGCGTTACGACGCCTGGTACCGCCACATAACCCTCGTACTGGTGGCACACGCCTACCTCGCCGTCACCGCCGCCCACGCTCAAAAGGGGACACCGAACCCGATCATGAACGGCTCATCCCCCTTACCCTCGGCGAGGTCCGCCGTCTCCTGGCACACCTGACCGCCACCGCCCGACCGTTCGACCACATACATCGATGGTCACGATGGCGACGCCGACACCAATACCGCGCCAAACAAGCCCACTACCAGCGAAGACACCGAATCACCCAGCTACGGCTGGAGTACTAAGGTGGGTGGTGGCCGACGAGACGGGTTCGGCGTTCGGCATCGGTCCCCACGCGTTGCTGGCGGGAATCGCGTATTTGGACAAGGATCCGGCGCTGCCACACGCTCACGAGGCGCTCGAGCCGTCGTTGAGGTGACCGGATTTGATCTTGGCTGCGGCATGGACCCGCGCCCAGGTGATGTGGGCCGGCGTTGGCGTGGTGATCGACGCGGCGATGACCTCAAGGGCGCGGCGTCGGGCGTCAGGGGCGAGGTCGTCGCCGATGCGGTCGAGGAAGTGGATCGCGGAGGGGCGGGCAAGCCCGCCAAGGGTCTCCTGAACGACTTCGACGAGTTCGTGGGCCAGCGCCGCGCCGGGGATGGTGTCGGTGGCCGGCACGACGTACGCGACGAGCCGGCGTCCGAGTTTGGTGTCGGGGCGGGTGACGACCTCGGCCGCGGCCAGGAACGGGTGGTCCAGCAGGACGTCGCGTACCTCGGCGAGGGAGACCAGTTGCCCCGAGATCGAGACCACCGGGTCGATGCGGCCGAGGAAATCCAGCCGGTCGCCGGGGTTGACAGGGTCCCGGTGCCGGACAACGCGGTCCCCGGTCGCGTACTGCTGGTCGGGATGGCCCCAGTGTTCGTAGGCGTCGCCGGCGCCCGCGCCGCGCAGGGCGCGCAGTGTGCCCGCCCAGGGGCGACGCAGTACCAGTTCGCCGGGTGTCCCGGGGCGCGCGCTGCGGCCGATGGCGTCGATGATCTCTGGCGATGTGTCCGGCATGCGCCCGGCGTCGACCGGGTGGTCGACGGTGACGATGCCGCCGAGCTCGATCTGGCCCCAGGCATCGGCGACCGCGTCGGGGTCGCCGGTGAACTGGTCGGCTATCCAGGTGCGCAGCGCGGGCTGGAACGGCTCGGCCATGGCGATCACCCGGCGGAGGGTGCGTTTGTCCGGCTCGGGGGGAGCGGCATCCGGCCAGTCGCGTAGCCGGGCGAGTACGGATGGGACGGTGAGCAGGGTTGTGACGCGGTACCGGTCGATGATGTCCCAGAGCCGGCGCCGGGTGGGCACGTCGAGGGTTCCTTCGAACATGACCGTGGTGTCGCCCCAGGCGAGTGGGCCGAGAACGCCGTGCACCGGCGCGGCTATCCAGGCGAGGTCGCCGGCGCACCAGAACACTCCGCCGGGGCTGAGCCCATATCGGTGGACGGCCACTGCGGCGGCGAGCAGGTTGGCGGTGCCGTGGACTGCGGTGACCGGCCGGCCGCGTCGGTTGGCCAGCCAGGTGATGAGCAGTGGATGCTCGGCGGGCAGCGCCGCCGGTGGCGCTGCCGCTACGTGTGCGATGCCCCGGATCCCGCTGGGCGGCTCGGCCTGCGTGGCTTGGTCGGCTGGCCCGGCGGTGTCGCGGAACGGGTCGAGTAGGTGGTGCAGCCAGCGGTCGCCTTCGTACCAGGCGACGTCCTGGCCGGTCCGGCGGATCACGATGGTGTGCTCGACGCCGGCGACGGCGGTCAGGGCGTCGTCGACGCGGGCCTTGGTCGGGATGATGGTGCCGTGGCGCCAGGCGCCGTCCTGGGTGATCAGGACGCGCGGCGCGAGGTCGTCGAGGCGTTCGGCGAGCGCTTCTACGGGTAGCGGCACGGGGAGTACGGCGAACACGGCCCCGATGCGGGCGCAGGCGAGCATCGCGACGACGGCTTCGGGTAGCCAGCCCAGGTGCAGGGCGACCCGATCGCCTGTGCCGACGCCGAGACCGCGTAGTGCGGCCGCCATCATTTCGACCTCGCGGGCAAGGTCGTGGTAGGTGATGGTTCGGCGGTCGCCGGGTTCGCCTTCCCAGTGGATGGCCGGCTGGTCGGCGTTGGCCGGCAGGTGCCGGTCGACACAGTTGGTGACGACGTTGAGGGTGCCGCCGGGGAACCAACTGCCGTACCTGCCGTGCGGTTGGAAGATCACGTCCGGGTGTCGGGACCAGGTGAGCTGGTCTGCGACGGCCGCCCAGCGGGGCAGGTCCGGCTCAGCCATGGCCCAGCGTCCTGCTCGCCGCTTGAGCGGCTCGGATCAGGTGTGCGGCGGCCTGGGGCACGGCCCCGTCCGCGACGGTCGCGGCGAGGGCGGCCGCTGGGTGGCCGTATCCGTCCGGCACCGGGACGGCGACCTCCGTGCCGCCGCGCTCGGCCGCGGCGAGGGTGAGGTGGGTGGCGGCACGCCAGTGGCTGCGCTCGCCGGTGGCCAACGCCCGCTCGGTCGAGTCGACGAGGGCGAGTGCCGCGTCCCAGCCGGGATCGTCGGCGTGCGCGGCCAGGATGCGGCCGGGTGCGGTGCGCAACGCCGGTTCGACCCGGTGTGGCTCCCGGTAGGGCCCGATGTCGGCGGCGTCCGCGCGGTCGACGTAGGCCACCGATCCACGAGTGTACAGGACAATATGGACGGAGGTGTGCAATGCGTCGCGTACCGGCAGCAGATATGGCGACAGCGCGGTGAGAACGGGCAGCCGGGCCAGGTATCGCTGGGACAGCCGCACCAGTTCGGGACCCAGGCCGTACCGGGCCGATCGGGGGTCCTGCTCGACCAGGCCGGCGACGGTCAGGGACCGGAGCAGTCGGTGCACGGTGGGCAGCGAGAGACCGGACCGCTCGGCAAGCTCGGTGAGCTGCTGGTGTGCCGGGCCGTCGGACAACAGATCCAGCAGGAGAGCGGCGTTTCGCAGCGTGCCGAGCGTTCCGCGTGAGTCGGTCTGCGTCCCCGACCGCGTTTCCGCTTCCGTCACGGTCGCACGATACCAGCAGGAAGCAGATTCCGTATATGACGATTGACTTTCACATAGTGGAAACATAACGTCCATCACAGGCCGTCTGGAGGCGCCATGATCACTCGCGAGTACCGGTTCCCACTCAACAGCAGCACCGTGCCGGCGGGTGAACCGGTGTTGACTGTGTCCGACGTGGGGTTGAGATTCGGCGGCGTGCAGGCCCTGGACGGGGTCGGGCTGACCGTGCGGCAGGGTCAGATCCACGCGGTGATCGGCCCGAACGGAGCCGGCAAATCTAGCCTGCTCAACTGCGTGTCCGGGCTGTACCGGCCGCAGCGCGGGACGATCAGGCTGTCCCGGGCCGACGCTGCGGTGGACTTGGTCGGGCGCCGGCCACATGAGATCGCCCGGCTGGGGCTGGCCCGTTCCTTCCAGAACATCGAGCTCTTCAAGCACCTGACGGTGCTGGAAAATCTGATGCTCGGTCGGCACCACCGGATGAGCCACGCTCTGCTGCCCGCACTGGTCTGGTTCGGTCCGGCCCGCCGGCAGGAGATCGAGCACCGGGCAATGGTCGAGGAAGCCATCGACCTGCTGGAGCTCCAGGTGGTGCGCCACCAGCCGGTCGGTGCCCTCTCGTACGGCTACGCCAAACGGGTGGAACTGGGCCGGGCGCTGTGCATGCAGCCGGCCGTGCTCCTGCTCGACGAGCCGATGGCGGGCATGAACGCCGAGGAGAAGGAGTCCCTGGCCCGCTACGTGCTCGACGTCAACGAGCTCGCCGGGGTCAGTGTGGTGCTCATCGAGCACGACATGGACGTGGTCATGGACATCTCCCACGCCGTAACCGTGCTCGACTTCGGCCGGCTGATCGCCGAGGGTCCGCCGGCGCAGGTCCGCAGCGACCCCGCGGTGATCAACGCGTACCTCGGTGAAGCGGCCCGATGAGCACGTTTCCCGAGTTGCTCTTCGCGCGGGCCGCCGAGCATCCGCAGGCCATCGCCATGCAGGAGAAGCGATATGGCGTATGGCAGCCGCTGACCTGGGCGCAGTACGCGCGGCGGGTATGCGATTTCGCCCGCGGCCTGGCCGGGCTCGGGATCAGCCGTGGTGATGTGGTCGCCGTGCTCGGTGATAATCGCCCGGAGTGGCTGATCACGGAGTTGGCCGTGCAGTGCCTGGGCGGCGCGGTCGTGGGGCTATATCCCACCAGTGTCGGCGAGGAGATCTTGCATGTGCTCTCCCTGGCCGAGGTTCGTGTCGTGGTGGCCGAGGACCAGGAGCAGGTCGACAAGCTGATCCGGCTCAAAGACCAACTACCGAAACTCGCCACAATCGTCTACTACGACCCGCGCGGCCTGGCCGGCTATCCGCAGCCGTATCTGGAGCGGTTCACCGACATCGAAGCCGCCGGCGCCGAGAGCGCGAAGGCCCAGCCGGCGTGGCTCGACGACCGCGTCGCCCTGGTCGGCCCCGATGATACGGCGATCATCTGTACCACCTCCGGGACAACCGCGCGTCCCAAGCTGGCTGAGCTGTCACACGCCAATCTCATAGCGATGGCCGAGCACCTCGCCGAGATCGACCCGTTGCGGCCCGGCTACCGGTACGTGTCGTTCCTGCCGCTGGCGTGGATCGGTGAGCAGATGCTCGCCGTCGCGTCCGGGTTGCGGCACGGCTTGACACTCTCGTTTCCGGAGGACGCCGCGACCCAGCGCACCGACCTGCGAGAGATCGCACCCGACGTGATGTTCAGCCCACCCCGCATCTGGGAGTCGATGCTCTCCGACGTCCAGGTACGCACCGACGAGGCGGGATGGCTCAAGCGCCACGTCTTCGGCTGGGCCTACGAGGTGGGCGACCGGATTGCCACCCACCGCACTACCGGCCGGGCGCCGGGCGTACTTCTGCGCATGGCCCACCGGGTCGCGGACGCGGTCGGGTTACGCCCGGTGCGTGACCAACTCGGCCTGCTGCGGATCAAACGGTGCTACACCGGCGGCGCACCGTTGTCGCCGGACGTGTTCCGGTTCTTCCACGCCATCGGTGTCAATCTCAAGCAGATCTACGGACAGACCGAAATCTGCGGCATCGCGGTCGCCCACCACGACGGCGACCTGCGGTTCCACACCGTGGGTACCGCTATCCCGGGCACCGAGCTACGCATCAGCGACGACGGCGAGATCCTGCTGCGCTCGCCGAGCGTGTTCCGCGGCTATCTGCACGACCCACAGGCCACCGCTGCCGCCACCGATCCCGATGGCTGGCTGCACACCGGCGACGCCGGGTACCTCGACGACGGACATCTCGTCGTGATCGACCGGCAGGCCGACGTGCTCCACCACCCGGCCGACGGCGGCCGGTTCTCCAGCGCGTTCATCGAAAACAAGCTGAAGTTCTCGCCATATGTCGAAGAGGCGGTCGCGTTTCTGGGCAGCCAGGGCATCACCGCCATCCTGTGCCTCGACCCGGCCACCGTCGGAGCGTGGGCCGAGCGGGCCCGGATCGGCTACACCACCTACACCGATCTTGCGACGCAGCCGGCCGTAGCGGATCTGGCGGCCGCCGAGATCGCCCGCGCCAACGCCGACCTGCCCGCCTCGATGCGGATCCGGCGCTTTGTCCTGCTGCACAAGCAACTGGACCCGGACGACGACGAGATCACCCGCACCCGAAAGGTCCGCCGCAACGTCATCGCGACCCGTTACGCGGACATCATCGCCGCCCTCGACGGCGACGAGCCCACTGTGGACGTGGACACCACCGTCGCCTACCAGGACGGCACCATCGCCGAGCGGACCATCACGCTGGCAATCCACCGGCCCCTCGACATCGAGAGGCTTGCCGGCCAGCCGCGGCGCCAGGTCTGGAGTGGACGAGCATGAGCGGGGCGATCGCATGAGTCAGTTTGTGCAGTTGACCGTCTACGGTCTGGCCAACGGTGCCGTGCTGGCGCTGGCCGCGCTGGGCTTCGTGCTCATCTACAAGGCGACGAGCGTCATCAACTTCGCGCAGGGCGAGTTGCTGCTCGTCGGCGCCTACCTGTTCTACGCCGCGTTCGTCCTGTTGCGGCTGCCCTTCGCCGTTGCCGTGCTCGTCGGTGTGGCGGCTGCGGTGGTCCTTGGCGTCGCGATCGAACGTGTGGTCCTGCGGCCGCTGATCGGTGAAGACCCGATAACGGTGATCATGGTGACGATCGGCTTGGCCGCTGTCCTCAAGGCCGTCGTGACGATGTTCTTCGGCACCACCCCACGCGAGATGCCGAAGGTGCTGCCCGCCGGGACCACCACCGTCGCAGGGGCCACCGTGCCGCTGGACCGGCTCGTCGCGGTCGCGGTCGCGGTGGTCGTCCTCGCCGCGTTCACGGTGTTCTTCCGGTGGTCGCGGCACGGCATCGCGATGCGCGCGGTCGCCGACGACCAGCAGGCCGCCCTGGTTCAGGGCATCTCGGTGCGCAGGATCTTCGCGCTGGCGTGGGCGTTCGCCGCTGTCAGCGCGTTGATCGCGGGCCTTCTGCTGGCCGACATCGCCGAGCTGAGCCAGAACCTGGGCACATTCGGCCTGGTCGTCTTCCCGGTGGTCATTCTCGGCGGGCTCGACTCGGTGCCGGGCACCATCATCGGCGGCGCCGTCATCGGTTTGGTCAGCCAGTACGCCGAGGGCATGTCGGCCGGCGCCTCACAGGTGGCGCCGTACGTCGTGCTGGTGCTCATCCTGCTGCTGCGCCCGTACGGGCTGTTCGGCCAACCACGCATCGAGAGGGTCTGACATGGCCGCCACCGCCGCCGGCGTGTTCCACACCAGCTACGCCTCCGAACTGCGGCTTCGACACACGTCGGCCGAGCGCCTGCGGCTGGTGCTCGTCTTCGCCGGCCTGCTCACGTTGCCGTGGCTGGTCGACCCTTACTGGCTCGGCATCGTCAACACCATCGGCATCGCCGCGATCGGCGCCGTGGGCCTGAACATCCTGGTCGGGTTCACCGGTCAGATCTCGCTGGGCCAGGGTGGGTTCCTTGCCGTCGGCGCGTTTACCTCCGGGTTGCTGGTGCAGCGGGCCGGGCTGCCGGTGCCGCTGGCCATGCTCGCCGCCGTGCTGGTGACGGCGGCGGTGGGTGCGTTCTTCGGCCTGCCGGCGTTGCGTCTCAAGGGCCTCTATCTGGCTATCGCGACGATCGCCAGTCAGGAGATCATCATCTTCGTGGTCCGCCGGTGGGGCTGGCTCACCGGCGGGCAGGGCTTTCTCGACGTCGACCGGTTGACCCTCTTCGGTTGGCGGGTGCCCCGGACCAGTTTCGAGTTCGTCTGGTACTGGATCATCGCCGGCCTCGCGGTGCTGGCCGTCGTCACCGCCCGGAACCTGTTCCGCACCGCGCTCGGTCGCTCGTTCATGGCCGTGCGCGACCACGACATCGCGGCGTCGGCCATCGGCGTTGACCTGACCCGGACAAAGTTGATGGCCTTCGCCGTGTCTTCCGGCTACGTCGGGTTGGCCGGTGCCCTCACCGCCCACTACACCCAGACCGTCACCTGGGAACGGTTCACCATCGACGTCTCGATCCAGTACCTCGCCATGATCATCGTTGGCGGGCTCGGCAGCATCGCGGGCGCCGTCTACGGCGCGGCCTTCATCATGCTGCTGCCCCCGTTGCTCGCCGAACTCGCCGATGCCCTCCGCACCCGGGTTCCCCTGCTGGCAGACCAGTTGCCGGCCGTGCAGGCGGCCGCGTTCGGACTGGTCATCGTTCTGTTCCTGCTGTTCGAGCCGCGCGGGCTGGATCGGATCTGGCGCCGGGTCAAGGACTACGTGCGGTCCTGGCCGTTCCGCTACTAGCCCCACCAACAAAGCCCCCACGAAGGAGAGACCGCAATGCGCAAACTCACGCTTGCCGCGGTGGCTACCGTGCTGCTCGCCGGGTGCGGCGGGCCCACCACAAACGGTGGTGGCAACGACGGCAAGGAAGACATCGTCGTCGGTGTCATCGCCGACCTGACCGGTGCCACCGCAGACGTCGGCAAGCCCTACAACGAGGGCATGCTCGCCTATGTCGACAACCTCAACGCCAAGGGTGGGGTCGACGGCCACAAGATCAAGGCGCTCAGCGAGGACTACCAGTACAAGGTCCCCACCGCCGAGGAAAAATACAAGAAGTTCGTCGCCGAGGGCGCCGTGGCCATCCAGGGCTGGGGCACCGGCGACAGCGAGGCGCTGCGGAGCAAGGTCAAAGACGACGAGCTTCCGTTCATGTCGGCGTCGTACGCCGAGATCCTGACCGACCCGAAGCAGTCGCCGTACAACTTCGTGGTGGCGCCGACCTACACCGACCAGATGCGGGTCGCCATCGACTACATCGCCGCCCAGGATCCGGCGGCTCAACTGGCCGTACTGCACCATGACTCGCCGTTCGGCACCGCACCGCTCGCCGACGCCGAAAAGTGGATCAAGGACAAGGGCTACCGGCTCGGGTTCAAGGCGTATCCCATGAAGGCCGGCGCCACCGACCACGTCGGCATTCTCCAGCAGGCCAACTCGCAGGGCGCCAAGTACGTGGTGATCCAGAATGTGTCCAGTCCCGCCGCGGTGGTGGCCAAGGACATCACCGCCCAGAAGCTCGACATGAAGATCGTCTGCCTGAACTGGTGCGCCGACGAACTGTTCATCAAGGTCGCGGGTCCGGCCGCGGAGGGGCACCTGATGATCCAGCCGGTCGCGCCGCCCGGCATCGCCAAGCCCGGTCACCAGGCGGTCCGCGACTACTGCCAGGGCAAGGGCATCGACCTCGACGCCAAGGGTCTGCACTTCGTCCAGGGCTGGTACACCATGCACGCGATGGTCAAGGGAATCGAGAAGACCCTCGCCGACGGCAAGGAACTGACCGGCCCGAACATCCGCGCCGGGCTGGAGACGATGCCGGCCGTGGACACCGGCGGCGTCCTCGCCCCGATCAAGTTCTCCGCCGACAGCCACCGCGGCGCCACCGCATCCAGTATCTACCGGGTCTCGGGCGGCACGTTCACCGAGGTGACCGCGGCCGTGGCACCGAAGGCATGACGAGCGGCCGGGGCACGCCGATGCGCGACCGCCAACCGTCGGCCGGCGCGGACACGATCCTGTCGGTCGACAACGTCGAGGTGATCTACGACGAGGTAATACTCGTGCTGCGCGGTATGTCGCTCGTGGTGCCGCGCGGTGAAGTGGTTGCCCTGCTCGGGTCCAACGGCGCGGGCAAGTCGACGACGCTCAAGGCGATCACCGGACTGCTGCCCACCGAGCACGGAGCCGTCACCGAAGGCACCGTGACCTTTGACGGTGCCGACATCACCCGGGCCGAGCCGGCCGAGCGGGTACGCCGCGGCATCGCCCTGGTGATGGAGGGCCGGCGGGTCTTCGAGCATCTCACCGTGCACGAGAACCTGGTCGCCGGTGCATACACCCGCGGCGCCGCGGCGGACTTCGACCGAGTGTATGGGTTCCTGCCCCAGCTGGCCGCTCTGCGGGGCCGGGTTGCCGGCTACCTGTCCGGCGGCGAGCAGCAGATGCTCGCCATCGGCCGGGCACTCATGCCCGACCCGCGGCTGCTGCTGCTCGACGAACCGTCGCTGGGCCTGGCCCCACTGCTGGTGGACGAGATGTTCGACATCGTCCGGCGGCTCAACACCGACCTCGGGCTTACCGCCCTACTTGTCGAGCAGAACGCCCGGCGCGCCCTGGCCGTCGCCCACCGCGGCTACGTCATGGAATCCGGCCGGATCGTCCTGGCCGGAACCGCCGCCGAACTCGCCGACAACCCCGACGTCAAGGAGTTCTACCTCGGCCTGGGTGAGGCCGGGGGACGGCGCAGCTACCGCGACGTCAAGCACTACAAGCGCCGTAAGCGCTGGCTATAGGAGGTTTCGGTGCTGGCCGACAGGATCCACGCCTACACCCACGGACTGGACGCGGCGGTCGCCGCGGCAGTCGAGCAGGCAGCCGCCCGCGTGCCGGCGTTGGCCGGGCGGATTGCCAAGGCCCACGTGCCCTCGGTGACCTCGGTGGCCGACCTGAACCGGGTGCCGGTCCTGACCAAGGACCACCTGATCGCCGCGCAAGACGCGAACCCGCCGTTCGGCGGTGCCGTCGCGCCACAGGCGCTGGTGCGCAAGGTGTTCGCCTCACCCGGACCGCTGTACGAACCACAGCTGGCGGGTACCGATCCGTGGCGGTGGGCACCCGCGTTGCGGGCGGCCGGCATCGGGGACGGCGACACCGTGCTCAACTGCTTCAGCTATCACCTGACGCCCGCGGGCGCGATGTTCGAGGAGGCTGCCCTCGCCGTCGGAGCCACGGTCGTACCGGCCGGGGTCGGCAACATGGAGCTGCAGGTGCAGGTCGCCGCCGCGGTCCAGGCCCGCGGCTACGTCGGCCTGCCCTCCTACCTCAAGGCGCTGGTGAACACCGCCGAAGCGCTCGACGTACGGTTCCCGGTACGCCGTGCGCTGGTCACCGCCGAACCTCTGCCCGACTCGTTGCGATCGTGGCTGACCGAACACGTTCCCATCGTCCACCAGGCGTACGGGACCGCCGAGGCAGGCCTGCTCGGCTACGAAACCGGGCCCGGTTCCGGGCTGGCCCTGCCAGGCGGCGTCCTGATCCAGGTCTGCGACCTGGGCACCGGGCAACCCTACTTCGACGACACCATCGGGCAGGTCGTGGTGACCCTGCTACGACCGGATCAACCACTCGTGCGCTTCGGCACCGGTGACCTGTCCGCCTGGACGCTCGGCGCCGACGGCTCGTTGCGGCTTGCCGGCGTCCTCGGCCGGGTCGGCGAAGCCGTCAAGGTGCGCGGTGTATTCCTGCACCCGAGACAGGCGGCCGCGGCGCTGGCCGGCGAGCCCGGTGTGACCGCACACCGTTTCGTCATCGAGCGCGCCGACCACCGAGACAGCCTGCGATGCGAAGTCGTCGCCGCCCCCACCGCGGATCCACACCTGTCACAGCGCGTACACGAACTGATCCGCGCACACCTGCGGTTGGCAGCGGACGTGGTCTGCGTGCCGAGCCTGCCGGACGGCCCGACCATCCACGACCAACGCGACTGGTCCTGACCACGCCGGGCCCACCCGACGGGGTACCGAACTCCGAGGAGGACAAACCGATGAAGTCCCCCCTCACCGCCGTGGCGGCCGCAGCGACGTGCGCGGTCATCACCCTCACACCAACCGTTGCCGCGGCCGCCCCCGGCCCGCCGGCTGGTAGCTCGCGCAACCTCAAAATGCTGGTGCTCTCCAACCGCGCCGACCTGATCTCGGGCGGCGATGCGCTGGTCGAGGTGCAGCTACCACCCGGCGCGGACGCGTCGCGGCTTCGGGTGCTACTCGCCACCGACAATGGCCTACGAAACGTGAGCGAGGCGTTCGCACGCCGCGCCAACGGCCGCGTCCTCGGCCTGGTGGAACGGCTACGGGTCGGCCGGAGCCACCTGATCGCCGGCATCGCCGGCACGCCGCACGGTCACGACGCCGCCCGGATCACGATCGCCAACCACCCCAACGGCGGTCCCGTCTTCTCCGGCCCGCAGGTGGCACCGTGGATCTGCACCACGCAGACCAACGGCCTCGGGCCCGCGCAGGACCCACAATGCAACGCCCAACCCAGCCACCAGTTCTTCTACCGGCGAACCAGCGGCGAGTTCGCCCGCTACGACCCGGCCGCACCACCGGCC
This sequence comes from Plantactinospora solaniradicis, assembly GCF_042658085.1. Taxonomy (NCBI): domain Bacteria; kingdom Bacillati; phylum Actinomycetota; class Actinomycetes; order Micromonosporales; family Micromonosporaceae; genus Plantactinospora; species Plantactinospora solaniradicis. The sequence continues at coordinate 58,878 of NZ_JBHSPR010000069.1, read as the reverse complement.
GACATCGCCACGACAACCACCGACCAGGGAGTCACCGTCCCGTACGTGTTCCGCGAGGAAACCGGAACCCAGAACCGCGGCATCTACCGGATAGCGGTCCTGTTCGACCCCGCCCGACCGTGGACCGCCTGGGACACCCAGAACGGCTGGAACCACAAGCTGTTCTACCCGTTCGGAGCCAACTGCAACACCTACCACACCCAGGGCCTCGCGCAGAATGTACAGATCGACCGGGCACTTTCACGCGGTTTCATGGTCGCGACCTCGTCGTTGAACGTCCTCGGTGGCAACTGCAACTCCATCGTCTCCGCGGAATCGGTGATGATGCTCAAGGAACACATCACCGAACGCTACGGCGAGATCCGGTACACGTTCGCGCAGGGACTGTCCGGCGGGTCGATCCAGCAACACGAGATAGCCAACGCCTACCCCGGCCTACTCGACGGCATCCAGCCGAACGCCAGCTACGAGGACATGTGGTCCGGCGCATTGGTCGAGGTCGAAGACTGTCACCTTATGCGCCGGGTCTTCAGCACGGTGTCACCCAACCTTTGGACCGACCCAGCGCAGCGGGCTGCGGCGCAGGGCAACGCGGTGCCCGTCGCCGAGACCGACCGGACAGCCTGCGAAGCCTGGGACTCGTCTTTCGGCAACTTCCAGGACCCCGCCTACACCCAGCCACCGCCCGGGGTACCGCTTCCGCCGTTCCTGCAATCCTGCTTCCCCACACCACTCACGCCCGAACAACAGGCGCAGCTCTACCACCCGGTGACCAACCCCGCCGGCTGCCGCAGCACCTACCAGGACTTCCTGGTCGCAGTCTTCGGCCAACGGCCCCAACGACTGTGGACCCCCGCCGAACGGGCCGCCGGATTCGGCTTCGCCAAACTGCCCTTCGACAACGTCGGCGTGCAGTACGGGCTGCGAGCGTTGCAGGCAGGAACAATCACCCCGGAGCAGTTCGTCAACCTCAACGAAAAGGTCGGCGGCGTCGACATCGACCACAGCTTCGTGCCACGCCGCAACGTCGCCGACCCGGGCGCCGTCCAGGCCGCCTACCGCAGCAGCATCACCCAGGATGCCCGGCAACTCGACAACGTCGCCATCATCGACCTGCGCGCCAACAACAACCTCAACGACATCCACACCGCCTTCCACAGCCACGCCACGCGAGAACGGCTACGCAACGCCAACGGGCACGCCAACAACCAGATCATCTGGACCATCCCCGGACCCGGCCTCGCACCGCCGACTCCCATCGCAGACCAGGCATTCCTGCTCATGGACCGGTGGCTGGCCGCCGTAGAGGCCGATCGCAGCAGCACACCGCGCAGCGTCAAGATCCTCCGACACAAACCAGCCGAGGCGGTCGACGCCTGCTTCATCAACGGCGTCAAGGAAACCGACCCCCACAGCTGCCGGGCAACGTTCCCGTTCGCCGGCGACCCGCGAATGGCGGCCGGTGCACCGCTGTCCAACGACGTCCTCAAATGCCAGCTCAAACCCGTCAACGCCCGCGACTACAACGTCGCCTTCACCGCACAGCAGTGGACCAGATTGCGGCAGGCATTCCCGCGCGGAGTGTGCGACTACCGCAAGCCCGGAGCAGACCGGGTGCCGTCGGTGCCCTGGCTGACCTACCAGAACGGCCCCGGTGGCCAGCCGCTCGGCCCTGCGCCGGCCTCCCGGCCATAGCAGGCGCGGTCCGCTGGGCACTCGCACTCGTGCATACGAGGCGGGTCCGGGCGGCACCGGTAAACCGAACCGGGCACCTACGACGTGTTCTCAAAGGTGGCCACGTCCCGGTCGGCCGAGCCGTTCGCCAGGTCGAGAGCCCGGACGGGGTCGGCGTCGTCGTGTACGCCGGACCGAGAATCCGGACGAAGATGCCTTACGTTCAGCAGCACGGGCAAAGGCGCCGTATGAAGATTAAAAGTCGTCCGGTATGGCACTCTCGGCGACCTGGCCTGCGGTCCCAGCCCGGTGCCCTCGATGATCGGCAGCGTGTCGGTGTGGCTGGTCCAGGCGGTGCGGTGGGTTAACCGGGGGTGCAGCGCGTGCCAGGCCCGCACGGTCGCGGCGCCGTAGAGACGGGTGTCGGTGGTGGTGGCCACGTCGGGGTCGCCCCAGCTGGCCGGGTCGGGCGAAGATGAACTCGTCGCCGTGGCGTGGCGGCCGGCCGTTACCGGTCCGCTCCAGCGGGGCGCGGCGTCGCAGGACCCGGTCGGAGCGCATCCTCACCAGCACCCGCACCGGCAGGTCAGCCAGGAGGAACGCCAGTCGGGGACCGTCGTAGCCGGCGTCCGCGACGATCCAGATGTCCGGATCCCCCGGCTGCCACTGCCCGGCCGTGATCAGCCGCCGTACCACGTCACGCAGTTGCCCGGCGGTGACCGTGGCGGCATCGTCGCCCAGGGCCAGGCGGCGGACATCCAGCGGTGCCGTCCACGAGCTGCGGCCGGTCTCCAACGCGGTGACCAGGGAGTACGGCCAGCCCGGGATCATGAGGTGGGTGTCCTTGCCACGGCCGTAGGTGTGACACAGCACCTAGGCGTGTCGGACGGCAGCAGCCCAGCCAAACGGTCCAGAATCGTGGCCACGGCCAACGTCCTTCCTCGCGTCCTTGCAGGAATCGCGAGGATCATCAGACGGTGGGCCGCCCTACTTCCCGGCAACACGCCGAGTCCACACGGGGCTCGTCTTCGGCACCCGCAGTTCCCGTCTACTGACCTAAAGGCGGGAAGGGACAGGAGCGCATCCTCAGCGAGCCTGGCTTCCGGACCCCCGCGACGCGGGAACGCTTCCATGGTGACGTGGTCGCCCTGGGCCAAAATGCACTCGTGTTCTACTTTACGAATCCCGACCACGCGCCCGGCGAGGCGCCTCGCGACGAGGCCCTGCACGTGCCCATCCTGCCGATCGAGGGACCATGAGCCTGCGCGCGGCCGGCACCCGGCCCCCAACGATCCACGATGTCGCGGCACGAGCGGGGGTTTCCGCTCAAACCGTGGGCAGGTACGTTCGGGGATTCCAAGGGATCCGCCCACCTACGCGCGAGAAGGTGCGGGCCGCGATTGAGGAACTCGAGTGGCGGCCCAACCCGGTTGCCCGGGCGCTCCGTACGAGCACAGGCAACCGCATCCTGCTGTTCGTCCACGAACTCGGCGAGAGCGGTCCCAGCAACATCATCGTCGCAGCATCCACACGGGCGCGAGAGGCCGGATACGTGCTCGACGTCGTACCCCTGGACGCAACGGACGCCGAGGCGAGCGAGGCGACACTCGGGTCAGTCGATCAGAGCTATGTGGCCGGCGTCCTCGCGTTCGCTCCCACGCCGCAGCTCGCGGAACTGTTCGACCGGTTCCCGTTCTCAGCGCCCGTGCTACGCGAGGTCAACGGCGACGGCTTCGACGGTCCCCGCGCGCAGGCCGACCTGGAGCCCGGAACGATCGCCCTCATCGAGCACCTCTATGAGCTGGGACACCGGCAGATCTTCCTCATCAACGGCCCCGAACAGTGGTTCTCCTCCCGTAAGCGCCGTCAAGCAGCGGTGGAGACCGCCCGCGCACGGGGGATGGCGGTCGTCGGCGAAGGGTTCGGAGATTGGTCGGCCGAATCCGGTCACCGGATCGCCCAGGCCGATCTCGGCGCGGCAACCGCGATCATCGCGGCGAACGACGAGATGGCGGTCGGTGCGATCGCCGCGCTGAACTCGCGGGGAATCCGGGTTCCCGACCGGGTCAGCGTCGTGGGATTCGACGACATCCGGCTCGCCGCCTACACCGTCCCCGCGCTGACGACGGTGCGCGCCGACTTCAGGGCATCCGGCCGGTTCGCCGTCGATCGACTTCTGGAGGTCATCGCTGGCGGCCCCGCGCGGGACAACGAGTTGGTCGAGCCGGCGCCGCCGGCCCTCATCCGGCGAGCCTCGGCCGCGCCCGTTCGGACGCACCCCCGCCACAGCGCTCCGACCTGACGACCCTTCACATACGGAACCGGAGCCGGAGGTCGAAGGCGCGTGGCCCCAGGCGATACGGCTCGAAGGCATCCGGTCCGCATGCCGCGCTGCCGATCCCGTACTGCCCGAGATCGAGGTGTAGCCAGAGGCCGCCCTCCTCCAAGAGGCCCGGAGTGTGGGTGGCGGCGGTCAGCTGCTCGGCCGACCACGGGCGCACGGTGGCGCCTAGGGGGCGATCGGCCTGAACGTGCAGCGCGCGTGCGCCGTCCGTGATCTCGATCCAGGTCACATCCGCTCGCCTGCCGTTCTCCTGCGGGCGCACGTACGGGGTTTGCATCGCCGCGACCCGCGATGTGTGCAGGCCGTGGACGGCGCCCGATGTGGTGTCGGGGTACGCCTCGCCCGGGCCCAACCCCAGCCACCTGATTTCGCTGTCGGAAGGGAGATCGAGCCAGAGGCGGACCCCCAGTCGCGGAATGGTCGACGGAGTTGCCCGGGCGAGACGGGCAGCGTCGGCGTTCAGCGCTGTTCGGAACTGGCCGAAGGGCTCTGCGCGGAAGTCCAGTATCAGTCCTTTGTCCGACCAAGCCCAGCCGGCGCGGCTCCGGAACCCAAGATCGCCACCGGCCGGGGCGGTCACGGTGGTGACGAGCAACTCGTCGTCGAGCATCTCGACCGACTCGACGCGGTGACGTAGGCGGTCGAACCCAGCCTCTCGCCAGCAGGATGCCTGACCGCGAGCACGATTGAGATCGTTGTCAGTCGGAGCGCGCCAGAGATCGATCTCGACAGGGCGGGCGCTGATGCCTCCCATCGAGCGCAGACCACCCGCACGATCGAAGAGGGCACTGCCGAGACGCCAGCCCGTCCCGTGCTGCTCTACCGGGCGGCGGGTCGCTCGCACGGGAGCGGCGGCGGGAGTCAGGCGCCGCTGGGCAGCACCCACCTGGTGTCCTGCGGGGACGGCGGGGCTGGCGGTCGCGGTGTGCACGCGTACCGTGATCCAGGCGTCTGGTGTTGCCGCGCCGTCCACCTCCGCCGGTAGTGGTAGATCGGCCTCCGACCGGGCCGGCACCGGTGGCACGTCGAGCACTCCGGATGAGACGGCGCAGCCCGCCGCTTCGATCGACCACTCGAACGTGTAGCCGGCGGTGTCGATGAAGTCGTGCCGGTTCTCGACCCGGATGCCGTCCTCGCCAATAGTCACGCGGACGGGCGTGATCACGGCGGCGTACTCGATGAGGCCCGGCGAGGGCGTGCGGTCCGGAAACACCAAGCCGTCGATGATGAAGACGCCGTCGTGCAGTTGCTCACCGAAGTCACCGCCATATGCGAAGAACTCGGTGCTCCGGTGCGGCTCGGTGTCCCGCAGCTGCCGGATCCCGTGGTCGATCCACTCCCAGACGAAACCGCCGGCCAGCCGCGGATAGCGGTCGAACAGTTCCTCGTACTCGCGCAGGCCGCCCGGTCCGTTGCCCATCGCATGGGCGTACTCGCAGAGGATGAGCGGCAGCTTCCGCCGGTGCCGGTCATGCGTTGCATCGGTGGTCACGTCCTCGATGCCGGCTCCGTACCGGCGCAGTTCGTCCGGGCTGGTGTACATCTGGCTGTGCACGTCGACGGCCGAGGCGTTGTGGTCGCCCTCGTAGTGGACCAGCCGATCCGGGTCGCGAGCGTGCGCCCACGCGGCCGTCGCGCTCAGGTTCTGACCGAAGCCGGCCTCGTTTCCGAGTGACCACAGGATGATGCTTGGGTGGTTTTTGTCCCGCTCCACCATACGGCGCATACGGTCGAGGAATGCCTCCCGCCAGCGTGGGTCGTCACTGGGGTTGCGTTTCCAGTTCACGCGCCCGAAGCCGTGCGTCTCCAGATCGCACTCGTCGATGACCCAGAGGCCGAGTTCGTCACACAGATCGAGGAATCTGGTGTCTGGGGGGTAGTGGCTGGTGCGCACGGCGTTGATGTTGTGGCGCTTCATCAGCTCGATGTCGCGGCGCATGGTCGCGATGTCCAGCGTCCTGCCGGTGTCGGGATGCCACTCGTGCCGGTTGACGCCTCGCAATCGGATCGGGCGGCCGTTCACCAGGAGCCGGCCGTCCTCGACAGTCACTGTGCGGAAACCGATCTGGATCTGGATGGTCTCCGCCTCGTTGGTGATCTCCGCGCGGTACAGGCGGGGTGTCTCAGCGGTCCACGGCTCGACGCCCGCGATCCTGACGGCTTCGCCGGAGGCGGCCTCGACGCCGAGCTCGGGGATGCGCACGACAGCGGCTGCCGATGTCTCAACGCGGACGGTGCCGCTGCGGTCGTGGTGGTCGAATGCCACGTGCACGAAATGGTCGTCGATGCCGCCGTCGGGACGGTGGACGAGCGACACGGATCGGAAGATCCCAGAGATCCACCACATGTCCTGGTCCTCGAGGTAGCTCGCGGCCGACCACTGGTGCACGCGGACCGCCAGGACGTTGCGTCCGGCCCGGAGGTGCGCACTGGCGTCGAATTCGCTGGGCAGCCGGCTCCCTGTGCTCCATCCGAGTTCCACCCCGTTGAGCCACACGGTGAACATCGAATCGACGCCCTCGAACCGGACGAGCCACCGCCCGCCGCCCTGAGGTTCGACGTCGAACGCGAGCCGGTACTCGCCGGTCGGGTTCTCGTCCGGAACGAACGGCGGATCAATGGCGAACGGGTAGATCACGTTGGTGTATGCCGGGGTGCCGAAGCGGGCCTGTCCGCGCTCGAGGAGCCGGCCGTCCTCGTCCCGCAGGCCCGCCATCTGCCACGCCGACGGCACGTCGATCGAGTCCCAGGCTCCGTCGTCGAATTCCGGATCCATGAACCTTTCCGTGACGTCCGCGAGCGTGGGCACGAGCCGGAAGCGCCACCTGCCGTTCAGCGTGATCGTCTCCGCACTGCCGCTCGCCGTGGCGCGCGGGGCGACCCGGCCCGCTCCCGGCGAGAACGAGTGCAACCGTTCGACGATGGCCACGTCCCGATGAGCGGGACCGGTCCGTGTGGCGTCCATGGCGTCCCTTCACACGTGCCCGATGTTATCGATCGACAAGACTAGCCGGTGTGCCGCGCAGTCGCGGGCCGACAGCACCTCCAAAGTGGAGACCGCCGGCCGAAATCCACCGGTCCCCGAGAGCGCGACGAGCGCGCCACTGTTCCCCGTCCCGGCCTGGAATGCCGGCTGAACAGGGGTTGATGCGCGGCAGCCAGCCGGAGTGCCGCGGGTACCGGCCCGGAAGGTTGTAGGACCGGAACGACGACCACGCCTGCGTCCAACCGGACCGCGCCCGACACGTCGGTCTGTGGGATCGAGTAGGAGGGGCTTGTGGTAACGGTCTCTACTGCCCAGCCGCCGGGGCCAGCTACGCATCCCAGCCCGTATCGCACTGGGACCAGTGGGCCGAGGGACCGCTGAGCAACCAGCTATTGACGAGAATGTTCACAAAGCCTACCTTGCGTAGAGAGCGGTTTCTATCACCATGAGGTACCAACCCCGCCAACCCGTCCCCTCGACTTCCTCGGCAGAGCCTTGAGCAACGCCCTGGCCGGAGTCTCAGCAACCAGGAGATCGGTCATGCCTCCGAAGGGAACCAGTCGATGTACCGTGCTCAAGGCCGCCGGCGTTGGTGCCGGCGTGGCCGTCTTGTCAAGTCTGACGCAGGCGCTGCCGGCATTGGCCGCTACCCACTTGGACATGCTTCGTATACAGGCCGACCCGCCGACCCTTCCACCGGGCTCGACCGGCCGCCGGTACCGCCGCCACCACGACTATCTGCGGCGACTGGATTCAATCAGCACCGACCCGGACCGGGCGGACGCCACCTTTCGAATCATCAGCTAGCTCCCACATCCCGGGCGGGGACCCACCGGTCCCCGTCCGGGATGCGGGCCCCGTAGGCACCATCCGGTCCCAGCCGCGTCGGCTCGCTGCCCGCCTCCTGTCCCGGGCGGCCGAACTCGCGACCGCATCCACCACCGTTGCCACTGACACCACCCCAGGAGGGGCCATGCCGAGGCATCAGAGAGCTGTCCGTAAGGCAGCGAAAAGGTTCACAGTCGGCTTCGCCGTGCTAATCGTCGTCGCCACGTTATTGACCGCACCCACCCCCCGGGCGACGTTCGCCGCCGTCGCGAATGACACCTTCCCCACGGTCACGTTGAACCGGGTGACCAGCAGCGCCGGGTTCGTCCATCCCGGCATCGGTGTCAGCGCCGATCGGCTGCTCCTCGCCCGTCGCCAGGTCCTTTTGGGCGTGGAACCGTGGGCGTCCTACTACTCGGCGATGGTCGCCACGAAGTACGCGTCGACCACTTTCACATCGGCCAACCTCGGCAGCGAAGTAGACCGGCCGGGTGCGGACGCCTTCGCCTCGCAAGCGGTTCAGAGCAAGTTGATCGACGATGCCTTCCGGGCGTACACCCAGGCGATCCTCTATGTGATCACGGGCAACCCGGTGTATCGGGAGAACACGATGCGGCTACTGCGCATCTGGAGCCATATGGACCCGGCGAAATACGCATATTACGCCGACGCACACATCCACAGCGGGGTGCCCCTTCTGCGCATCCTGGCTGCCGCAGAGCTAATGCGCTACTCCAGCGTCAACCCGGGGGCGAGTGGCTACAACACGGCATGGCAGGACGCGGATGCGACGAATCTGACCGTCAACCTGGTGGAACCGATGACGGCGACGTTCCTGTTCAGCAACTCCCGGTTCATGAACCAGCACCTCTACGGGCTCACGGGTGCGCTGGCCGGCGCCATCTTCACCAACAACATGCCCCGCTACCGCCAACGCGTCGAGTGGTTCTCGGTGAACGCCTCCAACCCGGACACGTACGCTAACGGCGCGCTCACCTCGGTCATCCGGCGCATTGACGCGAAGGATCCGCTAAACCCGTACGGCTACACCTTTATCCAGAACCAGGAGATGGGACGGGACCAGGCGCACGCCTGGGACGACATCGCCAAACTCAGCGAGATTGCCCGGCTGCTCACCATCCAGAAGACCCGGCTTGATCCGCACAGAGGTACGGTCTCCACAAGGCGCGAGGCAGTCTCGCCCTACCGGTTCGCCAACGACCGGCTGCTGGCCGGGGCGGACGCCTTCTACGCCTACATGATGGGCAAGACCGTACCGTGGATCGACACGAGCAACCATGCCGGCGTCATCTCCGAGGCCTACCGGGGACGCGTCTTCGCACCGATCGACGAACTCTACGAGATATATCGCTATGACCTTGGCGTCGATGTCGATCGACGGGCGCCGAACGTCGCGCGGATCGCGCGGCAGGCGGACGGCCCGGTATTTTACTGGGGTACCGGCGAATACAACTTCTGGAACAGCAACCCGGACTACAACATCGACTACTGGTTGTCCATGCCGCCAGCGGTGGCCGGCCGGGATCGCCCCATCCAGACCGATGCGCTGGTCCAGGCAGAACACCGCAGCATCGCGATCGCGCAGCAATGGGACGTGCGGCAGGAGGGGGACCGTGCCTTCGTTCGCATGCACGGTGGCGACCGCGGCACCACGATCGCGATCCGCACCCTGATGTACCAGGACCGCAGAGGGTACAGCCCGGTGGGTCTGTTGCTGCGCACCAACGGCAAGGCCACAATGCAGATTCGCAAAAATCAGCGGCTCGCGCCGTACCACACCCTCAACATCCCGGACACCCGTGGACATTGGCGCTACGTCGTATATGACATGGACCTCGGCCTGGTGCCCGGCACGCTTGCTGGGGACAACCTTGCCTACTTCACCCTGCAGGCGCCGGCGCGCACCAGCGTGGACATCGACAGCCTCAACCTGCAGGCCGAGACCCAACTGAGCCCGCCGACGTTTCCGCAAGGCCAGCAGGCGACCCTGATCGCGGTGGCCGGCGCACCCCTGACCCGGTCCTTGGCAGCGACTGACAGCGCCGGCGACCCCCTCGGCTACACGACCGACAGCCTCCCGCAGGACGCGACATTCAGCCCCTCGTCAGGCGCGTTGGACTGGTCACCGACAACCCGACATGTCGGCATCCACACCTTCCTCGTGTCTGCCGACGACGGCACAGTGGTCACCCCCCTCGAGGTCACCGTGAAGGTCGTCGCCACCCGGTCGGACGCTATCGTCGCCGCCATTGGCGGGTACCGTCCGGACCAGGCATACGTCTCGGCCACGCTGGAGGCACTGTCCGCCCAGCGCGCTGCCGCGGAGCAGGCCGCCACCACCGCGGACGACAGCACATTCGCCTCGAGGATCGTCGCGCTGCAGGAGGCGGTCGCTCAACTCCAACCGTTGAACCCCCAGCTGCCGGACAGGACACTCGACTACCGCGGGCTTGTCTCCTCTCCGACGTTGGCCAGCTACGCGATCGACAACATGGCCGATGAGGACTTCAACTCGACCTCAGGCGACCTGCGTGCACCGTTCGTGCTCGACTTCGGCGAGGGTTTCCGCGTGCAAGCAGACGCCTTCGGCCTGCAGGCACGGTGGAACTTCGCCAACCGGTCCGAGGGTGCCAACATCTACGGCTCCGACGACGGCCAGACCTGGACCCTGCTCAGCTCCCGCGAGACCACCAACACCACCGAAGCCGGCTTCGCCATGGAAACCATCCCCGTCCGCGAGGAGGTTCGCGGACGAAACTTCCGCCTGCTCAAGGTGCAAGTCGATCGTCCCGGGATACCTACCGACCCCGCCTATCCAGGTATCTCGTCCTTCAGCGAGCTGCGCATCGACGGAAAACGAATCCAGATCACGCCGGCTGGCTGATCGGACCGGCAGCGGTCACGGCATCGCACTGATGCCCAACCTGCGACAGGTCGAGTAGCCGGGAGACGCTCCGCCTCTCGGCTACTCGACCTAGGAACCCGGTAGATGAGCGGCTGTTCCGAGTGGTTGATAGTCCAAGTGGATCAGCGTCCACGATGCGGCCAACCGGCTACACACCATCGACACAGCCTGGTCAGTGAGACGCTCCGCGTGGGCCGCTGTGCTCTCGCGTGACCGCCAGGTAGTCGTCCGACCTATCGGGAGTCCCACAATGATCACGAACCCGATCCTTCCCGGGTTTCACCCCGATCCCTCCGCCATTCGCGTCGGCACCCGCTACCTGATCGCCACCAGCACCTTCGAGTGGTTTCCCGGCATCAGCCTGCACGCCTCTACCGATCTGCGGACCTGGCGGCCCATCGGCTCCGTACTCTGTCGACCGGACCACCTCGACCTGCGTGGCATTCCCGACTCCGGCGGCATCTGGGCCCCGGCCCTGAGCCATCACGACGGGCTCTACTGGGTGGTGTTCACGATCGTGCGGACCATGTCCGGGCCACACAAGGATCTCGACAACTACCTGGTGACCGCGGCTGACCCGGGCGGACCGTGGAGTGACCCGATCTACCTCAACTCCTCCGGCTTCGACCCCTCTCTCTTCCATGGCGAAGACGGACGCAAGTATCTGGTAAACGTGAACTGGGACCATCGCGGCGATCGCTTTTCCTTCGGCGGTGTGTTGCTGCAGGAGTACGACCACCGCCGCCACGAACTCGTAGGCGAACCTGCGATCATCTTTCGCAGTGACGAGCTGATGGAGGGCTCGCACCTGTTCGAACGGGACGGCTGGTACTACATGATGCTTGCGGAGGGCGGGACCGGCTACAACCACGGCATCCGCCTGGCCCGCTCCACGGCTCTGCGTGGACCGTACGAGATCGATCCACGGCCGCTGCTCACGTCGCGCGACGACCCCTGCAGTGCGATCCAGAAGGCCGGTCACGGCCAGCTGCTCACCACGCCCGACGGGGAGCACTTCATCGTCCATCTCGGAGCCCGGCCCGCCATGGGTCGCCAGGGGCTGCGTTGTCCGCTCGGCCGGGAGACCTTCCTGCAGCCGGTGCACTGGGACGGCGACGGCTGGCTCCGGCTGGTCGACGGCGGCCACCACCCCGCTGAACAGATACGCGAAATTGAAACGGTCCTGCCCGAGCCGGCCCCGGACCTCCCGCCGTTCGACGGACCGGAGTGGATGAGCCTGCGCGTGCCCACCGATCCTAGCTGGGCTGACCTGGGCGTCCGGCCTGGCTGGCTGCGGCTACGCGGCCGGGAAAGCCTGGACTCACTGTTCCACCAGTCGCTGCTGGCCCGCCGCCTATCCAGCCTGCGATGCTCCATCGAGGTTACGGTCGACGTCGACCCCGAACACTTCACTCAGTCGGCCGGCCTCGTCCTCTACTACAACACCACTGGCTACCACTACCTCGCGGTCACTCATGACGAGCGCTGGGGCCGAGTGGTCGAGGTGGTCAGCAAGGTGCCCGGTCAGACCCGCGAACGCGGTCGACGGCCCACCGGCCGCGGGCCAGTTCGGCTCCGCGCCGACGTCAATCGGCTTCACCTCACCTTCTCCGTCGCCCAGCCGGACGGCCGCTGGGAACAGATCGGTCCTGACCTGGACCTCGACGCACTGTCCGACGAGATCGGGCCGCCGCTGCGGTTCACCGGAACCATGGTCGGAGTTTGCGCCCAAGACCTCGCCCGAAGGTGTTTGCTTGCCGACTTCGCCGGCTTTTCCGTGCACGCCGAGACCGACAGGGACCAGCGTGATCATGGAGCTGATTAGCCGCAGTTGACCGGGGCGATCGTGCGTGGACGAGCCAGTGAGCACGGGCACCGAATGGCAGTGCGGCACGTCCTCGACCGAGGCCGGGACACCTCAGTGAACCAGCGGCGCACGGCCGTTCGGCGCCGCGCAAAGGCCGTGGCAGAACTTAGGCAGCGTGCAGCAGGCCGCGACGAATTCGTCCAGAATGCCGGTCGTCGACGTTACGGGCGACGACGGAGTGTCGAAGGTTCCACCCGAGCCGTCGGCTCTGCCGCAGTAGTGCCCGCACACGTCGGCCCCCCACCTCGGCGCAGTCCTGGTACAGGGCAGTCGGCGGGGAGAGGTACGCGACTGTGGTGTCGGTTGTGCGTGCCCTTATGCGGGTGTCCCAAGTGACGCGTCGCGGTGCCTGACTGTAACCACATCGAGATGTGCCCGCTCCCACGCGATGGCTGTCGATCAGTTACAGGTACCAGGGCCGGGGCCGGGGCCGGGTGGCTCGCGCCGTGCGACGCCAGCCACCCGGAATCGGTCGCACGGGTGTTAACGGGTGTGTGTCAGCGTGCCGAAGCCGAGCTGGTCGAAGCCGCCGCTGGTGGTACCGTAGTCGCCGCCACCGCCCTCGGGGCGTACCCGGTTCATGTACGCGGTGATGTTGGGTACCGACAGGCCGCGGCGCTGAGCGTAATGCGCGTGGACCAGCGCCCAGACCGGCCGGTCCTGCCCCCGACTGGCCGAGGAGACAGCGGTTTGCTGCTGCTGGGCGCAGTTCTGGCCGCTGCCCCACCGGTACGTCGTGAAGGGCACCGACTGGCCCAGGTTGTACCGGGCGATGTACTCACACGCCTGCATGAACCGGTTACCGCTGTAGCCGTACAGGTCCTGGCCCTGGTTCCAAGCCATCTCGCAGAACGTGCCCATCAGGCCGACACCCATCATGGTGTGGCCCTGGTCGCGGCCGCTCTCCTGCCACTGGGCCAGGCCGCCCGAGTGCAGGAACGGTATGGCGTGCAGGATCGAGCCGTTGCCGGCGCCAGTCTTGAAGTAGTTGATCGCCTGGTCGATCTTCGCCTGATCGTCACAGAGTATGCCGATGGCCAAGATGGAGTTCATGTTGCACAGGTCCCAGTTGGCCCAGTAGTTGGTGATGCAGGCGTCGTTGTGGTTGGTCAGGAAGCTGTTGTTCATCGGGTAGAAGATGTTCAGCATCATCGTTTTGAACCGGTTCAGGTCGAACCCGCTGTACCCGCGCATGATCTCCGCTGCGTTGGCGAACTGGTAGCCGTAGATCCCGGCGGCCAGGAACCGGTCCGCGTTGCCGGTCAGCGTCCGGAACGTCCCGGACCAGCCGTTGAGAATGTCGCGGGCCTTGTCGCCGTGCGCGGTGCTGCCGCTGATCCGCCAGCGCAACGCGTTCTGGTAGGCGGCGTGGATGTCGTTGTAGAGCTGCGGATAGTTCTGCCCGTCGCCGCCCCGGATGATCGTCGCGGTGGGGCGCGGCGTCCAGGTGCTCTGTGAATGCGAGTTGGCGACCAGCCGGTCCCAACCCGCCCTCCACGGCTGCGTGCCGGCGTTCACCCGATCCCGCATCCGGTCGAAGTCGGCCTGCGTGTGCAGCATCCCGGGGTGCGTGGCTGCGGACGCCGACGGTGCCAGCGCGATGCTCGTGCTCGACACGGCGGCGGCCCCGAGGCCGACACCGGCCATCTTCAGAAGCGTGCGGCGGCTGGGCGTATTCGGAGGCATGCCCTTTCCTCCTTCAGTCGTTGGGGCGCGACGACAGATCGGCGCGACCTGCGCCTCGGTGGCACCGGCAGGGCCGCGATGTGCCCCAACCCGGGTGCCGATTCTGGGACTGATCCGTGGTCTGCGCCGGGACGGCCGCAGCGGCGCCGCGGCCGATCGGTGCTCTCTCTTGGGGGCTGGCCTGTGGGGTGGAGGCCGCGGGTTAGAGACCGGTCTCTATCAGGAGAGTAAAGTTGAGGCATCGAGCGGTCAAGATGTCACGAGGAAGAAACAACAAAGAAACACAGATGCTGCGTGTCCCCACGTCATCATGGCGCAGTTGACCAGAGGCACACTGTTCTCTAGCGTAGAGAGCGGTTACTATTGGTCCCGAAACTGGACAGCTGCGCCGGGAAGGAGCACAACCGTGGCCGACCGCCCGGCGGCTCTTTTCGCGATGCGCTCCCGGCACCTGCCCGAGTTCTTCCCGCCGGAGGTGATGGGTCGGCTGCGGCGGCTGGTGAGCGTCGATCCGGACATCGTCGCCGAGCGGTTCGACAACTCTCGCGTGCTCGAGGCGCTCGCCTCCGTCGAGATCCTGATCACCGGCTGGGGATGCCCGCCGCTGGACCAGGCCGTGCTGGCCGCGGCACCACGGCTGCGGGCGGTGGTGCACGCCGCCGGCACGGTGAAGTCGCACGTCACGGCGGCCTGCTGGGATCGCGGGCTGGTGGTCTCCTCCGCCGCGGCGGTCAATGCCGTGCCGGTTGCCGAGTACACGCTGGCCGCGATCCTGTTCGCCGGCAAGGGTGTGTTCGCAGTGCGCGAGCGCTATCGCGGCGACCGGGGATTCGTGCTGGGCTCCATCGTGCCCGGGGTCGGTAACTTCCGCCGTCGGGTCGGCATTGTGGGCGCGTCCCGGATCGGCCGGCGGGTGATCGGCCTGCTGCGTCACTTCGATCTCGACGTACACCTGGCCGACCCGTACGTCGATTCGACCGACGCGGCGGCGCTGGGCGCGCATCTGATGAGCCTGGAGGAGGTGTTGCGGACCTGCGACATCGTCAGCCTCCACGCCCCGTCCAACCCGCAGACCCGGCACATGCTCGGCGCGGCGCAGCTCGCGCTGATGCCCGACGGCGCCGTCCTGATCAACACGGCCCGAGGTGACCTCGTCGACACCCCCGCCCTGACCGCTGAGGCGTCCAGCGGCCGCCTCAGCGCCGTCCTCGACGTGACCGACCCTGAGCCGCTGCCGGCCGGGTCGCCCCTGTTCGACCTGCCGAACGTCTTCCTCACCCCGCATGTGGCCGGCTCGCACGGCAACGAGGTGGAGCGGATGGGCCGCAGCGCCGTGGACGAGGTCGAACGGCTGTTGGCCGGCCGCACGCTGGCATACCAGGTGCACCAGCACGAGATCGTCCGGATTGCCTGATGGTTCGACATGACGGGCGCGAACTATCCTGTACGGGCAGCCCACCCACCGGGTTGGAGGAAGGTCTTCGTTGGCCAAGAAACTGACCCCTGACAACGGCAACCGCTCCACGATCAGGGACGTCGCGGCACGGGCCGGCGTGTCACCCGCCACCGTGTCCCGGGTCCTGATCGGCAACTACCCGGTGGCGTCGGCGACCAGGGCCAAGGTCCAGCGCGCCATGCGCGAGCTGGACTACGTCGTCAACGCCCAGGCCCGCGCCCTGTCCGGAGCCTCGACCAAGACCGTCGCGTTCCTCGTCGACGACGTCACCGGCGCCTTCTACGCCCACATCGCCCGCGGTTGCGAGCAGCAGGCCAAGGCCGAGGGGCGGCTGTGCATCCTGTGCACCACCGAGGGCGACGCGCAGAGCATCTTCCTGTTCGTCGAACTCATGCGGGAGCAGAACGCCGACGCGGTGGTCGTCGTCGGCGGCGCCTGGGAGAACGACGAGTACGAGCAGCGCATGATCCACTACGCGCGGGCGCTGCACCGTTCCGGCTCCCGGCTGGTGCTGGTGGGCCGGCCACCGCTGGCCGAGGACGCCCCCGCCACCGCCGTCGAGTACGACAACGAGGGTGGCGCGTACGCCATCACCAGCCACCTGCTGGCGGCGGGCCACCGGCGCATCGTCTACCTCGGCGCGGTGCCGGGCCTACTTACCAGCAGCCAGCGACTGCGCGGGTTCCGCCGCGCCCATGAGGTGCACGGGGTCGACCACGACCCGTCGCTTGTCCTGCCCGGCGAGTTCAGCCGGTCGTACGGCTACCAACGCACTCGGCAGCTACTGGCCACGGGCCACGGCGCGACCGCGATCCTCGCCGCGACCGACGTGGTGGCCGCGGGAGCGCTGCGGGCGCTGCACGAGGCCGGCGTCCGGGTGCCGGACGACATGGCGCTGGCCGGTTATGACGACATCCCCTTGGCCGGCGATCTGTATCCGGCGCTGACAACCGTGCACGTGCCGCAGGAGGAGCTCGGGCGCGCAGCGGTGCGCCTCGCGCTCAGTCGCGACCAGCACACTGGCGCCCAACACCTGATGCTCGGCACCCATGTCGTGGTCCGGGACTCCGCACCGTCCCCGGGTCGGTCCACCAGGGTGTAGCGGCACCTACTTGAGGCTGCCCAAGGTGACGCCCGAGCGCCAGTACCGCTGCATTGCCAGCATGAGCACGACCATCGGCACCAGCGAGATGATCGAGCCGACGATGACCAGGCTGGTCAGGTCGACCGAGGAGTCCATCTTCACGTTCAGCCAGGAGTACAGGCCCAGCATCACCGTCCAGTTCTCCTCGCTGCGCAGGAAGACCAGCGGCCCGAAGAACGAGTTCCAGGCCCCGACGAAGCCGAGCAGGAACACCGTCGCGGCACCGGTCGTCATGAGCCGCACACCGATCTGGAAGAAGATCCGGTACTCCCCCGCCCCGTCGATCCGGGCCGCCTCGATCAGCTCCTTGGGTATGGCGCCCTCGGCGTAGACCTTGGCGAGGTAGACCGAGAACGCGCTGAAGAAGCCGGGCACGATGATCGCCCACGGGGTATCGACGATCCGCAGGTCGGTGTAGAGCAGGAACGACGGGATGGTCAGCAGCGCTCCGGGCACCAGGAACGAGCCGATGACACAGGCCATCAGCAACCCTCGGCCGCGGAACTGGTACATCGCCAGGCCGTAACCGCACGCCACGCAGATCAAGGTCTGACCGACGGTGCCGGCGATACCGTAGAACAGCGTGTTGGCCATCCAGCGCAGGAAGATGCCATCGTTGTAGGTGAACAACGTCCGTACGTTGTCGACGAGGTTGAGCTCGGCGAACCACAACCCGTTCGTGCTGTACAGGTCGTCCTGGCTCTTGGTCGCGGACACCAGCAGGAACCAGACCGGGGCCAGGGAGTAGAACGCGAACATCACCAGCCCGGCGATCACCAGCAGCCGGGATCCTGTCGATTGTCTCGTCGTCATAGCGGTGCCCTGTTCGTCAGCTTGTAGAAGATCGCGGAGACGAGCCCGACGACCACCGCCAGGATGACCGACAGCGCGGCGGCGTAATGGAAGTCGCCGACCGCGAACGCCTGGTTGAAGATCATCATGATCGGCGTGAAGTCCTTGTTGACGGTCTCCGGCGTCATCGACCGGAACAGCAGCGGATCGCTGAAGATCTGCAGCGTGCCGATGATGCCCAGGACCGAGACGAGCACGAGCGAGCCGCGTACGTAGGGCACTTTGATGGACCAGGCGATGCGCCATTCGGACGCGCCGTCGACGCGCGCGCTGTCGAAGATCTCCCGGGGTACGGACTGCAGCGCCCCGTACACGATCAGCATGCTGAACCCGATGCCGTTCCAGGCCATCAGGTTGCCGATGGACACCCAGATCAGCTCGCCGCTGTAGAAGTTCGCGTCCAGCCCGAAAAACGCGAACAGGGGCGTCAGCGGCCCCACGGCGGGGCTGTAGAGGTATATCCAGATGAGCGTGGCCACGATGTTGGGGATCATGTACGGGATCAGCAGCGCCACCCGGAAGCGGCCGGCGAGCCGACGCTTGACCACGTCGAGCAGCAGGGCCATCGCGAGGCTGGCCGCCTGGATCATCGGGATGACGATGAGCGCGAACACTCCCACCTGCCACATGCCGCCCCAGAACCGGCCGTCGCCCAGCCCTCGGCTGAAGTTGTTCAAGCCGCTGAACGACACCGTCTTCTCGCCGAAGCCAAGGCCGCCGCTCTGGCTCGTGTAGAGGCTCTCGCGCAGCGCCATGACCAAGGGCACGACGGTGAAGACGACGAAGCCGACGAAGAAGGGCAGGGTGAACGACGCCCCCTTGAGCGCCATCGTCCTGCGCCAGCGCAGCCGGGGTGGGCGGGTCGCCCCGGCCTGCCCCGCCGCCGGTCCGGTGACCGGCGGCGGAACGAGCTTCTGGTCCACCGACATCCGTGCCTCAGCTCCCCACGACGCTGATTCCCTTGGCTTTCAGGTCGTCAACGGTGTATCTCTGCATGTTCTCCAGCAGCTGTCGGAAGGTGATTCGCTTGGTGACCGCCTGCGCCCACTGGTCCTGCAGCTCGGTGAACACGCCGGTGTAGTTCGGGCCTACCTGCCAGTTGTCCACGCCCGCCCGGACCGCCTTCAGGATGACCGGCGCGGCCTCTGCCCGCTTGTCGCCGAACAGCTTCTGCGGGACAACCGACTCCACCCACGGCGACGGGTCGGGAACCGAGCCGGGGAACGCGTACGCGCCGGTCGCCTTGTCGAAGGTGGCGTCGATCGCGTCCTTGTGAGTGGCCATCCACACGCCGACGTCCGTCGCCTCCTTCAGATGCCGGCATCCCTTCGGCACGGGCATCGCCATGCCGTGGTTGGGAGTGGCGAACTGCGGAGCGTCGGCGAACTGCGGCAGGTCCACCGGCTGCCAGTTCCCGATCGACTTCTTGTAGTTGAGCTCGTAGTTGCGCAGCTGCCAGGTCGAGGTGGGCAGCGAGACCATCTTTCCCTCGTCGAAGTAGGCGATCAGCGCCGGCCGGTCCTGGTACGTCTGGTTGGCGACAAGCCCGTTGTCGACCAACTGCTGGAGAACGTCTGCGGACTTCAGCGACTCCGGCGTCAGGAAGTCGACCTTCCACGCGTCCCCGTCGATCGTGTACCAGGTTCCGCCGGCTTGGACCACCAGGTTGACCAGCGTGCTCGGGTCCTCACCGGCCAGGTTCATCACCTGCACGCCGTGCGGCTTGAGTGCCTTGCCCGCGGTGATGACCTCGTCCCAGGTCTTCGGTACGGCGACGCCGTGCTGGTCGTACACCTTCCGGTTGACCATCATGAAGGTGGGAGTGGCACCACCGGGGATGCCGTAGTACTTGCCCTGCACCTGCGCGCTCTTGGGCGCCGCCGCCGTGAACAGGCCCTTGTCGACATACGGCTTCACATACTCGGTGATGTCGGTGACCAGGCCCTCCCCCAGCAGCGACGGGATTTCGGCGTTGGCGGCACCCTGCACCAGACAGGGCACGCCCTGACCGGCGGCGATCGCGTTGCGCAGGCCGGTGTAGGCGGTCGCGTTGTCGGCCTGCTTGACATATTTGATCTTGATGTCGGTGTGGGACTCGTTGAACTTGTTGACGACCGGCTCGACGGTCTCCTGCGGCGCCCAAGCCCAGTACTCGACCTCGACCGGACCGGACGACGCACCTTCGTCCCCGTCACCGCATGCCGCCATGGCTGTCGCCAGACAAAGGGCCAGTGCACCTGTCAGCCAACGTCTGCTCGTGCCGCGCATCCGTGCTCCTCCTCGCATCGGGACGGCCACCGCACCGCCATGTGCTCGACATTCAGTGACCTCGGTCATAGGGACCGGTTTCTACGAAACTTATGCTGGCGTAGCTGACGCGTCAAGAGTTCGTTGCCACGGCGTTACACGCTCCCGACATGCCCATACCCGACCCGCGTAGCGTCCATGCTGTACACGATGCATGTAGCGACCACGCTTTGCCGCTCGCGCCGGCACGTTCGTCACCCTCAGCCAGCTGTCGTCCGATGTGGTCCATGCCAGCTACGACTAGATAACGGTTTCTATCGAGAATCCTCGTGGCACTAGCGGTGACTACCACTCGGCAAACGATCCATCGACATGGCGCCACACCGAGTTGCGCCACCGGTGTCCGGTCCTGGCGGCCCGGCGGACCGCCGTCTCGTCGATCTCGATTCCGAGCCCGGGCCCGGTGGGCCGCTCGACGTGCCCGTCGGCGAAACGGAACACCGCCGGGTCGACGAGGTGGTCGAGCAGCTGGTTGCCGTGGCTCTGATGGATATCCAGGCTCTGTTCCTGGATGAGGAAGTTGGGAACGGCGAAGGCGATCTGCAGGCTCGCGGCCAGGGCGATCGGACCGAGCGGGCAGTGCGGGGCCAGCGCAACGTCGTACGCCTCGGCCATCGCGGCGATCCGGCGCACCTCGGAGATGCCACCGGCGTGAGACAGGTCTGGCTGGGCGACCGCGATGCCGGTGGGCAGCACGTCGCGGAAGTCCCAGCGGGAGTAGAGGCGTTCCCCGGTCGCGATCGGGATCGAGGTGGCCGCCGTGACGCGGGCGAGGTCACGGGAGAATTCCGGCAGGACGGGCTCCTCGACGAACATCGGCATCAGCGGCTCCAGCAGCGGCAGAACGCGGCGGGCCATCGCGGTGGAGAACCGGCCGTGAAAGTCCACGGCGATGTCCACCGCCGGACCGACGGACTCGCGCAGCACGGTGAGGCGGTCCACGATCTCGCGTACCGCCGCTGGCCCTTCGATGTGTCTGAGCTGGCCAGTGGGGTTGCACTTGACGGCGTCGAAGCCGGCTTCGACGGCGCGCACCCCGTCGTCGGCGAGGTCGGCGGCGCGATTGCCGCCGACCCAGCGGTAGACGCGGGCCCTGCGGCGGACCGGACCGCCGAGCAGTTCGTGGACCGGTACGCCCAGCGCCTTGCCCTTGATGTCCCACAGGGCCTGATCGATGCCGGCCAATGCGCTCGACAGCACCGGACCGCCCCGGTAGAAGCCACCCTTCGCGAGTACCTGCCAGTGGTCCTCGATCGCTGTGGGATCGGCGCCCCCGAGCCGCTCGGCGAGTGTGGTGACCGCGGCGGCCACCGATTCGGCTCGTCCCTCGACGATGGGCTCGCCCCAGCCGACGATGCCGTCATCGGTTTCCACTCGCAGGAACAGCCAGCGCGGCGGCACCAGGAATGTCTCGACCTTGACAATCTTCACGAGGTCTTCGCCGGCAGTGCGATGGTGTCCAACTCGACGAGATGTTGCGCGGTGAAACGCAGCAGTCGCTGGCCGGTACGCAGGTCGATGGGCACCTCGCGGCCTGGCAGCCGGCGGCGCAGCGGTGTGTGTGGGTGGTAGGCGGCGATCAGCGCCTCGGTCGCGTATGGCGCGAGGATCTTTGGCGCGGCGACGAACGGCGCCTGGAACCCCGTCAACGGCTCGGTGAGCGCCCGCCAGGTCACCTCGGCGGCGTCACGCACGTGCAGGTAGGCCCAGGAGTCCATCGCCGCCGAGCCGGGATCAGCGACGGTACGGGTGAGGCGCTCGGCGAGGCGCCGGTCGTCGCCGACGAACGGGAAGCGCACCGCGACGACGGTTGCCCCGTATCGTCGGCTGATCATGGTTGCGGTGGCCTCGTCGGCCTGTTTGGACAGCCCGTACGGGTCTTCGACCTGCAGCGGGGTCCGCTCGTCGATGGGGTAGTAGTCCGGGTGCAGCCGACGTGGGCTCCACGGCAGGCCGAGAACCGAGTAGCTGCTGGCGATCATCATGCGGGGCACTCCGGCCCGGCCGGCCTCCTCGAGCACCGCGAAGGTCGCCCGGCTGTTGCCGGCGAACACGTCGATCGCCGGCATGCCGTGTGGTGAGGGCACCGCGGCCAGGTGAGCCACCGCGTCCACGTCTCGCAGTGCCCCGCGAACAAGGTCGCTGTCGCCGGCGTTGCCGATGACCACACGATCGACCGGCAGGTCTCCCGGGTCGTCGAGCACCAGGGCGGTGGCCGGTACGCCCCGGGAGTGCAGCAGCTCGACCACGGCACGGCCGATGAGGCCGGCGGCTCCGGTGACCAGGACCCGCCGTGGTGTCGCGACGGTCACGGTGCCTCCAGGCCGCCATCCGGTCGGCGCACCTGTGCCGTCCAGGAATCGAACAGGAACTTCGTCGGCGGGTACTGGGCGGCCGCCCGCTCGTCCAGATCCACACCCCAGCCCGGCTCGGCCGACGGCACCAGATAGCCGTCGCGGACCACTGGGGTACCCGCGAACACCTCATGAGTGGCGCCGTTGTAGGTGTGCGACTCCTGATAGCCGAAGGCCGGGGTCGAGACGTCGACGGCGAGGTTGGCGGCCACTCCAACCGGGGAGATATCGCCCGGCGAATGGAACGCGGTGCGCACGCCGAGCAGCTCGGCGAGCGCGACCAGTTTGCGGGTCGGGGTCAGCCCACCGACTGACGAGGTGTGCAGGCGCAGCAGGTCGACTCCGCCGTCCCGGACCAGCCGCACCGCGTCGGGCACCGAGCCGATCTGCTCCCCCACCGCGATCGGCACCGGCGCCGCGGCCCGCACCTCGGGCAGCCGGTCGTAATGCTCCGGCGCGACCACGTCCTCCAGGAACGACAGCCCGTACGGCTCCAGGGAACGGGCCAGCACCACCGCCTGCTTCGGCGTCAGCCGGCTGTGCACATCGTGCATCAGGTTGACCTCGTCGCCGAGCCGCTCCCGGGCCGCCGCGAACAGGCCTGGGGTGCTGCGCAGGTACCGCTCGGCGTCCCAGCCGTCCGGATATGGCGAGCGCGGATACCCGCCAGCCCAGCCGGGCGCGCCGTACGTGCCCAGGCCCGGGCCGCCGACCTGCAACCGGACGTTGCGGTAGCCGTCCGCGATCAGCGCCTCGGCCTGGTCAAGGGTCTGCTCGACCGTCGCGGCGGCCGCGTGCGTGTACACCTCGACCGCGGCACGGCAGCGACCGCCAAGCAGCTCGTAGACCGGCAGGCCGGCGCGCTTGCCGGCGATGTCCCACAGCGCCTGGTCGATGCCGGACAGCGCGTTGTTGAGCACCGGCCCGTTGCGCCAGTATGACGAGTAGTGCACCAGCCGGGTGATGTCCTCGATGTCTGCGGGATGGCGACCGAGCACCAGTGGCGCGACGTATCCCTGCACCGTGGCGACCACCGCCTCGTACCGCTGGGTGAAGGTGGCACAGCCCAGCCCGTAGAGGCCGTCGTCCGAGGTGTCGACGCGTACCACCACGAGCGGGATGCCCTCCGGGGCGGTGACGATCGCCCGCACGCCTGTGATGCGCAATCCGTCCGTGGGCCCCCACGGCGGATGTGCCTGCGGCAGAGCGCCCGAGGCGTTCAGCAGCCGGTGCGGATCGCGTGACGTCACGGGGCCTCCTCGTGCGGCAGACAGCGTAGATACCGGTATCTACCGTAGACGGGTCGCAATGCTGGATCAAGGTGCGCCGAGGAGGCAGGAAACCTAATGGAGCGCATGAGCCATTGCGTTGCGACGGACTGCCACGGCACAGAAAACGGTCTCTGGATGGGTGGAGCTTGTGAGGCATATGGCCCAGTTTCCCGTCGCGGGCCGGCACGATGGCGAGGACGAGTTCCCTGGTGAGGACTCGACGTTGCGCGGGATGGACGAGGTCGCGGGTGAGGAACGGCAGAGTGGCCGTCTAGTTGCGGAATGCCTCGCCAGCGAAATCGATAGGCAGGGGTGGTCACGGTCAGCCTTCGAGCAGCTACACCGGTGGGGTGCAGCCTGAGCACCTGGCGGAGGCGCTCGGTGACCCTGCGCGTAGCCTCCAGGATGAGGACAACCTCGCGGACACGTTGAGCGCCATCGTCGCTGCCGCCGCCGAGACGATACCGGGGGCACGATATGCCGGCCTGGCCGTCGTGCGGGGCAGGTGCGCTCTGGATACTCGTGCGGTGACCGACGACCGGGTGCGTCGAATCGATCAGGCGCAGTGCGACGCCGGTCAGGGGCGGTGCCTGGATGCGGTTTACGAACAGCAGACGGTGCGGGTGTCCGACCTGGCACGGGCTCCTCATGGAATGGTACCGGCTCACTGCTGACCAGGCCTTCATCCTTCTGGTACGGGCAAGTCAGCACACCAGCATCAAGGTTGCGGAGATGGCTCGCACGCTGGCCCAGACCGGTGTTTTCGTACCGCCGTCCCGCAGTGGACCGTCGGCCGATCGACGCTGAGGCACGTTCGGCGGCGCCCCGATGGCACGGCCGACCGGCAGCCCACCTCGCCCGAACCGTTTGCGATGGCAGTACGCGGGGTATACACACTGGATCCTGTCCGTCGATCCAGCACCGCGCTGATCGCATCCCTCTCGGTCGATGGTAGCGGTTGAGCGGACACCTACCTCCGCGCCGGGCGCTGGCCACCGGCTGCGGCCAGATCAAGACCGGTGCGCCGGCGACTCCGTCTGGTTCCGCACCTTCCGGACCACCCCTGCAACGCATGATCAGGAGACACGATTACCGCCGTCACCCATCCCGTAGACCCGACAAGCTGGTCTGGTACCCGCCCGGCCACCTCACCCAGGTCCGACCGCCTCGACCTGCCCTGTGGCTCTGTCGCCTATACCAGTGCCGGATCCGGCGCACCGCTGCTGCTCGTGCACGGGCTGGGCGGGACCCGGCACACCTGGCGGCACCTGATCGGCCCGCTCGCGGCCACCCACACCGTGATCGCTCCCGACCTGCCGGGTCACGGCGACTCCGACGTACCCGGCGGCGACTACTCCCTCGGCGCCCACGCCGCCGCGCTCCGGGATCTACTCGTCGCGCTGGGACATACCCATGCCACCATCGTGGGCCACAGCCTCGGCGGCGGCATCGGCCTGCAGTTCGCCTACCAGTTTCCCGAGCGTATCGACCGCCTCATCCTGATCAGCAGCGGCGGTCTCGGCCCTCAACTCAACCCGATGCTGCGGGCCGCCACCTTGCCCGCCGCCCAGATCAGCGTCGCCGGCCTCGCGTACCTGCCGCGCCCCCTTATCAGACGGCTCCTTCCGGCGCTGTCCGTACTGCCCGGCGTCGTCGCCCGCCAGGACGCCCGAGTCGTCGCCGACGCGCTGCACGGTCTCGCCGACGCACAACAACGCCGCACCTTCATCCGCACCGCGCGCACCGTGATCGACTGGCGCGGTCAAACAGTCAGCGCCACAGGCCACCTGGGCCTGCTCGAAGAGCTGCCGGTGCTGCTCGCCTGGGGTGCCAACGACCGGACCATACCGCCGCGGCACGAGCATGCCTTCGCCCGCCGGTTGTCCGCGCCGCACCTGGCCGAGATCGCCGACGCCGGGCATTTCCCACACGAAACCGCGCCGGAGCGGCTCCTGCCGCCGATGCAGGCGTTCCTCGATTCGACCCGACCGTTCCGGTACGCCGTGGCGGACCAGCACGGTGTACTCCCCCAACAAAGCGACCGGACACCAGGCTCGACGACGCGTCCGGCAGAAGGTGAGCCGAACTGATGGATGTCACCGAGAACTCCGCCGGCCGGCCGGTCCAGGCAGCGGTCGTCGTCAACCCCGCCAAGATCGATGACCTCGACGGGTTCCGCGCGAGCGTCGACGGCGCGCTGACCGAAGCGGGGTGGCCCGCACCACGGTGGTACGAGACCACGCCCGAGGAGCCGGGACGCACGCAGACGGCGGCGGCGGTCGACGCGGGCGCCGAGATCGTCTTCGTCGCCGGCGGCGATGGCACCATCCTGTCGGCAGTCTCCGCGCTCGTGGGCACGGACACCGCGATGGCGGTCCTGCCGGCGGGCACCGGCAACCTGCTCGCCGCGAACCTCGGCCTCTCCACCGACCTGGCCGCCGGGCTGGAGGTCGCCCTAGAGGGCGGCCTGCGCCGGCTGGACGTCGGAGAGGTCGACGGGCAGTACTTCACCGTGATGGCCGGGATGGGCTTCGACGCCCGGATGCTCGACGCGACCTCGGACACGGCGAAGGCGCGCATCGGCTGGTCGGCGTACCTGCTGGGCGCCCTGCGTCACGTGACGGATCGGCGGATGAAGGTGACGGTCCGCGTCGACGGCGGCAAGCCGATCCGACGCCGGGCGCAGACCGTGCTCGTGGCCAACGTCGGGCGCATGCAAGGAGGCGTACGGCTGCTCACCGAGGCCAAGCCGGATGACGGTCTCCTGGACGTGGCGATCCTGACCCCCCGTACCCTATGGCACTGGCTGGCGCTGGGCTGGGCGGTGCTCCGACGCAAGGAGCGGGTGCCGTCGATGGACGTGTTCCGGGGAGCCCGGGTAGAGGTGGCCAGCGACCGGGTCCAGCCCCGACAGCTCGACGGCGACCTCGTCGAGGCGGGCCGGCTGTTGAACGTGCAGGTGTTGTCGAAGGCACTCTGGCTGTGTGTGCCGCAGCCGGCGGGCCACCCGGACCTGGCGCAGGATGCCGACGCGGCTGCCGAGCGCGGCCATCGGCTCGTGGCTCCGAACGTGTAGGGCGGGGCACCCGGTCGGGTCTCACATGCCGGCTGTCCGCGATGCCACCGCTGACGGACCGGGCAGGCCGGCGGTTCGGGTGGCCGCGGTGTGCCGCCTCGGTCCCCGGTATTCGTCGCTTACGAGGACTGGGCGGCCTGGACGCTTGCACCGAACGCGTCGCGCGCGGCCGAGGCCGCCCTCGCCCGCGGGGGTAGGGTGGATCCGGGAACTTCGATTCGTGGCTGCTCTGGCCCTCGGCAGTGCCTGACCTGCGGTGAAGGTGCAGCCAATGAATACGAGCAGCGGCCGGGTGCGGCCTCGCGGTGCGAGGTCGGTGGCGGCGGGTGGGTGACCCTGCCGCCCGTATCGCAGCGCTCATCGCCCAGCAGCCAGCGAGCCCGCACGCCGGCACCGGCACCGCGGCTTTCCTGCAACGGCTGTGCGTGGCGGCCACCCAGGCGCTGGCCGTGTCCGGGGCCGGGCCCGGGGTGAGCCTGATGGCCGAGGAGGGTGTGCGTGGCCCGCCGAGGGACTGGTCGAGGCGATGGACAGCCGGGCGGAGCTGTTCCCGGCGCAAGGCATGGTCATGGTCCAGTTCGGTGTCCAGCTGACTGCGGCGCTGGTCCGGCTACGGGCCTATGCCTATACCGAAAACCGCCCGCTGGCCGACGTGGCCCGCGACGTGGTCACCCGCCGGCTACGGTTCGACCGAGACCAGCCATGAACAGACGTCGATTTCATCTCGAAGAGGGCTTGAGGGCCCGCTGGCGCGCCGTGGCGATCCAGCTGGCGGCTGGGTTTGCGATGCCTTGCGTCGGTGCGGGCATGGCGACTCCTGTATATCGTTGCCCGGTGCGCCCACTTCGGGGCAGCGAGGACGGCAGACGACCGCAGAGACCGGAAGGATCACCGGTGGGGGCGTCAGCCGACGAGCGCAGGTAGTGCCCGCCAAGCGATGAGAAGCGTGGAGGCGAGGATGCCCCGATGGGCGTCGGCATAAACCTCGACCCGCGACGCTGCCGTACCGGCGGATCCGCAGCCAGGGCTGCCCGACTTCAGAACCGATCGCCGCCCGGTCGAACCGCTCCGGTGCCGATCGTCCGCAAGTGCGCCAGCGCCGCCTGCGCGAGGAGTACACCGAAAGCGGCGGCGACCGCCGTCTGCCACCACGACGGCCTGAGCCGGACGGACAACAGGCCCACCGCGGCGGGGCACCCGAGCACCAACGTCACCCGCAGCGCGTAGTAGCCCGGCTGCCGGTC
The DNA here is from genome assembly GCF_042658085.1 of Plantactinospora solaniradicis. NCBI lineage: Bacteria > Bacillati > Actinomycetota > Actinomycetes > Micromonosporales > Micromonosporaceae > Plantactinospora > Plantactinospora solaniradicis. The sequence continues at coordinate 30,863 of NZ_JBHSPR010000069.1, read as the reverse complement.
CAGCAGACCCGCGCCTCGGACCAGGCGGAGCAGGTCAGCGTACTCACTGCCCCGCTCGCTACGGGCTCCAAGATCCGTATCACTCACCTCGCCGCTCCTCGGTAACCGCGGAGATCGACTTGTCTGTTCCGCCGTAGCCACGACCGGGCAGGCGCGCGATCCATCCGGGTGCCGCAGAGATCGAACATGCGAACTGCGGCTGACGGTCCCAGTCTCGGCGCACAGCCGCCTCTCCGTACGAGGAAACGGCAGGTCAGGGCGACCGAACGCGGGTGACGCTCCCGTTCGTGTGAGTCTGCCGATAAGGTGCGCGGCTCCGGCGGCCGAGTCCAACAATCAGGACTGGCAGGCACGTCGGTTTCAGGGAGCAGTCATGGTTCGCAAGAGAAAGTCCGCCGCGCGGCAAACGCTCATCCTCGCCTTCGCCGCTGGGGCGCTGACCGCCGCGGCGGGCACGTTGACGCTGCGACGTCGTCGCCAGGATGGCGGCCTCCCGACGGATGCCGATGCCGGACAGCTCGACGGCAACCCCGTCCCGTCCCTGGAGGGGCGGATCGACGGGCTCCCGCAGAACCCGATCAGCACGCCGACGGCCCAGCACAGCTGACCCGAGCAGCGCTCGAACGGTCCCGGCGTGTGCGGAAGAGACGAGGATACCCATGGCAGAACGTCCCGGCGGCAGCTCCGGCGCCCCGTCTGCTGACACGCCGGTCGCCGAGTTGGTCCAGCGCGCCACGGAACAGATCACCCGGCTGGTACGCGACGAGCTGACGATGGCACGGGCGGAGATGACCGCCAAGGGCAAGCGCGCGGGCGTCGGTGCCGGACTGCTCGGCGGTGGCGCGATGTTCGGTCTCCTCGCCGCCGGGACCGCCGTCGCCACGGTCGTGCTGGCCCTGGCCGCGGTCCTGCCCGACGCGGTGGCCGCCCTGATCGTCACGGTCATCCTCGCCATCGCCGCCGCCGTCGCGGCCCAACGCGGTAAGAAGCAGATCAGCGGGGTCATGCCCGCCACGCCCACGGCGACCAGGGACAGTGTGCGAGCCGACACCGAGGCGATACGTGGCGCGGCGAGCCGGAGGAAGCCATGAGCACACCATCGGCAGGCAGTGATCCGAACCAGACCCGGCGCGACATCGAGCAGACCCGCGCGGAACTCGGCGACACCGTGGCCGCCCTGACCGCCAAGACCGACGTCAAGGCCCGTACCCGCAGCAAGGCCACCAGCGCCGTCGGTGGACTCGGACAGCGTGTCAGCCAGGCCGGCCAGTCGGCGAAGACCAAGGCGACGCAACTACCCCGCACCCTGGGTCAGACGGCCGCCCAGCGCGTCAGGCCGGTCGCCCAGAAGGCCCGACAGATCACCGCCGCGGTACGTGGCGCGGTGAAGGCCGGCGCGGCGGCTACCGATAAGGCCGAGTCGACCCTGGTCGGCTCCGCCCGCGCCGCGACAACCAAGATCGGCAACTCGGTACGCGCGAAACCGGCACCGGTCCTCGCCGCCGCCGTCGGCGCCGCCGCCCTTGCGATTCTGGTTCTGCGACGCCGCCGGCTGAGGTGACCGGCCGACGCCGCTGGCCGGGACGTCGACGACACCGGGCTGCCGCTTCGTACGTCGACGAGCCGGCGCGTCTGACGGCAGGCGCTCCGGACGGTGCAGGCGATGATGACTGCCTCGGTCAAACGCGGTCGCCTGCCGAGTTCGGCCTCCGGACCACACGCCGCGGTAGCCACGCTCACCGGACGGGGTACGGCTAAGCCGAGCCCACCCCGGGCTACGACGAGCAGCGGTAGCTCCGCGCGGGCGGTCCAGGCCCGAGACGAGCGTCGATGAGTTCGGCTGGATGGGGAGCGTAGGATGGGGGACCTGTGGCCGGTCCCCACACTTGACCGGCGAACCGGCGTCGAGCAAAGGACGTCGGTCCCGGGTCCAGCCTCTGCTGGTCCGTGCAGCGGCGCGCGATCGCGGGCCGCCAACGAGCGCCTGCCACCGGCCAACCAGCGCGCGGGCGCGTTCGCGAGGGATCTGCACTGTATGTCTGAATTGTCCCTGGATACTACTGAGGCGTTCGCTGAACTCGGACGGATCAAACTCGGCGACACCAACCTCGCGGGCGTCCTCGACCGGATCGCCGAACTCGCCAAACGGAGCATTCCCGGCGCCGAGGAGGTCTCCGTCACCCTGATACGCGGCGACGACGCCTACACCGCGGCGTTCACCGGCCAGCTCGCGCTGCGCCTGGACGAGTCGCAGTACCAAAAGGGTCACGGGCCGTGCCTGGACGCCGCCCAGAGCGGGGCCACCATGTCCGTGCCCGACATGTCCTCCGAGACCCGCTGGCCGGACTGGGCCGCCCGGGCTCGTACGGAAGGCGCGCTCAGCTCGATGTCGATCGGCCTACCGATTCAGGAAGCCGTCGTCGGAGCACTCAACGTCTACGGCGCCAAGCCCGACGCCTTCGACGACGACGACGTCCTCCAGGCCCAGACGTTCGCCGGCTACGCCGCGGTGGCCCTGGCCAACGCCCACCTCTACGACACCACCGCCACCCTGGCCCAGCAGATGCAAGCCGCCATGGAGAGTCGAGCCGTCATCGAACAGGCCAAGGGCATCATCATGGGGGAACGCCGCTGCACCGCCGACGAGGCGTTCGCCATCCTCGCGAAGGTATCCCAGGACTCCAACCGCAAAGTCCGCGAAGTCGCCACCGCCCTTGTCGACCGGGCCAAACAACCACCGCCCAAGCCGTGACCACCGGACGCCCTCGGTCAGACGGGGCGGGACTCACGTCGCCCCAGCTGGCTGACGCTGACCGGTCCCGGCGGTGCGGATCGTCCACAGACCGAGTCAGACCGGCCGGGTGATTGGCGCGGCATCATCCATCAGCGGTGATGCCGATCGTCACGGGCCCGGCGCTGTGGAGTTTGGGCCGGGTCCGAGCAGCGGAACGGTCTCGCCGCGACGGATGGCCCGGACACCCGGCCCGATGCCCTGCCGCCGGGCGCGATCGAGGAAGTCCCGCAGCGGGGACCGGAAGACCGGGTAGTCGTCGTAGTGGATGGGCAGGGTCAGACCCGGCCGGACGAGCCGGACCAGCTCGACCCCCTGCCGGTCGTCCATCGTGACGAGAACGCCGAGGAGCCTGGTCCCGCCAAGGTGGATCAGCATGGCGTCGATATCGGGAAAACGTCGCGGAATCTCGGCCAGCGCCGGATGGTTGAGGGTGTCCCCGGTGACGTAGAGCCGAAGCAGGCGCTGCCCGTTCCGTTCGAAGTCGAGAATGCTGCCCATCACCGTCGGCAACACTCGGGCCAGCGGACCCGGCCCGTGTCTGCCGGGCACCGCTGTGATACGTACGAGTTGGTCGCCGCGACTGATCTCGTGACTTTCCCAGCTGGTCAGGGCCTCCGCCGAGGCAAAGCCCCAGCGGTGCAGCCGGAGCCGCGCCTGCGGCGTGGTGATGATGGGCAGTGCCTTGGGCAGGTTCCTCCGCGCCACCCGGTCAAAGTGGTCACCGTGCAGGTGCGAGAGCACGATCCCGTCCAGGGGTGGCAGTTCCCCGATCCGCATGGCGGGATCGGTACGTCGCCGGGTCCACAACCCGTAGCCGAGGTAGGCGCGCTGACCGGCATGCAGGAAGTTGGGATCGGTCATCAGGGTGATGGCGCCCAGTTTCAACAGGGTGGTCGCCGTACCGACGAACGTCACCGTGGCCTGCGGCTGTGGCAGGGCACCCATCTTTCTCTCCTCCCGGGAAGACCTGTCGACACGTCGGGGACCTCCATCAGAGCACGGCAGCTCGCCGGTCTATGCCTTATCCGCGACGACGGACGGCCACTCACGTTTCCGGGGTACTCGCGACCCCGGTTTGCGCCCGACCGACGTTCCCGGGCCGACACGATGTTCTCCGGGCAGTGCCGTTGCGTACTGTCCTGGACGTCGAAATGACCAACGGCTCCGGACACGCCAAGTAGGTATCGGGCGACCGGCGACAGATTGCGGAGCACGAGCTGCCCGTCCACTGCGGCGACCGTGCTGGACCTGAAGCAACGCGGCAAGCCCATGGGTGGACAGCGAGGTTGTCCTGGCCAGCTCGCTCCAGCGACATTACGGGGGTCACATCGGGGGTGGCCCGCCGTCGCGGCGGGCAGTCGCTGGGTGGGCATGAGGGCCTCGGGCCAGGATCGACAGGAGTTGGGCGGCAAGATTTGCCACGAGTTCCGATGGACGATCGCCCAAGGCTCACCTCTGAACCGCGCGGACACGGTACCCAGGAGTCTGGGAAATACACCCGTATCTGCGGTCGGCGCCTGTCCGGACGCCGGGGCGCCGTGCTCGTCACGCCTACACCCCCATCACCCGACCAGGTCGGCCGGTACGCCGAGTCCGGCGACGGGTGGGCTCCACGGGGCGATCGTGGCCAGCCGGCGTCACCGGCCAGCCACGATCGGGAAACGGCAATCCTTCAACGTCTCCGGCCCGTGAGCAGCCCCAACGCGATCATCCCTACGCCAAGGAAGAAGTGCAGCCAGTCGTCCGCGCCGTTGAGCGGGACGAAGTTGGCGGGGCTGTCGTGCCCGATGATCAGGCCGTACAGCCAGAGGGCGAGATATACCGCGCCGCCGCCGATGAGGTAGAGACGCGCTCCGTCCAGGGTTCGGGCCAGCATCAGACCCACGATGCCGAAGAGCAGGTGCACGATGTTGTGCAGCACCGAAACCTGGAATATGCCGAGCAGTTCGGCGCCGGATTCGTGCCCGGCGAATTTCATGCTGTCGTAGTTCGTCGTTATCCCGGGCACGAACCCCAGGACGCCGACCAGCAGGAACACCGCACTGACGGCAACCGCGACCCGGCGTACGAGTGCGGTGGCGTTCATTGTCCGACCGGTCGATTCTGACCTGCTGACCATGATCTCACCTCCGTCGATATGGACGGCTGGCTATTATCCGGACGCCGGCTGTCGAAACCTGTCGACGAGATTCCGCGACTCGAATGCTCCGCTACCGGTCGGGCAACCAAGCCGGGACCGGCTGGGAAGGCTGCGGGATGGCCTCCTCGGGTACCACAGACCGATCCGGACCGGCACGCCCGGGGAGGCGTGCACCAGCGGAGCGCCGGTCGGTGCCGGGAGCCCGACCGCGGTCACCAGGTCCTGGTCGAGTCGTACCAGTTCGGCCCGGTGCAGCGGCCAGGGTGCGTGCTCCGCCTCGGCGGCGCCGGACGCCTGACGGGTCCCGCCGCGCCGGGGCGCTCCGGCCGCGGAGGCAGTGGCACCTACCAGGCCGCATCTCGGCACCGAGTCCCCCACCGCGAACCTGCTGCTCGGCCCGCCCCTCGCCATGGTCGACGCGGTACGGAACGCGATCCTGACCGCGATGCGGGACTGATTGAGGCGCGCTGTCCCGCCCGTCCACCTGACGGGCGGGACAGCCTCGCTTTCCACGCACCGTCAAGCCAGCGGGTACGGACCTGGGCGCCGCAGGCAGCCCACAGTCGCAGGGGTTCGTCCGCGTGGAAGATCCGCCCGCCACCGCTCGGAGTGCCGTCCGTACCCAACACGGCCGGTACCTATCCACCGTCGCCGCGCCACGTCAAGGAAATTCACTAGAGCAGCCCAGCATTGCCGGCCAGCGCGGCAGCTTCGGTTCTGGTCGACACGCGCAGTTTGCGCAGCAGTGATGCGGTCAACCGTTTCACAGTCCGCTCGGAGATATGAAGCCTATCCGCGATCTCCACCGTGCTGTTCCCCCTGGCAATAAGCTGCAGGAGCAGGCGTTCCTCGTCGTCGAGCAGAGCCGACACCGGGAGCCGGTTGCGCGTCGGTGCGAGAAGCCCTGCGAGCAGCTCGGCGGGCAGCACAGCCCAGCCGTCGAGAACCGCCATCAGCGGCGGTAGCAGTTCCTCGGGCTCGCTGCTCTTGGGTAGGTACCCCTCCGCGCCGGCCCGCAGAGCCTCGACAACGACGTCGCTCTCGTCGAGGCCGGACATGGCGACGATCCGTAGTCGGGGATCGGTGCGGCGAATGGCGGCAATGGCGCGGATTCCACCGGGGGGTGGCATGTGGAGGTCGACCAGAGCCAGATCAGGTGCGCATTGCCGAACCAGCCCGGCCGCCTGGGACGCGTCACACGTCGACCCCACCACACAGGCCCGACCGTCGCTCAGGCGTGGGAGCAACAGTTCCAGACCTCGTACGAACAGTGCGTGGTCGTCGATCAGGGCGATGCGGACGGTGGCCGAGCCGGGCACGCCGGGGCGTTACCCAAAAAAGGATCGGTTATCCGCTGCAAAGGGGGCGAGAATTGAGCAGGAGACGTCTGACCTTGACCGTTATCCCAATTTCCGTAGTGATAGGGGCCGCGACACTGACGATCGTGGGTGTCGGCGTGGCCACTGTCCTGATCGGGCTGGCCGGCCTGGTAGCTGGAACGCTCCTCCGTGACGTCGGGGCTGGGGTCCGTACTCGCGCCAAGCCCGTGCCGCAACCCGCCGTGGCCTTCGCCGACCCCCTGCTACTGCGAACGCTCTGCCACGAGCTTCGGTCACCGATCACCGCGTTGGTGTCCCTGACCCGGGCGTTGACCGACGCCCCGGGTCAACTCAGCGTGACGGATCGGGAGGCCATCGTGCTGCTCGCTCGCGAACAGGTGCTGCACCTCGATGGCGTGTGGCGGCAGGCGGTGGCGCTGGCCCGGGGCACGACGCCCAATCCGGATGATTTCCGGCTTCCGCTGCATCGGATCCTGCCGGCGGTACTCGCGACCGTACCGGCGGACCGGATACGGGTGCGAGTCAGCGCAGCGGCCGGCGAATGGTCCGTAGCTGGTCAACCGATCCGCCAGACGCTGATCAACCTGATCGACAACGCCCTGCGACACGGGCCACCGAATGGACGGGTACAACTCCGCGCCTCGGTCCGGGCCGGCAGGCTGGTCGTCGTGGTGGCCGACGAAGGACGTTCCTGCGCGGCGTTACATGCCGCTCTGCGCCGTTCTGCCCCGCCCTCGGGAATGTCCGGGCTGGGGCTCTGGGTCGTCCGCCGGCTGGTCGGGGCGCAGGGCGGCAGCGTCACCGCGTACCGGCTGCGTGCGAGCGGGGTTGCCGTCCGAGTCGTCCTACCCGGCGACCGACCCTCCCCGAGGGCCCGAACCTGGCCCCGGCGGGCCGTCGGATGGCCCACCTGGGCCCGCAGGATGGGAAAGAGCCCGGTGCCCGCCATCCGCGACCGAGGAGGCCACCGTGTTCAGCCACATCAAGGATCTACAGTTCGAGGCCAAGCCCGACGGCCCTGATGCCGCCTTCGCCCGGCGTCTCCAGGAGGTGCTGGGCGGCAAGTGGGGCGAGATGACCGTCGCCAACCAGTACCTGTTCCAGGGCTGGAGTTGCCGACTTCCCGGCAAGTACAAGGACCTGCTGCTCGACGTGGGCACCGAGGAGATGGGCCACGTCGAGATGATCTGCGCGATGATCGCGCGGCTGCTCGACAGCGCCCCCCTGTCGGTGCAGGAGGCCGCCGCCGACGACAATCCGATGCTGACCGCCATCTACTCCGGGTCGAACCCGGCGCACTTCATCCACTCGGGCGGCGGCCCGCTGCCGGTGGACAGCAACGGAGTGCCGTGGAACGGGGCGTTCATCACCGCCAGCGGCAACCTGCTCGCCGACTTCCAGCTCAACGTCACCGCCGAGGCGCAGGGCCGGCTACAGGTCGCCCGCCTGTTCAACATGACCGACGACCCGGGCGTCAAGCAGCTGCTGCGGTTCCTGCTGGCCCGCGACACCATGCACCAGAACATGTGGCTGGCCGCCATCGAGCAACTCAAGGAGGACGGGCTGGAGGAGATGCCGGTCCCCGAGGCGTTCCCGGACGCCGAGCAGGAGAACGAGTTCGCCTACCAGTTCATCAACTTTTCCGCCGGTGAGGAGTCTGCCAAGGGCCGGTGGGCGTCGGGTCCGAGTCCGGATGGCAAGGGTGAGTTCAGCTACCAGGCGACCGCGACCGCGTACGCGGGCGAGCCGATGCTGCCGCCGGGCGACCCGCGGCTGCACGGCACTCCCCCACCGGCGGGCAACCGACCGAGCGGCGCGGGCAAGTCGCGCCGCTGATCCGCCGTACGCCGCGCCGGGCCGTCACCCGGTGGCGTTCCGGCGCGGCGGCAACGAGGGGTTGAGCAATGGTTGATCTTCTGGCCCGCCCCCTGGCGGACGCCTTCATGCAGGTCGGTGTCTACGTCGCCGTCCTGGTCGCGTTGTTTGGCTGGCTTCGCTGGCGGTACGGCGACCGGGTCACCGACGGTCTGACCCGTCGCCCCAGGCTCGGTCCGCTGGTCGGCGCCGTGCTCGGCGTGAGTCCCGGCTGCGGTGGCGCGATCATCCTGATGCCGCTCTATGCCCGGGGCAAGGTGTCCTTCGGTACGGTGGTGGCCGCTCTCGCCTCGACCATGGGGGACTCCTCCTGGGTGATCATCGCCGCCGATCCGGCCTTCGCGCTGAAGATCCACCTGTTGCTCTTCGCGGTGGGACTTCTGACCGGATACGCCGTCGACCTGCTCGGCATCGATCCCGCGCGCTCGCTGCGCCGGGAAGCGCCCACCCCCTCCGAGATCCCGTCGCTTTCCCGGGAAGCGCTCACCCGCACCGAGATCCGGAACCAGCCGGCGCTGCCCGCCCCGGTGCTGGCGTCGGTCGCCGGGCCGAACCAGCCGGCTCCGGCCGCCGTACTGGCCGCGGTGGGGCTGCGGTCCGACCGGCGGCAGGCGTTGGCCGGCGCGTTCTGGGGGCTCACCACTCCGGCGTTCCTGGTCTCCGTCCCGGTGGTCTTCCACGCCGTGGATCCGCAACTCCTGCGGGTGGCGCTCGGCGGTGTCGACCCGTACCTCGTCCTCGGTTGCTGCGGCACTCTGGTCGCGTTGCTGATCTTCTCGACCGGCCGTGGCCGCTTCGCCGACGACACCATCGAGACCGCCCAACCCGCCAACCTGCGGGAGGCACTGCGGCACAGCGCGCACGAAGCCTCGTTCGTCACCGTCTGGGTCGCGGTCGCCTACGTCGCCTGGCAGGTCGTCAGCACGACTACCGGGTTCGACGGCTCCCAACTCGCCCTCGCCGGTGTCGCCGGGGTCGTCGTCGGAGGCCTCGTCGGTCTCATCCCCGGCTGCGCCGTACAGATCGTCTTCACCGGCATCTACGTCAGCGGTGGACTGCCCATGCCGACGCTGGTGGCCAACGCGATCAGTCAGGACGGCGACGCCCTCATCCCACTCGCCGCGCTGCGCCGCCGCGCCGCGGCGCTGGCGACGGTGATCACGACAATCCCGGCGATCCTCGTCGGGTTGGCCCTCCTGACCCTGGCCGGATGAGGAGAAACCGATGAGAACCCTGTTTGGGCATTCCGCTCCGGTCGCCGACGAGCCCCGATCCGACCTGCCTCGACCCGACCACGCCCGATCCGGGCCGGAGCCGAACCCCGGGTCGCTGGCCGGGACCAGGCTCAAGCTCGTCGTGCTCGCGGGCCTCAGCGCGACCGCGTTCATCACCGGTCTCCCGCTCTGGCAGTCGTTCGGGATCCTGACGACGACGCTACTCATTCCGGTGGCGGTCACCGCGCAGGACGGACGCGCCGGCCTCCGGCGGTTACTCCTGGGTAGTTGGGACTACCGGCGCCGAGCGACGGCCGGCGACGCTCCCGAGCCGCGACCACCTTCGCGCTCCTTCGGTCCGGGTTCCGGGTCCGGTCGGCCGCACCAGGCCGACCTGACTGATCCAACGGCGGTCCGGCGGCGTGCCGCTCAGTCCCGGTCGCTGTGTGACTGACGCCAGTCCCGTACGGCGTCACGCATCCGGTCGAACACCGCCATCGGCGGACCCGCAACGAGGTTGGCAGCGGCGGACTCACCACTGTGCGGGTGTGCCCGGGTCGGCGCCATCGCCTCGGCCGCGCGTACCGCACCCGCCATCCGCGCCAGTTGCGCCGGGGAGGAGTTCTGGCGCAGTGCCGGAAACTCCTGCAACTCCTCGTGGCTCGCGTGCTCGACGACCGCGTCGGCGAACCTTGCCAGCCGCGCGTCGAAATCCGGGTGCTCGACCCCGAGGTCGTAGAGCGCGGCCAGTTCGTGCTTGGCCTGGTCCTCCTCATGCTCGAGCTTCTTCACCACCGCCTCCCCACGATCGATCTTCCGCCGGGCACTCGGATGTACGACGATCTCCTCCGCGCTCTCGTGCACCGCGAGCAGCCGAACCAGATCCTCGAACAGCTCCCGCTTCTGCACCCCCTGCGCCCGGCCCAACTGCCCGAACAGCGCCTTGATCTGACTGTGCTGCTCCACCAGCAGGTCCAGCACGTCCTGCTTCACCCCAGCCGTCACCTTCGCCACCCCTCCTCCGGCCCACTATCGAATCGGTCCCGACGCAGGTTCCCCAGGTCGCAGCGTCCATGTCTGTTCGATCGAGACTGCCAACCCGGTCGCCCGTACCGGGCCACCGGGACCCGGCCGGACCGGAGGGCTCGGTCTCTCGGCCGTGGGGCGGCAGTCGACGCGGCAGGGTCCTCAAGGTCGAACGTCCCGTTTGGGCAGCGGTACGCCCGGCCGGCATCGACACCATCTCCGGTCGTCTCTCCGGCCATTTATCCGTTCGCTAATCCCGTAGCCCAGTCCTGGCGCCGCCACGCCACTCGCGAGGATTCCTGCCCCAAGCGGGGCCTTCGCTCGCAACACGAGGAACCTTCGACCTCCTGATCCAGGAGGAGCGGCATGGCAGGCAGGGATCGGCCGATGGCTGGCGGTCACGGTGGGCGTCGGGGTAGGCGGGCAATCGTCGCCCGCCGCAAGGAATCCCTACCAGTTCGCGACGGTGACGGGTACGCCACCAGCCGGGTGCTGCGGGGCCGCGATCCGGACCAGTTGCTGCGGACGGCGCTGCGCCGGGCGAAGTCGGTGATCGAGGCAGGTGAGGTCGACCTCGACGAGGGCGAACCGTGCGGGTTGACGAGCGAGGCCGGTGCCACGTGGCCTTCAACGACGACGAGCAGACCCGGAACTGCCCCTGTCACGACTCCCGCTTCGACATCGGGGCGGGGTGCGGCAGGGGCCGGCCACCGCACCGTTGCCCCCGATGCCCGCCGGAGGGCCACGTCGGACCGGGCCGGAGCGGAGTAGATCGGACGCGGGCGAGAGGTGTCCAGGGGTCGCGGGCATCGGCGGGACACGACCTCTTCCCGGTCGGTCCGGAACGGATCGGTCGGGTCAGTGCTGACGACGTACCCGCCGTGTGAGCTCGACGCGGAGGTGGTCGATGCCGGCGCCGGTGCGCGCCGAGACCGGGACGGCGTCGGGGTGGACCCGCCGCAGCGCGTCGACCCACTCCGTCGGCGCTACGTCGATCTTGTTGAGGACCAGAAGCTCGGGTACGTCCCGCGCGCCGATCTCGTGCAGTACGCCGTGCACGGTGGTGATCTGGTCCAGCGCGTCGGGTGCGGAGGCGTCGACCACGTGCAGGGCGAGGTCGCTGCGGGTGACCTCCTCCAGCGTCGAGCGGAACGCGTCGACGAGTTGGTGCGGCAGGTGCCGTACGAAGCCGACGGTGTCGGTGACGGTGTAGGTCAGGTCGCCCGTGCTGATCCGGCGGACGGTCGGGTCCAGGGTGGCGAACAGCACGTCCTGGACCTGGGCGTCGGCGCCGGTCAGCCGGTTGAGCAGCGCAGATTTGCCGGCGTTGGTATAGCCGGTGATCGCCACCGAGGGCGTCTGGCTACGGGCCCGCCGGCTGCGGGTGCGCTCGCGGCGCCGGGCGAGTTCCACGGCGTTGCGGCGCAGCCGGGTCGCCCGCTGCCGCAGGGTGCGGCGTTGGGTCTCCAGCCGCTGCTCACCGGGACCACGCACACCCACGCCGGCACCCCCGGCCGTCCGGCCACCGCCGACCCGCGACATCGCCCGGCCGCCGCCACGCAGCCGGGGCAGTTGGTAGGCGACCTGTGCCAGCTCCACCTGCAGCCGGCCCTCGGTGGTCCGGGCGTGCTCGGCGAAGATGTCGAGGATCAACGCGGTGCGGTCGACCACCCGCACCCCGACCCGCTCCTCCAGGTTGCGTGCCTGTCCCGGGGTCAGTTCGCCGTCGGCGATCACCAGGTCCGCGCGGGCTCGTTCGGCCAGCGCGGCCAGTTCGTCGACCTTGCCGGAGCCGACATAGGTTGCCGGGTCGGGGTGGGGCCGGCTCTGCACCATCTCATCGGCGACGGTCAGGCCGTCGGTGGCGGCGAGCCGGCGCAGCTCGGTCAGCGAGGTCCGCGAGCCCGGCCCGCTGTCGGCCGCACCGTCGTCGCGGACCGCCACCAGCACCGCCGTCGGACGCTTTCCCTGGGCGCCGCCGTCCGGACCGAGCAACCAGGTTCCCGCCATGGCCCTCACCTCACCTCACCTCGGGGTGCGTGTCCACCTACCCCTGCCCCGGCCGACCATGCCGATCGGGCCGCGCCGGTCCCGCCACCTTCGACGGCGACGGCCGGGTGTAGGGCCGGCTTCTGGGGGTAGCAACGTGGTCGGATCAGGCATCGAATTACCGATTCGGCCGAATCGGGGGTACCAACTGCAGCGCTTCGGACGGGGCCGGGGTCGAGCAGTCCGCCAGCGCGCTAGCCCAGGAGGCAGCTTAATGCGAGCAATGGTCTATCGCGGGCCGTACCGGATCCGGGTCGAGGAGAAGGACCGCCCGTCGATCGAGCATCCCAACGACGCGATCGTCCGGGTGACCCGGGCCGCGATCTGCGGGTCGGACCTACACCTCTACCACGGGATGATGCCCGACACCCGGGTCGGGATGACGTTCGGCCACGAGTTCATCGGCGTGGTCGACGAGGTAGGCCCGTCGGTCCAGAACGTCAAACCGAACGACCGCGTGATGGTTCCCTTCAACGTGTTCTGCGGATCCTGCTTCTACTGCGCCCGGGGCCTGTTCAGCAACTGCCACAACGTCAATCCCAACGCCACGGCGGTGGGCGGCATCTACGGCTATTCCCACACCTGCGGCGGCTACGACGGCGGCCAGGCCGAGTACGTCCGCGTGCCGTTCGCCGACGTCGGACCGAGCCTCATTCCCGAGTGGATGGACGACGAGGACGCGGTCATGCTCACCGACGCGCTCGCCACCGGATACTTCGGGGCACAGCTCGGCGAGATCGTCGAGGGCGACGTGGTGGTGGTCTTCGGAGCCGGACCCGTGGGTCTGTACGCCGCGAAGTCGGCGTGGCTCATGGGAGCCGGTCGGGTCATCGTCATCGACCACCTCGACTACCGGCTGGAGAAGGCGGCCTCGTTCGCCCAGGCCGAGACCTACAACTTCGCCGAGTACGACGACATCGTCGTACACCTGAAGAAGATCACCGACCACCTCGGCGCCGACGTCGTCATCGACGCGGTGGGTGCCGAGGCGGACGGCAACTTCCTCCAGCACGTGACCGCCACCAAGCTGAAGCTGCAGGGCGGATCGCCGGTCGCACTGAACTGGGCGATCGACTCGGTACGCAAGGGGGGCACCGTCTCGGTGATGGGCGCCTACGGGCCGATGTTCAGCGCCGTCAAGTTCGGCGACGCGTTGAACAAGGGGCTCACGCTGAGGATGAACCAGTGCCCGGTGAAGCGGCAGTGGCCACGCCTGTTCGAGCACATCCGCAACGGCTACCTCAAGCCCAGCGACATCGTGACCCACCGCGTCCCGCTGGAGCACATCGCGGAGGCCTACCACATCTTCTCCGCCAAACTTGACGGATGCATCAAGCCGTTGATCATCCCGAACGCCGCCTGACCAGACCGGGAGCCGGACCATGCCGTACACGCCCGACAAGCCGCCCCTGGCTCGCTCCAGTGATGAGCTACGTGCCGACATTCCCGGCTGGGGTGTCGACCTGGACCCGAAGGACCGCCCCTCCGTACCGCAGGAGAGGTTCGACCCGAACCTCAACGGCGCGCGCTGGGAGTTTCCCGAACGGCAGCCCGAGAGATGGCCACGAGAGAGGTCGATCGAGCACCAGTTCCTCACCCCCGTGTTCGGCACGTCCTGCCCACCCAGAGGACTCTCCGGGGTGATGCGCAGGTATTCCTACCGGAAGTACAGCGAGGGACGGGCCGCGCACTGGCTGCTGCTGCTGGCCGCGGACCGGGTCGACACGGTCGAGAGCGTCTTCCGGTCACTCCTGACCCGGCGGCCCGACAACCCGGTCACCGAGACCGGGGTACTCAGCGAGTTCTCCCATCACGGACTGGCCTCCCGGATTCGTGGCCGACGCGCGGACCTGGCGCACCAACCGCTCGATCCGATCCTCGTCGCCGCACCCTGGCTGCTGGCAGGAGGGCTCGCCTACGTCGCTCTCCGGCGGATCGCCGGGCGTCGCCGCTAGTGCGGCGCTCCGGGAGGGCGTACCGGCCATTGGACCGTTTACCAGCAAAATGCCGACATTCACCAGCCGGATCCGGGTTCGAGGACGACGAGTCACGCCGAGGGCGTGGATCGACCGCAGGGGGAGGACACAGGTGAATCGAACCAGGACCGGCAGCGGCGCGGAGACCGGTGAACGGCGGCACCGGGTGGTGGTCGTCGGCTCCGGCTTCGGCGGGCTGTTCGCGGCCAAGGCACTGCGCCGCGCACCGGTAGACGTGACCATGGTCGCGCGTACCACCCATCACCTGTTCCAGCCGCTGCTGTACCAGGTGGCCACCGGCATCCTCTCCCCCGGCGAGGTCGCACCCGCCACCCGCGAGATCCTGCGCCGACAGCGCAACGTCGAAGTCCTGCTCGGTGAGGTCACCGACGTCGACCTGGAACGCCGCACCGTCACCGCCAGCGCTCCGCTGACCACCTTCTCCGTGGAATACGACAGCCTCGTCGTCGCGGCCGGGGCGACGCAGTCGTACTTCGGCCACGACGAGTTCGCCGAGCACGCTCCCGGCATGAAGAGCATCGACGACGCGCTCGAGCTACGTGGACGGATCTTCGGGGCGTTCGAGCTAGCCGAGTTGGAGACCGACCCGGCGGCGGTCGAGCGATGGATGACGTTCGTGGTGGTCGGTGCCGGGCCGACCGGGGTGGAGATGGCCGGGCAGATCGCCGAGCTGGCCCACCGGACCCTGCCGGGCGAGTTCCGGCGGATCGACCCGCGCAAGGCCAGGATCGTGCTGCTGGACGCGGCCGAATCGGTCCTCGGCACGTTCGGGGACCAGTTGTCCACCAAGGCCCTGCGCCAGCTGCACCGCCTCGGAATCGAGGTGGAGCTGAGCACGACGGTGGTGGGCGTGGACGATACCGGCATCGAGCTGGTCGACCGATACGGTCGGCGACACCGGATGGAATGCATGACGAAGATCTGGGCCGCCGGGGTGTCCGGTTCCCCGCTCGGAACCCGGCTGGCCGCCGCGGCCGGTGCCGAGACCGACCGTGCCGGTCGGGTCAGGGTCGAACCGGACTGCACCCTTCCGGGACATCCGGAGGTGTTCGTCATCGGTGACCTGATGGCACTGGACCGGTTGCCGGGCGTCGCCCAGGTGGCGATTCAGGGCGGGCAGCACGCGGCCCGGCAGATCGTCCGACGGGTACGCGGCGAGTCGGCACGTGAGCCGTTCCGGTACCGCGACAAGGGGAACATGGCCACCATCTCGCGTTTCTCCGCAGTGGCCAGCATCGGCCGGCTCCGGCTGGCCGGGCTCAGCGGGTGGCTGCTCTGGCTCGCCGTACACCTGCTGTATCTGGTTGGGTTCAAGAACCGGGTCACGGCCGTGCTGCACTGGTTCGTCAGCTTCATCGGACGAGGTCGCTCCGAGCGGACCGTCACCCTGCAGCAGGTGCTGGCCCGCGCCGCGCTGCGGGAGGGCACCGAACCGCCAGCCCTTCGGGTTCCTGCCACCGCCACGCCGGCCAAGCCCGCCCAGACCGCACCGGCCGTCCCGGCACCGGCAAGGGCGGCCGGGGTGGTACCGGGGCCCGAGGCGGCTCGGCGCGGGGCACCCGAGCGGGCTGCCGGTTGACCTCCCCGGCGTGTCGAGGGTGTTGGCGAGCAGGTCGGCGGGGCCACCGCCGGCGTTGCCCCTCCGTCCGGCCGGCTGGCCGAACTCGTCGGTCATGGCCGCTGCCAGGGCGGCCACCGCCGGGTGGTCCTCGTTGGGGGTACGGCTCCTGCGCGGTCTCGTCGTTGACGGTCAGCCGGTAGTCGACGCGGTCGCTGCTGGTTCGGCGACCCAGCGGCGCAGCTGCACCGCGCAGCTCACCGCACCGGACTCCTCCGCTATGCCAACGGCAAGGTCGACGGGGTGACGACGGGGCTACGGCTGGCCCGCCAAGACAGCTCAGTGCCGTATGACGGCCACAGGGAGCTCCGAGAGCCGCAGAAGTACGCCGGGGTCAGCTCAGATGGTGGCGGTCCTTCGTTGTTATGCCACGCCGACACCTCAACTAAAGCGCGGCCGTACTCCCACCGATGTCGAACATCACCTGGATTGGGATCTGGATGGCTGCCGACGTCTGTTGTGACGATCGTCGTGCTCGGCGAGGACCGGCCGGTCTCGTAGGCTCCGACCGTGGAAAGCAGTCGAGGGCGGATCATGGCCGATATGTTGGAAGCGGCGGAGAACGCCTCGCCGGTCGAGGCGGTCGAGGCAGTCACCCGGGAACTCGGTGCGGCGCTGGGGGCGCGTAACGCCGCGTTCTTGATCGCGGACCTCAGCGGTCGGGCGCTGGTTCGGTTGGCGCACGTGTCGCTCGACGGCGCCGGTGCGGGACGCCGGGACGGTGACGAGGTCGCCACGGTGATCCCGTTCGACGGCGGCCCCGCCGAGCAGGCGCTACGCAGCCAGACGGTGCAGGTTGTCGCCCGGTCCGGCAGGTGGACGGTGTTGGCGCCGGTGACCGACCGTGGTGAGGCGATCGGCCTGCTGGAGATGATTCTGCCGGACGAGCCCGCCGCGCCGGTGCTGGAGGAGATCGCGCGTACGGCGCACATGTTGGCATTCGTGGTGATCGCCAATCGGCGGTACACCGATCTTTTCGAGTGGGGGCAACGCACGACCCCGTTCACCCTGTCCGGGGAGATCCAGCGCCGCCTGCTGCCCGGCTCGTTCACGTGTGAGGGTAGTTCGTTCACCCTGTCCGGCTGGCTCGAACCCGCTGCTAGCATCGGCGGGGACACCTTCGACTACAGCCTCGCCCGGGACGTACTGCACTTCAGTGTCACCGACGCGATGGGGCACGGGGTGGCCAGCGCGCTGACGGCCACCCTGGGCGTGGGCAGCCTGCGCAACAGCCGCCGCCGCGCGGCCGGGCTGGTGGAGCAGGCCGACGTTGCCAATGCCGCCGTGGCCGAACACGCCCCCGTGCCCGGCAGCTACGTCACCGCGGTCCTCGGCCGTCTCGACCTGCGCACCGGGGTGTGCGCGCTGCTCAACGCCGGGCACGTGCCGCCGATGCTGATACGCGACGGGGACACCCGGGCACTCCAACTACCGGGCAACTTCCCCCTGGGTATGTTCGCCGAGGCCGGTTACCTCGCCGGCGAGATCACGCTGCGACCCGGCGACCGTCTGGTAGTGGTCACCGACGGCATGCGGGAACGCAACGCCGCCAGCCTGGACCTACCGGACCTGTTCCGGTCGATCGCCGATCTGCACCCGCGCGAGGCTGCCCGGGCGCTGGCCGACGCCGTACTCGAGGTCAGCGGACCGACTCTGGCCGATGACGCCACCCTGCTGATCCTCGACTGGCACAGCGGGCACAGCGAGAACCGGCGTACCAGTGGCGGCGCTGACCAGGTGCGTGCCAGCACCGCGGTGCCCGACTGACTATCGGCCTGTCGCGTTGTCCGGCAACGGCACCTCGGCTTCAGCCGCCTCCACACTGTCATAGAGGTGGATCGCGCGGTCGACGGACGTGATCGTCAGGACGCTGCGCACGGCGGGCTGCGCCGCGGCGAGGCACAGCCGACCGCCGACGTCACGCAATGCCTTGAAGATCAGCACCAGCACGCCCAGCCCGCTGGAGTCCATGAACCCCACCTCGGCCAGATCCACTACTACCTGACGGTCACCGGCATCAACCAACCGTTGCAGACGCTCACGCAACTGCGGGGACGTCGCCATGTCCAGCTCGCCGCGCACCTCGAGCACGGTGCAACCTCGACCCGGCCGGACCGACAACAGCAGATCCACAACAACCTCCCCACGCGGATGATCCCCGCTCACCCTATGCGGCCGGCGGGTGAACCGCCGCCGGAGACGTACCTCGAACCGACACCCTGTCCGTTTCGCCTCAGCAACCCCGGGTAGTCCTGATCACAACGGAGCATCCGCCTAAGGTGTGACCAGTAGTCCGGCGGTTCACGCACGGGCTCGGGAGGAGCTACACAATGCGGGTGAGCATGACGCTGTCGCTCCCGCGGCAACCCTCCTCCGTGACCCGCGCCCGCCATGTACTCAGCACCCTGCTGACCCTCACCGACGCCACCGAGGACGCCCGTGGCCACCTCGCCGTACTGATCACCGAGGCATGCGCCAACGCGGTGATGCACGCCGATCTTGACAGCGCCGTCGACATCACCATCATCATCATCGACAACGACGTCTGTCTGCTCGAGGTCGGCAACCGCGGCAGCACCCCCGATGGCGCCCGGCTGCACGCCGACCTCCCCGCCCCGCTGACCGTCGGCGGCCGTGGACTGCCCTTGATCGCCGCACTCGCCGACACCGCCACCTTCGTCGCCGGGCCGCCCGATCACGTGCTGCTACGCATCACCCAACACCTTACCGAACTATGAACATCACCAATTCGATGCTCGGCGCGGTCAGGCGATGGTCCCAGGTCGGGATCAGGGTGCCATCAGCGATGGTGATCTGGTCGATTCTGCCCTGTGTACCGGGGCCAGGCGAGTAGGCAGCCGACGGTGTTGATGACCCGATGTGCGGTGGGCGCGGCATCCCGAACAGCAGGCCCATCTGCATCGTCAGATTCGTGTACGCGGCTGTCAGCAACACCCGGTCGGCAAGGTCGAGAGCCAACTGCCGGCCTGGTCGGCCGTCAGTGATCGCCTCCCCGCCACGCTCGACGACCAGCCTGACCAGGCGGCGGAACTGGACGGTCTGCAGTCCGGCGATTGGAAGGATCCAATCCGGGCGGGCCGCCGAGATCACCTGCCCCCGGCAGGATTCATTATGGCGTATTGACAGTCCTCCGCAGCACTCGATCAGCACAGCAGTGTTTCAACACAGCTGACCCGAGCAGCGCCTCGGGGGGTTCGGGTTGCGAGAGGGATGAGGTTCCTCATGGCAGTAAGGGCATCTGCGTGTTGTTGCGTCGGTGCCCGCATATATCCCATTGGATCGGGGATAGCGGGGGGAGCACGTTCTAGCGGAGGAGGTCATTATGTCCGCTGCTGACCATCCCATCCCTGGTCGCGGTGCGCAGCACGCGACGCGGCACGACGTCGGTGGGGCAACCGGGGCGAAGACCAGCACCGCGGCCACCTTCGCCCTGGTCTTCGGAGTATCCGCCCTGATCAGTTCGCTTACGGTGATCCTGTCGGTTGTCGGGCTCATCCTCGGAATCATCGGTGTTGTCTTGGGCGTCGCCGGACTGAGAATGGCCCGGCGGCCCGGGGTTACCGGCCACAGCGTCGCGATCGGTGGCCTGGTACTCAGCATCCTGGCGGTACTGGTCGCGATCGCATTCGCAGCCGGTGTCAGCACCTTCCTCAACGACCAGGACGCGGTGAACCGCCTACAGGATCAGGTTGAGCAGATGCGCGACGACCTGCCGACCTGACCAGCGATTCTCTGCTCATCGCGACGCGGCTCTGGCTTCGACGACTGGCGGGCGCCCGACAGGCCTCCTGCGTGCCAGACTCGTGAGTGACGAATAAGGTCGCGGGCGGATCTAGGACATCCGATCGTGCCGCGCGGGTCACGTCCGCGCTGGCTGCCCTGCAGGATCTAGCGGGGCAGCGAGGATGGCTGTTGAATCGCCGACGGCAAGCAGGCGCGGTACGAGCTCTACCCGGGCGACCACGACCTCGACCTCGCTGCCGCGCCTCCCTCGACTGACGCCGGTCTTGCGTCAGCCCGCGGGATCTTCGGCACTTTCACCAGGAGCAGGCGTTTCTGACTGATCCACCTCGATATGCACCCGTATCCTCGGCTTCAGGCCGATCGATCTCAGAAGCCGACCGGCGGCTGCTACAACCCATGCACTTGACGACCGCGCCGGTACGGTGACCCGGAAGCATGACCGATGCCGATGCCGGCGACCGACTACTTGCGGAGATAGCGGGTAGCCGCAGCCAGTTGGGCTAGATGGCCTGCGGCGTTGACGGAGGGCCGGGCATGGTGCAGAGCGGCGGAGGGTCGAAGACGCAGGCTGCCAAGCAGGGAGCCACTCAGACCGGCCAGCAGGTTGCACAAGCGGGGGGCCAGCTGGCGCAGAGCGCCGCGGCTCAGGGTCGGGACGTGGCCCACGAGGCCAGCCGGCAGGCACAGGAGTTGATGGAGCAGGCGTCGGCCCAGCTCAAGGATCAGGCCGGTGCTCAGCAGCATCCTGCGGCCGAAGGACTACGGGCTCTGGGCAACGAGCTACAGGCGATGTCGGAGCAGAGCGGCCAGCAGGGCGTTGCCACCGATCTGGTTCGGCACGCGGCCGACCGCGCAAACCAGGCGGCGCAGTGGCTGGACCAGCGCGAAGCGGCGACGGTGGTCAGCGAGGTACGCGACTACACCCGACGCAATCCGGGCCTCTTCCTCGCTGGCGCCGCAATCGCCGGGGTCCTCGCCGGCCGGGGCTGGGCAAGAGCATGAGAGGCATGCAGGACGGCGGTGAGACGGCCGAACACGGCGATGGTCACCGCCAGGGCGGCCAACCGGGCAGCACCTCCGCATACCAGCCGGACCCGGCCGGACAGACTGTGCCGTTCGACGGCCGCAGTAATGCGATGGCCCAAGGGACCGAAACGAGCGAGGCGGTGCAGGCACGACCGGGCGGTCCGCGATGAGCAGCGCGGCCAGTGGACCGAGCGCCGCTCCGGAACGGGAACGCGATCCGGGCAGGGCTTCCATCGGTACGTTGCTCAGCGGGATCACCCGGGACACGTCGGCTCTGATCCGTCAGGAGATCGAGCTGGCCAAGGTCGAGGCGCGGACCGAGATCGGCAGCGCGGCGAAGGTCGCTGGCATGTTCGGTGCCGCGGCCCTCGGCGGTTTCATGGTGTTGCTGTTTCTCTCCTACGCGATGTGGTGGGGACTGTCGAACGCCATCGACCAGGGCTGGGCGGCATTGATCGTCGCGGCGATCTGGGCATTGATCGCGGGGGTGCTGGTCGCCGTCGCACGCCAACGGATGCGCGGTCTCAAGGCCCTGCCACAGACCACCAGCACGCTGCGTCGAACCTCTGGTGCGGTCAGGGGCCAGGATGACCATCGATCGGGGTAGCGCAGTGAGCGCCGGCCAGGACCAGATCCGAGCGAACATCGTGCACACCCAGGACGACCTGGGCCGCAACGGCGATGCCCGCCACGCCCACCGCGACCAGAGACAGTGTCCGAGCCGACACCGAGGCGATACGTGGCGCAACGACCCGGAGGCAGCCATGAGCGCGCCATCGGGAAACGGTAACCCGGACCAGACCCGGCGCGACATTCAACAGACACGCGGGGAACTCGGCGAGACCGTGGCCGCCCTGACCGCCAAGACCGACGTCAAGGCCCGTGCACGCACCAAGGCCACCACCGCCGTCGGCGGACTCGGACACCGTGTCAACCAGGCCAGCCAGTCGGCGAAGACCAAAGCGACGCAGCTGACCCGCACAATGAGCCAGAAGGCCCTTCAGCCTGTCAACCCGGTCGTACAAAAGGCCCAACAGGCGACCGCCACGGTACGCAACTCGGCGAAAGCCAGCGCGCAGACCACCGGCAAGGCCGAGTCGACCCTGGTCGCCTCCGCCCGCGCCGCGACAACCAAGATCGGCGGCTCGGTGCGGGCCATACCCCCACCGGTCCTCGCCGCCGCCGTCTGCGCCGCCGCCCTTGCGATCTTGGCTTTTCGACGCCGCCCTCTGAAGTGACCGACCGACGCCACACAACAACTGCAACGATCCGCAGCCTGCTCTCCAGCCTCTCACCCCCTGGTGGCAAACCCGGAAACATCGCGGAATCGACGCCCTGACCGGTCGCGAGGAAGCGCTAGCCCTCCCGACACCGACCACCCCGCGCGGGCGGAGGGCAGCGTCACCTCCTCGAATCCGGAATCGACGCACGGCAACACTGGCGAGCGGGGCGGGCCTCGTCGGGCCGAGCGATAATCGCCCCTGGGTCTGGGTATTAGGGATCGTAGGACGTGTAGTGCGCTGACGGGCCAGCGGCATTTCGTGGTAGGCGCTCCTGAAAGTGTCGGCGCCCTCTGGCTGTCCTGAACGGCGGGTATCGCGTTCCCAAGGACAGATCGAGTCGGAGGCAGGAGCAGCTGTGTTCGTGTTCTTTTCCAACCGCCTGGGATGCATTGGCTCACTACTGGTATCACTAGTGCTCACCGCGTTTCTCATCCTGGTGATCTCAGTGATCTGGTAAGCCGCGCCCCGTTTGGGCGAGCGAGGAAGGCGATTTCCGAGTCGAGTTTGCGGTGGTCTTGGTGCCCGGACATGCATCCCCCGGCCGGTCTATCTGTACCCAGAGGCCGAGGAATCCTTCGGATGTCGCAGGTGCCGCGAGTGCCGTCCGGCGTTCCGCCGTGGTCAGTCGTCCGAGCGGGCTGCGGTAAGGGCGCTGAATACTGACAGGGGTGACGGGGGCCTCCGTGTGCGAAGAGGGTTCATTGGGAGATGATGTCCAGCGCGGCTGCTGGCTCGACGTCAGCGGTCGTGCGCGTTCGGGCATGGCCGGTGCGTCTGCTGACAGTGGAACCGGTCCAGTTGCCCGGCTCGATGCCCAAACCGCTCCCCCGCGCCATTCCGCTCGGTAACCCGGTTCTTTCTCAGCCCCGTTGACGGAAGGTGGACTCCTCGCCTGTGCATCTGGGTCCGAGGTGATGTACAGGGTGTGCCCTGCAGAGGTGGGGCACAACGGGCGAGAGCGTCCGTACGTGCCGAATGCACCGGGATGGTCTGCGTTCGGAGCCGCCCCGATGGGCTCGCCGGTGGTCGGGGCAATAGCGCTCAGCGCGAGCACAGCGGCCAAATACGTGCTCAGGGACGCCGTCGTTGAGTATCACGTTCCGCATCCGCCCGTAGCGGCTGGACCGGGTCAGGACGAGTCCGGGGAGTTCGGCCGGCTCCCAGGAGCGGGGCCACCACCCGCCGTCCAGACCGGCCCGGCTGGCTCGGACAGGGGCGAATACCAGTCGATGTTGCAAGGCGGTGACCGCGGCGACATGGTGGCCCGTGGCGTGGCGGTATGCATGGTCAGCCGTCCTGTGTAAGGGGCGTGGGGTCAGCGCCTGGGCGTCCGACCTGGTGTAGGTGACGCAGGACCTGCCGGTACGAGGCGAACAGACCGGTCTCGGTGTAGCTGACGTCGTGCTCGGCGCAGAACCGGCGGACCAGGTGCTGCGAGCGGCGCAGGTTGGGCCGCGGCATGTTCGGGAACAGGTGGTGTTCGATCTGGTAGTTCAACCCGCCGAGGAGGAAGTCCATCAGCCGGCCGCCGCGGATATTGCGGGAGGTGAGCACCTGTCGACGCAGGTAGTCCAGGTCGTCGTCGGCCGTCAGCACGGGCATGCCCTTGTGGTTGGGTGCAAACGAGCAACCCATGTAGAGGCCGAACAGGGCTTGGTGAACCGCGATGAACGCGATTGCCTGCCAGGATGAGAGCACCAGGAACACAATGGCCAGGTAGCCCACGGTGTGCACGGCGAACAATGTGATCTCCGTCGCCCGGTAGGCGCGGGATCTGACCGTCGGTCCGGCGAGTGCCCGCACGCTGGCAACGTGCAGGTTCAGTCCTTCGAGCAGCAGCAGCGGGAAGAACATGTACGCCTGTAGCCGCCGCCAGAGCCGGACCACCCTGCTGCGGAGTGGGGCGTGCCACCCGGTGAAGACCAGCACACCTGGTGCGATGTCGGGATCGCTGCCGACTTCGTTGGGGTGGGCGTGGTGACGGTTGTGCTTGTCGATCCACCACCCGTAGCTCAGCCCGACGCACAGGTTGCCCAGTGTCACGCCGAGCAGGTAATTCGCGCGCCTGGTACGGAAGATCTGCTTGTGGCCGGCGTCGTGGCCGATGAAGGCGACCTGGGTGTACAGCACCGCCAACAACGCGGCCAGACCCAGTTGCCACCAGGACGGACCGATCACCACGAATGCCACCCACGCGCCGGTGAACGCCAGCACGGTCACCGTGATCTTGAATGTGTAGTAGCCCGCCCTCCTGTCCAATAGGCCATCGTCCTTGACGCGCTTCAGAAGTTGCCCATAGTCGCTACCGCGCGCCGCGCTGGCAGGCCGGTCGATGACCGAACCGACGGTTGTCATAATTCTTCCTCCCGGTCATTCACTCGTGGCGCAACAGTGGGCACATAGCGTCACCAGTTTTTGTCCATATCAGAACGACGTACCTACCAGTCCATCGCAACACCTGCTCAGTAAGCGCTTTCGGCGCCGTAGGCCAGATGCGTGCTCGATGATGCCGAGCCGAACGACGACGTGGCCGAGCTGCCGACAGCGAGCAAAGGGCTGATCAAGCTAATGATGTCCGCCAAGAGTCAGGTCAAAATCAACTATGGGCATCACTTATGCGGGCCGACGCTCGCGCATCCTCGGTTGGCACGACGTATGTCAAGGGATGGGTTCATTCCGCACTTGGCAGGTAAGGACTCAGACGAGTGCGGTGGGGGCATCACTGGGCCTCGTCGCGGATAGTGGCGATGGTTGCCATGTCGGTGACCCGTAACATCCATTCGGTCGCCGGCCTGGCCCGCCACAGGATGAGCTCGGCGTCGTCCGGCATCGATTGGCGGACTCGTACGACGAAGTTGGATAGCGTCGAGCAGGCGAAGGTGAGCTCGGCGAGGTCCACCAGCACAATGACCGGCCCCAACGCGGTCAGCCAGTCGACGGCCTTGGACAGGACCGCAGATGACGCAATGTCGATCTCGCCGGCCAGGCACAGGTAGGTACGGCGATCACCGCCGGGCAGAGTGCGAGCGGTGAGGGTCAGACCGTGATCGGATTCCTGGTAGAAGCCGTCGGAGTTTTGAGGCATGGTCCCGCCTTGCGTGGCGTGTGTCATGCCGGGTCCGGGGCAACGGCCCACCACCTGGAGCCGTATCAAGCATCATGCCCTGGGGCGTGGTTACCGGCAAGCCGGCCGATGCTTCTGGTGCACGCATCTGCAAGATTCGTCAGGGCGAGTAGGCTTCCAGCAGGATCGGACCATCCGGTCCTACTGCCCGAGCCCCGGCGGTCACTTCATCCGCCGCAGAGGTGTAGCCGTGCCAGTTCCCATTTCCGGTACTCCCACGGCGACGCTGTGCCGCCGAACCGACCCGCTGTTTTGCTCCGGTGTACGTCGTGGCTGACCGGGTCACCGCGATCAGGAATCTCATCGCGGCGCAGCCAGGCCGGTCCCACAGCACCGCCGACTACCTCCAGCGGGTGTGTCAGACAGCCGCCCGAACGTTGTCGGCGTCCGGGACCGGGATCAGCATGTTGACCGACAACGGTGTACGCGGGGTATGCGCGGCCTCCGACCCACACAGCGAGCGGATCGAGGAACTCCAGTTCGTCCTCGGTGAAGGTCCCTGCATCGATGCTTTCGACTCCCGCCGCCCGGTCCTGATCCCAGACCTCGCCCACGACGCGGCGGCCCGCTGGCCGATGTACGGTCCCGCCGCTCACGACAGCGGCGTCCGAGCCGTGTTCGCGTTCCCACTCCAGATGGGCGCCGCCCGTTTGGGCGTCCTGGACGTTTTCCGCGATCACCCCGGGGCACTGTCGGCGGATCAGCTCAGCGACGCGATGACCTTCGCCGACCTCACCCTGGAGGCCCTGCTCGACCAGCACGAAGCCACCAGCGACGTCGACACCGACGATGGTGTGGCCGACGCGGTCGGCTACCGGGCGGAACTGTTCCAGGCCCAAGGCATGGTGATGGTGCAGATCGGAGGGACACTCAGTGAGGCCATGGCAAGGATGCGGGCCTACGCGTACGCCGAGGGTCGCGGCCTGGGTGATGTCGCCCGTGACGTCGTGGCCCGCAGGTTGCAGTTCGACCGAGATCGCCCATGACCGTGTTGTATTCACGCATCGATGCCGGGAGGCAGGCATGACCACCGTTTCCGCCGAACGCCTCGCGACGATCTTCGTCGAGGTCGCCGACACCCTGGTCGACGAGTTCGACCTGCTCGAGTTCCTGCACATGCTCACCGACCGGACCGCCGACCTGGTCGGCGCCGCCGCCGTCGGCCTGGTCCTGGCCGGCAAGGACGGCCGACTCGAGTTCATGGCAGGCTCCAACGAGAACGTCAAACTCCTCGAACTGTTCCAACTGCAAACCCGCGAGGGGCCCTGCCTGGAGGCGTTCCGCACTGGGCAGCCCGTCATCAACGTGAACCTCGGCGAAGCCGCCCCCCGGTGGCCCCGCTTCGCCCCCCGCGCCACGGCCACCGGGTTCCAGTCCGTACACGCCTTCCCGATGCGACTACGCAGCCAGACCATCGGGGCGTTGAACGTCTTCGGCGACACTCAGGGCGGTGACTTCGACGGTGCGGACGTGCCGATCGTGCAGTCCCTCGCGGACATCGCCGCGATCGCGTTGCTGCAGGAACGCGCCATCCACCGCGGCGAAGTCCTGACCGAGCAACTACAGGGCGCCCTGAACAGCCGGATCGTGATCGAACAAGCGAAAGGTGCCGTCGCTCAAGCCCGCCAAATCAGCGTCGATGAGGCGTTCACCGTCATCCGCACCTACGCCCGGGGCAACAACAAGAAGCTCACCGACGTCGCACACGCCATCGTCGTCGACCAGAGCGTCCTTCTCAACTTCAGCTGACAGAGCGTGTACCGTTCGAAAATTCGGTTTCGACTACGCTGCTTGCTCGTACTCGTTGATCAACCCGTGGACCATCTTCCTTCGCCAGACCCGCACCGCACCCAGATCAGCTACCTTCGCCGGAAGGCTGTCCCGATCAGGTGAGCGTTGCCCGCAGGCCTGATGCGGCCGATCCCGTTGTAGTGCGCAAGGTATTCGCCCAGTACGGCGAGCAGTTGCCGCGTGTTGTACATCAGGATCCGGTCCAGACATTCCCGCCGGACCGTGCGTACCCACGCGCTCCGCGAACGCGTTCGCGCGGGGCGCCTGTGGCGGCGTCCGGAGCACCTCGATGCCCTCAACCCGGAGCACGGTGTCGAACATGGAAGCGTACTTGGCATCCCGGTCCCGGATCAGGAACCGGAACCGGTTGGCTCGCTCTCCCAGGCCCAGTATCAGGTTGCGGGCCTGCTGCACCACCCAGTCACTGAGATGCTTCTATAGCTGTCAAGTGGTGCTGGTGGCTGAGTGGGCGCTGTTCCGGGTCCGGAAGAGTTGCCGGCTGATGTAGCGCTTGAGGCTGCGCATGATCTCGCGTTTGGTGCGTCCTTCGCGGGTGCGGCGGACGTTCGCGAGCGGGCCGGGATGATCGTGGTCCGTGCGACCCCCGATGGTGTCCACCGCATCGACGATCGCGGTCACCTGCTTCTGCCGTTGGCGGTGCGGCGGTGGTGCCGGCTCGTGGCCGGGGATCGTGTGCTGCTTGCCGCCGACCGCGCCACCGGTGTGCTGGTGGCGCATCCCCTGGCGACGCCGGTCCGTAACCCACGCATCGGCCGTAACCGATGCTTGAGCTGGCTGTGGTCGGCCTCGATCGGATTGTTGACGTACCGCTCGACGTGATGCCAGGCCGACGGAACAAGCTCGTCGAGAACCGCCGGGTAGACCGGGGCAGCATCGGTGACCACCTCGACGGGTGTCACCTTCAGCATCCGCAGCGCCCGCTGGAAGAACCGTCGCGCCGCGGCGGCGTCCCGCCGGGCCGAGACGAGGACATCGATGACCTGCCCGGTCTGATCGACGGCCCGGTACACGTATCGCCACACACCATTGACCTTGACGTAGGTCTCGTCGACGAACCACCGGTCACCAGGCGAGTGGCGGGCGATCCGGGCGGCGTCGGCCAGCAGCGGGGTGAAGCGTTGCACCCACCGGTACACGGTGACGTGGTCGACCTCGACACCCCGCTCGACCAGCAGTTCCTCCACATCCCGGTAGGACAGGTTGAATCGCAGGTACCAGCGGACCGCGACCACGATCACCTCAGCCGGAAACCGGAACCCGGCGAACGCCGACCCTGGCGGCGACCACGCACGACGCTGGCCCGATCGCTTCATGCGTCAACACTGCCCCAGGCCCGCAACCGGCGACGCAACAGAGCCCTCGCAAGTCACCGTCGACCAACTCAGGGAGGCCGAGCAGATCACTCCGATCGTCAGCGTTCAAAACCGCTACAACCTCACCGACCGAGCCTCAGAGGACGTACTCGAACACTGCGAACAACGTGGGATCACCTTCATCCCATGGCTTCCAGTCGCGCCGATGACAAGGGGCGGCGCCGCGGACTCGCTCACCGCCGTCGCCAATCGGCTCCACGCGACCCCTACACAGGTCACGCTGGCCTGGCTTCTGCACCGCTCGCCCGTCATGCTGCCGATCCCCGGCACCTCTTCCCAGGCACACCTGGAAGAGAATGTCGCCGCCGCAAGCCTGAGGCTTGACGTCGACGACTACGAACAGCTCGCAGCTGCGTGAGGAGGTCGTTTCCGTTCTGGAGACGTCACCAGTGCTTACTCTCGTAGCCGCAGCCCGTGCGCCACCCCACCCGAAGTCGTCACGATCCGTGACCGGCGCCGGCACCGGTGGACGTCCGGAGGTGCCGAGTTGAGTGCGGTCCATGCCTACCCGATGCAACCTGCGCGAACGGCATCAGACATCCTGAGCGTTGTGAGCGATGGGTACATACGATTGATTCCCACTGACCTGGAATGGCAGCCTACCCCCGACGCCGCCGCTGCGGCCGCAGCTTATGTCGCTCGGCTGTTCTCCGGCCCCGCTGACGATGTCGAAGAGGTCGACTACGAGTTCTACGATCGAGTAACCCTGATCGACGCTGGCGAGAACACTACCCGGATCAGGTGCTCGCGGTGCGACGGAGAAAGCGACGTGGGTTGGCTCTACGACCTGGCCGAGGAGAACGACGAAGGCTTCGAGAGACTGGACGTCGCCGTGCCATGCTGCGGTGCGGTCGTCCTGCTGGACACCCTCCGGTACGACTGGCCGATGGGGTTCGCACGGTTCGAGGTGAGCGCCATGAACCCGACGCGCGAAAAATACGAACTTGACGCCGCAGAACTCGCCGATGTCGCCGCTCTTCTTGGTCATCCCGTCACGCAGATCCTCGCCCATTACTGAACGAGCGTTACCAGCGCCACACACCCGGCCCGCGGCTGTTCTCTTTCTGCATGTGCCGGTCCACATTGGGGTGTGCCGGGACGGCCGGTGCGGCCCGGCCGGCCCGGATCGTGCGGTGCTACTTGTTGCGCGAGCGCAGGAACAGGATCACGACCATGGCGACCGCGACGAGGACGAAGAAGCCGATCAGCACCGGTGTGGCGACAGGCGTCTTCGGGCCGCCGACCACGGCGAGGTTTTCCAGCATAGCTATCTCCGTTCGACGAGGAGGGTACGGGTCAGAACTTCTCTGTCTCCGAAATGCCCAGCGAGTAACCCACGCCGGCGCTGTTCAGGGCTGACCGAAGCGCTGTACTCGTCCTCGCCGGCCTCCCTGGACTCCTCGACGACGGCGTTGGACGACCCGGCGCTGCGCTGCCCATACCCGATGACGCCCTCCTCGACGGTGCCGCCACCGATCTTGCTGATGAAGCCTGACGCTGCTTGTAGACCCTCGGGTCGACGGCTGGGGGGCCGCCCGCCCTTGGAGCCCTCTGCTCGTCGGTGGGCGTCCTGGGGAGATCGATACCGCAAGTCCACACCGAACGGTGCCAGCAGTGGGAATCGTCGTGGACGCCCGGATCGACAGCGCATACGCAAAGGCCAACGTGCGAGCCGTACGACGAACACGCCGCGTTCGCCCCCACCGTACCGGCACGGCAGGGGTCTGCTACGCGAGCTCAGCCGGTACGCGGATCGGTTCCGCACCGAGCTGCGCCGAGGTGGCCACGACCCGCAGGTGTGGTACCGCGCCGCCCGGGAGTACCCGCAGGCAGGCATCCCCGCCGACCAGGCGGCGCACTGGGCCCTGCTCGGCATCGGAGCCAGCAGAGCTCAACATCACGTCGCAGCCGGCCAAACGCCGGACGACGTCCGTGCCGACAAGCGCGACGCGGCGCAGCACCTCGCCGACCGGATGCCGGGCCTGACCGTCGCGGCGGAGTTGTCGAAGAGCCTCGGCCTACCCAAGCCCGGAGGTGGACAGGTGACGATCCTGGCTCGTCCATCCGCCCAGGTCGGCGTTGTAGTACGGTCTGCGGTCTGCGGGTCCGGGACCACCCGCAAACGCCGGGCCCGCCGCTCCTACCCTGTTGTCAGCCCGCGGACTGCCGACCCGCGATCCGTGTGCTGGACTTGCACGGCTCCATCGCCACGCCGATCTGCCGTGACAACCGCTCCCACAAACCCTGCGGGACTACCTCCTGGAGAGGATCACACCGGACGCGGCTGCCCGACACATCGCCGCCGCCGACCGGGCCACCGGCGAACTCGACCTCATGCAGCAGCGACGGCTGGCCCGCCCGGACGGCTGTCAACGCCGCTCGAATCCTGAGCACTGTGATCCGGCTGAAACGGGACCACCTCGGTTT